>NZ_JAUSQK010000001.1:1962606-2616809 GCF_030811115.1 Olsenella profusa DSM 13989 | reverse complement strand
CGATGCTCCTTTCGGGGGGGCTCGGCCAGGTCGTTCTTCCAGCGTTGGAGCGCCTTGGAGCTGACGATGCCGGGCTTCCGCGCGGCTCTAATACAAGATCCGCTGCATTCTTCGAGAACCTCCAGGGCCCTTGCTTTGAACTCCTCGCCATACACGGATGATCTCCTCTCATGCCTTCACATGTCCAGGAAATCGTCCGTACCCCCGACCTTCATCCCCGAGAGGGGATGGGAACGTGGGACCACTCTGCCACTGAGGTGAAGGCAATGGGATCTCACCCTGCTTGGGGCATCCGCGTTCGTCTCGTGCCTCCGCGCATCCCTGGGGTGCACGACCCCACGTTCCCACTGCGCCGCTCGACTCCCTCGGCGCGACAGCACGCCAGTTGCTATAGTGGATGGGCACGGATTCATGACGCACGATATGGGGGCGCTATCGCATGAAGGGCATCATCCTCGCCGGCGGTTCGGGCACGCGTCTGCAGCCCCTGACCTCGGTCACCTCAAAGCAGCTCCTGCCCATCTACGACAAGCCGATGATCTACTACCCGCTCTCCACGCTCATGCTGTCAGGCATCAGGGACATTCTGGTCATCTCCACGCCACGCGACCTTCCCAACTTTGAGCGCCTGCTGGGCGACGGCTCCGACTTTGGCATTGCCCTCTCGTATGCGGAGCAGCCCGAGCCCAACGGCCTCGCCCAGGCGTTCGTGATCGGCCGCGCGTTCGTGGGGAGAGAGCCCTGCGCGCTCGTCCTCGGCGATAACATCTTCTATGGCAACGGCCTCACACGTCACCTGCGCCGCGCCGCCTCCTCCGCGCAGGTGGGCCGCGCGACCGTCTTCGGCTACCGCGTGGATGACCCGGAGCGCTTTGGCGTCGTCGAGTTCGACGACGCCTACAACGCCGTCTCCATCGAGGAGAAGCCCGCCCATCCCAAGAGCAACTACGCCGTCACGGGCCTCTACTTCTACGACGCGCGCGTATGCGACCTGGCCGCGCAGGTAAGACCCTCCGCGCGTGGCGAGTACGAGATCACGGATCTCAACCGCATGTACCTCGAGGACGGCTCGCTCGACGTCATAACGCTGGGCCGTGGCTATGCCTGGCTGGACACCGGCACCATGGCATCGCTGTCCGACGCCTCCGAGTTCGTGCGCACCGTGGAGACGGCGCAGGATCTGCCCGTCTCCGTCCCCGAGGAGATTGCCTACGAGAACGGCTGGATCAGCCGCGAGCGGCTCCTGGCATGCGCCGAGCGCTACGGCAAGAGCGACTACGGCAAGCACCTGCTGACGGTCGCCGAGGGCAAGATAGCCCCCGACCGCCACTACGATGACTAGGACGAGGGGATAGCGCCTGATGGATTTCGAGAAGGACCTGCGCGTCACCGAGACGGGCATCGAGGGGCTCAAGGTGATCGAGCTCTCCGTGCACGGTGACAGCCGCGGCTGGTTCAAGGAGAACTGGCAGCGCGCCAAGATGGTCGCCTTGGGTATCCCTGACCTGCGCGTGGTGCAGAACAACGTCTCCTATAACACCAAGCGCGGCGTGACGCGCGGCATCCACGCCGAGCCATGGAACAAGTTCGTCTCGGTGATCACGGGGTCCGTCTTTGGTGCCTGGGTGGACCTGCGCCAGGGGAGCGCCACGTTTGGCAAGGTGTTCACCTGCACGCTCGACCCCTCGCGCGCCATCTTCGCGCCGCGGGGCGTGGGCAACTCCTTCCAGGCGCTTGAGGACGACACGACCTACGCCTATCTGGTGGACGCCCACTGGTCGGCCGAGCTCAAGAGGACCTACACCTTCGTGAGCCTGGCCGATCCCGCACTCGCCATCGAGTGGCCCATCCCGCTGGATCGCTGCGAGCTGTCTGAGGCGGACAGGCACCATCCCCTGTTGAGGGACGTCGTGCCGGTGGCACCCAAGCGCACGCTCGTGACCGGCTGCAACGGCCAGCTGGGTCATGCCGTGCGCGCGCTGGTCGCAGAGCGCGGCGACGCCGACACGTTCGACTTCTGCGACATCGACACTTTCGACCTCTCCAAGTCCGAGGACTACGCCCAGTACGACTGGGGCCTCTACGGCACGGTCATCAACTGCGGGGCCTACACGGCGGTGGACAGGGCCGAGACGACCGGGGGCCGCCGCGCGTGCTGGGCGGCCAACGCCACGGGTCCCGCGCTCATGGCGCGCAGCTGCGCGGAGCACGGCATCACGCTCGTGCACGTGTCGAGCGACTACGTGTTCGACGGCACGCGCGTGGAGCACGACGAGGGGGAGCTTCTCTCGCCGCTGTCGGTCTACGGGCAGTCGAAGGCCGCCGGCGACCTTGCGGTGGCGGGCTGTCCCGCTCACTACGTGGTGCGGTCGAGCTGGGTCATCGGCGAGGGCCACAACTTTGCCAAGACGATGGCCAAGCTCTCCGATCGCGTGGCTGACCCGGCGGACGAGCTCTCGCAGGTGACCGTCGTCGACGACCAGTTGGGCCGCCTCACCTTCACCGACCAGCTTGCGGCGGGCATCCTCCACCTGCTGGACACCCATGCGCCCTATGGGACCTACGACCTTACGGGCACCGGTGCCGTGAGGAGCTGGCACGAGATCGCCGCGCGCGTGTTCGAGCTGCGCAACGGTAACGGCAGCGCGGTCGTGCCGGTCTCCACGGCGGCCTACTATGCCGGTGCGGAGGGCCCCATAGCCCCGCGCCCCGTGCACTCGGCCCTCTCGCTCGACAAGCTGGCGCGGGCGGGCTTCTCGCCGCGCGACTGGGAGGACGAGCTGGTCGACTATGTGCGCAGCCTGCCGCGCGACCTGGGCTGACGCCCGCTTGACGAGATATCCTACCCGGACCTTGGAGGCCACCTCATGCCCGACAGCTTCGAGCCCACAAGCATCATCGTCACCGGTGGCTGCGGCTTCATCGGCAGCAACTTCGTGCGCTGGGTGGCAGCCAACCACCCCGAGGTCCATGTGACGGTCCTCGACAAGCTCACGTATGCCGGCAACCCCGAGAACATCGCTGGGCTCCCCGAGGGCCAGGTGGAGCTCGTGGTGGGCGACATCTGTGACGCCGCGCTGCTCGACCGCCTCGTGCCGGGTCACGATGCCATCGTGCACTATGCAGCAGAGAGCCACAACGACAACTCCATCGCCAACCCCGACCCATTCGTACAGACCAACGTGGTGGGCACCTACCGCCTGCTCGAGGCGGCGCGAAGTCATGACGTGCGCTATCACCACGTGTCCACCGACGAGGTCTACGGCGACCTTGCCCTCGACGAGCCGCGGCGCTTTGAGCCGGACGACCCCTACAGGCCGTCCTCCCCGTACAGCTCCACCAAGGCCTCGAGCGACCTGCTCGTGCGCGCATGGCACCGCACGTACGGCGTGCGTGCCACGATCTCCAACTGCTCCAACAACTACGGTCCCTACCAGCACGTGGAGAAGTTCATCCCGCGCCAGGTGACCAACGTGCTCTGCGGCATCCGCCCCAAGCTCTACGGCGACGGCAGGAACGTGCGCGACTGGATCCACACCGAGGATCACTCGCGTGCCGTGTGGGACATCCTCACCAAGGGCCGCCTCGGCGAGACCTATCTCATCGGCGCCAACGGCGAGCGCTCCAACATCGACGTGCTGCGGGCCATCCTCGACGTGATGGGCCAGCCCGTCGATGCCTTCGACTGGGTGCGCGACCGTCCCGGCCACGATCGCCGCTATGCCATCGACCCCACCAAGCTCGAGCGCGAGCTGGGCTGGCAGCCCGTCCACACGGACTTCCCTGAGGGGTTGGGCCAGACGATAGAGTGGTACCGCACGCACGAGTCCTGGTGGCGCCCGGCCAAGGAGGCCACCGAGGCCAAGTACGCCAAGCAGGGGCAGTAGGGGGTGGCCCTACACAGTTTGGCTGTAGGTCGTAGCTTCCTGATGGCATGCCGAGCCGTCGTGTGCGAGACTTATCCGTGGCATTGGCCTCCAGTGGTCCAGGACAGGACGGGAGTTTGGCATGGCGCGGTCAGGCAGCACGCACTTCAAGGTGGACCAGGGGGAGACACCTGCCTCGCAGGAGGGGCATCCAGACTCCAGGCGCGTCTACATGCCCCGACGTGGCGCGGCGTCCCCCTCGTCGGGTCGCCATGGCCACGGCCCGCGCAGGCGGCGGCGCACCATCGCCATCACCGTCGCCGGCATCGTGGTCGTGCTGCTGGCGCTCGTGGGACTTGAGGCGTTTGCCCTCGTGCGCTCCGCGCAGAAGGTGCATACGGACGCCGACGCCGTCCTGACCGCAGTCGATGGCCTCGCCTCTGCCGCGTCCAGTGGCGACACGGACCAGATCGCCCCCTTGGCCTCCCGCATCGGCTCTGCCGCCCACGAGATCCAAGGCGAGGTGCAGTCTCCCGCGTGGAGCGTGGCCGCTGCCATCCCGGGGTATGGCGATGACGTTCGCTCCGTGCGCGCTCTGGCCGACACGCTCGTGGACGTCTCGGACAATGCTATCATACCGCTCTCCCAGCATGCGGATGCGCTCGACCTCAAGAGCCTCTTCTCAAACAGCGCCATCAACGTGGATGCCCTGCAGGGTCTCGGTACGGTGATGGCGGATGCGTCGCCCGTGCTGGACCGCGCCACCAGCACCATCGACGCCCTGCCCCCGGCGCATCTCTCGCAGCTTGACGCCGCGATTGCCAAGCTGCGTACCAAGGTTGACGCCGCCAAGGCCCGCCTGGACTCCGTCCAGGCCATCCTGCCCTACCTCCCGCAGATGCTCGGTGCCAACGGGCAGACGCGCACCTATCTCGTGGTGGCCCAGAACAACGCGGAGCTGCGCGCGTCGGGTGGCTTCCCTGGGTCGGTGGGCACGCTAACGGTGAGCGATGGTGTCATGAGGTTGGGGGACTTCGCGTCCCTGGCGGGCAAGGAGGGCCTCTCGCTGGGTGCCACCGATGAGGAGGTCGGCACCTTTGGCTCCTCCATCGGCTCGCGTGCCGATGCCGCCACGCTCACGCCCAACTTTCCGCGCACGGCCACGCTGCTTGCCACCGCCTGGCAGCAGTTGCATCACCAGGCCGTCGATGGCGTGATAGGGATCGACCCCGTCTTCCTGCAGCGCCTGCTGGCCCTGACCGGTCCCGTGACGGTGGCGGACGGCACGACCCTTACGGGCGACAATGCGGCGCAGGAGCTGGAGAACAACGTCTACCTGCGCTATGGCAACCAGAACGCGACGGAGGACGCCCTCTTTGCCGACGCCGCGGCAACGGCCTTCACCTCCATCATGAGCAACCTGGGCGCCGCCAAGGCGACCGACCTCATGGACACCCTCGGCCAGTCCGCCGCCGACGGGCGCCTGCAGGTGTGGATGGCCAACGAGGACGAGGAGCAGGCCCTTGTCGCGGTGGGCGCCTCGGGCGGCCTCTCGACCGACGCCACCAAGCCCGTGCTGGGCGTCTACGTGAACGATGTCACATGGGCGAAGCTTGCCTGGTACCTCGACCTGCGTACGACGGTTGGCGCGGCGGCCAGGAACGCGGACGGCTCCACGACCTACGAGGTGACCACCACGCTGGGGAACATGATCACCGACCAGATCGTCGCCAGCGCCCCCACGTATATCACGGGGGGCAACATGCAGTACAAGCGCTCCACGGGCGACATGGTCTCCGTGCTGATCCTGGTGGCGCCCGCGGGCGGGACCATCAGCGACGTTCGTGTGGACTCGCCGGCGTTCGGGGTGTGGCACCTGCCCTCGCTCTACGGCTTCGATGCGTGGTCGAGCCAGGTGAACACCTACCCCCAGGAGACGCGCACCATCACCTACAAGGTGACCACCTCGCCAGACGCGGCAGCGGACCTCGTGGTGCGCTCCACGCCCACGGGCCAGGCCATGGCGTCGTAGGGGACGGGCGCCGCCGTGTGCGGGCGTCTGACGGCCTGTTTCCATTCCGTGCGAGGTGGCCGGCCGGGTCGGGAGGCCGGGTATACTCCAAGACGTTCGTGTGGTTCGCTGGATGGAGGGTGGTATGGCAGCGAGAGTCGTCGTCGCGTGTGGCGCTGGTATCGCAACCTCGCACGCCGTGGCGAGCAAGCTCCAGAGGCTTCTGGATGACCGTGGCGTGTCCGCACAGGTGGATGCCGTCGCGCTGGAGAGCCTGCCCGGTGCGCTCGATGGCGCCGACGCGTTCGTCTCCGTGGTCAAGCCCGACGAGGAGTACGATGTGCCCACCTTCAATGGGGTGGCGTTCCTCACGGGCATGGGCCAAGAGGACGAGCTGAACCGTCTGGTGGGGTCCCTCTCCGCCTGAGCTTGGGCCCCATGTGAGCCCCACCTGAGTCGTTCGCATTTTCTCGCTCGCGCGTTTGGAGTCGTATGCAAATACGCACGACTCTGATTTTATAAAAGTGCTGGTAGATAAGTTATTGATAGATTCATATGTACAGTTAGAGCCCGATAATTTGCATACGACTCGCAGTGGTGGGGGAGAGGATTGCGAACGACTCGTCCATCCGGGCTCTCTTGGTTCTGGCGTTCCTAGTACAGGGGGAGGTCGCCGGTGATGGGGTCGATGTCCTCGGCGCGCAGCGGCTCGAAGGCCAGGCAGGTGTAGGTGGGCTCCCCATGGAACTCCGTGAGGCCAGCATCGCGGACGAGCGAGACGAGAAAGCCCCGCTCGCGACCCTGGTTCGCGATGTCGAGCAGCTCCTCCTCCGAGTCGACGTACACGCACACCTTGGCTACGCCCGCGTCGAACCAGTCGTAGAGCGCCGTGTGGCGCTTGCGGGGATCGTCCAGGTACACCCGGCCACCCGCGTCCACGCACAGCTCGCCACGACGTCCCTCGTGCACCAACGCCATGAGCACGGCCTCCACGCAGGCATGGCCCGCCTGGGCGGCGATCTTGCCTTTGCGCATCCTGAGGTCGCGCCTCATGACGATGAGCTGCTTCGCCTTGTATGACGAGACCGCCATGCCACCCTGCCCTTCCAAAAGCGCGTTGGCTACCCCTCCACTTCGAGCAGCTCGATCTCGAAGTTGAGTGCCTTGCCGGCCATCTCGTGGTTCATGTCCAGGTAGAGCTCCTTGGGCGTGACCCTTGCCACCCTCACGGGCACGGGCTGACCCTGGGAGGACCGCAGCATGAGCTTGTCGCCGACCGTGACGCCACGCATCTCCCGTGGCACGCGGCTCACGGGGAACTCCTGCACCAGCTCCTCGCGATGTTCGCCATAGGCCTCGCTGGGCTCCAGGTGCACGGTCACCTTGTCGCCTACGGCCATATCACGCACGGCGGCGTCAAAGCCCTTGATCATCTGGCCGGCCATGCAGGTGAACTCCAGCGGCTCGCCACGGTCCCGCGACGAGTCGAACGTGGTGCCATCGTCCAGCGTGCCGGTGTAGTGGACCTTGACCTTCTTGCCCTCGTTGCCCATGGGGCCTCCTCTGATGGTCGGTTGTGCGGGTGCGCGATGCCCTGGGGGACGATGCCCTGGGGGACAGCGTATCCAGTATGCGCATGTCCACGTCCCATCAAAGCCGGCAAAGCAGCGAAAGCCCCATTCCTTCATTCAGGTGCGTCGAACCCGTTTTAGGTATGCTTGAGAGGTTCGAACACGTACGGGGATTCGCCTGCAGGCTGCGCGGGGCCATCCGTCCTGGCGGCACGGCTCCCCGATGGAGGCCCTATGCTGAGGAAACGACTGTTTGATCTGGTGCCCGGCGCCCTGCGCCACGTGATGCTCACGGTGGCTGCGCAGTGGGTGGGCCTGCTCTCGGACGTCCTGCTGGTGTGGGTGGTGGCCTCGGCGCTTTTCGCCGTTGTGGGCGCGA
The DNA here is from genome assembly GCF_030811115.1 of Olsenella profusa DSM 13989. NCBI lineage: Bacteria > Bacillati > Actinomycetota > Coriobacteriia > Coriobacteriales > Atopobiaceae > Olsenella > Olsenella profusa. The sequence continues at coordinate 2,608,982 of NZ_JAUSQK010000001.1, read as the reverse complement.
GTGACATAAGCACCACCCATGCGGTGAACCTCGTGCGCGTGCTCGTGGTTGGCGCCATCGCCCTCGTGGCAAAGGTGCTCTCCACGCGCGCCGCCTTGCGCGAGGGCTTCGCGGCATCGGCGGACGTCAAGCGCGAGCTGCGCCACCGGATCTACGAGAAGCTCCTGCGCCTGGGGCCCGACTACACCAAGCAGGTTGCCACGGCCGAGGTCGTGCAGCTCTCCGTGGAGGGGTGCGAGCAGCTGGAGACCTACTTCGGCCAGTACCTGCCGCAGCTGTTCCATGCGCTTGTGGTCCCGCTGACGCTGTTCGTGGCCATCCTGACCCTCGTGCCTGCGGCATGGCCCGCGGCGCTCGTGCTGCTGGCGTTCGTGCCGCTCATCCCGCTCGTCATCATGGCGGTGCAGAAGGTGGCCAAGCGTACCCTCTCCTCGTACTGGGACGAGTACACCACGTTGGGCGACTCCTTCCTCGAGAACCTGCAGGGCCTCACGACGCTCAAGATCTACCAGGCCGACGCACGGCGCCATGAGGCCATGGACGAGGAGGCCGAGCGCTTCCGCGTGGTCACCATGAAGGTGCTGCGCATGCAGCTCAACTCCATCATCGTGATGGACGTCGTGGCGCTGGGCGGTGCGGCCGTGGGCATCGGCGTGGCCCTGGCCCTGCTCGCCGGCGGATCCATCGATCTCTTTGCCGCCCTCGTGGTGGTGCTGCTCTCCGCGGACTTCTTCCGTCCCATGCGTACGCTGGGGTCGTACTTCCACGTCGCCATGAACGGCATGGCGGCCTCGGACAGGATCTTTACCCTGCTGGATCTCGAGGAGCCCGCGCCCTCGGGAACGGCGCGGCCGCATGCCGGAGACCACCTGCTCATGCGGCATGTGAGCTTCTCGTGGGACGACAGCCGCGAGGTGCTGCACGACGTGTCGCTGGACGTGCCGCTCGTGGGGATCACGGCCCTCGTGGGTAAGTCGGGCTCGGGGAAGTCCACCATCGCATCGCTGCTCGCGGGCCTGGCCCATGGCTTTGAGGGTGCGGTCCTGTTGGGTGGGCGCCCCATCACCGACTTCGATCGCACGGCCCTCGCCCACTACGTGACCATCGTGCCCACGGCAAGCTACCTCTTTGCGGGCACCGTCCGCGACAACCTGCTCATGGGTGATCCAATGGCGAGCGACGAGCAGATGTGGCAGGTGCTGGAGGCCGTCTCGCTGGCAGGCTTCCTGCGCACGCAGGAGGGGCTTGGCACGCGCCTGGACGAGCGGGCCGCCAACCTCTCCGGTGGGCAGCGGCAGCGCTTGGCGCTGGCTCGCGCGCTCATGCACGACTCGCCCGTCTACGTGCTGGACGAGGCCACGAGCAACATCGATGTGGAGAGCGAGGAGGCCATCATGGCGGCGGTGCACGCCATCGCGCGCTACAAGGCCGTCATCCTCATCAGCCACCGCCTGGCCAACGTGACGGACGCCGACAGGGTCTACGTGCTGGATCGGGGCCGCCTGGTGGGTACCGGCATGCACGAGGAGCTGCTGGACAACTGCGACGTCTACCGCGGCCTGTGGGAGGCGCAGCAGGCGCTCGAGCACTTCGTTCCGCGTCCCGTGGCGCCGGATGCGGACGACACGCTCGTCATCGCGTCGACTTCCGAGGAGGGCACCCATGACGAAGAGGCATGACGCGCGCATCATGTGGCGTATGCTGGGTCTCACCAAGCCGCTCGCGGGGTTCATGGTCATCTCCGTGGCGTGTGGCGTGGCGGGCTTTGCCTGTGCGACCTTCCTGCCCGTGCTTGCGGCGGGGGAGGCCGTCTCGCTCGTGAGCGGCGCACCGCTGCTCTCCGTGGGCGCCTGCGTGGGCATCCTCTGCGCACTGGCCATCGCCCGTGGCGTCCTGCACTACGTGGAGCAGAGCTGCAACCACTACATCGCCTTCAAGCTGCTGGCCCACATCCGCAGCGAGGTCTTCGCCAGCCTCAGGCGCCTTGCGCCCGCCAAGCTCGCGGGAGCCGACCGCGGCAGCCTGGTCTCGATGGTCACTGCGGACATCGAGCTCCTCGAGGTGTTCTTTGCGCACACCATCTCGCCCATCTGCATCGCCGTGCTCATGAGTGCCCTCATGGTGGTCCTCCTGGGGACCATCTCCTGGCAGCTGGCGCTTGTGGCGCTTGTCGGCTACCTCGTGGTGGGCGTGGTGGTGCCCGTGCTCGTCTCGTGGCTCTCGGGCGATGGCGGCAGGGCATCGCGCGAGCAGGCGGCGGGCCTCTCCACGTTCGTGCTGGACGGTCTGCGAGGCCTTGCCGAGGTGCTGCAGTTTGATGCGGGTGCGGCGCGGCTGGGCACGCTGGACGCACGCTCGCGGGAGCTTGTGGAGACGCAGTGCGACCTCCGCGATGCCACCACGACGGGCTCCATGGCCGCCGGTGCGGCCATCACGGCCTGTTCCCTGGCAGAGCTTGTCGTGGGCGTGCTGCTGTGGCGTGGGGGCGCCGTGGGCGCATCGGCCGTGGTGGTGTCCACGGTGGCTACGCTCAGCTCGTTTGGGCCGGTGGTCGCCCTGGCCAACCTGGGCTCCACGCTGCAGGGGACGCTGGCCTCCGCGGGCCGCGTGCTGGACATCCTGGACGAGGAGCCCGTGGTGGAGGAGGTCACGGAGGGTGAGGACATCGCCTTTGGCGGTGCGACCGCCCGCGGCGTGGGCTTCTCATACGACGATGGGCGCGTGCTGGACGACGTGACGCTGGACATCCCGCAGGGGAGCATCGTGGGCATCACAGGCAGGAGCGGCTCGGGCAAGTCCACGTTCTGCCGCCTGCTCATGCGCTTCTGGGACGTGGACAAGGGGCAGCTCGCCATCAGCGGGCAGCGCATCGACACCGTGCGTACGGGCAACCTGCGCGACCTCGAGGCGCTCGTGGAGCAGGACACGTACCTCTTCCATGATACCATCAGGGACAACCTGCTGATCGCCCGTCCGGACGCCACACAGGGGCAGATCGAGGCGGCGTGTCGTGCCGCCTCGGTGCATGACTTCATCATGGGCCTGCCCCAGGACTATGGCACCGAGGTGGGGGAGCTGGGCGACACGCTCTCGGGTGGCGAGAGGCAGCGGTTGGGCCTGGCACGGGCGTTCCTGCACGATGCGCCCTTCCTTATCCTGGACGAGCCCACGAGCAGCCTGGACTCGCTCAACGAGGGCGTCATCCTGCGGAGCCTGGACGGGCAGCGAGGGGCGCGCACCGTGCTGCTCGTGAGCCACCGGGCGAGCACCATGGCCGTGGCGGACCAGACGTTCTCCATGGACGCCGGTCGCGTAAGCTAACGGTTTCGGGTCGTTCGCACTTTTTCGGGTGCAATGGGCGCTTGCTGCTATAACAATAAGCTATCTACCTGGGGTATCGCAACATGCCACTCCAGAAAAGTGCGCGCGACTCCCTCAGAAATGCATACGACTCACAATGGCTGCCGGGGAAACGCCGTATAGTGGATGGCGGCAACGACCAGGGAGAGGCGATGGCGGACAAGGGCGGGTTCATTGGGGTCTTCGACTCCGGTCTGGGCGGCATCAGCGTGCTGCATCACCTCGTGCGTCAGCTTCCACACGAGGACTTCGTCTTCTTTGGCGACTCCGCCCACAACCCCTATGGCGAGAAGACCCCCGAGCAGATCCTGGGCTATGCGCGCCAGATCGTTGGTGACCTGGTGGACGAGGGAGCCAAGGCCATCGTGATCGCATGCAACACCGCGACGAGCGTTGCTGCCGCCGCGCTCAGGGACGAGCTGCCCAGCCTCCCCATCGTGGGCGTGGAGCCGGCACTCAAGCCGGCCACGGAGCACGACCCGCATCGCCGCATCCTCGTGATGGCCACCCCCGTCACCCTGCGCATGGACAAGTTCCAGCATCTGGCCCACACGTACGGAAGCGACTCGGAGATCATCGAGGCGCCCTGCGAGGGCTTGGCCCAGCGCATCGAGCAGGGCGAGCTTGACGGGGCCGACCTGCACGAGCTGATCGAGAACCTGGTCGGCCGGTATCGTGGGGGTGTGGATTCCGTCGTGCTGGGATGCACGCACTATCCCTTCGTGCGGCACCAGATCGCGGACGTGCTTGGTGACGTGCCGTTCTTCGATGGGGGAGACGGCACCGCACGCCGGGTGGGAAGCCTTCTGGCCAAAGACGGCATGCTCAACGAATCCGACGCCCCAGGCACGGTCGCGTTCCGCTCGAGCCTCCATGAGCCCGGTGTCCTCGACCGCTACCAGCAGTTCTTCGAGATGGGGTTGTAGGCTACCGCCGCGTTCCCCAGAAGAAGAGGGCCACGGTGCCTGGTCCGGTGTGACAGCCGATGGTGGTGCCGATGTCAAAGTAGTGCACGTGGCCGTCCAGGTGAGGAAACTCCCGCTCGATGCGATCCCCGACGCCCCGAGCGTCTCTCAGGCAGTCGGAATGGCTGATGAAGACCTTGCGCGCATACCCATCCCCACCCTGTGCAAGCTCATGCATCTTGCGGACCATGCGCCGCTGGGCGCGCAGCTTGGTACGCACCTTCTCGCGCACTTGCAGGGCCCCCTCGTCATCCATCTCCATGACGGGGCAGATCCTGAGGAGCCCACCCATGGCTCCCGCCGCACGCGAGATGCGCCCGCCGCGCACGAAGAAGGTGAGGTCGCTGGAGAAGAACCAGTGGTTCACCTCGGCCTTGTGAGCCTCTGCCCAGGCAACGAGCCTGTCCATGCTCATACCGTCGTTGCGCAGGCCAGCCAGCGTGTCCAGCAGCAGGCCCAGGCCCGATGACGCGCAGAGCGAGTCGATGACCTCGATCCTGCGTTCGGGAAACTCCTGGCGGATGGCGTCACGTGCCGTGCACGCCGAGCCGTACGTTCCCGAGATGCCCGAGGACAGGGCGACATGCAGCACGTCCTTGCCTGCCTTGAGCAGGGAGCGCCAGAGGTCCAGGTACTCGCCCGCACTCACCTGCGACGTGCGTACGGTCGCCCCCGCACGCATCCGCCGGTACAGCTCGTGCTGGGTGTGGGTACGGCCGAAGTCGTCCTTGCACTGCTCGCCGTCGAGCTCATAGTTGAAGTAGACGTACCTGATTCCCAGCCGATCGAGGTGGACAGGAGTAAGGTCACAGGTGGAGCAGCAGGTGAGAACGTAGTCGGCCATGGTGTTCCTCCGTGAGGGGGGAGGGCAAATTGCTGTGTCCACTATACGGCATTGGCACCGAGGAAAGTATCCGAGAAAAAGATGACGCCAGATGATTGGATTCATGTGTATGTGTGAGAGTCGATAACTTTGCAGCTATGTCTCTCGACTAGTTCGCTTGCCGTAGTTCCATTCGCGAATCTCTCCTAGTTCATGTTCGGCAGCATCCTCCTCGGGGGTGAGATAATCGATGAGATCGCCCGGTTTGCAGTTAAGCACCTGGCAGAGGGCCTCGAGTGTGGAGAAACGCACGCCACGTATTTTCCCATTCTTGATGTTGGACAGGTTGACCGTTGAAGTACCAATTCGTTCGGCAAGTTCTGTCGATGTAATCTTACGTTCTGCCATGACTCGATCAAGTCGCATGACTATAGGCACGCTCCCGCCCCCTCGCATGATTGGAATGAGAAGATACTGCCATTACAGTATGGAGTCAGAGTCCTCTTTGAGGGCATTCCCATACCGTACCAAGTATGCGAGACAAAAGAGGAAGACAGCGAGGATGACAGCATTCAGCTCAATGCCGCCCCTTTCTGTTGAGACGAAGATGGGAATGACATTATTCGAAACAGGAATCTCCCCTATATTTGGCAGAAGCCCTCCTAACACGATCGTGACAATGAGCAGGAAACCTGCCACAATCAAGCGCTGTGACTGACGTGCTCCAAAGGGGAGAGGGTCTCGATAGAAATGGCGTAGAAAACCAACGAGACAGAATGCCATCATGATGGAAACGATAGAGTAGGCAAAATGACCAAGCCAGCATGCTAGGGACATCTGCTCGGATATCCCCACCTCTAGAAATGCGCATAAGAAAAGAACGAGAATAACAAGCTCAAGGAGCGCCACAGCATACATCACAATCGTACTTACATGTACTACGCACCGTGCTCTATGATATTCTCTCTCGATTTCCGTAGCCAATGCATCTCCTAATAGCCAATATGAAACCTGCCTATTTGGAGACAGCACGCACAGTTCATCGATTCAAACAGCATCTTTGTCTTCCTTTCTAAGATAGCTTGCCAACTGTCTTCCCAGACATCGGTAATAGGTGTGGTAGAGCCTACAGTATGGGTCATGTCCGATGATACTCTTTTCGTGCAGGAGCGCTCGTGCACGACAACCGCCGCTACAGAGATATTTTGTCTCACATGTTTTGCATCGGCCAAGGTGCCGCACATCAAGCTGGCGGAAGTCTTGTGCAACCTTGCCCCCCATGACGCTCTCCGGTGTATCGGTGAAGGCATTGCCCATGCAGAAACGTTCGTCATGCAGCATGTGGCAGGGATAGATACTGCCGTCTGCAGCGATGCTTAGGGTTCTCGTGCCGGCGCCACAGAAATGCCGGACGGAGAGAGCTACGGCTTCCGATGTGTATGCGTCGCTGCTGTAGGAAAATGCGCCTTGTGAAGAGAGCTCTCCAAGTCGGGCAAGTTGGGCGTCAGATAGCATGAATGCGCCGCCGTCTTGAGGGGAGGCGAGGAGCAGGCTGTAGCTTACTGTTGCCCCCAGCTCCTTAGCGAGCCTTTCGTAGTGCTCTATGTCATCGACGTTTCTCCCATGTATGGTTGGCAGGATCCGTGCCTCTATGTCCTCCTGCTGGATTGTTCGTATCGCCTGGGCAAGGGATGAGAAGCGTTGTCTGTTCCGGAGAAATGCCTCTGACTCTGCGGAGATGCCATCGAAGGCAACAGCTATACAATCAACCAGCTTGGCCAGTGGCCGTACAACCGATGGGTTGATCAAGAGCCCGTTCGTTAGGATGATGACGTTCTTAATATTTGATGACTTCGCATGACTGACAATCTCTTGGAGACCAGGTCTAAGGAAGGGTTCTCCGCCAGAGATGACGAGGTGCCCCACGTCGAGTGTGGCGAGAAAGTCAATTGCGGCATAGAGCCCTTCCAAGGGAGGGTCAGGTAGGACATTCCTGTCCGACCTCTTTGAGTAACAGAATCTGCAGGAGAGGTTGCAGCGCTGTGTGACATGGAGGTAGGCCGACTGGATGGGCGGAATCTCCGAGGCCGTGGCGGCGCCTTCCTCAAGGTATCCTCCATCCCTAAGGTGCTCCGCAAGCTCTTTGCAGCTCAATGGTAGCTCCTCATAGGATACATTGCGTTTCGCCATGAGCGCGCACGTATCCCGCCCCTCTGCCGTGAGACCGATGACACTACCTGTCTTCAGGTTACCCACCACTGGAATCCCATGAATGGAAAAACAGACTGTCTGAGTTGAAAGTTTCAAAACCATCTGCCCTTCTGTGAGCCTAGCTTGAGGGGGCTCACACTCGCTCATGCGAAATGTTGGCCCTCATGGCGGTAGGGGAGCGTGAAGTTTGCATCTGCGATGCTGGCCAGGGCATCATCGTGAGTCGCGACGATGACTGTCATGCCTTGGCTAGCCCTCTGCCGCAGGAGATCTATGACCATCTGTCTGTTTGCCCTGTCGAGTGATGCTGTCGGCTCGTCGGCGTAGAGTACATCGGCATGCTTGAACATGGCACGTGCAAAGCCGAGCCGTTGCTTCTCACCACCTGACAGCACAGAGGCTAACTCCTTTGCTCGGCCACCGAGTCCGACATGCTTGAGCGCTGCATTGACCTGATGGGAGTATGTCCGTTGCTTGGCCTTGTTTAACACGATATTGAATGAGAGCGTCTCATCCTCGACCGTGCCAAAATTCTGGTAGATGAAGGCTGCATGGTCGTGCCAGTATTGCACCCGCCTCTTATCACCCCAGAGCTTGGTGCTCTCTCCGTCGACGAGCACATCACCCTGTGAGGGTACCAGGAGCAGGCCAAGTGCATTGAGCAGCGTGCTCTTTCCACAGCCGCTGGGTCCCGTGAGGGTGGTGACGCTCCCTGGCCCGCAGGTAAGAGACACTCCTTGGAATATGGTGCGCTTTGCCAACTCTATTCCAAGATTCGTACAGGAGACTGTAGACATTTAACCCTCCCTTAGTATATGTGCCGTAAAGGTCTTGCGACAGGCAATGGTGTAGGTAAGCGTGGAGAAAAGCGCGAAGCATGTCTCAACGACGATGGCTCCAAGCATGACGACCAAAGGAGTACTGTATGGCGAGACGAAGATACATATACCTGCACCTATCACTAACGGAATCATGGAAAAGGCAAGGTCACTTCTCATGCGGGGTGCATAGATGCCTCGATATCCAAGTCCAGCTGTGTGTGCGAGAAACACCTCTTCCTCATGTGCGATGGCCCACGAACTTGCGCACTGCAGGGCGCACGCACAGATAGACAGTAGCGATACGGACGTGATGGCAAGGTATAGAAGGACATTGGCCAGAAGGTCTTGGCCAGTCGTGAGGGTGACATCGGCCACACGATCAAAGGATGCTATATATGGATAGATTGGCGAGGCAGCAAATGCCTCCTTTGTGCTTTCGGGGTCAGTGAACATAATGTTGCCCGTGGAGATGAGGGGCATGACAAAGCTGGTCATGCTCATCTTATCGACGGGTACGTTCATGACGATTACCAGTGGGTTTTTGCAGGTCGTAAAGGCGCTGTTGTAGCTTGCGTTTTGTCCTAACGCTATGAGACCGTCACCGTGATACTCGTAGAAGGAGAATGTCTCCTTAAAAGCCATTTCTCCCCCCATCCATAATGAAAGGTCTCCTTGCAGAAAGTCCTTGGTCGCGCTTGGCAAGGAATCGAAGGAAACCTCTGTAAGCACGGACTCTCCTGACTCCGTTGGTAACGTGATGCCTATGAGGTGCAGATAGCTTGGATCGACAATGACAAGTTGTGAGTATCCACCACGTTCATCATTACTGATTTCGAATTCAGAATCGATGACAAGCGACGTGACGATGCAGCCCTTTTGGGAAAGACCATGCATGACGCGCTGTGCCTCCTGCGCGCCTTCCTCGGTATCCAGATAGTCAAAGTTGTTCAGGGAGACAGCGATAGTGTCACCAAAGCACCTGGCTATGCTGCTCTGCGTATAGCTCTTCCAGGCTCTTTGCGCAAGACTTATGGCAGGCGGGATCGTTTGCATAGACAGGACAAGCGCAACCGCCGAGATGGTGCGACAGAGTGGGAGAATCTTGCCTACTACGGGTCGACGGAACCGCAAGGACTCCATGCCCGTTCCTACCATGACCGACAGGAGGTAGGTCAGCACAAGTAGACATGCGAAGCTCAACAGGCATAGGATTGTCGTGGGGGGCAAGACAAGAAGGACATTGGCAGGCCCCAGTACCACAGTGACGAGTACTCCTGACAGCGCTATCCCGAGGGTTCCTCCTATGGCCAACAACCTGGCAAGTATACCAAGCGTCTCCCGATGGATTTGGGCGCTGGTTACACCACCCAGCAGCTGTATGGCCCGTGTGTGCAACCGCAAAGTGATCCACGTCATCGCAAGCGTCAGTACGAGTAGTTGCGTGCTGAGCCACGGTATGATCATACCCTCGCTAACGACGATGGAAAGCACTTCGTCTCGTAGAGGCTTCTGCCCATACCAGGTTATCGTCACACCATTTTCGTTGGCCCATTGGTCGAGTGCCTCATGCAGGGATTGATCGGACTTGAGCATGTATGTTCCCGCCAGAGGTGAATCTCCCATGGTGTGGGCAGGCAGGAGCTTGCCGCCCATGCCGGGTGTCAGCCAGCTGATGGAGCCGTCACTTCCGATGACGGGCGATGAACTCGATGGCTGAACTGATGAGAAATAGATGAGATCCCTCTGAGATCCATATGTCTCTGCTGAGGTGGAGGGCTTGACGAGGCACCCCCCACGTTTGTCGACAGCCTGTATGAGACCATCTATCAGCTGATCCTTTGGGACGGTCGATTCGCCGACCAACAGTTCGAAGCTATCGTCCGTTCCAAGAGGATAGTCATATTGGATGGTCTGCATGGTTTGAAATACCACGAACGTGGAAATCGCCGCTGCAAGGAATGCGGAGAGGACGAATAGCTTACGCATGGATGCTCTCCTGACACATTAACGAGGGCCAGGGTCTTTGTCCTGGCCCTCGTGCTGGTAGGATGGGTGGAGCTGCTAGCAGACCCGATAGTAGTATCGAGCTGATGTCGTGGGACCATTGAGCCCATGTATCTCGGCAATTGACCTGCGTCCAGCCGCTGTGTTAACACTTTTCATGGTACGGCCGTTTGCGGTGACAGTGCTACCGTGGCAGCGTCCCACTGTGTAGTACGAACGGAACATGGCATTCCAGAACCCATACTCCCATGTGCCACCTTCAGAGGGGTATTGGACATGCCTGCCTGGCACTACCAAGTTCACTACGGTGCCATGCTCTTGCACAGTTGTTTGATCTGTGGATGGCGTTGCGGCAAAGGCAGAAACCGGTGTCATTAAGAGGGCACCCGTGACCGCAGCTACCGAGGCGCTACACAGAAATCTTTTTAATGACAACATGATGGACTCCTTTCATCAGAAAGTAACCTTAATTTAAAGTTATAGATAAATAATATGATGTAAAGAGTGTAATCTTAAACGGTAATAAACTGGAGGTGAGTGGCTGATCAGCAGATTGCAGATAGGTGCCCTGTGGAAAAGCCACCTAGCAGGTTCTTGGGCGCTAGTAAGTCATCACCGCTATGAACGACAAAACCGGGCCGCCACCTGTGGGTGACGGCCCGGTGCATGCGTGCTTTGGCTACGAAGGCCTACCTGTCCAGGGCCTCCTCCACGGCAACGGCGCATGCGACGGTGCAGCCGACCATGGGGTTGTTGCCCATGCCGATGAGGCCCATCATGTCCACGTGCGCGGGGACGGAGGAGGAGCCTGCGAACTGGGCGCTGGAGTGCATGCGGCCCATGGTGTCGGTCATGCCGTAGGAGGCGGGGCCGGCGGCCATGTTGTCCGGGTGCAGGGTGCGGCCGGTGCCACCACCGGAGGCCACGGAAAAGTACTTCTTGCCAGCCAGGACGCGCTCCTTGAAGTAGGTGCCCGCCACGGGGTGCTGGAAGCGCGTGGGGTTGGTGGAGTTGCCGGTGATGGAGATGTCCACGTTCTCGTGCCACATGATGGCCACGCCCTCGCGGACGTCATCGGCGCCGTAGCAGTTGACCTTGGCGCGCGGGCCGTCGGAGTACGGGATGGTCTCCACGACCTTGAGCTCGCTCGTGAAGTAGTCGAACTGCGTCTTCACATAGGTGAAGCCGTTGATGCGGGCGATGATCTGGGCGGCGTCCTTGCCGAGTCCGTTCAGGATGACGCGCAGGGGCTTCTTGCGGGCCTTGTTGGCGTTGTTGGCGATGCCGATGGCGCCCTCTGCGGCGGCGAAGGACTCGTGGCCGGCCAAAAACGCGAAGCACTCGGTGTCCTCGCCCAGCAGCATGGCGCCCAGGTTGCCGTGGCCCAGACCCACCTTGCGGTCCTCGGCGACGGAGCCGGGGACGCAGAAGGCCTGCAGGCCCTCGCCGATGGCGGCTGCGGCCTCGGATGCGGTCTTGCAGCCCTTCTTCACTGCGATGGCGCAGCCCAGGGTGTAGGCCCACTTTGCGTTCTCGAACGCGATGGACTGGATGCCCGTGGTGATGTCGTACGGGTTGAAGCCGAGATCGGTGCAGATCTTGAGGGCATCCTCGAGATCGGCGATGCCGTACTGCTCACAGGCCTTGTTGATCTTGTCGATGCGGCGCTCATAGCCTTCGAACGTAACTGCCACTCGTATCAGCTCCTTTCTCTACTCGGTACGGGGATCGATGACCTTGGCGGGATTGTCCCACTGGCCATACTTGCCCATGGCGTCCCCGAGGGCCTCCTTGGGGTCGACGCCCTTCTTGATGGCGTCGGTGAACTTGCCCAGGTTGAGGAACTCGAAGCCGATGATCTCGTCCTTGTCGTTGAGGGCGAGGTGGGTGATGTAGCCCTGCGTGAGCTCGAGGTAGCGGGCGCCCTTGGCCTTGGTGCCATAGGTGGTGCCCACCATGGAGCGCAGGCCCTTGCCGAGGTCGTCGAGGCCGGTGCCCACAGGCAGGCCGTCCTCGGAGAACGCGGTCTGGGTGCGGCCGTACACGATCTGCAGGAAGAGCTCGCGCATGGCGACGTTGATGGCATCGCACACGAGGTCGGTGTTGAGGGCCTCGAGGATGGTCTTGCCGGGGAGGATCTCGGCGGCCATGGCGGCGGAGTGGGTCATGCCCGAGCAGCCGATGGTCTCGACGAGGCACTCCTCGATCACGCCCTGCTTGACGTTGAGGCTGAGCTTGCAGGCGCCCTGCTGGGGAGCGCACCAGCCCACGCCATGCGTGTAGCCGGAGATGTCAGAGATCTCCTTCGCCTGGACCCACTTGCCCTCCTCGGGAATGGGTGCAGGTCCGTGGTATGCGCCCTTGGCGACGGGGCACATCTTCTCCACTTCTGCGGAATACTGCATGATTCTCCTCTCCACCACTGTTCTTGGCACCCAGGTCCCTTTCCGTGGGCGCGCGTTTACGGTGTTGCTGATTCATGCCACCAGCAACCCTCATTTTATGCCACTTAGCAGGCTAGGGGGCGCCCACTTGCCGATATTTGTGCTAGTGGGCGAACGGCACACACGGCGTGTCTTGCATCCCAAGTGGCGCGATATACTGTCCCTTACGGAAACGAGCGGCGCAGGCCCAGCGAAGGCGTCGAAGGTGAGGCGAGCTCCCATGATCAGCGAGATGGCACTCGAGCGCGCCACGCGGCCGGCGGTGCTGGGTCGTGGCCAGGTCATCGCATGGCGCGAGGGACGCATCTGGAGTCGGCGCATCGCCTACGACGGATCCCTCACACGTCTCTCTGTCCATGTGGACTCCTCGAGTGGACGAGGACTTCTACCAGACGCGCATCACCATTGACGAGGTGGCCTCCTACGGCGAGTGGTCGTGGCACGTGCTTGCGCGCGGGGTGTGGGGCGATCGATCCCATGCGTGACTTACGCGCCGAATCTGCGGCACGCCGGCTGGTGGAGCGCTATGCCCCGTTGGCGAGGAGCACGTCCTCCACGCGGCGTGCCGTGATCTCGCAGCGTGATGCGGATGCGATCGCGCGGCTGGTGTTTGAGGGCACGGCGGAGTTCGCGCGCATGGGCACGGTGTATGCCACCGACGCGTTTGCGCGCCTGTCGCACGCCTCCACGCTCCGTATGCGGGTGGGGGTCTCGCTGCATGCCGGCCTCATCGACCTCTCGATCTTGGCGGATGACCTGCTACAGGACGAGCTGCGCGCCCCGCCTCGCTGGTGTACAACTGGCAGGCGGAGTTTGGGAAGTTCGCACCCGAGCTGGACGTTGCCGTGGTGACGGGCACCACCGCGCAGCGACGGCAGGTTCGCGGCGAGCGCCATGAGGTCTATGTGACCTCGTATGACCTGTTTAGGCATGACGTGCGCAGATGGGCGGGACGTCCGTTGTGGCTCGTGGCGCTCGACGAGGTGCAGTGCATCAAGAATCACGAAACGCTGGCCGCCCGTGCCGTGAAGGCGTTGGACGCCCGGCACCGTCTGGCGCTCACGGGCACGTCCATCGAGAATCGCCTCTCCGAGCTCTGGAACATCTTCGACTTCCTGATGCCGGGACTGCTGGGTGGCTACGAGCGCTTCCATGAGCGCTATGATCAGCCCATCGCGGTGGGCGACCACGACGTGGCGACGCACCTGCGGAGTGCGGTGGGCCCCTTCATCCTTCGCCGCCTCAAGACGGACGTGCTCGCCGACCTGCCCGAGAACATGGTGGAACGTGGCCGCACAGAACCAGGACATGGATCGTGCCCATCGCATCGGTCAGGTGCGCGACGTGACGGTGTACAAGGTCATCGCCCATGACACGATCGAGGAGCGCATACTGGCGCTGTAGGAGGCCAAGAGTGGCCTCGCTAACCAGGTGGTGGGCGAGGGCGGCGGCCTGAGCCTGGCCAGCCTCAGGCGCGAGGACCTCATCGAGCTGTTGGGCGAGTGAGATGGTAGGAGGAACTGGGCATGAGGTTTGAGACGACGGACAGGCGGATCGTCTGCGTGGGTGACGAGGGGACGCAGTTGGGATATGTTGAGTTCGAACAGATGAGGCCCGGTGTGGTGGACGTGACGCACACCTTTGTCGAGCCTGCGGGGCGCGGGCAGGGCATCGCGGACAGGCTGACGCTCGAGCTGGCGAACAGGCTGCGCGAACGGGGGCTGCGCGCCCAGCTGAGCTGCAGCTACGCTCAGCGGTGGTTTGCCAGGCATCCCGAGTTCGCCGACGTGCTCGCCTGAGGCGGAGGCACCCCGGAGACGGGTCTCCCGCGTAGGTGCCGTGTTGCTCACCATGCATGGCTCGGGAGCGGGGTGGCTGCTATGTCGTCTCTCCCAGCGAGCCGAGGAGGGACCGCAGGCGCCCGACGTCGTCGCCCGCGAGGTTGAAGTCGCCGAGGTCGGCCGCGGAGAAGCGCGTGCGCCCGGCGTTCTGGGCGAGCCAGCCCCTGATGCCGAGGCCGAGGGTGCGGTCCACCCACGCGTCGAGCCTGGCGCCGTCCACGCCGGTGGCCGCCAGCCACTCCTCGCGGGCGAGGCTGTGGTAGAACTGCTTGTTGTAGTCCCAGCCGTAGTGACGATCGATCTTGTTGGGCTCCCAGGTCGTGAGGTGCTGCCCCCACGAGAGCGTGCGGGTCACGGGATCGTAGGACCAGTAGAAGCGTGCCGTGAAGGCCAGCCCACCTTCAGTCATGCTGTCCCCCGTGCCGCACTCCGCCTCGACCCTGCCGTCGTCACACACGGCGATGGACGCATAACTGTTCCCGCCGCCCATGCTGCCGCTGGTGTACTCCATCCCGTCCCAGGGCTCGCCGAGGTCGCCCGTGTAGGTGTACTGCATGTCGGTGATGGGCGGCGCGCTCCATTTGTCGTAGCTCGGGTCGGGCGCGTACCTGAGCTCCTCCGGGAAGCCCATGGTCCCCCGGATCCAGGGGAACGGGAGTTGCGGCTTCGCCATGGGCCCGTCGAGCGCCATCTCGTCGAAGACGTTGTGGATCGACCGCTCGTGGCGCACGGTCGCCGCCGCGCCCAGGGCCGCGTAGGCCGCCAGGGCGACGGCGATCGCCGCGAGGAGGGCGCGACGTCGGCGGGTCACTGCTCGGGCCCCCCGTCCCCCAGCGAGTCGAGGAAGGCCCGCAGGCGCTCCCTGTTGTCCCCTCCGAGCCGGAAGTCGCCGAGGTCGGCCGCGGAGAAGCGCGTGCGCCCGGCGTTCTGCGAGAGCCAGCCCCTGATGCCGAGGCCGAGGGCATGGTTGGCCCACGCGTCGAGCCTGGCGCCGTCCACGCCGGTGGCGGCGAGCCACTCCCCGCGGGCGAGGCTGTGGTAGAACTGCCCGTTGTACTCCGAGCTCTTGCTGCGGTCTATCTTGTCTGGCTCCCAAGTCTCGAAGTGCTGACCCCACGAAAGCGCCTCGGTGACCGGGTCGTAGGACCAGTAGAACTCCGCGCTGAACTCAAGGCCATCTGCCGTGGTGCCGTAGCCTGTGTTGCAGCCCCCCGTGACGATGCCGTCGCTCCTGACGCTGACGAAGGCGCCGCTATCCGAGAAGTCCATCGGTCCTGTGTACTCCATCCCGTCCCAGGGCCTGCCGAGGTCGCCCACGTAGGCGAAGGTCTCCGACCTCACCTCGGGCTCGGGCACCCACTTGTCCCCGGTGCCGGGCTCCCACCTGAAGTCGGGCGGGAAGCCCATGGTCCCCCGGATCCAGGGGAACGGGAGCCCTCCCTCCGCCATGGGCCCGTCGAGCGCCATCTCGTCGAAGACGTTGTGGATCGACCGCTCGTGGCGCACGGTCGCCGCCGCGCCCAGGGCCGCGTAGGCCGCCAGGGCGACGGCGATCGCCGCGAGGAGGGCGCGACGTCGGCGGGTCACTGCTCGGGCCCCCCGTCCCCCAGCGAGTCGAGGAAGGCCCGCAGGCGCTCCCTGTTGTCCCCTCCGAGCCGGAAGTCGCCGAGGTCGGCCGCGGAGAAGCGCGTGCGCCCGGCGTTCTGCGAGAGCCAGCCCCTGATGCCGAGGCCGAGGGCATGGTTGGCCCACGCGTCGAGCCTGGCGCCGTCCACGCCGGTGGCGGCGAGCCACTCCCCGCGGGCGAGGCTGTGGTAGAACTGCCCGTTGTACTCCGAGCTCTTGCTGCGGTCTATCTTGTCGGGCTCATAGGTCGTGAGGTACTGCTCCCACGAGAGCGTGCGGGTTGCGGGGTCATAGGACCAGTAGAAGCGTGCCGTGAAGGCCAGCCCGCCCTCCGTCATGCCGTCTTCCGTGTTGCAGCCCCCCGTGACGATGCCGTCGCTCCTGACGCTGACGAAGGCGCCGCTGACCGGAAAGGTAGCATGGGGACACTCCATCCCGTCCCAGGGCCTGCCGAGGTCCCCGGTGTAGGCGAAGGTCTCCGACCTCACCTCGGGCTCGGGCACCCACTTGTCCCCGGTGCCGGGCTCCCACCTGAAGTCGGGCGGGAAGCCCATGGTCCCCCGGATCCAGGGGAACGGGGGCCCTCCCTCCGCCATGGGACCGTCGAGCGCCATCTCGTCGAAGACGTTGCGTATCGACCGCTCATGGCAGACGGTCGCCGCCGCCCCCAGGGCGGCGTAGGCCGCGACCGCGAAGGCGAGCGTCGCGACGAAGAAGGTGCGACGTCGGCGATTCACTGCGCCTCCCCCAGCGAGCCGAGGAAGGACCGCAGGCGCCCGACGTCGTCGCCCCCGAGCCGGAAGTCGCCGAGGTCGGCCGCGGAGAAGCGCGTGCGGCCGGCGTTCTGGGCGAGCCAGCCCCTGATGCCGAGGCCGAGCGCGCGGTCGACCCACGCGTCGAGCCTGGCGCCGTCCACGCCGGTGGCCTCCAGCCACTCCTCGCGGCCGGGGTGATGGTAGAACTGCTCGTTGTAGTCCCAGCCACGGGAGTCATCCTCCTTGGCGGGCTCCCAGGTGACGAAGTACTGCTCCCACGAGAGCGTGCGCGTCGCGGGGTCGTAGGACCAGCTGAACTCCGCCGAGAAGGCGAGCCCGTCGGCCGTCATGCCGTCTCTCGTGCTGCACCTCGCTTCGACCCTGCCGTCATCCCACACGGAGATGTGAGCGTAGCCATCCTCGCCACCCGTGCCGCCGTTGGAGTAGTCCATCCCGTCCCAGGGGCTGCCGAGGTCGCCCGCGTAAGCGAAGGTCTCTGACCTCACCTCTGGCTCGGGCATCCACTTGTCCCAGCTTTCGACTTTCCGCCGGAGGTCAGATGGGAAGCCCATGGTCCCCCGGATCCAGGGGAACGGGAGCCCCCCCTCCGCCATGGGGCCCTCGAGCGCCATCTCGTCGAAGACGTTGCGGACGGCCTGGTCGTGGCGCACGGTCGCCGCCGCGCCCAGGGCCGCGTAGGCCGCCAGGGCGACGGCGGCCAGCGCGACGAGGATGCGCCTGCGACGGGTCACTGCTCGGGCTCCCGGGGAATCTCGTTTTGGTGATTCTTGAGCGCATCGAGGAAGTTCTTGGTGTCTCGGAGTTTTGGCTCACTGCCGATGAAGTTAAGCTTCGTGTCAGTGCTATAGAATAGGGAGAACAACGAGTCGGCGCCCTTCCCATGCACCTCGACCTGCCCCTTCCACCGTGCTGCAATGTCGTTGGGATTGGTAAGATTGCTGTATACCTGGCTGACCACGTTGTCGTAGCCACCATGGTTGCCCGTGAACTCGTCGGCACGGTTAGTGGCTCCTGAGGCGATGTCATCGTAATATTCCTTGGCCGCCTGCTGGTAGGAGATGCCTTTGCTGCGTGCTCTGCGAGATATGCTGTCGGCATCAAGATCGGACTTATAATCGTCGGGCCCAAGGGACGTGCCACCGTCCTTGTTGCCTATGAGGACACAGTCTCCCATCCACCCGGCGTAGGCTTTGCGTTCGTCGGCGCCTCCAGAGAAGCCCACGTCAGCCGCCATGCTGTCCTTGTACATGGTTGCTGCCGTAACACACTGATGGGCGAAGTCGGCACGGGCGTGGCCATCGTTGGCCTCGTCGCCATACAGTCTGTTGGCCTTTCTCATATAGTCTTTAAAGGTCTCGTCGGTGCTGTCGTCACCAAATGCCTGTCGATGGAGCTGCCGAAGGCGTTCTATATCTTCGGGGTGAAGGTTTCCGCTGTCCCCCATGTCACTGATGGCGTGTTGCGCTGCGATCGCGAGTTTCAGCTTGGCCCATGTCTTTGCATCGATGCCAAGATATTCGATGACATAGTCATCGTCACCTTCATAGAGCCTCTGGCCATCGACGCCGATGACGTCCCCGCAGGTATTATGCCAAGAAAATCCGTTGTACTCTGACTGTGACATGATCCTCAGCCACATCCAGTCGATCTGCTCCTGGCTTGCCTTGGGGTACTTCCTGTAGAGGGCCTTGTATATCTCCCACATGGTCTCGGCCGTCTCCTCGTCGAAACCGTACTGCTCCATCTGCATCTTGACGAAGTCCTGCTTCGATACGCCGAGCCTCTGCTCTACGTACGCGTCATCGACAAGCATCTCGGACTGCTCGGCCATATGATACGTACCTATGCCCACCTGGGAGAGCCCCTCAACCTCATCCTGGGCGTCCTGGTAGAAGCCAGCTGAAGCGGCGGCGTATGCCTCTATCTGCGCAATGGCGTCGTGCAGAGCTGCGATCATGGAGGCATTCGCGCCCATGGCCCGCTGACAGGGGCTGGCAATCACATTCTCGGCGTCCGTCCCCTGCGCCGCCTCGAGCTGGCTCTGGAGATCCGCGTTCATACGCTCGAGCTCGTCGATCCGTTGCTGTGCCTCAGCGGTGTCGGCGACGCCGGGTGACGTCTCGGGGAGTGTGGATACCGCGTCCGCGTTGCGCCCATTGCCATCCGCGAGCGCCTTGAGGGAGGCGAGCTGCGCCCTCGCGCGCGGCGCATGCGTCTCCTGGATACGCTCGCGTAGCGTATCGTACGACTTGCCGTTCAGCGAGGCATCGTCGAGCGTTGCCTGCAGGGCCGTGGCCTGTCGTTGGTAGGCGGGCAGCGCACCCTCGATTTGCTCGTTCTCGGCGTGAAGCAGCTCAAGCAGCCGAGCCTTCTCAACCCTCATGTACACCCCCTCCCTCGTGTGCAGACAGCGCGCGAGCGGCCCCGTCGTCAGCACTCGCGAGGGACGATCCCGCCAAGCGAATCGCCGCGGCGTCGGTACGGACGAGCCCATTCCATGCCCTCAGGTTGGCCGCGAAGGATGATGCGACCTGGTCGTGAGCGTCGCTGCCGGCGATGCCGCTCGTCGCCCCTGCCAGCTGCTGGAAGGAGATCTCGCTGCAGGCAGAGACGGTGGCCTCAAGCGTTGACGCCTGCTCGCCCACCGCCGCGAGGTTGGAACGAATCTCTACGTCTGCCACGGGGCCCTCTTTGACGTAAGGGCTTGCTCTTCTTTACCGTATTATTATATAAACAATCTTCAGAGAAAGCGGTTAGATTTGCTGGGGGTTCCATGTATGGGCTGTGGCGTCTGGAAGACGAGGCGGTGCGCCGTTATCACAGGCAGTGTGAGAGCCTCGAGTGCCGTGAGGATGCGCTGAGGGTGCGCGAGCGACGTCTCGATCAGGTGGCAGAGGGGTTCCTATGGGATGTTGGCCGCTGCCGTGCCATGGTCGATGACATGCTCGGTACGGTGCCGTGCGTCGCGCGTCAGGCTGCCTTTGCCGCAGAGGAGCTCGCGTGCGCGCAGGGCGAGGCGACCATGCGGCTTGGCGAATGCCATGGCGAGCTTGCGCGCGAGCGGAGGGATCTCGAGCGTCAGCGTGACCAGGCTGATGAGGAGTATCGCCATGCCCTGAGGTCATGCCATGGGTGACACGAGCGGCTCGGCATCGAGTCATCTCCCGGCCATGACGATCGCGGCAGTGTGCCCCCTAGTCGTTCGCATTTTTTAGCGTAGCGGTTTTATAGACCTGCAGGTAGATATATCGTTGATGCATCTACAGACATGAGCGAAGCCTGATAATTTGCGAACGACTCGACGACGCAAGGGCGCGGTCACGCTAGCCGCATGCCTTAGCCGCACGCCTTAGCAAGTTGGAAGCCCCACTGCTGCCATAGGCGGTACACGTGGGCGATGTCACCGCGCCGCACGTGGATGTGCCTGGTGCCCTCGGGAAACTTGAGGGTGACGCCGGGCATCACCTGTCGCGCGTCGGCGGCCATCCTGAGCGTCTCGTCTGCGTCTGACTGGCGGTCTGCTCCTCCACGAAACGACGCACCGCCTCGTGGCCCCCCGCTCGCTCGTAGGCGTCGATGGTCGCAAGCACGTGCTTGAGGTCGTGGCGCTGTCGACGGATCTTGTTGGGCGAGGACACAGGTGAGATCGCAGTCATCCAGCGCCCAGCAGTCCAGCGAGAAGGCGCGCATCCCCTGCAAGCTGCCTGTGAAGACGTCCTCGATAGGCATGGTGCCCTGTTCGGGAGCGGTGAGCCCCACGGTGAGCTTGATGGATTGCCGGGCTGGGGTCTACCATGGTGATGAGACGTATGGTCTGCCCCGGCGCGACGTCGGTGAACGCATGGAGGATGGTCACGGTCTCTCCCGTGCCCCCTGCCACGCGCTCATGTCCGAGACGGTGCGTAGGGGTCGTCGCCGCTGATGAGGGCCGGTGAGCTGCCCACGCACACCTAGGCATGCATGCCGGTCGTCCGGTGTGCAACTGTGTCGCTTCCGTGCGGGGAGGCATGTGGCATGTGTTCTTGCGCACATTGTGCAATACTACTCATGCTGTAACGTACTGCACACAGTGAGAAGAAATGGGAGCACCATCATATGCGACCTGCTCTTATGGAAAAGCCTACGCCTCCGGGCGGGACGCGTGCCACCACCGACCGGCGCACCCTGCGCACGCGTCGTGCCCTGCGCGACGCTCTTGCGGCCGAGATCAAGGAGACGGGTGACCTCTCGCAGGTGACCGTCACGGCCGTCACGGACCGTGCCGGCGTGACGCGCCGCACGTTCTATTCGCACTTCCGCGACATCGCCGACCTCGTGAACCAGATAGAGGAGGACACCATCCGCGATCTCAAGGGGCTCGTGGGCAACATCACCGTCGTCAACCTGGACGTGCTCCAGGAGGCGCTGGATGACTTTGCGCCCTGCCCCGGCTCCAAGGAGCTGCTCGCGTACTTCAAAAGACATGGCGACTATCTCTCCGCGCTTCTGGGCGAGGGGGGCGACCCGGCGTTCGTGGGCCGCATCGAGCGTATGGTGCGCGACGTGGTGGCCACGCGCGCGGCGGAGGGCCTCAATTTGGACCTTTTGGGTCCCATCTTCGACTACTACCTGACGTTTGCCATTGGCGCCGAGGTCAGCGTGCTGGTGCGCTGGCTCACCAGCGGCATGCACGAGTCGGTCTCCATGATGGCGCGCATCATGACATCGCTCATGTTCGTGCGCCCTGGCGACCTGTATGGCCGCACCATGCACTTTGACATTCCGAGCATCGCGCTTGGGCTGCTCGAGCCCGCCACGCATGCGACCAAGGGGGAGAGCACCGATGACTAACCACGCATCGTCCAACCGGGCACAGGCCGCAGTGGGCCGTCCCATCGAGCTCAGGCAGATTGGCGCGGAGCTCTACCCGGCCCATACGGTGGACCTCTCCCACGCCCGGCTGCGCTTGGGCATCGACGTGGGCTCCACCACCGTCAAGCTTGCCGTCATCGATGAGGGCAACCACCTCGTGTATGCCAGCTACGAGCGCCACCACACCGATGTCAAGGCCACGGCCTGCGAGCTCTTCCGCCGTGCCCAGTCGGTCATCGGCGACCCGTCCATGCGCGTCTCCATCACGGGCTCGGGCGGCATGCTGCTTGCCAAGTGGCTCGACCTCGAGTTCGTGCAGGAGGTCATCGCCTCCAAGCGCGCCGTGGAGACGCTCATCCCCCAGACGGACTGCGCCATCGAGCTGGGTGGCGAGGACGCCAAGATCATCTACTTCGACCGTGGCATCGAGCAGCGCATGAACGGCACCTGTGCCGGCGGCACGGGCGCCTTCATCGACCAGATGGCCTCCCTTATGAAGACGGACGCCTCCGGCCTCAACGAACTGGCAAAGGAGGCCACGCACATCTATCCCATCGCGTCACGCTGTGGCGTGTTCGCCAAGTCGGACGTGCAGCCCTTGCTCAACGAGGGTGCCGCCCCCGCAGACGTGGCGGCCTCCATCTTCCAGGCCGTGGCCAACCAGACGGTCTCCGGCCTTGCCTGCGGCCATCCCATCCGTGGCTACGTGGCCTTCCTCGGTGGCCCGCTCCAGTACCTCTCCGAGCTGCGCCACCGCTTCTACGAGACGCTCAAGCTCGACGAGGAGCATCGCGTGATCCCCGAGAATGCCCACCTCTTCGTGGCCACCGGGGCCGCCCTTGCCGGCGAGTCCGACAGGCACGTCACGTTCCAGCAGGTCATCGATGCGCTCTCCAACCTCAAGGACACCCAGGGCTCCGAGGTCGCGCGTCTCGACGCGCTCTTTGCCACCGAGGAGGACTATCAGGAGTTCAAGCGTCGCCACGATCGGCAGGTGGTTCCCAAGGGGCAGCTCGAGGCCTACCACGGCCGCGTGTTCATCGGCATCGACGCTGGCTCCACCACGATGAAGGCCGCCGTGGTGGGGAAGTCGGGGCAGCTCCTCTACACCTGGTACGACAACAACAACGGCGACATCCTGGGCACCGCGCGCAGGATCATGGACGACATCTACGACCACCTGCCCGAGGGCTGCACCATCGGCCACGTGACCACCACCGGCTACGGCGAGGGCATCCTCATCGAGGCCCTGCGCGCCGACTCCGGCGAGATCGAGACCGTGGCCCACCTGCGGGGTGCCAAGGCCTTCGTGCCCGACGTGGAGTTCATCCTGGACATCGGCGGACAGGACATGAAGTGCCTGCAGGTGAGGGGCGGTGTCATCGAGCACATCATGCTCAACGAGGCCTGCTCCGCCGGCTGCGGCTCCTTCATCGCCAACTTCGCCGACTCAATGGGCATGACCGTACAGGAGTTCGCGCAGGCGGCCGTGCGTGGCGAGAGTCCCATCGACCTGGGCAGCCGCTGCACCGTGTTCATGAACTCCCGCGTCAAGCAGGCCCAGAAGGAGGGGGCGACCATCGGCGACGTAGCCGCGGGCCTTTCGTATTCCGTCATCAAGAACGCGCTGTTCAAGGTCATCAAGCTGCGCGACTACGACCAGATCGGCACGTATGTCGTCGTGCAGGGAGGCACGTTCATGAGCGACGCCACGCTGCGCGCCTTCGAGCTCTTGACCGGCCGCGACGTCATCCGTCCGGACATCGCCGGCGTCATGGGCGCCTATGGCGCGGCCCTGCTCGCCCGCGACCGTGCGGGCGCCTCAGGCACCTCCGAGCTGCTCTCCCGCGAGGAGATCGACAACCTCAAGGTCAGGCGCACGCAGTCGCACTGCGGGCGCTGCGCCAACAACTGCCAGCTCACCATCAACAGCTTTGGCAACGGTCGTCGCTTCATCACGGGCAACCGCTGCGAGAAGGGCTCCGGCAAGCCCAAGCGCGAGCAGTCCAAGGCACCCAACCTCTTCGAGTTCAAGAACCGCCTGCTCTTCGACCGCGAGAGCCTGCCTGCCGACAAGGCGCCCCGTGGCACCGTGGGCATCCCGCGCGCCCTCAACATGTACGAGAACTATCCCTTCTGGCACACGTTCTTCACCAAGCTGGGCTTCTCGGTCATCCTGTCCGACCGCACCACCAAGGCGACGTACGAGGCGGGCATCGAGTCCATGCCGTCCGAGTCGGTGTGCTACCCGGCCAAGCTCAGTCATGGGCACATCATGAACCTGCTCGAGAAGGACCCGGACTTCATCTGGATGCCTTGCATCCGCTGGGAGCGCCAGGAGGATGACTCGGCCACCAACCACTACAACTGCCCCATCGTGATGAGCTACCCACAGTCGCTCGAGCTCAACGTGGACGAGCTCTCGGCACCCGACGTGGAGTACCTCGACCCGTTCATCCCCTACGACAACAAGAGGCAGCTCAAGCGTCGCCTGTACGAGGCCGTGGCCGTGCAGCGCGCCGAGGACGCCAAGGCGGGCAGGGGCCGTTTCCGCGGCAAGCCCATCACGCGCAGGGAGATCGACGAGGCCGTCAACGCCGCCTGGGAGGAGGACCTCGCCTTCAAGGATGCCATGCACCGCAAGGGCGACGAGACCCTCGAGTGGATCGAGGACAACGGTGCCCACGGCATCGTGCTGGCGGGGCGTCCCTACCACAATGACGGCGAGATCAACCACGCCATCCCCGAGATGCTCCACGGCTTTGGCCTCGCCGTGCTCACGGAGGACTCCGTGGCGCACAAGATGCTGCCCGAGCGTCCCATCCGCGTCGTGGACCAGTGGATGTACCACAGCCGCCTGTATCGCGCCGCCCGCTTCGTGGCCACCCGCAACGACCTCGACCTCATCCAGCTGCAGAGCTTTGGCTGCGGGCTCGACGCCCTCACGACCGACCAGGTGCAGGAGATCCTCGAGGCCTCCGGCAAGATCTACACCGTGCTCAAGATCGACGAGGTGTCCAACCTGGGCGCCGCCCGCATCCGCGTGCGCTCGCTCATGGCCGCCCTCAAGGAGCGGCAGGCCGAGCTGGAACGCGAGACGGCGGCCGGCATCGTCAGTGAGGTGGCGCCCGTGGGCGTACACATGGCCGATGGCTCGCTCGAGCATGCCCGCCAGACCGACCTCTCGCGCCGTACCCCGGTGTACCGCGAGGCCAAGAGCGCCGCCTTCGAGAAGCACAACTACACCAAGGACATGCAGGCCCAGGGCTACACCATCCTTGCGCCGCAGATGGCGCCCATCCACTTCGAGATCGTGGAGGAGCTGCTGCATGCCGAGGGCTACAACGTGGTGCTCCTGCCCTCCGTGGACCACAAGGCTGTGGACACGGGCCTCAAGTACGTCAACAACGACATCTGCTACCCGTCCATCCTGGTCACGGGCCAGATCATGGAGGCGGTGCTCTCCGGCAGGTATGACCTCAGCCGCACGGCCGTCATGATCACGCAGACCGGCGGCGGCTGCCGGGCCACCAACTACATCGCCCTCATCCGCAAGGCGCTCAAGGACTCCGGCCATCCGGACATCCCCGTGATCTCCCTCACGGCTGCCAGCGGCCTGGATGAGAAGGCTCCCGGCTTCAACCTGTTCAAGCCCAGCCTCATCGTGAGGGCCGTGTATGCGCTGCTCTATGGCGACCTCATCATGCAGCTGCTGTACCGTACGCGCCCGTACGAGACCGAGCGGGGCTCCGCAAACCGCCTGTACCGCTCGCTCATGAGCCGTGCCAAGACGCTCATCCCGCGCACTGACCGCAAGAGCTTCTACCAGCTCTGCCAGGACACCATCGAGCGCTTTGACGCCCTGCCGCTCACGAACGACCGCAGCAAGCCGCGTGTGGGCGTGGTCGGCGAGATCCTGGTCAAGTTTCACCCCACCGCCAACAACCAGGTGGTCGAGGTCATCGAGGGCGAGGGCTGCGAGGCCGACGTGCCGGGCCTGGTGGACTTCTTCCTCTTTGGCATGTCCAACGCCATCAACACCGCGGGCGAGCTGGGCACCAAGGCGACGAGCCGCCTCACGCACAACGCAGGCATCCAGATGATCAACGCCCTGCGCAGCCCGCTCGACAGGATGCTGGCCAAGTCCAAGCGCTTCCAGCCCTACGAGGACATCTTCGAGCTGGCCGACAAGGCCAAGCGGATCCTCTCGCTCTGCAACACCATGGGCGAGGGCTGGCTGCTCACGGCCGAGATGGTGGACCTCATCGAGCACGGCACACCCAACATCGTGTGCGCCTCGCCGTTCGCCTGCCTGCCCAACCACGTGGTGGGCAAGTCGGTGATCAAGCGCCTGCGCCAGATGCACCCCGAGAGCAACATCGTGGCTGTGGACTACGACCCCGGCGCCTCCGAGGTCAACCAGCTCAACCGCATCAAGCTCATGATCTCGGTGGCCAAGGAGAACTACCGCGAGGGTGGTGCCTTCACGATCGAGAACCCCGACGATCCCACCACGCACGTGGTCGCACCCTACGTGGATGAGACGCGCCGTCACGGCACCTTTGGTGACACCGAGGTCAACGAGCGCGAGGCCGGCGCCCACGTGCATGGCATCCGCCTCTCGCCCGAGCAGCTGGCCACCATCGAGCGTGCCAAGCAGAAGGCTGGCGTGAGGTAGGCGGATGGCATCAGCCATGAGGGGCGCCGTCGCAGGGGCGCGGCGGTGCCCGGAGAGGAGTCTGGCAGATGGCGCATGTATACTTGCCCTCTCAGCTGGGGCTCCAGGGCCTCAAGGATGATATCAACGCGCGTGACCTGGGGGGCATCCAGACCCCGGGGGGCATGACGCGCGACCGGCGCTTCGTGCGATCGGGAAGCACGTCGGAGCTCTCGCGCCATGACGTACGCACGCTCGCGGACTACGGTGTGAGCATGGTGCTTGACCTGCGCAGCAACGAGGAGGCACGCATAGCGCCCGACCGCCTTGCGCACCGGTGGGGCATCCGGTCCGCCCGTGTCCCCCTCCATGCCTACAACCTCCGTGACAAGGACGCGCGCGCTACGGGTGAGGCACGCGAGAACGATGGTGGCATCGACCTCTCTCTGGACACGGACAACTTCTTTGCCAGCGGATACCTCTCCATGCTGCATAACGCCGTGGGGGTGCGTACGGCGTTCGCCTTCATGGCCAAGGCGCGTGAGCGTGACTGCCTCCTCTTTCACTGCGCCGCGGGCATGGATCGCACGGGCGTGCTTGCGATGCTGATCCTGGGCACCTGCGGCGCGAGCCGACGCCAGATCCTGCGCGACTACCTGCTCTCGTTCGCATCGGGGGAGCGGGTGGACGCCCTACTCGACGGCCGACATGAGGGCGCGGATGCGCTCGGGGACATCCCCACGTCCCTCTTTGACCTGGGTAGCCTGGCAGAGGGCATGGGTCTTGTGGTCGATTGCGTGCTGCGGCGCTATGGCACCTTCGAGCGCTACCTTGCCGCCTGTGGTGTTGCAAAGCGGCATGTCGAGGCCGTGCGCACGCACCTGCTGGGGTAGCCTCGTGCCCAGGGGTCCGTGCGCGGTGCCACGCTCGCGGCGCCAAACCAACCTCCTGGCCCCAAGACCGTGCCGCGTACGGGCAAAGTACCTCCGTACGGCGCCGGCGTCCACCCCCCTGCGGGAGCGCGTCCTACGATGAGGGCAGTGGTACCAGCGGCTGAGATGTCAGTGGCCTGCCCCATGCAGGCTCACAACGATGCGAGAAGGGTGAATGACGATGGCTCTGCGTGAGGGTTCCTCTCTGGTCGAGAAGGTGGGCGTCCTCCCATGAGCATGGCATCCCTTCTGGTGGGCATGGCCCTCCTGCCAGCGGTCTCTTCGCTGTTCGAGTGGGTGTGGACGAGCGGCATATCCGAACGCCATCATAGCCATCACGACACGTACCGCGTCTCCAACACCCTTACGCACTCCCTGGTCATCGCCATGATCCTCATGGGCGTGCTGGGCATCCTGCTCGACTGGCTCTGCGTGATCAATGTGTTCTCTGCGAGTTCCTCCGTGCTCGTGGGGTTCTTCTCCACCTACATCGTCGTGAGCTTCCTCATCTGGCTACTCTGTCGCCGCTATCAGGTTGTCACCTATGACGATCGCATGTGTGTGACGCCCATCATCGGCCCCATGCGCACCATCCGCTACCGCGACATCGCATCCATCCGCTGGGCGCGTGCCAACCTCCCCATGGGCTATCAGAACCTGCGCATCCACCTCGCAAGCGGTCGCCACGTGACGCTGTGGGGCACACTCGACGTGGAGCAGATCCTCATTGGCATCGACCGCTTTGACGCGCTGGAGAACGGCTAGCGACGCGTGTGACCCCTGATGCCCAGCCTGGAGCGCAGCGCGCGGGCGAGACGCGCCTTGTGCGTGGTGCCCGCGCGGATGCCCGCGAGAGCGGGCCAGTGCGCACGCATCATCAGCAGCGTCAGAACGAGCGCCACGACGGACTCTATGCTGACGGGGCCCCGTAGGAGGGCGGTGAGTATCCAGTAGGCCCAGGTGATGGCAACGGCCCCCAGACACAGGTAGCCCGAGAAAAGCACCACGGCCAGCCCGACGAGGCTCGCGACCATGCCCGCCAGGGGGGTGGCGAGTATGATGGCAGAGCAGGTGGTGGTCACTCCCTTGCCGCCACGGAAGCGCCGCCAGCAGGGGTAATTGTGCCCAAGCGTGACGCCCAAGCCAGCGATGACGCCCGCAAGCCCGGGCGTTTCGGAAAGGAGGGCGCGTGCAGTCGCCCATGCCACGACGGTCTTGAGGATGTCCCCCGCCAGCACGAGTGCGGCGGCGCGCATTCCCAGCTCGTGCCCTACGTTTGCCATGCCGGGGTTGCCATCGCCCAGCTCGAAGACGGGCCTGTGGGCGTATCCGCGCGCCACGAGATCTGCCGTCAGGAAGTTCCCACACGCGTAGCCGAGGGCAAGTGACCCCACGACCGTGATCAAGGTACTGGTTTCCATGGTGTCCCATCTGCGTGTGAATGGATAGACCTGGCCGTCTTGGCGGGTACGGGAAAGCCGCTGTCCCCGTATGCGGGTGGCGCTGGGGTCGTGGGCACGTCGTGCGCAGCCCTGCGGCTATGAGTTTACGACGAAGGTGTAGGAGCCCATCTCCCATGCGTGGTGCGTGCCATGGAAGGTGGAGGTCACACGAAGATCGTCGATGTCCTCGGGGTACCAGCGCGTGGTGAGCGTGACTTCGCCGCCATTGACGTAGATCTCGACGATGGAGGTGTCCACGAGCACGCGCAGGCTCTCGATGCGTCCTGCGGACAGCGCAGAGAGCGGCAGCCTGCGCACGGTGCGGCCAAAGCCCGCGGGGCTGGTGAAGGCAAGCTCCGCCATGCCATCCAGGGCCACGAACTCGAGGTCGTCATTGAGGCGTAGCGTGGCGGCGCCGGACTGTATGGCGTCAATCGTGACGTCCGCCGTGCCCGCGAAGCGCGCGCCGACGGCCCCGTCGAGGTCGAACACGTCGTAGGGCGACGTGCCCACCGTGCCCGTGAAGCCCGCGACGTCCTGGGTGAGGACGATCTCCTGGCCACGAAGGGCGTCCGTTTCGGCGACGGGCCACTGGCACACGCGACCGGCCGCGTTGAGCGTGAGCTCGCGTGGGAGGGTGAGCGTGTGGGTCCACTCGCGCGTGGGGTTGTCGTACTGCGTCTCGATGTCAGGGAGGCTGGCCCAGCTCACGAGGATGGTGCGGCCCCGCTCGTCCTCAAAGAGCTGGGGTGCGTAGAAGTCGAAGCCATAGTCCAGCTCGACGAAGGTGCGCTCGTCGATGCAGGAGTAGGGGGTCTCCGCCTGCATGAGGCCAGGATCGCCGGAGAGCAGGTCCACGAGCCTGCCCTCCAGCGGGAAGTAGCCGCTGTTGTGGATGTTCTGCATGCCGAGTGGCTGCTTGGGCACGCCCTGGGGGCACACGAACAGCAGCTCGTGACCGTCCAGGCGGGCCAGGTTGGGGCACTCCCACATGTAGCCATAGGCATGCTCGCCACGGTTGGTGGCCGACCCCTCCATCTCCCAGGAGGTGCCATCCGCGCTGCGGTAGAGCAGGACGGCGCCCCGGTCGCCCCTCACGCGGGCACCCAGCAGCATGTGCCATATGCCATCCTGCTTCCACACCTTGGGATCGCGCACGTGGCAGCTGCAGTAGGAGGGATAGCCATCGTTTCCCAGCACGAGGTGCTTGGGCCCAAAGCTCTTGCCGTCGCCCACCACGACGATCTCGTTGGCAAGGCGACCCGCCCAGTCGTGGTCGTGGTCACCCTCAAGCAGCTGATTGCCGGTGTAGTAGCACCACATCATGCCGTCGGATACCACGGAGGAGCCGGAATAGGAGCCGTTCTTGTCCAAGTCACAGCTGGGCATGATGGGGGTACCCAGCCATTCCCAGGTACGGAAGTCGCGCGTGGTCCAGTGCCCCCAGCCATGCGCCGCATCGGGCCACAGCCTGCGATGCTGGTGGAAGAAGTGGTAGGTGCCGTCCAACTGGCAGAGACCGTTGGGATCGGTGATGTCACCCGTCTCGGTCTGGAGGTGGAATCTCAGGCGCCAATTATGCTTGGGATCTGTGGTGCGGCTGACCGCCATGGTGCCTCCTCTGGCATGTGATGGAATCACGACGCGCATCTGCACCCTGCGCTATGACAGGACCTTCTCCACCTCTGCCAGTGTGGGCATGGCGGGGATGGCGCCACGCTGGCGAACGCAGAGCGACGCGACGGCGTTACCGAAGCGCGCAAGGTCCTTGGCGTCCTCGAGCGTGACGTCTGAGGGCTCCAGCTTGCCGTCCACGAAGGCGCAGAGGAAGCCACCCCAGAAGGAGTCACCGGCACCCGTGGTGTCCACGGCGTCGACCCTGAAGCTGGGGACCGTCGCCGTGCCCTCGCGCGTGGCAACGAGGGCACCCTCGGCGTCCAGCGTCACGCAGGCCACGCTCACGCCCTGCCGCAGCAGCTCCGCGGTGGCCCCCTCGGGGTCCGCGCAGCCCGTGAGCAGCTCGCACTCCTCGGCGCTGATCTTGACGAGGTCCATGTAGTGCACGATGGAGCGCATCTGCTCCGAGGCAGCCGTGGGGCTCGTCCAGAGGGTGTCGCGATAGTTGGGGTCATAGGACATGACGGCCCCGGCGGCCTTGGCCATGTCGAGCGCGGCGACGGTGGCGCTGCGTGCGGGCTCATCCGTGAGCGAAAGGGAACCCACGTGGAACACGCGGCTGTCCTCGATGACATCGCGGTTGAGCTCCTCCGGCGTGAGCTGCGTGTCTGCGCCGGGCTTGCGGGCAAACGAGAAGGTGCGCTCGCCGTCCTCGGTGAGGGCCACGAAGGCGAGGGTGGTGAAGTGGTTGGGGTCCATGACCAGGCCATCACAGTTGACGTCGTTGGCCACGAGCGTTGCCCTCAGGAACTCGCCATGCATGTCCTGGCCCACCTTGCCGATGAAGGCGGTCGACATGCCCAGGCGCTCCAAGGCAACGAGCACGTTGGCGGGCGCGCCACCAGGATTGCGCTCGAAGAGCTTCTGGCCTGCGGCGGAGGTGCCCGCATCGGTGAAGTCGATGAGCAGCTCACCAAGGGCGGTAACGGAGAACATGGGAACTCCCTTCTGGCGGCCGTGCCGCCAAGGTCACTGTCGTGCACGGTCACACGCACGAGGCGGGGACGACCACCCTGCAGCCGCCCCCGCCGAAGGTTCCTCGAAGAACCTGACGAACACATGCTGGACCGAGGCGCTACTTCTGAATGTCGATGAGCTCGTCGCCAGCCTTGACCTCGCCCGTCTTGCCAACGATGGACGTGAAGTCATCGGTGTTGGTGATGATGACCATGGTGGTAGTGGGCAGGTTGGCAGCCTCGATGGCGCCGAGGTCGACGTCCATCAGGAGCTGTCCCCTCTTGACCGTGTCGCCTGCCTTGCAGTGTGCGGTGAACGGCGCACCCTTGAGGTTGACGGTGTCGATGCCGATGTGGATGAGCACCTCGGCGTTGTCGCTTGAGAGCAGGCCGATGGCGTGACCGGTCTCGGCAACCATGGTCACCTGGCCATCGACGGGCGAGAGGACCTTGCCCTCGGCGGGCTCGACCGCAGCGCCCTTGCCCATCGCCTCGGAGGCGAAGACGGGGTCATTCACGGAGGTCATGGGGACGGCCGTGCCAGCCATGGGGGAGGCCACGACGCCAGCGGCGGTCTCGGGAACGACGCCCTTGCTGGAGCCGGCGAAATGCTCGGCAACGGCCGCGGTCTGCTTGGCGGTCGCCTGGGTGGTGGCCACGTTCTTCTCCACGTCGGGCTTCTTCTCCAGCTTGGGCTTGGTGGGATCGGCGTCATCCTTGTAGATGGCGCTCGTGAGGCCGAAGGCCACGCCGAAGGCGGCAGCGAACATGATGATGTACTGGACGGGCTGGGCGATGCAGAGCAGCAGGCCAAAGATGCCCGTGACGCCGGTGCCCGTGGCGGCGAGCTGCGTGACGGAGCAGATGAACGCGCCCACGGCGGCACCGATCATGCCACAGACGAAGGGCTTGAGCCTGGGCAGGTTGACGCCGAAGATGGCCGGCTCGGTGATGCCCAGCAGGCAGGAGATGCCGGAGGGCACGGCGAGGGCCTTGGTCTTCTCGGAGCGCGTCCTGAGCGCCACGGCCAGGCAGGCGCCGCCCTGCGCGATGTTGGCGGCCGATGCGATGGGCAGCCAGTAGGTGACGCCCAGGTTGGAGAGCATGCCGATGTCGATGGCGGTGTACATCTGGTGCAGGCCGGTGACCACCGACGGGCTGTAGATGAGGCCGATCACGATGGCGCCGATGCCGAAGGGCACGCTGAGCAGGAACTGCAGAAGGCCGAGGATGTTGTTCTCGAGCCACACGAAGATGGGGCCGATGAACAGGATGGTGATGTAGGCGGCCAGGGACACGGAGACGAGCGGAGTCACGAAGAGGTCGAACATCTCGGGGACGACCTTGTGCAGGCGCTTCTCGAAGAAGCAGAGGATCCAGACGCCCACGAGGATGGGGATGACGTGGCCCTGGTAGCCGATCCACTGGATGCTGTAGACGCCGGGGATGACGTCGAGCACGGGAATGGAAGTGATGTCGGGAACCTTGCCAGCCAGGATATTGGCGACTTGGTTGGCATTGATGAAGTCGGAGCTGATGAGTAGGGCACCGAGCGACGCGCCGAGGTAGGGGTTGCCGCCGAAGACGGTCGCCGCTGAGAAGCCGAGCAGGATCTGCAGGTTGGCAAGGGCGCAGGCATTGATGAGCCCAGCGATCTTCCACCACACGTTGGTGGTGTCGAGCACAAAGAGACCGGCGCCGTTGGGGGCGGGGGTGCCCATGAACTGGATGGCGCTCATGATGCCCATGAGCATGCCGGATGCAACGATGGCGGGGATGATGGGCACGAACACGTCGGAGAGCACCTTGATGGCGCGCATGAAGCCGTTCTGCTGCTGGGCGGCGGCCTCCTTGGCCTCGGCCTTGCTTGCCGCGGAGATGTTGCCCTGCTTGCAGAACTCCTCGTACACCTTGTCGACGGTGCCGGTTCCGTAGATCACCTGCAGCTGACCGGATGCCTGGAAGTTGCCCTTTGCGCCGAGGGCGTCATCGACCTTGGCCTGATCGACCTTCTCGTCATCGGCGATGACGAGCCGCAGGCGGGTGGCACAGTGAGCTGCCGAGACGATGTTGCCTGGGCCTCCCACCGCCTCCAGGATCTCTTTCGCGGCTTGTGAGTAGTCAAGTGCCATTAGACCCTCCTTGCTCGTACGTACGTGTGAAAACGTTCTCATATGCGCTGAGATTGGCCACATCTCAGACACGCTTGTAACCATCATACTCTTATGTAATCGTTCTCACACTACAAATCTTCTCCCTGTTCTTGCACGGGTCTGCGAGGAAGGGAGGGGATGAGGCTGCGGGTCACCCAGCTGAGGGCTTGCCACTTGGGGAGCGGACCTAGCTCACCGTGCCGCGCGCAAGCACCTCGGAGGCTAGGCGTACCTTGCGAACCACGCGGACCTCATGCCGGATGGCATCCATCAGCAGGCGCGCCCCCTCCATGCCGGAGGTCTTGTAGTGGTGGTGGATGGTGGTGAGCGTGGGCGTGACCACGACGGCATACTCGGAGTCGCCGACGCCGGTCACCTGCACGTCCTCGGGGATGTCGCGGCCGTACTCGCGCAGGCAGGCCATGGCGCCAAATGCGATGGTGTCGCTGGCGCAGACGATGGCGTCCGCCTGGGGGTAGGCGTCCAGCAGCTGCTCGCAGGCGAGGTAGCCGGACTCGATGGTGAAGCCGGTGGTGGCCTGCGCGCAGGCGGGCACGTCAAGGCCATACTCACGGCATGCGTCCAGAAAGGCCGTATGACGCATGTGGCCTGCGGCGATGTCGCGTTCGGTCACCCCGATGAAGGCGGGGCGCCGGGAGTGCCGCAGCACGAGCTCCACGATCTTGCGCTGGGAGCCATAGTCGTCGTGGAAGACGCACGAGTGCCCCTCCACCTCCTGGCCAAGGACGACGAGCGGCACCTGTAGGCCTGCCATGGCGCGCTCGTGCGCGGGGGTGATGACGGTTCCCACCAGGATGACGCCATCGACATGGCTCTTCTCCGCAAAGAGCTTGAGGTAGTCCACCTCGAGGTGCTCATTGTTGTCGGTATTGGCAAGGAGCATCTGGTACTGGGAGTCGTTGAGCACCGCGGTGATGCCGGCGACGATGCGCGAGATCGAGGCGGAGTTGATCTTGGGGATGACGACGCCCACCAGGTTGGACTTGCCCGTGCGCAGCTGCTTTGCCTGGCGGGAGGGAGTGTAGCCCGTCTCCTTGATGACGCGGGCGATGGCACGGCGCTTCTCGGTGGAGACGTAGCCGTCGTTGAGGTAGCGCGAGACGGTGGCGCGGGAGACGCCAGCGAGCTTTGCCACCGTGGTGATGTCCATGTCCCATGCTCCCGTTCACTTGCTACGCTAGAATGACCCCTATATTTGCTGGTGAGACTACATGAAATCGTTCTCATTATCGCACAGATGCGGTCGCGATGCCCATGAAATGTCCTGAGGAGCTATCAGATGTGCGCGTACAGGGGGGAGGGATTTATGGAGACTCAGTTGTACCACCGAATGCCTTTGACACGGGATGGTTCGGTGCGTATAGTTACTCCTTGCGCAGATGATGCGCCCAGACAGTGCGGGGTGGAGCAGTCTGGTAGCTCGCCGGGCTCATAACCCGGAGGTCGTTGGTTCAAATCCAGCCCCCGCGACCATGCATTTGCAATCCCCGGCCCGCCGAGCGGGCCGGGGATTTTTTGTCGGGGCCCTGACGCCGGCGCGCAGCGGGTGCCTGCGCCCCCATCCCCGCGGGCATGGGAGCGTTTTGGCCCCAAGTGCGTGATGCTCCCTGCCAATTTCGAGGGGAATCGGGGGCGCAGCTGGCCCATCGCGCACCATCCGCTTCACCCCAAGCGCATCGGGCGAGGAAGCGGGCGGCGGGCGTGCCTCCCGCGACCGTGGGGGCGACGGGTGCGGCACGCACTTGGGGCCAAAACGTTCCAGAGCGACCGCGAAACGCCTACGCCTAGGCCGCGGGCGGGAGTCCGGGCGCGCGACGCTTCGCCCTTTGCTCACGCCTCAGGCGCATACCGCATGCCACGAGGCAAGCGGTATAGACGAAAGGGATCACGACGAAGGCAAGGAACTCAGCGCTTTCCAGGATTGGCAGAGAACCCATGATGCTGGACGATGCGATGGCCGAAATGGTCGTGCCGAGCATGGAGAAGGCCACCATCAACATGAGTGTGGCGAACACGGCGTTAACGGTGATGCGAACTGGTGTGATGCGGTGAAACAGCGTGAGAGATCCGATGGCGGGGAAGGAGAAGACGGCAAACATCAGACCGAACATGTAGCCTATGCTGACGGCGAGGTAGGACGACCCTGACTCGTGCGTGCCGTTGAGCCGCATCTCGGTATTGTAGGCATCGACGAAGAAGTAGATGCTGCAGCATGCGAGGACGAGCATGACGATGCCCAGCGCTAGCATCGCCCATTGGGCTGGGGCACGTTGGGGCTTGGTCGCTGGCGGGGTGACTGCCTGTTGGAATAGCCGCTGTGATGAAGCGCATCCGACAGACTGCTGGTATGGTACCTGACATGACGGTTGGCCAAGCTGACCCTGCTGATGGGGTACCTGGTCTGGTTGCTGGTACTGGGGCTGAGGCTGGTGCGGTTGAGGGGAGCTTGTCGGCTGTGGGGTAGACTTCGGCTGATTCATGCTCGCTGTCCATTCCGTAATGCTTTGACTTTCATTGGGGTCATTGTAGGGTTGCTGGTTGCCTGGGTGCCCGGGAAGGCCACTCGGGCTTCGCGGCCGAACGAGCGTTGGCCTTGGTGAGTCACCTGCATGCGCAGCGGGACACATGACCGGATATGGGCTTGAAGAGCGGTGTGGCCGATTTCTACAGAAAGAGGATGCACGACCCGGCGACCTTGCGTACGGGTGTCGTGATCGTCGTTATTACATTGCGCAGATGCGCCGGCTGCCTTCCTATGGAGGCGGGCTCGTTGAGGGCGTCCGCGGCGCTCATCGTCTCACGCTCAACCAAGGTGGTAGGGGATGCGGCTTGCAGCATGAGTGGCCTGGTTCCTCTGGTAGTTCTGGTAGTCCTGTTGGCTGAACTCTTGGTGGGCCCCCGCGGGTGGTCAGCATGCCCATGGGCGAACTGTCTAAAACCTGCCGAGCGTTCGGGGCCGGTACCGCTTTTCCGTACCTTGCTGCTAGGCTGCGAGGCCCAAGCTCTGCCTGTATTGTAGGGGGCTCATCGAGCCCAGCGAGCGCTTGATCCTCGTCTTGTTGTAACGCTCTATATAGGCGTCTATCCTCTCCTTGAGCTCATCCAACGTGACGCCCGCCCAGTCCCTGCCATAGAGCATCTCGACCTTCATGGTGCCGAAAAAGCCCTCCATGCGGGAGTTGTCAGGGCTGCACCCCTTGCGCGACATGGAGCGCATGATGCCGGCCTTCTCGCAGATGGAGATCCACTCGGGCCAGCGGTAGTGGCAGCCGCAGTCCGAATGGATCACGAGATGGCGGCGCTCCTCGTCTGTCGTAGTGGCCAAAGCCGCCTTGAGCATGGAGTTGGCCATCTCGGCGTTGGGCGAGGTCGAGGTCGTCCAGCTTACGATGGCGCCGTCGAAGCAGTCCAAAACCGGGCTCAGATAGAGCTTGCCGGCCGGTATCGAGAGCTGCGTGACGTCGGTGAGCCATAGGAAGTTGGGAAGTCCGGCTTCGAAGTCCTGGCAGACCTTGTTGCCGGGGTGTTCCGAGACCTCGCCCTTGTAGGAGCTGTAGGCCTTCCCGGGCTTTGCCTTGCCGTGCGCCTCGAGCTTCTCCTCAGCCATTATTCGCCCTATCCTGCGCTCGCCGATGACATGTCCTCGTGCCTCGAGCTCGTCGTGGATGCGGCGCCTTCCGTAGGCGCCGTCGTTGGCGTTGAAGACGGCGCAGACCAGCTCCCGCGCCCCGGCGTCCCTGTCCCCGGCGGCGATGGCCGAGAGTTGGTACTGGTGGCTCGATCGGGCCATGTCGAGCGCCGAGAGAAGCTCGCACAGCCTCCATTTGGGGCGCAGCGACTCAATCAGCAGAGTCTTCTCCCTGTTCGTGAGCTCGTTTGCCGGGTCGGCGCCCGTCCCTTTTCCCAGGATCTCGAGGGC
Organism: Olsenella profusa DSM 13989; assembly: GCF_030811115.1. NCBI lineage: Bacteria > Bacillati > Actinomycetota > Coriobacteriia > Coriobacteriales > Atopobiaceae > Olsenella > Olsenella profusa. The sequence continues at coordinate 2,571,503 of NZ_JAUSQK010000001.1, read as the reverse complement.
GCCCTCCAGGATGTCGCGCTTGAGCTCGAGTTGGCGCAGCTCTTTCTCGAGTTCGGCCTTCCTGGCCTCGAGGGCATCTATTTCTGTCTGCGTGACGGGAGCCGCTCTGGCGGCTCCGGCGTCGGACGCGCCATTTGAGACGGCGTTGCTTGTGTCGGGCATCGGGGGCTCCTTCTCAGGCAATAGCTCTCGCTTCCACTTGTAGAGGGTACAACGCGTGGAGCCGACCTCGTCGGCGATCTGTTGCGCGCTTCCGGCTCGTCTGACAAGCGCTGTCACGGCTTTCTGCTTCTCTTCGAGAGTGAACGTCCTGGGCTCGGCTGTCCGCCTCTCGCCAGGTGCCAGCTCGTCTATCCACTCTCTGAGCTTTTGCGTACTTCCGGGGTATCCCAGCTCGCGTCTCGTATAGGCGTTGCAGCGGCCGTGCTCCAGATAGTGGTTGACGGCGGCCCGCCTTTGCCCTTCTGAGTAGCGTTCTAGGTTGCGCCCCCTGAGCGCGCCTCCGTTGTCCTGCCATTCCCGATACCATCCTACAAGCTGTGCCCGGCTTGGATATCCCAACTCGCGTATCGTAGCCGTGGCTTTAAAACCATACTTGATATAGAGCTCGACCGCTCTTGTCCTCTGCTCAAGGGAGTACACGCCATCCTCCAAACATCATCGTTTGGTACGGATTTCCGGTACCGGCCCCTTCCGTCGACTCCTACGTTAGCGAATATAGCAGTGCCGCAGGGCGACCTCGCACTCGTGAAGGTGGCGGACGGTGCCCAGCAGCGACTCGCGGGCGTGCCCTTCAAGATCACCAGCAAGACCACGGGCGAGTCCCATGTCATCGTGACAGACGGCAACGGCCAGGCATCGACGGCGACGAGCTGGAACGCCCACACCAAGGACACCAACGGCGGCACGGCGGGCTCCGGCGTGTGGTTTGGAGGCTCCGAGCCCGACGACGCCAAGGGTGCGCTGCCCTTTGACACCTACACGGTGGAGGAGCTTCCCTGCGAGGCCAACGCCGACCGCACGCTCATCCCGGCCTTCGACGTGTCGGTCTACCGCGATGCCGTAGCCGTGGATTTGGGCACGCTCACCGACGACGCGCCGCCCAGCAAGACGTCTCCCGCACCTGGCGTGCAAACCGAGGTGACCGACGCGGATGACGGCGACCACGAGGCAGTGGCAGATGACTCGGCGACCATCGTGGACACCGTCTCCTACACGGGGTTCACGCCCGGCAAGGAGTACACGCTCACCGGAACTCTCGTGAACAAGGAGACCGGCGAGCCCGTGCGCGCGGACGGCAAGGCCGTCGCCTCAACCGTTGCCTTCGTGCCCGATGCGGCGGACGGCACACAGGAGGTCACCTTCACCTTCGACGGCGTGGAGTTGTCAGGCCACGCGGCCGTGGCCTTCGAGTCGCTCACCCTGGAAGGCCAGGAGGTCGCGTCGCATGCCGACGTGAACGACGAGGGGCAGACTGTGAAGCTCGCGCCGCCCGAGACTCCTGAGGCACCTGAGGCACCGACGCCCGGAGGCAAGCTTCCGCAGACGGGAGACGAGGTGCCGATAGCGGGCATCTGTGCCCTGGCTGCGGCGGGTTGTGCCGCCTCCGTCATCGGCATCGCGCGCAGCATCGGCACGAGCCGCCGCGAGGAGGACGAGGTGGGGGAGGACTAGCATCGTCGCCTACATAGCCGGCTTCCTCTCCGGCTTCATGACGCTTGCTGCCTACGCCTGTTGCAGGGCATCTGGTGCAGCGTCATGGGCGGGGGAGAGGGAACGATAAGCAAGGGCTCGCACGCGCGAGCCCTGTTCTTGTCTAATGCCCTCGGCGCTTCGCTTTGCGCTTCTGCCGCTTGAGGTCGAACTGGCGCTGTTTCTCTGCTTCGCGTTGTTCTCTACTGGCTTGTTTGCGCTCGGTTTTATTTGCTTCGAGCTGTAGCTGTAGCGCTTGCTGAGACTTAGTCCCTATGCCTGTTTCCTGCATCTGCTTGCGAGCGGCACGTTGGCGCCGCTTAGGGTTCTCACTTGTGTGCTGCTCTTCAGCGGCTACTGCGGGACTGAACTTGAGGTCGTAGAAGCGCCTGAGCACGAAGTCGTGTACCTCATAGTCCTTTGGTTCTGCGCCAAAAGTGACTTTAGCCACGGTAAGCTGACTGTTCTCAACGCGCTCAAAGACACCAACCCAAAAGGGTGCATCAAACAGGACGGTCAGCGTGATGCTGGATCGCTCCATGGATTTCCTCCTTGTGTGTGGTTGCGCAAAGAAAGGACAACCCAGGGAGGGAGGGTTACTTACCTCGCGTCAGCGAGACGATCGGGCTACCTACCGGCTCTAACGTACCTTGTTTGGTACGCATTGCGTTTCTATCTTTGCGGGCCCCGCTCGTAGGAAGCAGCACCACTCCTCATTATGGCAGAAGTGTTGGGATGACGCTTAGAGCCGGCATTCTTGGGAGTTATCCGCCGCTGAATCCTCTGCAAGCTCTTCCACAAGCTCATACGTTGCAGGGTCGAAGCCCATCAGGCGGCAGACCTCGGCCTCTATATCGATTCCGTCTGCACCGTCGCTCACAAGCATGCTGAGCGTACGATGCGCCGAGACCGCCTGGGCGGGCAGCCCGTCTGCGATACGCGAGGCCCAGGCGAGTCGGTTGCAGTCCACGAGGCCGTCGCCCACGCGCAGGAGTGCGAGCTCGCCGTCCACCATCACCATGGAGAGCTGCGGCACGTCTACGCCGTCCGCAACGACGACGCAGAGCCCGTCGCGCCTGTGGGCTATGGGGAGGCCCTCCGGCCCGGCGGGCGCGTCCTGCCCCGGTGCGGGGTACCAGCGCATGGAGAGGATCAGCACGCCGCCCTCGCGCATGGCGCCTGAGATGTCGAGCGACCAGTTGGTGACTACGTTGCCTCGATACATGCTCGCGTCGGTGAGGTTGGCGGTGTCGAACGCGTCCATGCGCCCGTCCTGGTAGTAGGTCTTCACGATCATCGCCGGCTCTCCTTTCCGTCGTCGCGCTGATGTTCGCAGTGGTGCTCGTTCGTGTGCTCTGCGGTGCTGCTGCGCTGTGCGCTTGCGCCTTGGGTGCGGGAGAAGGGCTTCGACGGCTTCGGTGCATGGTGCCGCTCTGAGCTGCGGTTCTTGAGGATGCCGAGGCCTTGCACGTAGGCGGCCATCTCGGGGTTGCCCGTGCCCTTGGCGGCGAAGTCCGCCGTTGTGCGGATGCGGTTGCCCTTGAGCCATGCGAGTGCCTCGGAGAGCCTCTCCAGCTCCGAGAGATTTCCGAGTTCTACGGCGGAGCGCGCAAGCTCCGCGACCCTGCGTTCGCTTGCGTCTGAGAGGTGCCCCGCCATTCCTAATGAGAAGCCGCGCATGAGCGACTCGCGCCCGTAGTCGAGCCCCAGGCTCTCGCCCGAGACGCGCCAAGTGGGGTGCCCGGAAAGCGAGAACACCCAGTCGCGACGGCGTGCCTTGGCGGAGTTGTCCTCGACCTCCACGCCCAGGCTCTTGAGGAGTCCCCTGAACTCGTCCTCGTCCCTCGTGACGGAGCGCGCCACGCGGACGCGGGCGCGGATGTCCGCCACCCAGGAGTAGCCACCCTTCTCGGCGATCTCGCGCTCCGCCCGGCGCACGTGCTCGGCCTGCAGCGTGCGGGGCCGCACGCGCCCACGCGCGGACGATCTTTCCTCAACGCTATCGAAGTCCGAGAGCCCGCGCTCCTTGGCCATGCGCTGCAGCGAGTGCTTGAGCTCCTTGGGGTCGGGGTCCTGAAGTCGGTGCCCCGTGACGATGTTGGTGTTGTTCACGACCACGTGGGCGTGCGGGATGCGCCCGGCGTTGTCGTCGTGGTAGACGATTGCCACCTCGTAGTCGCCGAAGTGCTCGCGCGCCCAGGCGACCGCGAGCTCGCGGAGCGCGTTCAGGCTCACGTGGTCATTGGGGTCCGGCGAGAGGACGTAGTGCTTGTAGGTGCGGCAGGGCCTGTCTCCCCAGGGAGTGTCGTTTCGCCAGTGGGTGCGGGTGGCGTCCATGGCGGCGGCCCAGTCGAAGGCGATGTCCCCGCGCTCGGGAACGTCGAGGTTCAGGTAGTCGGCGGCGAGCGCGCGCCCGTCCCTGGTGAGGTAGCGATAGACGCCCCTGCAGGACGTGTGGCCGGATATGGGCTTGAGCAGCGGCATGAGAAGCACCTACAGGAAGAGCAGGCGCGACTCGGCCACCTCGCGCACGGGAGCGGAGAGCTCGCCCGTCCTCTCGCGCAGTCGCTCCAGCTGTCGCTTGACCGAGGCGAGCTCCTCCAGGATGTCGGATGCGTCCATGGCCTCGCGCCTGAGGTAGTAGGCGATGCGGTTCAGGGCGTGGGCTGACTGGTTCTGCTGGTAGCCCCACTGGTTGAGCTCGCGGTAGAGCCGGTTGGCGCAGGCGAGGTCGAGCACCACGTGGCGGCGTGCCGACACGTTCTCCGCCGGCAGCTGCAGGAGCAGCCTCACGAGTGCGGACATGGTGATGCCCAGCTTGCCTGCGAGCTTTCTAGCGCGCTCCACGTTTGCCTCGCTAACGCGCACGTGCAGGCGCCTGTCGAATCTTTCCATGGTTCCCCCTAGGCGCCGAGAGGCGGCGCGTCTTGCCCGGATGGTAAGTCCGGGCTTCCCAGGGGCGCGGGGCATCCCCCGCATGGGAGCGTATCGCGTGCGCACGCGCGCGTGCTCCCGTCGCTCGGCATCCGGGTGGAGAAGCACGCCATTGAAGCGGCGGCGCGATGGGCGCGGCTCCCGGTGCCGACAAGCGCTATCTCGTGCGTTGTGCGCACAAGATAGGCTGCTTGCTTAGAACTGGAAATCTTCCCTATACGGCAGGAGCCAAACTTCGCATAAACTCGTTACTGCTAGAATGTATTCATGTTGTATTTACTCAAAAGGCAGGTGCACGAGGTGAAGTATTCGGAGCTTGTGAACAGCGGCGCCACCGAGACCGAGCTGCAGGAGCAACTCGTCGGCGGCGATATGACCACCATCACCATGCGCATACCAAGAAACCTCAAGGAAGCGGGAGCAGAGGCAGCCGTCCTCAAGGGCATCAGCTTCAGCGCCTTCATCCGCATGTGCATGATTGAAGAGCTTACGAGAGAGCGTGATAAATGACTGCACAAGTAAAATCGCGCCAGCGTGTACAGGACCACGGCGAGGTGTTCACCAACGTGCGCGAGGTGAACGCCATGCTGGATATGGTGAAACAGGAGACCGAACGCATCGAGTCGCGCTTCCTGGAGCCCGCATGCGGCGACGGAAACTTTCTCGACGAGGTGCTGAGGCGCAAGCTTGCCGTGGTGGGCTCACGCTACCGGCGCTCGCTCGCCGAGTGGGAGCGCTACGCTTTCATAGCCGTGGGCAGCATCTACGGCGTGGAGCTGCTTGCCGACAACGTAGCGTCATGCCGGGAGCGGCTGTACTCGATCGTGGAGGCGGACTATCTGCGCGTGTGCAAGAAGAGCCCGACGCCTGGCTACCTTGAGGCCATCCGCTACGTTCTATCGCGCAACATCCTGAACGGCAACGCCCTAAGCCTCAAGGCCGTGGACGAACATGGGGACGACACCAACGAGCCAATCGTCTTCTCCGAGTGGTCCTTGGTTATGGGCGACAAGGTGAAGCGCCGCGACTTCCGTTTGGACGAGATGCTGGAGGGCAGCGCCGACCAACAACAATTCTCGCTGTTCGGCGCAAGTGGTACACCCACCTCGGAGTGGGAGTTGGACGAGGAGACCGGTGCGATGACTCCCAAGCCCATACGGGAGTTTTCAATGACGAGCCTCTACGAGGTGCAGAACAATGAGTAGCCTTTTTGAAACCACCTACAATCCCGACGTACTGAGCTGCCTTGCCAACCTGAGCAACGATGAGGTCTTCACTCCTCCGGACTTGGCGAACAAGATGCTCGACCTGCTGCCTCGTGAAATCTGGAGCGACCCTAACGCTACGTTCTTTGACCCCGGCACTAAGTCTGGCGTCTTCCTGAGGGAAGTTGCAGTTCGACTCATAGATGGCCTTGAGCCACAATTCCCAGACCTACAGGAGCGGCTTAATCATATCTACCGCAATCAAATTTTTGGTATGGCAATAACCGAACTCACGAGTCTGCTTGCGCGGCGCAGCCTCTACTGTTCTAAGTACCCAAACAGCAAATACTCCATAGTCCATTTTAATGAGCCTCAGGGCCGCGTTGATTACAGGCAATTGAAACACACATGGGAATACGGACGGTGTAAGTATTGCGGCGTCCCTAAGGCTGTGTATGACCGCGAACAGGATCTGGAGTCTTACGCATACGAGTTCATTCACCTAGACGATCCGGGAGAGGTATTTAGTGTGAAATTCGATGTCATCATAGGCAACCCTCCCTACCAAATGAACGATGGAGGTGGCAATGGCAGCAGTGCCATGCCCATTTACCATAGGTTCATCGAGCAGGCAAAGAAGCTTAACCCTCGTTACCTTTGTATGATTGTGCCGGCAAAATGGCAGTCGGGAGGCAAGGGCCTCGATGCTTTCCGTGATTCTATGCTCCATGATCGCCGCATCAAGGAGATGGTCACATACAGCGATTCACGTGACTGCTTTCAAGGCGTTGACATTGCAGGCGGCGTTTCTTACTTCTTGTGGGCGCGCGACTATGATGGTCCATGTCACGCAACGCTGCATGAGAACGGAGAGGACACCTCTTCCGATAGAGCCCTCGACGAATTCCCCGTGTTCATCGCTTCCGATCGGGCAGTGAAAATTATACGTAGCGTGCAATCCAAAGCCAGCGAGTTCTATGCCGATATCGTGCGCTCTCGTAAGCCGTTTGGTATCGGGGCTGGGTCTGACTATAAGAAAGGTGATCTGGCTCTCAGGTATCGCGGGGGGATGTCTACAGTTAACAAAGATGGTGTGACGACTGGCCGGGAGATGATTGACCAGTGGAAGGTTATTATCTCGAAAGCAGCGGCAGAGCATGCGGGGCAGTCCGACAAGAATGGTCAGCGAAAAATGTTGACAGTTATCGAGATCCTGCCGCCTAAGACCGTATGCAGCGAGACATATCTTGTCGTTGACGCCTTTGACAGCCAGGCAGGGGCGGAGAACTTGGCAGCCTACATACGTACAAAGTTCGTACGCTATTTGATATGGCAGGCAACGCCAACGCAAAATATATCGAAAAGCTGCTTCGCGTTTGTGCCCGCCATCGACCTAAGCAAGGCCCCCACCGACGAGGAGCTTTATAGCTACTTTGGTCTTGATGAGGATAGTATGCGGGAAATCGAGACAAAAATTAAGCCAATGACGGGTGGCGAAGATGACTAGTAGCGACTTCTTCCCGCCACGTCCTGACGCGACGCCGATTATCTACGCCTACTGCGAACCTGATAACTATCAACTTAAAGGCATGCTCAAGGTCGGCTACACCGCCCGCACCATAGACGAGCGCATGCACGAGCACTACCCGACGCTCAAGCCAGGCGACAAGCCCTACGAGGTCGTGTTCGTGGCACCAGCCATGCGCACCGACGGCACCACCTTCATGGATCACGAGGTGCACGCAAATCTAAACCTCAATGGGTTCTACAAGCAGCGGGATTCCGATGGCAAGAAAACTGAATGGTTCAAATGTAGCATCGAAGATGTGAGGGCAGCCTACCTTGCGGTCCGCGATCGCGCTGAGAACGTAGAGCGGCGCACCCAGGACTTCAGGATGCGCCCCGAGCAGGAGGCGGCCGTCCACAAGACCGAGGCGTACTTCCACTCCTTGGAGCGGGAGGGCGGCGCGCGTACGCCCAAGTTCCTGTGGAACGCCAAGATGCGCTTTGGCAAGACCTTCGCTGCCTACGAGCTCGCCAAGGACATGGGATTCAGGCGCGCACTCGTGCTCACCTTCAAGCCGGCAGTGCAGACCGCCTGGGAGGAGGACCTGAACACACATGTGGACTTCGAGGGCTGGCAGTTCATCAGCCGCCCGAAGGACCCCAGCAGGCCCAACATCGCAGAGCAGTACGAGGCTGCCGACAAGGATCGTCCGATAGTGTGCTTCGGGTCGTTCCAGGACTTCCTGGGCCGCGACCGCTCCGGGCGAATCAAGCCCCAGCACGAGTGGGTGCGCGAGGAGGACTGGGACCTCGTCATCTTCGACGAGTACCACTTCGGCGCGTGGAACGAGAACTCAAAGACGCTCTTCGAGCCCGAGGACGAGGACGAGCTGAACACCCAGGAGGACATGGACACCAGCCTCGGCCATGCGAACACCGGCAACGAGATGGACGAGGGCGACCTGCCTATCGTGACTAAGTACTACCTGTTCCTCTCGGGAACGCCCTTCAGGGCGCTCAACTCAGGGGAGTTCATCGAGGAGCAGATCTACAACTGGACCTACTCCGACGAGCAGGCGGCTAAGGAGGCGTGGCCACATGAGCACCCCGGCCTCCCGAACCCCTACGCCGCGCTACCGCGCATGGTGCTGCTCACCTACCAGATGCCAGACGAGATTCGCAACGTGGCGCTCGGCGGCGAGTACAACAGCTTCGACCTGAACGCGTTCTTCGAGGCAAGGGGAGAGGGAGATGCTGCCGAGTTCGTGCTCAAGGACGCCGTGCAAAAGTGGCTCGACCTGATTCGTGGTGCGTACAAGCCATCAGCCGTTGACGACCTGAAGCTTGGCGCGGAGAAACCCGCGCTACCATATGCCGACACGCGCTTGCTGCGCGTGCTGAACCACACGCTATGGTACCTTCCGCGCGTGAACAGCTGCTACGCGATGCGCAACCTCTTGCGTGAGCCGCAGAACGTGTTCTTCCATGACTACACCGTCAGCGTGTGCGCCGGCACGGAGGCGGGCGTTGGAATGGCTGCGCTCGACAGGGTGCGTGAGACGATGGAGGACCCGCTGCACTCCCAGACCATCACGCTCACCTGCGGCAAGCTGACCACCGGCGTGACCGTGAAGCCCTGGACCGGCATCTTCATGCTGACCAACATGCGAAGCCCCGAGACGTACTTCCAGGCCGCCTTCCGCGTGCAGTCGCCCTGGACCGTGAAGGATGATGCGGACAAGACCGAGATCGTGAAGCGGGAGTGCTACGTGTTCGACTTCGCGCTGGACCGGTCGCTGCGCATGGTGTCGGACTACAGCTGCCGCCTCAAGGTGGACGAGAGCGTGGGGCCCGAGCAGAAGGTCGGCGAGTTCATCAACTTCCTGCCGGTGCTGGCCTATGACGGCAGTGCCATGCGGCCCGTGAGCGCTGCCGACATCCTCGACATCGCAATGGCGGGCACCTCGGCGACGCTGCTCGCGAGGCGCTGGGAGTCTGCGCTTCTGGTGAACGTGGACAACGACACGCTGCGGCGCATCCTCAACAACGAGGACGCCCTCAATGCCCTCATGAGCATCGAGGGCTTCCGTGCCCTGAATGCCGACATCGAGACGATCATCAACCGCTCCGAGGCCATCAAGAAGGCCAAGCGCGAGAAGGAGGAGCTGACCCCGAAGGAGAAGGAGGAGATCTCCGCCGAGGAGAAGGAGCTCAAGAGCAAGCGCAAGCAGATCCAGGAGAAGCTTATCAAGTTCGCCACACGCATACCGGTGTTCATGTACCTGACCGACTACCGCGAAGAGACCCTAAAGGACGTCATCACGCAGCTGGAGCCGGGACTCTTCAAGAAGGTGACCGGCCTCACGGTGAAGGACTTCGAGCTGTTGGTCTCGCTGGGTGTGTTCAACGACGCGCTCATGAACGACGCCGTGTACAAGTTCCGTCGCTACGAGGACTCGTCACTGAGCTATGCCGGCGTGAACCGCCATGAGGGCGAGCGTGTGGGCCTGTTCGACACGACGCTCACTGACTTCGAGTACATGGCCATGGCTCAGGAGGAGTCGATGGTGGCTCCTAACGGGCTGGTGCGGCCGACGGCGAGTGCAGTGAGCGCAAGCGACGCAACGGGCGTATTGCGAGCTGCGGGGAAGACCACGACCAAGCCTTCGGCGGCCATGCCGTCCATGACTGCTCCCATGGCAAAGAGTCCCGAGTCCGCACCGTCGAAGTCCGAGAGTAACCCTATGCCTGTCACGACTCCTGCTGACGAGGAGGCGACACCCGCGAAGCCCGCCGTGACCCAGGAGCAGCTGAATGCGCTATCCGATGGCGACGTCGTGTTCCACAAGGCATTTGGCTACGGACACATCATCGACCTTGGTGACTCGTACATTGAGGTGACGTTCGACAGCGACGACAAGAAAAAGAAGCCGTCGAGGAAGTTCATGTTCCCGAGCGCGTTTTACCAGGGTCTGCTTCAGATTGGATAGATGAGTATGCCGACAGGAGAACCTAGCCCGAAATTTGACATAGAAAAGGTCATTATCAGCGGGTTTAAGCGCATTCGCGAGCCGTTGACTGTCGATATGATACGTCAACTGAGCATACTCGTAGGCGATAATGGCGTTGGGAAGAGCACTATCCTCGAAGCAATACACCTTGCCCTTACGGGCTTATACCGAGGAGAGCCCATCCAACGAGTTCTTTCGCAGGCGTTATTTAACAATGATGACGTCGCTGCATTTATCGCCGCCGCGTGCTCGGGCGACTTTTCAAGGCTTCCCATAATCAAGATTGAGGTGTACCTCAGTGGCGGCGATGGGCATGACGCTGAATACCTTTCAGGTGCCGTCAATTCCGAGAAGAGTAAGCATTGCGGATTCACGTTCTCTGTCCTTTTCGATGAGGACTATCGTGACGAGCTCGAAAGCTTGCCCGAAAGCAGCCTCAAGAGCCTGCCTATCGAATACTACGAGGCAAAGTGGATGACCTTCGGGGACGGGCCGATTACGCCTCGAAAGATTCCCGTTCGGTCCGTGATGATCAACCCTGCCGGAGACTGGCGGGGCAGCAGGGTGGACGAGCGCGCAGCCCGCGTCCTTCTTAATGGATTGGATGAGAAACACCAGATGGCGCTAGCCCAAGAAGCCCGCATTGCTTTCGATGCATGGAGTGCCAAAGATGCGCTTAAGAAAGCCAATGGCTCACTGCCAACCATTGGTATCGAAGGCATTGGTGACATTGACATCACCACCGATCATGGCACGACGGACTCTTGGAAGAAAAATATCGTTGTTCGTCTTGAAAGCGTACCTTATGGGCATATCGGCGCGGGAGCGCAGAGTATGATGCAGACTGGCATCGCTCTAGGCAAGGAACGCCCAGAAAAGACAACTCTGCTTCTCTTCGAGGAGCCTGAGAACCATCTTTCCCATACAAATCTGAGCAAACTCATCAGGTTGATTGCTGATGGTGCGGATGGCCGTAAGGTCATCGTAACGACCCATTCGAGCTATGTGGCAAACGTGCTTGGCCTTGAGAACTTGCAAATCGTAGGCGGCGATTCACGACAGCCTTATTGCTCTCCGCTCGTAGACCTTTCCCCGGAAACGCTGAGATTCTTCAAGAAACTGCCTGGATACGACACCTTAAGGCTCGTGCTCTCGCGGGCGGCAATCCTGGTAGAGGGTTCTTCAGACGAGTTAATCGTACAGTTGGCATATCGGCAAACCCACAACAACAGGCTGCCAATCGAGGATGGAATTGACGCCATTTCTGTCGGAAGCGGCTTTCTCCGATTCCTTGAGATCGCGAGTTCCATTAAAAAGCGCGTGCTTGTTCTTACCGACAATGACGGCGATACCGCAGCCCTCGATAAGAAGTATGCCGACTTTTCCTCAGATGACCATGTGCACTTAGGCTACGTTCGAGATGAATTTGAGCCGGACGATCCGACTGACATAGACCCGGATAAGAAGCTCAATTGGAATACCCTTGAAGCAGAGATGTTGAGAAAGAATGGCTTCGAAAACCTTGAGAACATCTTGGGTCGAAAAGACGACTGCAAAGCAAGCCTTCTCAAATATATGGAAGGGAACAAGACCGATACTGCTCTTGAGCTATTTGATGCTGGCGCAAACGTCCTCATTCCCGACTATATAAGCGACGGGATAGGTTGGCTCGATGAGTAATGCTGAAGACCGCAAGAGAATAATCGTTGCTGGCGCAGGCGCTGGCAAGACGACTCTGCTCCGTAACATTGCAGTCGAACGCTATGCCAATAAGAGTGTGCTATATCTGACCTACACCGATGCGAACGCTAGCGAGTTTCGTGCTGCAGTTATTGCCGCGCTTGGGCACCTTCCTGCAAACATAACCATCATGACCTGGTTCTCTTTCCTGCTCGCCCATGGTGTAAGGCCATTTCGCGCTCAGAATTTCACGCATCGAGTCGATCGCATGCTCTTCAATAACCAAGAGCCACGTCGCCGCAGGGGCGTTACTCGCGGTATGGAGGAATACTTCTGCGCCAAGCCGGGCGTTGTACACAGAACTTCTCTTGCTGATTTGGCTGTCTACTGCAATGAGCAATGGGGCGGCGAGGTCATTAATCGGATATGCGCAATCTACGATGTCATCCTGGTAGATGAGGCACAGGATTTCGCTGGTTATGATTACGATTTCATCCTTGCTATGATGGACTGTGCTGACAACATGGTGGTCGTAGGCGACCCGAGGCAGCAGACCTACCGAACAGGCTGGAAAGCCAAATACAAGAACCTGCAGCATATCTTCGAGTTCTTTGAACGTCGTACATCGTACGACTTGGATACCACTACTCTCTCGGTTACACACAGGTGCTCAGCAGACGTAATGGACTATGCCAACCGGCTCTACAGCGAATATCAGCCGGTTATACCGAGTGATGAGCGACTCGCAAAGCCGCAAGGCAAAGTCACTGTGCTGGAAAAGAAAGATTTCGCTGCATGGGTCGCCACAAGAGCAGAGCTGCCCACTGTATTGACATGGAACAAAAATGTCGCAGGTACCGTTGGCTGTCATAGGATAAACATGGGCGAATCGAAGGGGCTTACGCTTGGCGATGTTGTCATATTCGCGACGGGCGAAATGAAGAAGTGGATTGAAGGCAAGCCTGCAAAACTTGAGGGCACAACTAAAGCGAAGTTCTATGTTGCCCTAACGAGAGCGCGTGGTGATCTCTGCCTTGTCATATAGGGTGACTATGACTAAGAAAACCGTTCACGAACTGGCTCAAAACGCTATGAGCAACGCCCCGGAGCCGGAGCTCCTGAGAGCGCCCTGTGCTTAGCGCGCGCCGAGCGCGTTGAGGTGATGGCGGAGAAGTGTCTGGCTCTCACCGACGATGAGCATACTCACGACGTCGAACTTGACCAGGATGTTCTTCAGCAAGTCAGCGCGCTTTGGAACTTTCATGGCTTTACGTCTAAAGATTCAGAGCAAATCTGTATGACCCGCCCTGCCCCGAGCTCGAAGGCCCGGGGCAGTCGCTTTGGGGCCTACCTCCCGTCGTTGAGGACGTTCTTGTGGTGGCGCAGGAGCGCCTTCTCGGAGTCCGTCACCAAAAGGCTCACGATGTCGTAGCGGATGCTGTTGAGGCCCTCCACCTCGGCCTCGGCGAGGTATGCCGCCGCGATGCGCTCGAAGCGCTCCTGGTCGGGCTCCTCCTTGGGCATGTCGTAGCCCCCGCACTTGGTGGCGGCGTCCACGAAGACGAGCTCCTCGTCGTCCATGGCGATGAAGTCGATGCCGTCCGAGCCGTGCGCCCAGCTCTCCCCAGGACCTCGATGCCCCTGTGCTTCAGGTACGCGCGGATTGCCTCGTGCGACCTCTCGTCGATGCTCTTTCCCATGGCTGTCTGCCTCCTCGTGTTGGGGCCCGCCTCCCTTGGCGCGCCTTGCGGGGCGGATGGCGCCTGCGGGAAAGCGGCAGCGCAAGGGGGAAAGCGAAACGCGGATGCGCCTGAGTTTTCCGAAGGGCGCTTGCGGCCATCGGAAAAGTTTTCGCGGCCCTTGCGCGGGAGCGGTCGTGGGCGAGTCTTCGCTCCCAAGGCGAGACGGGGTGGGGACGCGCGCGGAGGCAGTGCGTGGGAATGCGGCGATGAGGTTGTGAGGAGGCGTTGCGTGCCTGTGCGCCGGGCGTGCGGTGGAGGCGCGGTGCGCTGGCCGACTGCTGTCGGCTTCGCTGGGAGGCGGGGCGCTCGCGCGGATGCCATGTGATGCGCGATACCCATGCTCGTGGGGTATCCGGGGTGCTTTGTGCCATCGTGGCGTGTCCGTTGTGGCGTGTGGAGGCCTCGGCGTTCGCTATGGCATTGTGTCTGGTGGCGGGCTGAAAGGGTTACTCCGCTACCACACCGATCGTCTCAACAGGGAGGTTGGCCCATGTGGCTGCCCTGGCCTTCGGGCTCGGGGCGGCGCGTCCTACCGGTGCATCTTCCTGAGGTTCTCGACCTTCCAGAGCGCCTCGGGGTTTACGGCGGCGGCCTGGGCCATCGACTTGTCCGGGAAGACGAGCTCCGGTCGGTAGTCGCCTCCTGCGAGACGCTCAAGGTATTCGCGCTCTCCATCTGTCCTAGGCAGGACCCATTCCGCTATGAAGCGCTCGGCATCCTTCATGAGGGCATCGAGCGTTGGGCGCTCGGTAGATGAGCGGAGCATGGGGTAGAGCTGGTCTGCGAGCTCGGAAAGTCTGTCCGTGAAGCGCTGCTCCCTTCCCTCGAAAGGCTTTGGGAAGCATGCGGAGAGCGAGGCATAGTAGAGGGCAAGCTGGTGCGCGCTCTCTTGCTCATCGGGTTCGAGCGACTTGTAAACACCCCGCAGGTTGGAGATGTCGTAGAGGTCGCGGACCTTCACGCGGTCGAAGAACGCCTTCACCTTGCCGGCGGCAAGCTCGGCGTCTGCGAACGTGCGCACCTTGGCGTCCGGCCTCACGGGCGTCTCGCGCACAATGGGCGGCAGGATGGGCGAGCGGTTCATGTAGATGCAGTCGACCTTCACGTGGTCGACTCCCCAGTCACCCCGATAGCGCAGCAGGAAGGTTCGCCCGGCATGTCCGCCGGGGTGAGCCTCCACCGCGTAGCCCAGCGCCTGCGCCACGGCCTCTATGCCCGCCTCGATGCGCGGCCTGTCGGCGAGCATGTCCTCACGAGAGACGCTCCCGATGCAGGAGACGTCGATGTCGACCGAGAGCCTCGGCACGTCGAGCATGAAGAGGTTGGTGGCCGTGCCGCCGTGGAGGGCGAGCCTGCCCTTGAGGGCGGGATGGCGCTCCATCTCATCCAGAAGGTCGAGCAGGCGCTCAACCTTGTCCACGGTCCTCGGCTCGAACTCGTCCGCGTTCATGATGCCCATGAGAGAACCTCCTCTTCTGTCTCGGGAAGGCAGAGCCTCCAGCGGCTGCTCCAACCTCTTGTTTCTCCTATTTTCGGATCAAGCCTGTAAGGCCCTTTCCCAAGCCGACCTTCCAGCTCGCTCAGGACGTCCTCGTCGACACCCCAGTTTTCGCGCTTTGCGTCGAGGAGCCATCCCACCCGGGCGAGCGTCGAGGAAGACGCGTCCTTGAGGATCTTGAGCAGCGCTTCCAAATCGAGGTAGGGAAACGCCGAGCAGGACCGCGCAGCCTCCTCCATGCCACCGGCCCTCCCGGGGTATGTCAGGCAATCGACGAGAGTCTGCTCGCGCGTGGTCACCTTTACTGTGCCATAGGATTTGGAGCGCATAGCCTGCGTCTGTGGGCTGTCGCCACCATTGAAGGGGACGTAGCGGACGCCTCCGTACTCGAACGGTGAGCGCACCTTTGCGGATCTGAACGAGCATTCGAAGCCGACGTTGTGCGCGACGCCGTGGGCGATGAGTGCAGAATGGTAAGAGATGACGGCTTCTGGGTCGATTGTCTTGGCTACGAGGTACGGGTCGGGGGCCTCGCCGAGGAACTTGCCGGTCTTGGACACGTAGGCGCCCCGGCGCACGCGCTCGACCTCGCCTGCCTTAAGGGCACGCTGCAGCTGAGTCCGCGCGGTTCCCCAGGTGGCGACCGTGCGCAGATCGTCTGCGGTGAACACCTGATGCGATTCTATGTACTCCTTGAACTTCATACTGATGAATTATAGTAGAAGTGCATACAAATTGTGCTCACTTCCATGTGTATATATCAGTAACTCACAACATGTCGCTCACATCCGTCGTGAGACGGCGCGGAAGAGCAAGCGCACGAGGCGCCAGACGAGCCTAAGGACGCCCATGGCCAGCCTCCCTCTCCTCTGCGGCGGCGAGCATCGCCTTGAGCTGGTCAACCGAGAAGGTGAGTGCGGGCTCGCGGTGCTTGGGCGCGCCGATGGCGCTGTCCATGATGGCGTCGCCGTATCCGCCCATCTCGACGTCGAAGCTCCCTTCGACCTTGCTCACGGCGGCGCGCTTTGCCTCGGGGTCAACATCGGCGTAGATGTCCAGGGTCATGGACACGCTGGCGTGCCCCAGGTAGCTCGCCACGATCCTCACGTCGCAGCCGCCCGCGATCATCATGGTGGCGAAGGTGTGCCTGAGGTCGTGGAAGGTGCACTTGAAGCCGTTCATCCTGCAGAAGGCCGAGAAGTCCTTGCCGAGCTGCGTGGGGTTGTAGGGCCGGCTCCTCTCCTCCTACGTTCCCAGTATGTAGGGGTCTCCCAGCGCGACGCCCATCTCGCGCGCCACGCGCTCCGCGTCGCGGCGCCTGGCGGAGAGCATCGCGTTCAGGTGCTTGGTGAGGGGTATCGTCCTGGCGGAGCTTCCGATCTTGGGCTCCTTCACGTAGAAGCCGCCGTCTCCGTTTCCCAGGGCGTGGCTCACGGTCATGGTGCCGTCGTCCGAGAGGTCGGACCACCTGAGCGCGCAGACCTCCCAGCGGCGCATTCCCGTGGTGAGGGAGAGCTCAATGGCTATGCCCAGAGGCGCCGGCTGTGCGCGCCTCGCCAGCTCGAGCATGCGGGTGCGCTCCTCGCGCGGTAGGGCGTTGATGGGTGTCTTCACGCGCCTGGGCGGCTTGCAGAAGTCGCAGGGGTTCCTGGCGATGAGGCCCTGCGCCATACCCCATTTGAGCGCCTGCTTGAGCAGGCGGAAGGGCTTTGACACGCTCTTGGGGGCGTAGCCGTCGGCGCTCATGCGGACCATCCAGCGGTTCACCTCCGGCACCGAGATGTCGGCGAGGGCCACGTTTCCCAGGTAGGTGCAGATGAGCCTGCTCTCTGACCGATAGCTCCTCACGGTGGAGGGTTCTATGGTGCCCGAGCCCTTCTTGTGGCGCATGAACGAGGCCATGAAGTCGCGCAGGGAGACGTTGGATGACGACGCCCCTCCCAAGAGCTCAAGCTCCACGGTGAGGGCGTCGCGAGTGCGCTCCGCCTGCCTTTGCGTCTTGGCGACGAGGGTGTGGTAGGTCCTGACCACCTCGCCGGTTACGGGGTCGGTGTGCGAGAGGCTGCACTCCCATTGATCTGTGTTGCGTCTTCGTCTGAGCGACCTGCTGGTGTACCTGGTGTCCATATCTCCTCCTAACGAGTTTTCCACGGCCATTTGTGACCACCAAACCGAAGATGGAGACATGGGAGTTGTAGATTTCAGAGATGCAGGAGATTAGAAAAACCACAGGTCAGACGCATATCGACTGTGCAGTGGATTGGCAAGATTTGCGGTGAAACAGCCTCTGACTCGCTCATAACCCGGAGGTCGTTGGTTCAAATCCAGCCCCCGCGACCATGCTTTTGCGATCCCCGGCCCGCCGAGCGGGCCGGGGATTTTTTGTCGGGGCCCTGACGCCGGCGCGCAGCGGGTGCCGTCGCCCCATCCCGGCGGCCACGGGAACGTTTCGGCCCCAAGTGCGCGCTGGCCCCGTCGCCTTCGCGATCCCGGGAGGTGCGCCCGTCGCCCGTTTCCTCGCCCGATGCACTTGGGGCGGGGCGGATGGCGTGCGACGGGCCGACTGCGCCCCCGATTCCTTCCGAGATTGGCAGGGGCCAGCGCGCACTTGGGGCCGAAACGTTCCAGAGCGACCGCGAAACGCCTACGCCTAGGCTGCGAGCGGGGCGGGCGCGCGACGTGTCGCCATGCCGCCCGCAACGCTGCTCCTCCATATGCGATCACCAACCCTTGAAACGCTGCCGCGGCATGTGGCCCTAGCTCCAAATATATGGGATGCCGAACGGCAGCCAGCTCGCCCCCATGTCCACGTGGCGTACGTTCTCGATCTGCCATCTTCCCTGTGCGTCGCGATGGACCGTCCACTCGACCGGGCCGTCACCCGAGCCATACTCCACGTCACCGTCGTGGTTGTAGCATGCTATGGAGTCGCTGGTGTACACCTTGCCACTGTCACCCCAGATGTACCCCTCGATGTAATTGATTTGGCACGTCACGCGCACGTCGTCGGGCAGTTCCGTTCTCTTGTAGCCGTAGATTCCCCACCTCGGGTCGCTCTCGTCGAGGACGGTCTTGCCCTTGACCAGGCTGCGTGTGTCCTCGATGAGGGGCTGAAACTCCCGTTCGTGGGCACCCTGCAGGGCAAGGTGTACCAACAGGTATAATCCCGTCGCCACGACGATCGCGATCAGCGCCACCGCAACGGCCCGCAGCGCTCGTTTGACTGTAACGGCCCCCATTGTCTATGGCCTCCCATCCAATGAGAGCGCTGGGTTGTCATCGTGAACGGATGTGACCGTCCATGAGCCGTCCCGTTTCTCGATGTCCCATGTGGCCCGCGTGCGATCCGCGATGACCACCTTCTCACTGTCTGCGGTGATGGCCGCGCATTCATACATGACGCGCACGGTGCCGCAGTCTTCCGACACGTCGCAATCCTCGATGTAGGAGCTGACGTGCAGATACGAGCCGACGGCATGCTCGGCGCTGCTCTGCAGGCCAATCTGCTCGTATACCGAGAGGGCAACGTTCTGGGGGCTTGCCGTGCGCATGCCCGACAGGATGCCCTTGAACTCGTCGAGGGTCGGCTGCATGTCGTGTCGTAGGGTCAGCAGCTGCTTGTTGTGGGCGTTCTCCCGGTCTATCGCCTGGCTGAGGGAGGACTCCGAAACGTCCGGGGTTAGGGAGAAGCCTATGAGGAAGGGGAGTGCGAGGACGATGACGGCGCACGCCGCGGAGATTGCGACGACAAGCCGCCGCCTGACAGGGGAGCTCATGACGCCGCCTTGCCCTCGCCGAGTCCTGAGGCGCCATCGGCCTTCCGTGTCCTCATATGCAGCACGATGGCTGCCACCACATCGGAGACGAACAGTGCATGCAGCATGGCGAATGCCATCGCTGGGACGTGGGAGGCGAATTCCTGCCCCCAGGCGCGCGCCACAACGGCACGGCCGTACGAGGATGTGAGCAGCAGCACATAGTCGATCATGGCCAGCGCTCCCACCATGACGGGATCCCCTGGAATCAGTCCGGGTACTACGGCCATCCCTATGGACATGGCTGTCTCCCTCTCTGGACGCGACCTTCTTGTCCATTCTACCAGCGTCGTAGCAAAGTCATGGATGATGGTTGCGTCTCGTACGGGCTTGAACTGAGTCCCAAAGCTTGAACTGCCAAATAAAGACTAGGCCACTAGGGACTGACCCCGGAACTCCTCCGGGGTCAGTCCCTTGAGTCTAACCTGGCACCCCATCCATCTTCCGGACATCCACATAGCGTGGAACCTCCACCCATGGATGCATCTGCAGCCCTTCCCTTCTAGAGGGATAATATGGATTTTGAGAAGAATCAATATAGACACATCAAGAATGCGTAACCTACTACCTACGCAAGTATGGCATCCCTGCTTCTAACACTCATGAGTGACGGTGCGTTACGTATTAGTGTCTTCGGTTCCGATGTGCCATCGGTGCTCGAGCTGGGGTTTCCCAACCCTACGGTGTGCATTCAGCGGACAGGATAAGGAATCATGGGGAGTCAGCTATATGAAGTCAAGAACTAGACCATAGTTCTTCGATTTCTCGTTATTTGTTGGAACGTCGCACCTTGAGAGTCGAGTATCGAATGTTTTCGGGTATTCCGCAAGCGGCCCTGTCACCTGCTTCGCCATGTCCGCAAGCATTTGATGCTCGGCTCTCAGATGCAACAGCTAGAGGAAAGGAGCCTTTCCATGTTCTTCAGGAGAAGCCAGATAGACCTCGCAGAGCTCCCACTCGAGCGGCTCCCGCTCTCGCGGGAGGACCTGTTCGTGCTGCTTGACGGCTGTGACAGCGGCGGCATTGCCTGCAACGTGGGATCGATGGACCTCGCGCGCGCCTCCATGGAAAAGTCCTGGCAGGGCCCCTGGAGGGAGAGCATGGTAGGGCGCCTCCATCCCGCCGGCTGGGTGGATGCCGAGGGAAACCCCAACCCCGAGCTGGAGAGGGCTTTGGCGCCCCTGAGGAGGCCCGGGCTCACCATCACGGACAGGCGCGCCGGCAAGGACAGGACGATGGGCGTCACCATGGGTGACGACGGCGCAACGGGACTCGTGCAGGCGGCGCCGGGCATCTTCAACCTGCGTCCCTTCCCGGACGACCGCCCCCAGTGGCCCCAGAGCTTCCGCGAGCTGTTCGACGAGAGGAAATTCCCCTTCCAGGTAGCTGCGCGAGAGTGGCACGAGAGGTTTGTGGAATACGACACCGACCCCCTGTTTCGTGCCCTCAACACGAACGACAGGCGCTTTGTGAGGAGCTACTGTGCGGAGCATGGGCTCGACGTCGAGCCCATGCTCGAGCTGGCCCATGCGGTCGGGTCCATCACCTGGCGTCGGTACGAGGTGTTCGTGGACGACAGGCGCGGCTGCACGATGGGCAGGAGGGAGTACGGGTGGAACGATCCAGACGTGTGTAGGGGACCGGTGTGCATACGCTGGTGCATCATCGTGCCGAAGCTCGGTGCCATGTACGCTCGCTGCCACGCCGCCCACGAGGGCATCCCCGAGGACTGGTGCAATAACTTTCGCGACTGGGAAGACCCCACGGCGTTCGTGGCCGTCGACTTCTACGAGGACGGCGACCTGTTCCATGCCCTTGACCACGCGTACCCGTGGCCGGGGGAGAGCAACCCATCCAGTTGATGCCCGACGCCCCCCTCACACAGAAAGGATGGCAGCATGGCAAGCAAGAGTTACTGGTCCAACCAGATGGACCTCTACCAAGGCAAGGTCAACTGGTGCAAGACCAACTCCTCCCAGTGGTCGCAGAAGGCCTCTGGCTACCAGGGGGAGCTGGACAAACTGAACGAGCAGATGAAGATCGCCAAGGACGTGAAGTCGAAGTGCGACGATCTGGAGCCGTCCAACCAAGACGTCATCGATGCGCTCAACAGCCTAGGCAAGGAGGCTGCCGCCAGGACGGAATGCGACAGCTGCAACTCCGCGGCGGAGAAGATCGCGCAGCCAAACGCCGGGCACGTGACGGATGCCATCAAGGCCGCACAGTCCGTCATCGACAGGCTGCAGGAGCAGATCGATTCGACCACGGACCTGCTCCATACGGCGCAAGACAACGTCTCCTACTTCGACCGGTGTGCCCAGCAGTACCAGAGCTCGTATGATGATGCGGCAAAGAACTACAACGATGCGGAGGACTAGGGGGCGCAATGCTAACGACTGACCAGTGGCTGCCGATCGGCTCCGTCGTTCATGTCGTCGGGCACGAGAGCCCAGTGACGATCATGGGATATATGCAGCAGGACGTCGAGACGGGCCTTCTGTGGGACTACTTCGGCCTCGACCATCCCACGGGATTCGTGAAGCCTGGACAGGACATGATGTTCGACCGGGACTCGATCGATGCCGTGCTCTATGTTGGCTACCAAAGCATCGACAGCGAGCATCTGCTCGCCCTGCTCAAGGCGGGCGAGGAGGACTATCTCGCCGCCAAGCGGGATGCGTGTGCGGAGGTGGATGACGGTGGGGGCGACAGCTCCGAGGGGCAGGGGTAGGCATGCAGGACAAGCTGCTGCTTGAGGTCAAACTGCCCGCGACTGGTGCGTGGTATGAGTTTCGCGTTCCCCTTGACCTCACGGTCGAGCAAAGCGCACGTCTCGTGTCGCAGATAGTGGCCCGTTGCGAGCCCGCGCGCTATGAGGCGTCCGATGACGTCGACCTCATGTACTGCGATGCACCGTATGCGGGCCAGCAGCTCAACCCCAATGAGCTCGTGCGCGTGCTCGTTGGGAAGGGGGCGCTCGTGGACGGGAGCCACGTTGCCTTGGTATGAACAAGGGCGTTGGGGCTGCCTGCTCGCTTGTATGCTCGGTTGCCGATGAGGGGAGGTACGTATGGATTGGTCAAAGCTTCCATTGATGATCGTCCTGATCGTCGTCATCACGTTGGTCGTCATAGTCGTCCTGGGCGTGGTGATTGGCCTGGCCGCCTCGGCAAGCGCAAGGCGTGACGAGAGGAGGCGGCGCGACCAGGGCAAGCGGTAGGGAGCACTGAGAGAAGGGAACGGACGGATGGTCACACCACTGAGCTATGACGTACATATGGATAGTGCTGGACTCAAGGATCTCCTTCAGTCTTCCGTGGGATCTCTGATGAGACGCTGGCTCGTCCTTGCCCTGGTGCTCCTGATCGGGTTCCTGCCCATCGCCATCCTCATGGCTGCGATGGATCCTGCAGGAAGCTGGCTCGTCCTCGTCGGCGATGTGATCCTGGTCGTGCTCGGCATTGCCTGTATGAGGCGTCCACCCGTGATGCTCTCCACCAGGCGCCCGGTCGTGGACGAGTGGCTCAGGTACCATGGCGCGCGCGATGTCTCGGCCGCACCGCTCAACGAGCTCTCCTGCACCTACCGTGTGACCCTGAGCGAGCATGGCTTCACCGAGTCGATGGCGGATGGCTCGTCGCGCAACGTGCCCTGGCTCACGCTCAAGGACAAGCCCGTGCGTGGGGACGATGGGACCTATTTCCTCAGGGATGGTGGCCTCAATGGTTCCGCGCTGTATAACTTCATCGGCATAAACTGGGCCTTTCGTGACGAGGGCGTTGTTGGCACGCTCTTCGTGCCCACCAGTGCGGTTGGCGCCAACCCCGATCTTGTGCAGTCGATTCGTGCCGCGATACGGGAGTCGCGCGCCAAGTATCGAAACGGCAAGGGTGAAGCGCCCGATCCTGCGCTTAGGGCGTGGGTTGCCGAGGCGACTTCGCGAGAGTAGTGTTTTGTCAACAGAAATTGAACGAAAAACGCATCGGTTCTGAGCGGCTCCAGTATCTCATCCGAGGAGCGTCTCTGAGCACTTCTCTGCACGAGGACGTGTCTGATGCGGTATGACTCGCCTTGAACCACAGTAGGCTCGTCGAGTTCAGAGATCCCTACAGGCTTGAGGAGAGAGTCTCCATGTGGGGCAGGTAGGGAAGGTGGGATTGTCACTATCTATAGGCATCCACGCTTTCTTTGGTCGTGGTGTTCTCGTTGATTTTTATTGCTGTAGCCAAGACTATCGACGCACGTTTTGCTCATACATATGTGAGCGACAGCTCCGAGGGCCTCTTTCGTACGCCTTCTGTTCCATAGTTTATTGCTATGATGAAATGGTGTTACGGTATGGGGCCTTTATAGTGAGTTACAGCGTTGCCACGGCGGTCGGATCGGAGGCCGTATATACAGCGATCTGCCTCCCGATCGTCTCGGGGGTCTGAGGGCTGATCTTCAGGTCGACACTCACGAGGTCACTCAGGGAGGAGTGCGAGGTACGGTGGCGCCGTCTGTTTGCATGAGTTCAGAATGGGAGAGGCAGATACAGGATAGCCACCGCAGTCTCTTATGTTCAAAGCATACAAGGGGCAACGAGAGTCTCTAACGAAGTGGATGGAAGTACTCGCATGAGCCCACAGGAAAGCGCCGTCAACACCATATGTGCAGCTTACGAAGCGTTGTCTGACACCGAGAAGAAGGTTGCGGACTTCATCATCCAAAATGTCAGCGAGGTTGCGAAGCTCTCGCTTCGAGACATCGCCGTGCGGAGCGAAGCGTCAAGTGCGACAGTGTCCCGCTTCGTTCGGCATATCGGTTACGAGAGCTTCTCGGACCTTCGGTTGGCGATCGCCTCCGATCAGGCAGGGGCTGACGTTCCGGAGGGGGATGAGGTATCCGAGATCTCCCTCGACAACATGGATGCCTCCATCAGCTACATTCTTGAGAACAAGATCCAGGAGCTCAAGGGTACTGCGGAGCAGATGAATTCGGACAACGTCAGCAAGGCGGTGGGTCTCATCATGAACTCTGACAGCATCCTGTTCGCAGCCGTTGGCAACTCCATCCCCATCTGCTCTAACTTCGCGTTCCGTCTTGGTCAGATCGGAATTCGAGCCAACTGCCCGGTCAACACCGAGGTCATGATTCTCGACTCCCTGTCACTGAGGCGCAACGACCTGCTGTTCGTGGTCTCGTCATCCGGCTATTCTCATCGCTTGGAGACCATCGTCGACAACGCGGAGGATTCTGGGACCCCCATACTATTCATCACGTCAAATCCGGCTTCCGTGCTTGCCCTCCGCTCTGATGTGGTTTTCACCGCTGTGATGCGTGACCCGATGCTCACTGGGCCACAGTTCTCGACGCACGTTCCGGAGAACTTCATTGTCGAGACGCTGTTCATGTTCCTCCTCGCGCATGGAAAGAACGTGAGGGAGCACGTCCGCATGGAGAGGAAGAGCCTCGGACGTGATAAGGAGAATACACCCACGTTCTACTAGGACACTTGCGAGAACGACCAGTTTCTCATGACAATCTGACGGCCCGCCACATCTCTCCCTGGTGGGCCGTCTTTTCCTCTTGGCTGCTCTTCTGCTCCTGAAGGCCGTATGGATGCCGCTCGTCTCCAAAATCCGACCGCCCGTATAGGGAAGAAGACTGTTGGAACGTAATTCCAAAAAAATATGTAACATGAAATACAGTTACAACTGCTCGCGACAGGACAGGGTGTAGTGCGCAAAACAGGTATCGCGTAGAGCGACAAGAGGAGGGAATGCATGAATATCGTTGGGGTTTGTGCATGCTGCAGCGGTATCGCCCATACCTACATGGCAAAAGAGGCCATCGTTAAGGCTGCCAAGGCGGCGGGTGACGAGATTCACATGGAGACTCAGGGCACCATCGGGGTCGAGGACGAACTGACTCCGCAGCAGATTGAGGATGCCGACTGCATCCTCCTGTGCATCGACGTGCATATCGAGGGGACTGACCGCTTCAAGGACAAGAGGGTCATGAAGATCCCGACAGATTTGGCCATCAAGGCTCCCAAGCAGATTGTGGCAAAGATCCATCAGGAACTTGGCAAGTAGGCGTTGGAAGAACGTCATACGTGTGGGAAGGCATTTCTAAGGAAGGGGAGTGCGCAATGACTGAAGAGATAGAGAGGCCGAAGAAGAAGATGAAGAAGGTTGGCATCAAGGCACCAATCCTTACGGCAATTAGCTACCTTCTTCCCCTGGTCGTCGCATCCGGTCTGTTGATTGCAATCGGCAACCTCACGGGTGGTCAGAACGTCACCACGCTCGAGGGAATCACCATTCCGTCCGCTCTCACCACCATCGGCGTCTTCGGCATGGGCCTCCTGCCTTCGTTCATCGCAGGCTATATCGCCTATGCAATCGCCGATCGCCCTGGCCTCGCTCCCGGCTTCCTCATGGGCCAGGTCGCATCGTTCCTTGGCGCCGGCTTCCTGGGTGGCATGATCGGCGGCATCATTGCCGGCTACATCGCCCTGTGGCTCGAGACCTACCTTACCGTTCCCAAGTGGGCGCAGGCTCTTATGCCCATGATGATCATTCCCACGCTTACCACCATCGCCGCCGGGCTTATCATGGTCTTCATCCTCGGTGGGCCCATTGCTGCCATCACCGCAGGTCTGACCGCATTCATCAAGGGGCTTGACTACAGTCAGAAGTTCGTTACCGGCTTCATCCTTGGTTTCATCCAACATCTCGACTACGGTGGGGCGATCTCCAAGGTTCCCAACCTCATCTGCGATGGCATGATGGCAGACGGCATCTATGGTCCCGAGGCGGTCAAGGTCCTCGGCTCCATGGCTCCCCCGTTTGGCGTGACGCTCGCCCTCGTCCTTTCCAAGTATGTCTTCAAGAAGCCCGTCTTCAAGCTCTCCGAGATCGAGAACATCAAGGTGGCCTTCCCCATGGGCGTCTGCATGATCACCGAGGGCGTCATACCCATCGCCATGAACGACCTCGTCCGTACCGTCATCAGCACTGCCCTCGGTGATGCGGTCTGCGGCGCCATCGCCTTCTCCATGGGTGTCGAGTCCATGGTCCCCTCCGGTGGCATGTTCGTCGTTCCGATGATGAGGAACCCCGGCTGGGCCCTGGTCGCCCTTCTCGCCGGCGCGCTCGTCACCGCGCTGCTCCTGGTGCTTCTGAAGAGGCCCTTGAAGCCTGAGGAGGTCGATGACCTCAATACCGAAGAGGAGGAAGAAGAGGTCGACCTTTCTGGTCTGAGCTTCAGCTAGGTCTTTCCCAGGGGTGCGGGTTCGAGTTCTCGCGCCCCAGCTCGTTCCACTGCAGCACTGAAAGGTTTGAAATGTATGAGTCCATGCGTGGGATGCTCCAGAAGGCGAACGAGGGGGGCTACGCCATCATGGCGATCAATGCCTTCAACCTTGAGTCCGCTGCTGGTATCATCCATGCTGCCTGCAAGATGCACGCGCCAATCATCATCGATCTGCTGCAGGAGCACATCAAGAAGTACTTCGACAGTGACATCCTGACGGGGCCCATTGTCAAGATGGCCCAGAAGGCGCCGGTCCCCGTTGCCATCAACCTCGATCATGGCAGTGATGTCGCTCACCTCAAGCGCTGCCTCCACAATGGGTTCTCCAGCGTGATGATTGACGCCTCTGCCTACGCCTTCGATGAGAACGTGCGAATCACCACGTCCATCGTCGAGTTTGCCCAACAGTATGACGCAAGCGTTGAGGCCGAGGTCGGCAACATGGGACTGGTGGGGGAGGGTTCTGGCTATACGGATGCGGACATGTACACCAACCCTGATGTGGCCATCGACTTCATCAAGAGGACGGGTGTGGATGCCCTTGCCGTCTCGTTTGGGTCCACGCATGGCGACTACCCGGAAGGCTATGTTCCCACGTTCCACTTCGACATCGTCGAGAAGATCAAGAAGGAGACGGGCATCCCCCTGGTGCTCCACGGTGGCTCGGGTTCTGGCTCCGAGAACATCAGGCGCTCCGTCGAGTGCGGCGTCAACAAGATCAACGTTGGAACGGACTACATGATTGCCCAGCGTACTTTCATCGACAGCGCCCTCAGGCAAGATTCCGAGTACGACTACCCCGAGCTGCTACACCACTCCTACCTTGCGGGTTCCAAGGTCCTTGAGAGATACATCGAGCTGACCGGTTCCAAGGACAAGGCGCTCTGGTAATTGTGCTAACTCAGCAATGATCCCTCATTCGAGAAAGGTTAGATGGCAATGCTTCTTAACATGAATCAGATGCTCGCGGTAGCTCAGGCCAAGCACTTTGCAGTGGGCGCCTACAACGTCTCCGAGTCCAACCTGTTCCGCACGGTCGTGGAGGCCGCCGAGGAGAACGACTCTCCCGCGATCATTGCCGTACACCCCACCGAGCTCGAGTACTGCAAGGACGAGTTCGTGCAGTACATGGTCGATCGTATCGGCAACAGTCCCGTTCCCTTTGTCCTGCATATGGACCATGGCGACTCCATCGAGTCCATCATGCGCGCCGTGCATGACGGCTTCAGCTCCGTCATGCTGGACGGCTCCCTGCTTCCCTTTGAGGAGAACATCGAGAAGACTGCTGAGGTCGTGCGCTACTGCCACATGATCGACGTGTCCGTTGAGGGTGAGCTTGGTACCATCGGCACGACTGGTGTGACTATCGAGGGCGGTATGACTGAGGTCAAGTACACCGATCCTGACGACGCTAGGGTCTTCGTCGAGAAAACCGGCGTTGACACCCTGGCTGTTGCTATCGGCACCTGCCATGGCCTGTACCCCAAGGGCGTTACCCCAAAGCTGCGCATGGACGTTCTCCAGGGCATCAAGGATGCCGTCGACATTCCCTTGGTCCTCCACGGAGGCTCGGGCAATCCCGACGCTGAGGTGGTCGAGGCCGTGGGGATCGGTATCCAGAAGGTCAACATCTCCTCCGACTACAAGAGCGCGTTCTTCATGAAGGCCCGCGAGATTCTCGCGCAACCCAACAGTGGCTGGGATCCCAACAACCTGTTCCCCGAGTGCATAGAGGCCGGCAAGCAGGTCATCATGCACAAGATGAAGCTGTTCGGCAGCATTGGCAAGGCCGCGCTGTACCGTGAGTCCGGCGTCAGGCAGTGGAGGGCGGGCCTCGAGTAAGAAGCCCTCCCGGAGAATGGCCCCGACGGCCAAAGGCTACGGGGTCGCTTTCTATCCCGTTTTGTCTAGTGAGTCATGAGGTGGATGGCATGAGCAGGATCGGCGGCATCGAGGCGGGCGGAACCAAGATGGTTCTTGCCGTGGGCGATGGCACGGGAGACGTGTTCGAGCGCACGCAGATTCCTACAACCGATCCAGCGCAGTGTGTGCCCCACATGGTCGAGTGGTTCCGTAGCCGTGACATAGATGCACTGGGCATCGGTGCGTTTGGCCCCACATGCGTGAGTCCGAGTGACCCACGGTATGGGCAGATTCTTGAGACGCCCAAGTCAGCTTGGAAGTACCGCGACTTCCGGGGCGACTTCATGCGTGGGTTGGGCATTCCCGTCGGATATGACACGGATGTCAACGCTGCATGCCTGGGCGAGGCGACGTTTGGTGCGGCAAGGGGATGCGACTGCGTTGTGTATGTGACTGTCGGAACCGGCATCGGCGCTGGTGTCATGATCGAGGGCACCCTGCTCCACGGAATGCTGCACCCTGAGGCAGGTCACATTGTTGTCCCGAAAGTTGAGGGCGACCGTGGCAGGAGCGTGTGCCCCTACCACGACAGCTGCCTCGAGGGCATGGCATCAGGCCCCTCGATCGAGAGACGCTGGGGCAAGAAGGCCGCTGACCTTGCCTCCGATGACCGCGTGTGGGACCTCGAGGCAGCCTATCTTGCGGAGGGTGTCAGCACCTACGTCCTTTGCTATGCGCCGCAGAGGATTGTGCTCGGTGGAGGTGTGATGAGCCAGGGTCAGCTCTTCCCACTCGTGCGTGACAAGGTCCAGGAGATTCTGCACGGTTACATCGCGACCTCCCAGGTAGAGAACATCAGCGAGTACATCGTTCCGGCGGGATGTGGTGGTGCGCAAGGCATCCTCGGTGCCATCGAGCTAGGCCGTCGAGCTCTTTGTGCAGAACAGCTAGATACGAAAGCGGTGTGACGATGGGCTTTCTGAAGTCAGACAACGTGATGCTTGGACAGCATGCGGATAGCAAGGACGAGGCTCTTTGGGATGTGGCCCGCAAGGCCGTTCAGCTTGGCGTGACTGACGATGCCGCGGCAGTGCACCAGTCATTCATCGATCGAGAGGCTCTGGGCGAGACGGGCATGACCGAGGGCTTTGCGATTCCTCACGCTAAGTGCAATGAGATCAGGCGTGCAACAGTCATCGTCTATAAGAACGACCATGCGGTCGAGTGGCCCTCGTTCGACGGCAAGCCTGTGGATATCGCCATCGCCCTTCTGGTTCCCAACAGCCAGGCCGGCACGACGCACCTCAAGCTTCTTTCCAAGACCGCGGTGCTGCTCATGGACGATGACTTCAAAAGGCTCGTGCGTGACGCCAACGATGTCGAGGGTATCGTCAACGCCATAAACACCGAGCTGGAGAAGGAGTAGGGCATACTCAATAGTCGATGTGGGCCATCAAGTATCCAAGAGGTGCACGTGACCCACATGTTGAGACATGCCCCGACATGATGGACCAATGTCCTAACATGTCCATCATTGTCCCTATCCTCTTCCGGCCCTTCTCGGTCATGTCATCGTGAACCCCTCCGGTGCGATCGACCAGTGCTCGGTGTCGATGGCTAGGACGTTTTGGTGACACTCTTTGGATGACAAGGAAGGGGGACTCCCCAAGCGCGGCGGGATCGTACATGCCGCCCGCCGCGCCGAGGCTCAAGGAGAAACGTCAGCGGCATTACGCACACTGTCGGCGCATCTTCCGCTCGATGACGTCAATCACGACTGCCGTGATGGCGATGATTGCCATCACGGGCAGCGTATTGCCGCATGGAAGCACCCAATCGAGCGAGAGACGATACAGTCCAAATCCGAGCAGCCTCAGCACCACGTTGTGCCAATCAATGCGCACGCCCGCGCGGTTGCGGTGCAGCACGAAATAATTCACGCACACGATGGTCGCCATTGGCGCGAACACCGAGCCGATGAGGTACAGGAACCCCTCGAAGTCGCCCACCGGGACCACGATGGCCAGTACGCAGCCAATAACGGCTGCCGCGATGCCGCAGACGCGCGCGTGCAGGCGTGGATGGATGGATTCGGCAGATACGCCAGCGGATTGCGCGTCGAGGAACGTGGTAGTCACCGTGGAAATCACAACGACGAGAATGCCCACAGCGCCCATGCCCGACTGCGCCAGCACGGTGGCGACATCGTCCGACCCGGCAAACAGCGCGCATCCCAGCCCGATAGCGAACATCCAGCAGCTTCCGATGAAGTACGCGCCAGTAGCGAGCGTGGTGCCGGCCGCTGGCCTCTTGGCGGTGCACAGGTAGTCGCCCGCAACGGGCAGCCATGAAAGCGGCATCGCAGCAGCCAGCTCGATTGCCGCGCCGAATGACAGGTTCTCGGCGCTCACCGCAGAGGCTTTGGTGCTGTCGCCAAATACGGCGAAGCTCACCGCGAACGTGAGCGCCACTAGTACGATGGCGGCAATCGATTGCACCGTGCCCATCTTCTTCATACCGATGGCGATCCACAGCACGATGAGCGCGCCTATGATGACGCTCCAACCTGCCACGCCCAGCTGCGGCATCAGCAATGTGGCGGCCGTAGCACCGGACATGATCATGATGGCCGTCCAACCAATGAGCTGGATCACGTTCGCAATGGAAAACGCATCGGCACCGAAACGGCCGAACGAGCGGTTCGCGACTTCCATGGCCGACTCGCCGGTTTTCGCACTGACGAAGCCTACCAGGTAGAACAACGCACATCCAATGACGTGACCCACAAGGATGGCGGCTATACCCATCTCGAATCCGAGCGGGGCGAAGAACGTTCCCGTGAGGATCTCGGCAAGGGACACGGCTGCCCCGAACCAGACCCATCCCAATTTCGAAGAGGACAAAACGCGTGGCTGCGACATACGCACTCCCTTCGACGGCATTACCCGCATCAGGTTCATAGGGTCGGAGCGGGCATACGCTCCCTCTCAGCCCGCATCTCGCGAGCTCCCCATTGGTCGTAATTTTAGTGCGTGGTTATATGCAGCACAAGGATGGTCCGACTGCCGTGTAATGTCTTGATATGCTCCGGTTCCCTTGCGTCTAACGTGCACCGTGGTGTTCATCATCGATCGGCTCGAGCGATCGTTAGAGGCCTTTAGCGTATGTGCCGGAGGTCCGCATGCTTACATGAAGATGTAGGAGGTCATCGACATGGAGCCCAGCTCGCGGTAGTTGTTGGAGTAGGCGATCTGGTCGCCCCTCTGTACGGCGCCCAGCGCCACCAGCAAGGGCCCTCCTTGGCGCACCCTGCATGATGCGTGCGTTGACGATTCCTGCATCATACCCAGCAAAGCACTAGGAGTTAAGCGAGGAGGGGTGATGTGATGTGGATGATTACCTCCATCTCCCAGATCATTGTTGCCGCAATCACATTTCTCTATGTTCTTGCCGTCGCGTTGATGCGCGACTCCAGGTCGGACATGAAGGCGACCACATCGTCAAATGCGGGTGCCTCACCGAAGATCATCGGCTTGCATGCTCCCATAGTCAGCGGCGAGCTCGGCCAATCGCTCCGCCTGTGGGGTCAGCTTGAGCGTGCCGGGCCTGGCGTCGGCGGGCCTTGCCCAGGGCGTGCGGTAGGACTTCTCTTTAAAGGCGATGACCTTGGCGAGCAACTTAGGTTGCGCGATGGCGCGGGCCGCAACATCAGAATGTCCGAGGCGGTACATATCGTAATAGTGGCGCGAGTAGCGTTTCGGCATTGCCTTGCCCATGGGACGGTTGGCCTCCTGGTGCAGGATGGTAGCTTTCTCCCAAAGGTGCGCTCAGCTACGGCCGTTTCGACTATGGTTGACGGCTGCGAGAAGGCTTCCGGGTGCAGCTCGGCGGCGTAGGGCGTTATCTCCCACCGGTGTCGACGGCGTCAACGCGGCCAGCGGACCAATCTCCAGCTTCACTACATCCAGCGTCGATTCGGATGAGAGCAACCTTGGGTAGGCAAAGAGAACGGTCTCCTCTTCGGCACCAGCTCGTACGTCTGCCTCGAAACCGAGTCTTTCCGAGAGCCCCTCCTTCAGCGATGGAATGAAGACTTCGGCGAGATAACGGTTTGTGCGCTCGACAGTCTCGAGCTTGAATCTGTCCTGCTTGGTGTTGGAGCGCTCCTCCCAGGGCTCGTCGATGCCATAACCTATGAGCCGCTAGTCGAGTATGAGATCGACGTCCTCTGAGAACCGCTCGATGAGATGATAGGCTTTCGATAGGCTTGTGCCACCCTTAAAGATGATGGAGCCCCTGAACTCGCTGTGGCAGAACAGGTGGTCGAGTAGGTAACAGACCTACAGGTCCTTCTCGATGATTGCCGGCTGGAGTCTCTTCTCAGCCGCCGTAATCCTGATGAGGTCGGATCGCTCCCTGTCATTTGCCTTCGCTACGTTCAGCATGTGGTTCTCCTATTGCGTGATTTCGTGGATGGCGTCGCGGATCCATGCCGTGGCGTGCCCAGTTTCAGCAAGCAGCGTCTCCTTCTCATGGACAGTCAGCCTCTTTGATATGCGGTCGATGACGTGTTCGTTCGCTCTGTCCTTGCCGAGGGTCTTGAGTGCCTGCACGACGAGGGCAGTGAGCGGTGACATTCCGACGACGTTCCTGTTTGCGGCATGCTTGAACCGCACCTTGTAGGGTCCTACCTGGATGCTGACGTACGGGCCGGTGCTGATGTATGCGTAAACGGCTGGCACCTGGGTGTCCAGCCCCAGCATGTTCAGCGCGTGGTCACCGGAAGGTGCGATTTCCCAGCCCCGCGCCCTCGCGATAGCATGTGCCACCTCATCGACATCGGGCGGCACCACCTGCCCCAACAGGCCGCTGAAGCGCGGCTTGTAGTAGACGCCACGGGTGGCACGCGCTATCGTGCCGTTGTCCGTGAGCTCCTTGAGCGCCTGGCGTACGTTCTGTGAATCGGCGATGTCCGCGAAGTCGCTCGATGTGAAAGCCGTATCCTCCGGGAGGTTCTCGACCTTACGGCGGATGCCGTCCTTTAGGCCCCTGTCGTTCATCGTACTCCTCTCAAAATCACGAATATAATATAGTAAATGTGATTATAGGAACAAGGATAGGCGGGTTCATTAAATTTGAGCTCACTATCTCACCACTGCTCTGAAGAGCCATCTTGCGAACTCGAGACCGTCCTAAGCGCTCGTATTGTCAGCTGACTTCGCAACAGTGAACATGACCTTCCAACTGCTCCGTAACGAAGATGGCGCCAGCTATAGAGAAAAGGCCACTGCAGTCTCGGCATGAAAACGGCAACCCAGGGATTCCCCATGGGCTGCCGCTATGTTTGAGCTGCTGACTCGCACGGGTGTGCGCTGCCCCGTACCGACCTACAGGCAGGCCTCGAGGATCTGCTCGATGTCCTCGTCGGTGAGCGGTACGAAGGCGTTGTCCAGGCGACCGCCCCTGTTGGCCCGCGCGGTCATCT
Source organism: Olsenella profusa DSM 13989 (assembly GCF_030811115.1). NCBI lineage: Bacteria > Bacillati > Actinomycetota > Coriobacteriia > Coriobacteriales > Atopobiaceae > Olsenella > Olsenella profusa. Next base: position 2,537,773 of record NZ_JAUSQK010000001.1, on the reverse strand, counting down.
CGGCGAAGTGCTCGCGGCCGATGCCCAGCTCGGTGAGGGCCATGGGGATGCCCGTGGACGTGAGGTAGTCCTCGAGCGCATCGATCGCGGCGTGCGCGAGGGAGAGTTCGTCGTCGCCGTCGAGGCCCATCACATTGCGGGCGAACCTCACGAAGCGTGGCAGCGTCGTGGCGTCCTTGGCCAGGATGTGGCGCATCCAGCGCGGGGTGAGGATGGCCAGGCCAACGCCATGCGTGATGTCATAAAAGGCGGAGAGCTGGTGCTCCATGGCATGGCAGGGCCAACCGGTGGACTGCTTGCCGTACTCGGGAATGCCCGAGCACGCCACCGAGGAGTCGGCCATGAGGTTGGCGCGCGCCTCGTAGTCCTCGGGATTGGCGAGGGCGGTGGGGCAGTTGCGCATGACCGACTTGAGGATGGCCTCGGCGATGCCATCGGAGAGGTCGGAGTCCATGGTGCGGCTGAAGTAGCCCTCGAAGACGTGGCTCATGATGTCGGCGGAGCCGGCGGCGGTCTGGTAGGCAGGCACCGTGAAGGTGTAGGTGGGGTCGCAGATGGAGACGGCAGGATAGGTATAGCTGTTGCCGACCTTCTGGTTGAGGGCCATGTTGGAGATCACACCGCCACCGTCGAACTCGGAGCCGGTCGCCGCGATGGTGAGCACGTCGACGATGGGCAGTGCGCGCAGCTGGCCATGGCGCGAGGTGACCATGTCCCACAGGGCGCCCTCCCAGAAGATGCCGGTCGCGACGGCCTTGCCGCAGTCGATGGTGGAGCCACCGCCAACTGCCAGGATGACGTCGATGCCGTTCTGTCTGCAGAGCTCCACGCCGCGCTCGACCGACTCGATGCGGGGGTTGGGCTCGATGCCGTCGAGCTCGGTGACCTTGAAGTTCCCGTCGCGCAGGATGTCGAGGATGGTGTCGTAGAGGCCGGACCTCTTGACCGAGCCGCCGCCGTAGGCCAATAGCACGTTCTTGCCGAAGGCGTCGAGCGCCGGCGCCAGGTGTTCGATGGCGCCCTTGCCGAAGTGGAGCTTGGTTGGGATGTCGTGGGTGAAGTTGAGCATGCTCTCTCCTCGCATGGTCGCAGTGCCTCATGTCCCCATTATATGAATTGCACATGATGTATTGCCCGTGGGCACGAATGCGCCAGCGGGTTTCGACCGCAGCCGTCTTGGTCGCGGTAGAGGGCCGCGGTTGGAGGCCGTGCGCGCGAGCAGCCGGCCATCGTGCGGGGCACGACCATGGGCAGGATGCCGGTGATGGGGATCATTGGCGTCGTCAGCCCCTCATCTGGACATGCGGTTGATGCGAGCGATATAATGATGTTTCAATATTACTAGCATGGGCGCGCCGCCGGTACCGAGAGGCCCGGCACGTCATGAGGAAAGGAACCGCCGATGCCCGCCACGCACTTCACCATCCAGCACAAGCTCCCCCTGCCCGATGCGCAGAATGCGGTCTACGTCTTTCTGACGACGCACAAGTTCGAGCAGAAGACGGCTGATGACGGCACGGTCTTTTGGGAGCTCAATGACCCCATCCTCTACGGGCGCATGGGGCTGACGTGTGGGATCACGGATGCGACCGTCGAGATCGATGGGTGGATCGGCAAGTACACCAAGCCGACCGCCGTCGACAATGGCTATGTGAAGTCCGTCGGCAAGAATCACTTCCGCGAGCTGATGGCCGAGCTGGAGGCATCGCTGCAGAGTCAGGCGGGCATACAGCCCGGCACCGTTCCGACGCAGCTCCAGGAGCAGGCAGCCAAATCAAGGAGGCGCAACGGCACCTTTGCCATCGCTGGCTTTGTCGTCGCCCTCATCGGCCTCATCCTGGCGATGTTCCCGAGGCTGAGCCCTGGTGGGGTGCTGATCCTCCTGGCGCTTGGGTTCAGCGCCTACGGCCTCCGCAGCTCCAGGAAGGGCCTTGCCCTGGCAGGCATCGTGATCTCCCTCATTGACCTGATGCTCTTGGTGCTGAAACTGACGGGCATCCTCAGGTAGGTTCGCGCACCGTTCCCGTGGCAGGTGTCCTGTGGCTATGGTGCCTCGTGACGCCCTGTCGTAACCCAACGCCGTAATCGCTCCGTTGGCCCATCCCTCATTTTCAGAGTTGATACAAGATGGCACAATGATGTTGTCACCACATGTCACCTGGGCGAGGGGAGATGACCATGGGCTTCATGGAGCTTGCCAGGCAACGCTATTCGGTGCGGAGGTTCTCAGGCGAGAGACCCTCCCAGGGGCTGCTCGATCGGCTGCTGGAATGTCTGCTTGTGGCGCCCACGGCCAAGAACATGCAATCTGAGCGCATCTATGTGCTCCAAAGCGATGAGGCGCTCGCCAAGGTGGATGCCATCACCAAATGTCGTTATGGTGCACCCATCGTGCTGCTGTTTGCGTATGACCAGACCAAGGACTATCAGAATCCCTGGGAGCCCCAGTTCCATTCCGGCGAGCAGGACGTGAGCATCGTCGCCACCCATGTCATGCTGCGTGCGGTGGAGCTAGGCCTGGGTACCATCTGGGTCAACTGGTATCACGTGTCGGAATCCGAGCGGCTCTTCGGCCTTCCCCAGAGCGAGCGCAGCGTGCTCCTGATGCCGGTGGGCTATCCTGCCGAGGAGGCACGACCGTCCCGTTCGCACATGGAATCGCGCCCACTTTTTGATTTGGTGCGGTATCGGTAGCGCGCTGCCGTGCATCAGGATTTTCCCACCCAGCGGGGAGTGTCCGCCCCTTGATGGGGTATAACAGGCATGATGCATGCGAGGCCAGGCACCCCAGATCGGGGTGTCTGGCCATCAAGGGGAGGGACGCCAATGCAGGGCGCTAGTCTCAGCAGGAACGTTGCCGCGTTCAGGACTCGCTACAACGACGAGAACGAGCTCTTTGGCCCGCGCCATCGCTGCTTCCCCCGGCGTGACACCTGCGTCGCCCTGCTGAAGGACATCCGCAGTCTCATGTTCCCCGGCTACTTTGACGATGCGAGTGCCGCAGGCGAGAGCTCCGACCTGCTGATGGGGGAGAAGCTGCTGCACATCGAGCGCGTCCTTCAGGATCAGGTGAGCAACGCCCTGCTCTTTGGGGACGCCTCGCTGGATGCGGACGTCGTGAGCGAACGGGCGTCCGAGAAGGTCTCGTCGTTCATGGATGCGCTCCCAGGGGTGCACTCCCTGCTGCTCAAGGACATCGAGGCGCTCTTCGACGGTGACCCGGCGGCGGAGAGCTATGCCGAGGTGCTCGTCTCCTATCCGGGGCTCTTCGCGATCTTCGTCTATCGCATGGCCCACGTGCTCTATGAGCTCGAGGTCCCCCTGATCCCGCGCCTCATGACCGAGTACGCGCACGGCAAGACGGGCATCGACATCAACCCGGGCGCGCAGATCGGCGAGTACTTCTTCATCGATCATGGTACGGGCGTCGTCATTGGCGAGACGACCGTCATCGGTGATCACGTGAAGCTCTATCAGGGCGTCACGCTCGGCGCGCTCTCCCTGCGCAAGGGGCAGGAGCTCTCAGGCACCAAGCGCCATCCCACGCTGGGTGACAACGTGACCGTCTACTCCAACGCGAGCATCCTAGGTGGCGAGACCGTGATCGGCAGCGGTGCCGTCATCAGTGGCAGCGCCTTCGTGGTGGAGTCGGTACCCGAGAATGCGCGCGTCAAGCTCAAGGATCAGGAGATCACCATCCGCAAGCCGGATGAGCCCGAGGCGCCCTGGTTCTACGTCATCTAGCGTGGGGCTCGAGTGGGTGAGCCTCCTCCCGCTCGTCATGGCTGATGGTGGCAAGCGATGTGTCGCCAGGGCGATGGATGAGGAATCCGCGCACGAGCGTGCCCTTGGCACGACCGCTCGTGTAGAGAAAGCCTGCCGTGGAGCACACCGCGGCACCGACGAAGTTGACGAAGAGGTCCTTCATGGTGTCGATGAGGCCGATGTCCAGGTAGCCTCCATTGATGACGAACGACTGCCCGTCGGCGCATTCGATGGTGGTGCGTACGATGCCACTTGCGAGCACGGAGTGCGGGGACTGGGTGGGATCGAGCATCACGGAGCCAAACGCCTGGATGACGAAGTCCTTCTGCATGTCCAAGAGCAGCGTCTGGTCGACGGCGAACTCCACGAACTCCCACAGCACGCCGATGGTCATGGAAAAGCAGAAGGCGACGAGCGCCAGGTAGAGGGGGGAGAGCTTGAGGCCAGGGCTGTGCCGGTTGAGGAGGTCCACCAGCGAGAAGCCCACGGCCGCGCACAGGAAGCCATTGATCGTGTGGAGCATGGAGTCCCAGCCGGGGATGAGCACGTAGTAGTGATTGACCTCCCCAAGTATCTCGGCGGCAAAGATGAAGAGGTAGATCATGCCCTCGAACAGGGGCGGGATCTCTATCCGCAACTGGGTCTCGGCCAGTGCCGGCAGCAGGAAGAGCACGAGCGAGAACACGCAGAGCGCCGCGCTCTCGATGGAGCCGATCATGATGGAACGAACGAGGGTGATCATCACCAGCGCCCGCAGGATGGTGTAGAGGATGAAGGTGCGCCGGTCGGTGCGTATCTGGTCGTTGAGGTTGCGGAAGAAGTACCTGACATTGAAGTTTGTTGTGCGTTTGGGGGTGGTGTGACGTGTCATGCCTGCTCCAACGAGAGGATGGGGCAACCGATGCCGGCTGCCCTCGGTAGCCAGTGGATACTGTAGGGTATGATGGCCGCATGCGAGGATACGAGCACTGCACGCCGCACCATTCGTAACCCCACGGCACCCTTTGGCACGAGACGGACGAGATGATGAAGGGGGCGACCTTCCGCAGAAGGCCGCCCGAGTCGCCGTATGTGCTGTCACGGTCGGCGTAGTCGCCGAGACCCCTCGATCCGCGTCAGGGATCCCTACCTTGCCGTTGCCGCCGCGTCGATGGCGCATGCCACACTGGTGGCGATGACTGCCTTGAGCATGTCCAGGGTGACGAAGGGGGCCACACCGGCGGCAAAGGCAGCGGTGGGGGAGAGGTGAGCGACGAGTGCGAGCTGGCCCCAACCAAGCAGGTAGATGATGACCATCATGGCACCAAGCGCGAGGAACGTCGCGATGGGGCGGGGCATCCTGTGTCTGATGAGCAACTTGCGGACGAACGACCCCACCGCGACACCCGGGACGAAGCCCACAATGAAGCCCCCCGTGGGGCCCACAAGGCGCAGCAGCCCACCCATGGCGCCAGAGAACACGGGTGCGCCCAAGGCGCCGATGGCGATGTAGACGAGTACGCTTGCGACCGCCTCGCCGGGATCAAACGTTGCCGCAATGATGCCCAGGGCCAGAACCTGTAGGGTGAAGGGCACCGGTTGGAGGGGAATCTCAACAGAGGCCGAGAGGCAGAGCAACAGCGCCGCGGCCGTCACGCACAGGACGGTCTTGATGATGGGGCGCGCCCCACGGAGGCTGATGTCTGAGAACAGGTTGCTTTCGTGTGTATTCATGCATGACTCCCTTGTCTTGTTACCTTGTATCATAAGGTGAGCACGTACACGTGATGCACTCATCTTACAGGACACGTTGTCTGTTGACAAGACACCACATATGCCTGTTCCCTCGTACACCTAAGCGCTAGAAGGATGGATGCTTGCTGTAAGGGGGGCCGTGGGGTGCCAGGCATGCACCCCTGGCACCCCGAGCGCCTCGCTACTTGGGATGCGCATCACGCAATGCCGGTTACCTTGTAGCCGGCATCCTCGACGGCGTTCTCGAGCCTCTTGTTGGAGACGAGCGCGCCGGCCTCGAGCGTGGCCTTGTGGTCCTCGAGCGAGACGTGGACGTTCTTGACGCCCCTCACGCCCTCGAGCGCCTGCGTCACGTGCTGCACGCAGTGGTCGCACATCATGCCTTCGATGTCCAGGGTCTTCGTGGTCATAGTCTCGTTCCCTTCCTTTCCCTCCACAGAGGTAGCGATGGTGGTTGGTGGTGTGGCGGCAGGCGCTCCACCGGTCGACGGCCTCCAGGCGAAGAGCCGGAGGGCGTTGGACACGACGAACACGGACGAGAAGCCCATGGCCGCCGCGCCGATCATCGGGTTGAGCGTGATGCCCAGGGGTGTGAGGGCGCCCATGGCCACCGGGATGCAGATGGCGTTGTAGAACAGGGCCCAGAACAGGTTCTGGCGGATGTCGCGCATGGTGGCGCGCGAGAGCTCGATGGCGGTCGCGACATCGCCGGGGTCGGAGCGCATGAGCACGACGTCGGCCGACTCGATGGCCACGTCGGTGCCGGCGCCGATGGCGATGCCCACGTCCGCACGGGCGAGGGCCGGGGCGTCGTTGATGCCGTCGCCGACCATCGCGACCCTGTGCCCCTGGCGCTGGAGGTCGTGGACCTTGCGCTCCTTCTGGTCGGGGAGCACCCCGGCGACGACCTCGTCGACACCCACCTGGCTGGCGATGGCGTGCGCGGTCCGCTCCTGGTCGCCCGTGAGCATGACCGTGCGGATGCCCATCGCGCGCAGGCGTGCGATGGCATCTGCCGAGGTGGGCTTCACGACGTCGGCGACGCCCACCACACCGAGTGCGCGCCCGTCCGAGGCGAAGGAGAGCGGTGTCTTGGCCTGGGCCGCCAGGGCATCGGCGTCCGCCGAAAGGTCCGTGAGGTCGATGCCCCGCTGACCCATCAGGCGGGCGTTGCCGGCCACGACCGCATGGCCGTCCACCGTTGCCACGAGGCCACCACCTGCGACCTGCGTGAAGTCGGTAACTTCGGCGGTCGCGTCCACGCCGGGCGCCTCCTTGTCCGCATAGGCGCAGACGGCTTCGGCGAGTGGGTGCTCGCTCTTGCGCTCCAGGGCGGCCGCCACGCGGAGCAGGTCGCGCTTGGTGATGCCGGGTGCCAGCCGCAGATCGGTGACCTCGGGCGTGCCCGCGGTGATGGTGCCGGTCTTGTCGAGCACGACGGTGTCGAGCGAACCCGCCGTCTCGAGCGCCTCGGCGCTCTTGACGAGGATGCCAGCCTTGGCACCGCGCTCGGTGCCCACCATGACGGCGGTGGGCGTGGCGAGGCCCAGGGCGCAGGGGCAGGAGATCACGAGGACGGAGACCGCGTGGTTGATCGCCGTGGCGAGGTCGCCCGGCACGAGGAGGGCGACCCACGCCACGAAGGTGACGGCCGCGATGCCGAGCACGACCGGCACGAAGATGCCGGCGATCCGGTCGGCCTGACGCTCGATGGGGGCCTTGGAGCTGGTGGCCTCATCGACGAGGCGGATGATGCGGGCGAGCGTCGTGTCGGCCCCGACGGCGGAGGCCTCCATCGCGAACCAGCCGCGCCGGGAGACGGTGGCGCCGGTGACCGTGTCGCCTGCGGCCTTCTCCACGGGCAGCGGCTCGCCGGTGATGGCGGACTCGTCCACCGAGGCCGACCCCTCCACGACGACGCCGTCCACCGGCACCGACTCACCGGCGCGCACGACGACCCTGTCGCCGACGGAGACCTCGCCGGTGGGGATCTTGACCTCCTCCCCGCCGCGCACGACCGTCGCCTCCTTGGGGGCGAGGTCGATGAGGGCCGAGATGGAGCTCGTGGTCTTGCCCTTGGCGCGGGCCTCGAAGTACTTGCCGAGCGTGATGAGCACGAGGATGGTGCCCGCCGAGTCGAAGAACAGTGCGTGCATCATCGCGTCGTGCGCGGCCCCCACGTCCATGTGGCCGAGCGCAAAGGCCATCTGGTAGACGCCGACGAGGCTGTAGCCGAAGGATGCCGCCGAGCCGATGGCGATGAGCGAGTCCATGTTGGGCGAGCCGTGGAGGAGCGTCTTGAAGCCCATGGTGAAGTAGCTGCGGTTGACGAACATGACGCACACGGCCAGCAGCAGCTGCGTCACGGCGGCGGCCATCATGTTGCCCATGCCGTCGAGCCCCGGCACCTCGGGCCAACCGAGCATCGGACCCATGGCCAGGTAGAAGAGGGGCACGCCGAAGACGAGCGAGCCTACGAGTTGGTTGCGCCTGGCGCGCACGGCCTTCTGGGCGTTGACCTTGGGGTCGACGAAGGCGGGGGCCTTCTGGCGCGTGGTGACCCTGCCTGTGCTGCGCGGCACGGCCCCGTAGCCAGCCCTGTCGATGGCGGCGACCACGGCGTCGATGGTCTTGGGGTCGCCATCGTAGCTGAGCTCCATCGAGTTCTTGAGCAGGTTGACGCTGGCCTCGCTCACGCCCTTGACGGCCGCGGCGGACCTCTGCACGCGCGCCTCGCAGGCCGCGCAGGTCATCCCCCTGATGTCGAACGTCTCCCGCCGTTGTGTCTGAGCCATGTTGTATTGCCTCCTATGCACCAAACTTTTTCATGAGGTCCATGACTTCGTCGATGATCTCGGTGTTGCCAACCGATACCTGCTCGACCACACAGGTCTCCAGGTGATCCTTGAGGATCATGCGCGACACCGCCTTGACGGCGCTCTCAGCCGCTGCGAGCTGCGTGAGGACGTCTCCACAGTAGCGGTCCTCCTTCACCATGGACTTGACGCCCTCAAGCTGGCCGATGGCGCGGTTGAGGCGTCCGGTCACGCTCCTCTTGAGCTCGTCCGAACGCGGTGTGTGCTTCTTGCCATGACAGCTGTCGACCATTGGACCCCCTTGTTCCGTACGATGCGTACTATACCCCATGGGGGTACATTAAAACGGATCCGACCGAATCCGATCTCAGGATGTGGGATAGAAGTGCACACGCAATGATTGCCCGGAAAAAGCACCTGGGCAAACGTGTCCGTTGCGTCACAATGAAGGCGTTGCGTGTGCAGTTTGACGTGAGGGGGTCATCTATGGTCACGACGGTGGTGTTGGTGCGACATGGCGATGCGGAACCCCGTAATGTGCATGGGGACAAGGAGCGCCAGCTCACGGCTGTGGGCCTGCGGGCGCTGGAGCGAGCATACCCCCAGGCGCTTGCCTCCCTGCACGGAGTAAAGGGGCTTGCGCTGTGGGCCAGCCCTGCCGTTCGCGCGCTGCAGACGGCCAAGGTCGTCGCCCACGCCCTAGGCATTGACCCCGAGGACATAGACCCCCACGATTCCCTCTACGAGCAGGACGAGGAACGGTTCCTGGCCGAGCTTGGCGCCGCGCATGAGCCGACCGTCGTCGCCGTGGGGCACGTTCCGTTCATGGAGCGGTTGGCTTGCACGCTGACGGGGGAGTCCGTGGCCTTTCACAAGGGGGCGATTCGCGCCATCCGCCTGGGCGAGCGGCCCGGCGAGGGCGAGCTGCTCTGGGGTGCCGAGGCGTAGGGCGGCGCAAGCGGCGCGGCAGGCATCAGCGCCTGCGCGATGTGGTGCCCGTGGTCTTGCCCGAACCGCCGGTGGAGCGCGAGCTACCGGTTGAGCGCGAGGATCCCGTGCCGCTTGACCTGCCCGTGGGCTTCGAGCCGCTGCTGCCACTCCCCGTGGGGGCAGAGCCCTCGTCCGGCACGGTGGAGCCCTCCTGGTAGCCGTTCGCCACGGTGGAGGGGTCGCCGCCGGCGTCCACCACGCTCATGAGCTGCTTGGTGGCATCGGCGTCCACGATGACGTAGCTCACGCCGCCCTCCATCTTGGCTGCGGAGGGCAGCGATGCGCTGTACATCGTTGGTGCCTGCAGGCTCATGCGCAGCAGCAGGGGGATGAGGTCGTAGCAGTGATAGGTGGTGTCCATCACCTCGCCCATGGAATCGGCGGCGGCGGGCAGCAGCGTGGGGTTGGTGCGCAGCCTCTCCACGATGGCCTTCATCACGAGCGCCTGATCGGCCTGGCGCTGGTAGTCGCCCAGCGCAAATCCATGGCGCACGCGTGAGAAGCGCATGGCCGTGTCGCCGTCCATGTGCTGCTCGCCGGCGGGCAGCACGAGTTGGGCATACTCCGGGTCGTTGACGGCGACGGGGACGTTGACGTCAATGCCTCCGATGGCATCGATGAGCTTGGCAAGGCCGTTGAAGTCGATGACGGCCACCTGGCTTGCGCGAATGCCGGTAAGCTTCTCCACGGCATCGACCGTACCCGAGGCGCCCCCGATGGCAAAGGCGGCATTGACCTTCTGTGTCCCGTGGCCGTCGATCTCCACCTTGGAGTCGCGGGGGATGGAGACGAGCGTGACCTTGTTGCCCAGGGGGTCGATGCGCGCCAGCATCATGGTGTCCGTGCGCGCGGGCTCGCCGTTCTCGCGATCGTCCGAGCCCAGCAGCAGCGCGTAGTAGGGCGCAAGCGGCGTGCTCGTCGTGAGCTTGCCCGAGAGCGCCCGGCCGTCCGCATCGCTGAAGGCGATCCTCTGGTCTATGGGTGCGAACACGATGGCATAGATGACGAGGAGCGCCGCGACGACGGCCGCCAGTGCGATGAGGATGGTGCGCCCGACGTGGCGGCGCCTGCGTGGGGCGTCGGCCTGTCCCGCGCGCCTGCGGCCCCAGGCGCGCCTGCGCGAGAAGCCGTCCTCTGGACGCTGCCGGCCGCGTTGGTAGCGCTCGAGCACCTCGTCGCGCCCCTGCTCCAGGCGCTCCCGCATGCCACGCTCGACGCGCTGGGCGACGTCTGCGCCTGTCCGGGGGCGCGCGGTGCGCCGACGGTTCATCTCGGCGTACCGGCGAGGGTCGTCATAGTCCTCCGCAGGCCGTGCGGGTGCGTCCTGCAGTCGGCGCTTGGTGACGGGTACATCACGCGAGGTGGGCCGTGCGTTCCTGACCGTGCTCGAACCCGCGCGGCGGCTGAACTTGCTGCCCGATTGCAGGGTGCCGTGCCTATGCGTCTGCCGGTCGTCGAGCTCGCCCATGCCCTCTCCCCATCGGGTCTTCCAGTGGCATCTAGGCTACCATCCCCTCGTTGGCCCCCCGCAAAAAGCAGGGGCTCCCCATAAGTTCGGTGAGTTGGGGTGGGAGGTGGTGCAAGGTGTGCCTCAGTACGATACGGAGCAGGGGATGCCCAGCGCATGCACCCGCGCCCCGATGGCATCGAGCGCCTCGGGCGAGGCCTTGTGCAGGCCCGGCTCGGGCGTGTCGCGCGCGATGGTATAGACCGTGACGCCCGAGGGGCGAATGCGCTCGAGGGCATGGAGCCACGGACCTACGTAGTGCTCGCCGGTGTCATCCATGTCATGTCCCCACACCGTGCCCGTGAGGAAGATGGTCTGTATGATCACATGACCCCCGTAGGAGGCGAAGGTCTCCACCTGACGTTTGACGTCGTAGTCGCCAGCGGGCCGGTCGAGCAGCCGTATGTAGTCGGCGTCCACGGTGTCCAGCTTGAGGATGTTGTCCTCAACGCCCATGAGCGCCTCGCGGACGCGGGGACGGTCGGCGTAGGCACCGTTGGAGAGCACGGCAACCCTAGCCGAGGGGCAGTACCGGTCGCGTAGTTGACGTGCCATGGCGATGGCCTCGGGAAAGATGGGGCTTGCCGTGGGCTCACCGTTGCCGGCGAAGGTGATGACGTCGGGTGTCTCGCCGCCTTCCCCCATCTGCGAGAGCGCCCCCTCGAGGGCCTGCGTGAGCTCGGGGAGCGTCACATAGGGATCCTTCGTGCGGTGCTCCTCGTTGAGGCCGTTCTCGCAGTAGATGCAGTCGAACGAGCAGATCTTGCCCATGGCGGGCATGAGGTTGACACCCAGCGAGACGCCGAGGCGGCGGCTGTGCACGGGCCCAAAGACGGGGCTGGGGTTGAGGTAGGTGGACATGGGGCTCCTTTCCATGGCGCCTAGCGTAGCGCAAGTGTCGGGGAGGATTGCCATATTCGTCGTAATTGCGACGGAATGTGAGGCGGTAGTGGTACATACTGGCGACAATCAACCGAAGGGCGATGACACATATGGCAGAGAAGGACCCATTCCAGCAGGTCTTCGATGAGATTAGGGCCGATCCCCAGAACGCGGAGTTCACGAGGCGCGGCATCGACCCGCTCTACTCGGTGGGGCCGGAGGCGACCATCGCCGTCATCGGGCAGGCGCCAGGTCGCGTCGCGCAGGACACGGGCATCGTGTGGAACGACAAGTCCGGCGACCGCCTGCGCGACTGGATGGGCGTCAGTCGCGAGGAGTTCTACGAGTCGGGCAAGCTCGCCATCGTGCCCATGGACTTCTACTTTCCGGGCAGGGGAAAGTCGGGCGACCTGCCGCCACGCAAGGGCTTTGCCGAGAAGTGGCACCCGCGCCTGTGGGAGCTCACGCCCAAGATCGAGCTCACGGTGCTGGTGGGCAACTATGCCAACAGGCACTATCTGGGACTCAGGAGCAAGGACACACTCACGAACGTCGTGCGCAACTTCAGGGACTACCTACCCACGTACGTTCCGCTGGTGCATCCCTCTCCGCGCAACCAGATGTGGATGGCACGCAACCCCTGGTTCGAGGAGGATGTCCTGCCCGAGCTGCGCCGGCGCGTGCGTGCGCTCATGTAGACGGGTGGGTCGGCCAGGCCGTGTGGATTGGTCTACCCCACCACAAGGCAGCCCATGTTGAGACGATGCGTGTGCTCGCCGATGACGCTCTGGGTGCCACAGCGCGTGAACACGCCGCCGAACCTCCCGTTGAAGAGGTAGAGCCCCTCCATGTTGCTCATGGGCTCCGCCGCAAGTGGATCCTCGCCGGGCCCCAGCACGCCGCCCCGCATGACGGGCGTGCGGTACTGGGGCGCGTAGGCCTGCACCACGCCGTTGGCCCGTGCCGTCCGAGCGAGCGCGCTCTCCCACTCCGCCTGCGTGCAGTCCCGGCCCGCTGTCACGCCCACGGCGTTGTAGCCGCCTGCGGGCTTCACGATCCAGCGGTCCCTCTCCGCGAAGGGTGCGAGGTCGCTCTCGGGAGCGAGCTGCTGGGTGTAGGGCACATGGCGTCTCACGAAGTCCAGCTCCTCGGGCGAGAGGACCTCCTCCATCAGGGGGTCGTACAGGGCGACGAACACGGTCTTGGCCGCGCAGGGCCAGGTGCGGTAGCCACCAGCCACGCAGGCCAGCTCCTCGGCGGCGGCGCGCGTGAGCGCGTCCACGCCAGGACAGGGCCTCTCGGCGACCTCGGAGGTCACGGCGCGGCGATACACCAGGTCAATGGGGCCATCGTCCATCATGAGTCGTGGCACGCCCGTGGTCTCGCCCACACGGAGGGTGCGGATGTCCACGTACTGTGCATACAGCCCCCGCTCCGAGAGCAGCATGAGGATGTCCTCCAGCTCGTCGAGGGAGGCGCTCTCGGTGTAGTCCACGATGGCCACGGCAGGTCGCTCGGATGCGGTGGGATGGCCCTCCCGCCAGCTGGCATAGGTGTCGAGCAGGGCGTCCACGGCGCCGTTCAGGATGTCGAACGTCCGTATGTCGGGATGACGCGCGGCGAAGCGACGATAGGTCTCGCTCTGCTGGATGGCCCGTGTGACCTCCACGGTATTGGTCATGCCGGCCGATCCGTCGGTGTTGAGCTCGCAGAACTGGTAGTCGCCCGTCTCCTCGTCGAAGAACACGTCCACGCGCGCGAGTGGGATCTGTCGCTCGTAGCCGCCTGGCACGAGTGCCAGGCGCTCGAGGGCTGGTGGGAGGTTGAAGAGCCTGCGTACGCGCTCGTCGGCACAGAAGGTGCACGTGACCTTCTCCATGATGCGCCCCATGGTCTCGGCAGCGTCTGCCAGCGTGGCAATCTGGTCGCGATCGAAGATCTTGGGCGTGAAGGCCCAGCTGCAGGGTTTCCCATGATAGAGGGCGTTGGTGCGGGCGAGATAGGCGTCGCCCCGGGCACGGCTTGCCACGTCACCACCAAGCGAGCGCGCAAGCTCCAGGAACTCGTCCTCGAGCGCCCTGCCGAAACCCTCAGTCCTGCCGGTCATCATGGCCATCGTCCCCCTCGTCTGGCACATCGCCACAGCCATCCCGCCGCATCTGATAGTAGTGCGTCTACGACCGCCCGTGGGGCCTCGTGCGGTCCCCAGCGTGTCGCTGCTCGAGGATGGCAGGCGTCTCGTCGGCGATGTCCTCGGGCCGCGTGGGCCTGGCGTCGCGCAGAGAGGGGGGCCATGAGCAGCATCGATCTCTCGCCATCCGGATCGCTGCCCAGTACGTGGCCGAGCTCCTCGGGAGGTCCCGTGTCGCACCTCACGGACGAGCTGTCTGGGTGCGCCTCTCGTGGGCCCATCGTCGCATCTCCTCTCCGCCCACCGATCGCGGCCGACCGCTAGGATTGTGCCCAAAGGGACAGGGGGTATGCCATGGGCATTGCGATCATAACGGGAGCATCGAGCGGGCTGGGCAGGGAGTATGCGCGCATCGCCGCCGGAAGCGGGCGCTACGAGGAGCTCTGGCTCATCGCCCGGCGCGAGGATCGCCTGCGCGAGCTCGCCGCTGAACTGGGCGTCCCCACGCGGGTGGTGACACTCGACCTGCTTGCGCCTGATGCCATGGACAGGATGGAGGCCCTGCTCGCGCAGGCCACCCGGGAGCGGGCGGGGCTCTCTGTGGGGCTGCTCGTGAACGCGGCGGGCTTTGGCAAGTTCGGTACCTGTGACGACCTCAGCCGTGTCGAGGTGGACGGCATGGTGCGGCTCAACTGTGGTGTGCTCGTGGACATGACGCAGCTGTGCCTGCCGCTCATGCGGCGGGGGAGCCGCATCCTGCAGGTTGCCTCGACGGCATCGTTCGCGCCGCTCCCGGGGCTGGGCGTGTATGCGGCCAGCAAGGTGTTCGTGCGCAGCTACACGCGGTCGCTCCGCTTCGAGCTGCGCGGGCGGGGCATCTTCGTGACGGCGGTCTGTCCCATATGGATACGCACGGAGTTTATGGACGTGGCACGGCGGACGGCGAACGGCACCACGGTACGGCATCCCATGCCGACCCTCTCGCCGCGCAGGGTCGCCTGGTGGTCGATGCTGGTCAACCGCTGCAACTATCCCATCGCCACCTGCTGCGTGACGGGCGCCATCCTACGCATCCTGGCCAAGGTGATACCTGACCCCATCCTCATGTGGGGCTGGGAGGGCCTGCGCAGGCTGTAGTGGGGGGGGACGAGTCGCGCTGCGCCGTGTCGCCGTCGGCATGTCCCTGTCGTGTGGGTACCTTTCTCCACTCGCACGACAGGGACCATGACGAAGACATGGTAGGGTGTGGCAGGGGAGGTGGGGAGCGACGTCCGCCTGTTACTCTGCGACCACCTCGTCGATGGACATCCGTGAGGTCGCCGAGGCGTTTGACAGGTTGTGAGGACGGTTGCCGGGTGGGAACTTGTCCCTATAGAACGACTCGGGAATCTCCACGGGATAGGCGCCCGTAAAGCAGGCCGTGCAGTAGCCGTTGACGGGCACCACGTCGAGCAGGCCCTTCGTGGAGAGAAAGCCCAGCGAGTCCGCACCGATGTAGCCGCGAATCTCCTCGAGGGACATGTTGGCCGCGATGAGCTGATCCTGGTCGGCCGTGTCGATGCCATAGAAGCAGGGCCACATGACCATGGGGGAGGCGCTGCGCACGTGCACCTCGGTGGCACCGGCGTTGCGCAGCATGCGCACGATCTGCTTGGAGGTGGTGCCGCGTACGATGGAGTCGTCCACCATCACTAGGCGCTTGCCGGCCACGGCGTCGGGCAGGGCGTTGAGCTTGAGGCGCACGCCCAGCTGGCGCAGCTCCTGGGTGGGTTGGATGAAGGTGCGCGCCACGTAGCGGTTCTTGATGAGACCCGTCCCGTAGGGAAGGCCCAGTTCGGCGGCAAAGCCCTCCGCTGCGGGCGTACCGGAGTCGGGGACGCTGATCACGAGATCCGCGTCTACGGGGGTCTCGCGCGCCAGGCGGCGGCCCATGTCGTGGCGCATCTTGTAGAACGACGAGCCATCCTGGACGGAGTCGGGACGCGAGAAGTACACGTGCTCGAAGATGCAGTGGGCTGGCGGCAGCGGCTCGAGACCCACCTCGGACCTCAGGCCATCCTCGGAGATGCGGACGATCTCCCCTGGGATCACCTCGCGCACGAACGTGGCGCCCACGATGTCGAGGGCGCAGGTCTCGCTGGCGACGGCCCAGCCGTCGCCGTCCAGCCGACCCAGCACGAGCGGACGGATGCCGTGCGGGTCGCGGAAGGCGTAGAGCGCGTTCTCGCGCACGAGCACGATGGCATAGCCGCCCTCGAGCAGGTGCATGGTGTGTGCGATGCCGGAGCGCAGGCGTCCGGCGCGCACGGTGAAGTAGCCGATGAGCTTGGCCGCCACCTCGGAGTCGGTGTTGGAGCGGAAGGGGATGCCCATCTCGATGAGCTCGCGGCGCAGGGCGTCGAAGTTGACGAGCGTGCCATTGTGCGCCAGCGCGATGATCACGTCATCGATGGTGGAGAGGTGCGGCTGCGAGGACTCCCAGCCCTTGGCGCCAGCCGTGCCATAGCGCACGTGCCCGATGGCGACCCTGCCTGGCATGGCCGAGAGGTCGGCATCCGAGAACACCTGCGTCACCAGGCCAAGGTCCTTGCGTACGAGCACGGTGTCGCCGTTGCCCACGGCGATGCCGGCGGACTCCTGGCCGCGGTGCTGCAGCGCACGCAGTGCGAAGTACGTCATGCGGGCGACGTCGCGCCCGGGGGCCCAGACGCCAAAGACGCCGCACTCGTCGTGCGGGGTGTCGCCATCGCTGGCTGCTGCGTTGGTGGGGCAGGTGGAAAGGTCGCTCACGCGTGCCGCCCTTCTCGTCGTATGTGGATCTCCCTGACTCTATATATAGCGCACGCGAGCCGAGATTGTCTCAGGCGTGGTGCGTTTGGCTACTTCCCACAATCGTGAGTGGGCGAGTATGAAACGAACTGGCTTCTTGTCTCTGACGTGCACTGTTCTGCTTGGCATTGCGCTGACGTTGGGCTTGGTGTCCCGCGCTGCTCAGGCAGAAGTTCCCTTGGCAGAGTTCTATACGAACGCAAGCAGGGAACTCAATCATTGGATTCAGCTTGACCTTGAGGGTGGCTCCCATCTCAAGGGCGTGGCGTCTCGGATCTTCGATGCCTCATGCACCTACATGGGCAAGGCCATCCTGCAGATCGTGAGCGGATGGCTCGTGGCACATCCCGTTAGTGGCGGGTACGATACCACTTACGCCAGGGGGGCACGTTTCCCACCCCCTCTGCTCAACAATCAGTGTGTGCCACGCATACGTGGTGGGGAAGGGGACCGTGATGAGCAACCTGTCGTTTCATACGAACGTGACCCGCCGGGGGCTCGTGGGTGCCTCTGCACTGGCGAGCCTGCTGCTTGCCGGCTGCTCCGGCAGCTCGGGGCCATCGGATGGGACGGGGACGGACACCAGCACGAAGGGCACGCCCGATGCGCCGACGGCGCAGACGACGTATGGTACCGTGACCGGCATCACGGATGGCGGCGTCAACATCTGGTACGGCGTGCCCTACGGCAAGTCCCCGGAGGGCGAGCTGCGCTGGCAGCCACCCGAAGCGCCCGACTCCTGGAGCGATGCGCGCGCCTGCACCCAGCCCGCCGCGGCGGCCCTGCAGTTTGCGAACAACCAGGTCACGGGTGTGGAGGACTGTCTCAACCTGGATGTCTACGCCCCACAGGACGCGAGCGGCCTGCCCGTGATGGTCTACATCCACGGCGGCAACAACCAGACGGGCACTGCGCAGGAGATTCCCGGCAAGGATCTGGCCATCAACGACGGCATCGTGTATGTGTCGCTGAGCTACCGTCTGGGGCTCCTCGGCTTCAACTGCCTGCCCGCGCTGGGGGTGGAGACGGGCAACTTCGCCCTGCTCGATATCGCCCGTGCGCTCGACTGGATTCGCTCCAACGTCTACGCCTTTGGTGGCGATCCCAACAACGTCACCGTCACGGGCTTCTCCGCGGGCGGGCGCGACGTCATGTGCATGCTCATGAGCCCCACGTTCCAGGGGAGGTTCGACAAGGCCATCGCCTTCTCGGGCGGTATGACCACGGCCGAGGTGGAGCCCGCGCAGAAGAAGATCGCCGCGGCGCTGGTGCCGCTGGCCCTGGAGGACGGCAAGGCGACAAGCGACCGGGAGGCCTACGCCTGGCTTCTCTCAGATGGCTCCGACGTGCGGGACTGGCTCTACAATCTCTGGGGCGATCGGCTCGCCCCGCTCATGGGCGATGCCTCCATCCGCATGAGCGTGTTCCCGCACCTGTTCGAGGATGGCGTCGTGATCCCCAAGGGCGGCTTCGAGAATGCCTCGTACCACGCCGTGCCCCTCATGATGCTCACAGGCGCCACCGAGTTCAGCCTGTTCAGCCTTGGCGACCCCTTCTGGACGGGCGACCTGATGAGCGATGCCCCTGGAGACGTGCTTGCCGCGGCGCAGGACTTTGCCGTGAGGTATGGCTCGGACATGTACCGCATCTTCAACGCCGAGTGCAGCGCCGAGCAGATGGCGGACACCTATGGTAGCGACATCTACGTGTGCCAGGTTGACTTTGGCAGTGCGGGCTCGGCCGTCCACATCGACCCCTACGGTGCCTTCCATGGCATCTTCGTGCCCATGCTCTCGAGCACCAACAACTACACCTCCATGGTGCCCGACACCTTTGACCAGGACGGCTACCAGGCCATGGCCAAGGCGTTCAACGACTACCTCAAGAACTTCCTCATGGCAGGCAACCCCAATGATGGCAGCCTTGCCACCTGGGACGCCTGGAGCAACGACGAGGGCAAGAGCATGGTCCTTGACGCCACCGAGACCGATGCCGTGGTGGGGCTGAGGGACGTGCGCAGCTCCTATGACCAGATCATCGCCGCCATGGATGCGGACGAGACCATTGACGCGGACACCAAGCTGCTGGTGGAGCAGAACGACATGGCGGGCCGCTGGTTCTCGTCCGCGCTGGACGAGCACACGGGCGCACAGGACCTCTGGCAGGTGCCCTACGAGGAGTGAGGCATGGGCGCCCCAGCGCCTCCCGCACCCCTGCCGGGGAATGTGGTTGACCGCACTGGTCGAGCGTAGGATGATGGACCGTCGTGGGTGGTGCCTTGGGGGCGCCGCAGACCGAGGCACAGAGAGGGCCACATGTCCGGCGAAGAGAAGGCCGAGGGGCCCAAGGCCCTCAGCATCAAGAGGAACATGCTGTTCAACACCATAGGGAGCCTCATGTACCAGGGCTGCCTATGGCTCACCACGGTCATCGTGGTCACGCTGAGCAGCGACTACAACAACTCGGGCATCCTCGCCCTTGCGATGACCGTGGGCAACATGCTGGTTCCCATCGCCACGTACACGATTCGCACCTATCAGGTCTCGGACGTGGGGGGAACGTACTCAAAGGCCAACTACGTCACGTTCCGTCTCATCACCATCCTGGTGGGGCTTGCGCTTTTGGTGCCCTACACGCTCTTCATTGGCGCCTCGGCAGAGGTGATCGTGGCCATCCTGCTCTACCTGCTCTTCAAGATGGACGAGAGCTTCTGCGACGTGCTCTATGGCATCGACCAGAGCCGTGGTCGCATGGACTTCATCGGCATCTCGCAGTTCGTTCGTGGCGTGCTCGTGATCGTGCTCTTTGGGGCGGGGCTCAAGGTGTTCGACAGCCTCTGGGTGGCCATAGCCGGCATGATGGCTGCCGGTCTTGCCACCACCCTGCTCTACGACCTGCCGCATGCGCGGCTCCTGGGCCTGCATGGCCTGGGGATCACGGGCGGGCAGGTGCGGTCGCTCTTCGTGACGTGCCTGCCGGCTGTGCTGTCCTCGCTCCTCGTGAGCATGGTCGTGTCCGTGAGCAGGCAGTACTTCAGCTCCGTCTTTGGCACGGAGCAGCTGGGGTACTACGCCGCCGTCGCCACGCCCACGGTGCTCATCCAGGCGGCCGCGCGCTACCTCTACAGCCCCCTGCTGGTCCCCTTGGCCGACCGTTGGAACGCGTCGTCCGTGGCGGAGTTCAGGCGCTGGTTCTGGGGCATCCTTGTCCGCATGCTCGGAGCCATCCTGGTCATCGTGGTCATCCTCTCGGTGACGGGCGCCCCCCTGCTTCGGCTGGTCTACGGTCCCTCGATCGATGCCTACACCTACCTCTTCCCACCCACGCTGGTCTGCGCCACGCTCATCGCACTCATCTGGTTCTTCTCCGACGTGCTGGTCATCATGCGCGACATGAGTGGCGAGCTCATCGCCAACGCCGCGACGTTTGCCGTGAGCATGGTGCTGATGGTGCCTCTCATCGATGCATTCTACATGAACGGCCTCAACATGGTCATCATCGTATCGATGCTCGTGGGGCTTGCCGTCTGCGCCATCAGGCTCCTGCGACTCTTCAGGAGGCGGGAGGCCGTCCGGCCGTGAAGCCGTTCACGTTGTACCGACACATCGATTGAGAGCAGGCTGAAGACATGGACAAGGCGTCATACCCGGATGGGGTTCTCGAGCGGTTGCAGGATGCCGAGCGCAGCATCCTGGCTGCCATAGATGCCACATGCCGCGAGAACGGCATCACGTACTTCATCGACTCGGGCACCTGCCTGGGGGCCGTGCGCCATGGTGGCTTCATCCCCTGGGACGACGATGCCGACGTGGGCATGCCCATCGAGGACTACCGACGCTTCCTGGAACTGGCACCCAAGGCATTGCCCCAGGGATTCTCGCTTCATACGATGCGTGACACCAAGGGCCTTCCCGTCCTGTGGGCCAAGGTGTTCCTGGATGGCACGCTGTTCTATGACGACCTCTACGAACAGGCTGGATGTCGACAGTCCATCTTCGTTGACGTGTTTCCCTACGTTGCCCTTGACCGGGATCCCGTTCGTGCGGACGAACGGGGCAAGGCGGCCGTGAGGCTCCAACAGAAGGCCTGGCTCCACAGCGTACACACGCCGCGCGTTCCCGCCTCCATGAGGACGCCGGGACTCTTCCGTGCGGGCTTTGCCATCGGACACTACACCATCGGGCGGCTCTACACTCCCCAGAAGCTTATGGACTCCTTTGAGTCCCTGTTGGCGGTCAATGATGCGGGCGACCGATGGGTCGACACGGCCTATCCGCAGTTTGGCGCCTTTGCCACTGACGTGCTCCTTCCCACGCGGGAGATCGCGTTCTGTGGGCTCAGGCTCATGGGGCCGCACGACACGGATTCCTACCTCACGACGCTCTATGGCGACTACCGGCAGTTCCCGCCGATGTCGGAGCGTTACACGCACCTTCCCGTGATGCTCGACTTTGGCGACGGCGTCAACGTGATGGAGCGTTAGGTGCCCTGCTCATTCCTCTGTCGCTGGCGCTGCCGATGGCGTATGAACACGGGGATGAGCGTCGTGATGATGCGCAGCCTGAGCGCGGGGAACGGGTGGGTGAGCACGTTGAAGGCGTTCCACAGCCTGAAGTACGACGTCCAGCCCTCCTCGAGCGGTGTGTCCGAGAAGGGCGTGAGTGCGAGGTAGTGCAGGTAGTCATCCCTGAAGCGATGGGTGTTGCCGCGCCTCCAGGGCCGCTCCTCGCCCAGGTAGTGGATGATGGCGGGATCCCTGCGTGCCGCGTCGAAGGTCTCGCGGTCGACCCATGCGGGAACGAGCTTCGCCAGGAAGCGATAGGGGTAGAGGTCAAAGGTGTTTGCGTAGTTGTAGGCAGGGGAGATCTGCTTGATCTCAGCGGCCAGCGCGATGTTGATGGCATCCTGATCGTTGGCAAACAGATGTGTCCCCTCACGCTCGATGCAGTCGAGCAGCCTGTGCTCCGCATCCGTCGTCCGCCACGCGTCCAGATCCACAAAGAGCACGCCGGCGTTGTAGTAGGGTCTCCCCGCGAGGCCGATCTCACCGAGACGGCGCCGATCAACTGTGGGTTCCGCCACCATGCAGAGGGTGTTCCCCTCGAAGTCCGTGTCCCAGAGGGGCTGGAGCGAGCGACGCACGATCGTGTCGCCATCGAGGTAGAGGATGCGATGGACGTCCGCCGGCAACAGCCGTGCCATCACGAGGCGGGCAAGGACGATGCTCTTCCACCCCTTGGTGTCAAAGTCGACGCCGATGAGGTCCATGAGGTTCGAGATGTCAATGAGGTGCATGCGCCGACCATAGCCGTGGGCGAACTCGTCGAGCATGCGGGCGTGCCCGTCGGAGATGCCCTGTCCGAAGACGTAGACGTCGATGTCCCGGGCATCCCCGTCATTCTCGAAGATGGAGCACATGCCAGCCGCAAGCTGGGGAACGAATGCGTCATCGACCGTGTACAGGATGTTCATGTTCTTCCTCGGGGTACGGGAGCCTACGTCTTCCGCTCTTGGGGTGCTGCCGGAACTCTGGCGGGCCCAAGCGCCGCGTACTATAGTCTATGCCTAGACCCTGCCGGAGCGAGGCGGAAGGCCACCGACGTGACACCAACCCATACCTTTGCCATCTGCGCCTATGGGAAGAGCCCGTACCTGAGGGATTGCATCGAGTCCATCAAGGCGCAGACCTACCGGGAGAGCGAAGTCTACCTTTCCACGGCCACGCCCTCCTCCTGGCTGTCCCATCTGGCAGAGGAGTACGACCTTCCCATCTATGTGAACGAGGGCGCCCATGGCATCGGTGAGGACTGGAACTTTGCCTACTCCAAGGCGACAGGCGCCTTCGTGACCATCGCCCATCAGGATGACGTCTACGAGGCGGAGTACGCCGCCACAGCCGTTCGCATGCTGGAGGCGTCACGGCTCCCCCTCATCTTCTTCACCAACTACGGCGAGCTACGCGATGGCGTTCCCGTCGATGACAACCGACTGCTGCGCATCAAGCGCCGTCTGCTCAAGCCCTTCCTCGATCCGCGTGCCTTTGGAAGCGTGAAGGCGCGCCGTCGCATGCTGCGCATGGGCTCGGCCATCTGCTGCCCCTCGGTCACGCTCTGCAGGCGCAACGTCCCCAACCCACCCTTCGTGACGGGCATGCGAAGCAATCTGGACTGGGCCACCTGGGAGCGGCTCTCTAGGCTGCCGGGCGAGTTCATCTATGCGCCCCAGATCCTCATGCGTCATCGCATCCACGGTGGCTCGACCACCTCCAAGCTCATCGCGGACAGGACCCGCGGTGCCGAGGATCTGGAGATGCTGGAGAGGTTCTGGCCCAAGCCGGTGGCGCGCCTCATCTACGTGGTCTACTCGCATGGGATGGACAGCAACGTCGGCGGGTAGGCTATCCTCGCCCGCTCAGTCACCTGTCCACCAAGCGGATCTCGGCATTCGTGGGCAGCGTCTCCCCTCCTGGGGCTTGCCAGACCGGCTTCTTCAGCCCTCCCTCGCAAGCCACCTTGCGAGGTCGTGGACCTCGATGCCCTCGTAGGTGTAGGTCTCGTGCCTCGTGCGGGCGAGGATTATCTTCGGGTAGGCGTCGCGGATGGAGAGGAGGGGCGTGTACTCCCGCTCGAAGGTCGGCTGCGAGCTGATGTCGTCGCTCACTTGTATGTACAGCTTCTCGCTGCCCCGTATGGCCACGAAGTCGACCTCCTGCTTGTAGAGAACGCCCGCGTAGGTCTCGTATCCCCGCCTCAGGAGCTCGATGGCCACCACGTTCTCCAGCATGCGGCCGAAGTCCATGTTGCGGGTCCCGAGCTTGGCGTAACGGAAGGCGTGATCCGCCAGGTAGTACTTGTCTCCGGACGAGAGGTAGCGCTTCCCCCGGATGTCATAGCGCCTGACCCGGTAGAAGGCGAATGCCTCCTCGAGGTGGGACATGTACGACGAGATCGTCCGGTCGTTCGTCTTGGTCCCCGCCGACGTGAGGGCATCTGCTACGCTGCGCGCCGAGGTGATGTTGGACACGTTGTCCATCAGGTAGTCGGAGAGCCTCTCGAGCAGCCGTGCGTTCCTGACGCCGTGCTTCTGCCGTATGTCGCGCAGGATGAGGGTGTCGCACACGTCGGAGAGGTAGCCGTATCGGTCTCGTTCGTCCTCGTAGACGTAGCTTCCCGACATGCCCCCCATGCGCAGGTACCGCCCGAGCGCATCATCCACCTGCTCCCCTTCGAAGTAGGAGCGGTACTCCTCGAACGAAAAGGGGAACACGTTCACGTTCACGGTGCGGCCCGTGAAGAGGGTGGCGCGGTCGCTCGAGGGCAGGAAGGCGTTCGAGCCCGTGATGTAGATGTCGTAGCCACCCGAGGCGTGAAGGCTGTTGACGGTCCTCTCGAATCCTGAACACATCTGCACCTCGTCCACGAGGACGAAGTTACGCCCGCCCTCGATGCGATGGGAGGTGACATAGGCGTTCAGGGCATGGTACTCGTGAGCTCTTCGAACTCGAGCAGGCTGAGGTCCACGTGGATGACATTGGCGCCGTCGACCTCGCGTATGAGGTAGTCCCTGAACGCTTCGAGGAGCTTGGACTTCCCCGCGCGCCGCACACCGGTGATCACCTTGATGTCGGGCGTGCCGATGAGCCTCTTCAGTCTCTCCAGGTACCTGGGTCTCTCGACGAGCTTCATGTGGGCTCCCCTCTATTTCGCGAAAATAAGAATAATTCGGATTTGAGAAATATGTAACTCCACTGCCGCGCCCCTGGCGTGGGAACGGGATAGGTGTGCTTCCGACAAGACCAGGACACACTTTCATCGGATTGATAAGCGAAACCGAATGCTTCTGCACCAGCGGCTGCAAAAGCTGGCCTTCGCCAAGGTGTCCGCGTCTCCCCCCAACACGATGACATGTGTACCGGTTGCGGCACGCGCCCCTTGCGCTACAATTGCCCTCGAACAGGGGAGCTGGCGCACGCCGGCTGAGAGGGGGTCCCACGCGGCCCCGACCCTTATACCTGATCTGGGTAATGCCAGCGTAGGGACTATGGCCACAACGGCGGCCAGGCAAGCTCTCGTCCAGGCGGGCACATCCAGAGCGGGTGCGCCCGCCATTGTGTCGAGAGGAGCCTGAGTCATGCTTTCCGAGTGCCTGCGCAACGTGCGCACGGTGATGCCGCTGGTGCACAGCATCACCAACTACGTCACCATCAACGACGTCGCCAATGCGGTGCTCGCCTGCGGCGGGAGCCCTATCATGGCCGACGAGCCCGACGATGCGGAGGAGGTCACCGCCATCTGCGGCGGCCTCAACATCAACATCGGCAATCTCAACAGGCAGACGACGGAGGCCATGCGCATCGCGGGCAGGCGCTCGCGCGAGCTGGGCCACGTCCGGGTGCTCGACCCCGTGGCAGCCGGCGCGAGTGCCCTGCGCACGAGGGTCTGCAGGGAGCTCCAGGGGCTCGTCGGCTTCGACGCCATCCGCGGCAACGTCTCGGAGCTCAAGGCCCTTGCCCTGGGTAGCTCCACGACGAGGGGCGTGGACGCCAGCGCGGCGGACGCCGTGACGGACGCCAACCTCGACGAGATGGTGGCCTTCGCCAAGGGCTATGCTCGCGAGGTGGGCAGCATCGTCGCCATCACGGGGGCCATCGACCTCGTGGCCGCTGCTGACGCCTGCTACGTCATCCGCAACGGCCGCGCCGAGATGGGCAGGGTCACGGGCACGGGCTGCATGCTCTCGGGCGTCCTGTGCGCCTACCTCATCGCCAACCCCACGGACAGGCTGGAGGCCGCGGCCGCGGCCGTCTGCCTGATGGGCCTTGCCGGCGAGGTGGGCTGGTCGCGCATGCAGGAGGGCGACGGCAACGCCACCTACCGCAACCGCATCATCGACGCCCTCTACACCATCGATGGCACCCAGCTGGACGAGGGGGCTCGCCATGAGCTCAGGTAGGGAGGCGCTCGCCGGCTCGCTCGCGCTCTACGCGGTGACGGACCGCCACTGGCTGGCCGGACGCACGCTCGCAGGGTGCGTGGAGGAGGCCCTGCGGGGTGGCGCCACCTTCGTCCAGGTGCGCGAGAAGGATGATGGGGCCCTCCCTCATGACGCCTACCTCGCCGAGGCCTGCGAGCTGCGAGTGCTCTGCCATGCCCATGGCGTGCCGTTCGTGGTGGACGACGACGTGGGCCTCGCCCTGGAATGCGGAGCGGACGGCGTGCACGTGGGGCAGGATGACCTGTCGGCTGGGGAGGCCCGCCGACGCATCGGTGCGGACGGGATTCTGGGCGTCTCCGCCAGCACAATGGCAGAGGCGCTCGCCGCCGAGCGGGCCGGGGCGGACTATCTGGGCGTGGGCGCGGTCTTTCCCACCGGTTCCAAGGCGGATGCCACCAGCGTGAGCCTCGGGGAGCTCGCAGCCATCTGTGGGGCCGTGGACATCCCCGTCGTCGCCATCGGTGGCATCACGCGCGACAACGTCATCAAGCTTGCGGGTACGGGCATCCGCGGCGTGGCCGTCATCTCGGCCATCTTTGCCCAGTCGGACGTCGAGGCAGCGACGTGTGACCTCAGGATGCAGGTACGGAAGGCGTTGGGCATATGATTCGCGGTGCTGCCTTCGATATCGATGGAACCCTGCTCGATTCGACAGGCGTCTGGGACGGTTTGGGCGTACGCTACCTCGCCTCCCGAGGCGTGCAGGCGGAGCCGGGCCTCGAGGAGCGGCTCTTCGCGCTGACCCTCGACGAGGGTGTCGCCTACCTGCGGGAGCACTACGGCCTTGCCCAGTCGGCGGGGCAGGTCCGCCGGGGGATCTCTGCCGTCCTGGAGGGGTTCTACCGTAAGGAGGTACGTCTCAAGCCTGGGGCGGGGAGCCTTGTCCGCGCCCTCCGTGATGCCGGGGTGCGCATGGTGCTGACGACCGCGGGCGACCCGGTGCTGGGTCGTGCCGCCCTCGCGCGCCTGGGCATCTGGGACTGCTTCGAGCGCCTGCTCTCCTGCGACGCCCTCGCGACCACCAAGGCGGAGCCCACGATCTACCGGATGGCCGCCGATGCCCTGGGACTCGCACCACGGGAGGTCCTCGTCGTGGAGGACACCCTCCAGGCGCTGCGCTGCGCCCACGAGGCGGGCTTTCCCACCTGTGCCGTGGAGGACGAGGCAAGCGTGGCGGACCGCCCGGCCATCAGGGGTCTGGCCGATGCGTACCTGCGCGACTTCACCGGTGCCGACAAGGTCATGGAGGGGTTGGGTGAGAACCGATGAGGAGGTCCATGAGGGCGGCCCTGACCATAGCGGGGAGCGACTCGAGCGGCGGTGCCGGCATCCAGGCGGACATCAAGACGATGACCACGAACGGGGTCTTTGCCATGAGCGCCGTCACGGTGCTGACCGCCCAGAACACGATGGGCGTGCGCGGCGTCATGGAGGTGTCGCCCGAGTTCCTGGCGGCGCAGATCGATGCGGTGTTCGAGGACATCAGGCCCGATGCGGTGAAGATCGGCATGGTTGGCTCGTCCGCGCTCGTCGAGGCCGTCGCCGACCGCCTGCGCCGCCATGGCGCCAGAAACGTGGTTCTCGACCCCGTGATGGTGGCGACGAGCGGTGCCCGGCTCATCGATGACGACGCCATCGATGCCCTCGAGGAGCTGCTCTTTCCGCTTGCGGAGGTCATCACGCCCAACATCCCCGAGGCCGAGGTTCTGAGCGGCCGCGGCATCGAGACGCCCGACGACATGCTCGCCGCGGCGGCGAGCATCTGCGAGCGCTGTGGCTGCGCCGTGCTCTGCAAGGGCGGCCACAGCCTGAACGACGCCAACGACCTGCTCTGGCACGATGGCACCGCACGCTGGCTCAAAGGCAGGCGCATCGACAACCCCAACACGCACGGCACGGGCTGCACACTCTCGAGCGCCATCGCGGCGAACCTTGCCAAGGGGTTCGGACTCGAGGAGGCGGTGCGCCGTGCCAAGGCCTACGTCTCCGATGCGCTTGCGGCCATGCTCGACCTGGGTCACGGGAGTGGCCCCATGGACCATGCGTTTGCACTTGGTGGTAAGTATCAGAAGACTGCCAATGACATGATCGACTAGGGAGACAGCCATGACAAGGACCCCTGCGACGCAGATGGACGCCGCCCGAAGGGGAATCGTCACGTCCCAGATGGCGTTGGTGGCGCAGAAGGAGCGCAGGACGCCCGAGGAGATTCGCGGGTGGGTCGCCGAGGGCAGGGTGATCATCCCGGCCAATCATGCCCACGCGAGCCTGGAGCCCAACGGCATCGGGAGCATGCTGCGCACCAAGGTAAACGTCAACCTGGGGGTCAGCCGCGACGTCAGGGACTATGACGTCGAGATGCAGAAGGTCAGGAGTGCCGTGGACCTGGGTGCCGAGGCCATCATGGATCTCTCGAGCCATGGCGACACCCAACCGTTCAGGCAGAGGCTCTGCCGGGAGTGCCCCGCCATGGTGGGCACCGTCCCCGTCTACGATGCGGTCATCCACTACCAGCGCGACCTTGCCACCCTCTCCGCCGACGACTTCGTTGACGTGGTGCGTCTGCATGCGGAGGATGGCGTCGACTTCGTCACGCTGCACTGCGGCATCGCGCGCGAGACCGTCGACGAGATACGCAGGGGCACCCGCAGGATGAACATCGTGAGTCGAGGTGGCAGCCTCGTGTTTGCCTGGATGTCCATGACCGGCAACGAGAACCCCTTCCTCGAGCGCTACGATGAGATAGTCGAGATCTGTCGCGAGCACGACGTGACCATCAGCCTGGGAGATGCCTGCCGCCCGGGCTGCCTGGCGGATGCCACGGACGGCTGCCAGATGGCTGAGCTCCTGCGACTCGGAGAGCTGACGCAGCGCGCCTGGGACAGGGATGTCCAGGTGATGGTGGAGGGTCCCGGCCACATGCCGATGGATCAGATCGCCGCCAACATGAAGGTGCAGCAGAGCGTCTGCAAGGGTGCGCCGTTCTACGTGCTTGGGCCCCTCGTGACGGATGTCGCGCCCGGCTACGACCACATCACGGCCGCCATCGGTGGTGCTCTCGCCGCCGCGTCGGGCGCGGCATTCCTGTGCTATGTGACGCCTGCCGAGCACCTGGCGCTCCCCAACATGGATGACGTGCGCCAGGGCATCATCGCCAGCAGGATAGCGGCCCATGCGGCCGACATCGCCAAGGGCATCCCGGGGGCGCGGGAGCGGGACGATCGCATGGCGGACGCCCGCCGCGCCCTGGACTGGGACGCGCAGTTCGCACAGGCGCTCGACCCCGCGATCGCATGGGCGATACGCGACAGCCGCGCGCCCGAGGACGACCATGGCGACACCTGCTCGATGTGCGGCAAATTCTGCGCCGTGCGAAGCATGAACAAGGCGCTTGCCGGCGAGCGCGTCGACCTCCTGTAGGCGCTCTTGTGCAGTCTAGCGGATAAGCTGCCTGTCCACTGCCATGGGCCCTCCTGTGCGGAGCTCACTTCCCCCTGCACACGACGCCCTCGTCATGCGGCAGCTCCTGGGGCAGGGGCTCGTCGACGCGGGCACGGTAGAACCCACCGTGGAAGCTCTCGGTACGCAGCACGTTGATGACGGCATGGGGATCGACGGCGCGCATCAGGCGGACGATGTCATCCTGCTCGTAGGCCGAGACCACGGTGTTGAGCAGCCACATCCGCTGGTGATGGTATCCGCCAAAGGCCTCGACGCACGACACGCCGTGATGATAGCGTGCCTGGTAGGCAGCCATGACCTCCATGGGACGCCTCGTCGTCACCTGCAGCGTCACCCTCTTGTAGCGGCGGTAGAGCGTATCGATCGTTGAGGTGGAGACAAACTGGAAGATGATCGACCACGCCGCACTCTCCCAACCGAACAGCGCCCCGAAGATGGTCAGCATCACACAGTTGCCGGCGAATATCTGGGTCCAGATCGTCTTGCCTGTGCGATTGGACACCATCAGCGATATGAAGTCGGTGCCCGCCGTCGAGGCACCGCCCTTGAGTGCGAGTGCGATCGCGAGTCCGTAGAGGAAGCCGCCGAACACCACGTCGAGAAACCTGGAGTCGAAGGAGATGAGCCCCGTCAGGGTGGCGGCAGGAAGCACGCGCAGGAAGAAGGCTGCGAGGAAGACCTGCGCCATCGAGAAGAGCACGAAGCGTCTCGAGATGTGCCTCCAGCACAGTGCCGCAACGGGGAGATTGAACACGACCATGCCGACGAAGGTGGGGAAGGAGAGGCCACAGAGCGAGGCGACCCGGTCTACCAGGATGGCAAGACCGGTGAATCCGCTGGAGAGCAGGCCGGCGGGTTGGACAAAGACGATCAGCGTGAAGGCCTGCAGGAAGGCGGAGACGGTCACGGCGCAACCCGTGACGATGCGGCGCGCCCAGGCATAGCGACCAAGCCCCAGCGCCTTATCGATGAGCTCGCCTTCCATGCGGAACTGCGCCTCCCTGCCCGTGCCCATACGCCTCCATCATACCATGCGCCCGAGGCGCCGCCGTAGGGGAGACATAAGACCGTGCCCTGCACCTCACATGGTATACTGCTGCCTGCAAACGGGGGGCTGGCGCACGCCGGCTGAGATATGGCCCAGCGCGGCCATGACCCGTGGGTGGCGTGGCCACCCACAACCTGATCTGGGTAATGCCAGCGTAGGGACCTTGGCACGCGCGCCGCGCTGGTCCCGCTTACGGGGCCGGCCGCCCCGAGAGGGGAGCGCCCATGAACTGTTCCGTTGCCATCCAGTACCTGCCCATGAATGCGGGCTCGGACGATGAGCTCTGTCGCATCGTGGACGAGGTCATCGCCGAGATCGACGCGAGCGGACTCGACCACTACGTCGGCCCCTTCGAGACCACGGTCGAGGGCGACTTCGATGCCTGCATGGCGCTCGTCAAGCGCTGCATCGAGCGCGGTGCCCGGGCGGGGTGCGCCGAGAGCGCCAGCTACATCAAGGTGTCCTACCGTCCCGAGGGCGACGTCATGACCACCGAGCACAAGATCGGCAAGTACCACCGGACCGACAGCGAGTTTGCCGGCCATGAGGCGTAGCTTGCCTAGGACACGCACAGGGGTCGGCCGCACGGGCGTCAGCCGCGCGCGGCGTGTGGGCATACCGCTGGCCACGCTCGTGGCGCTTCTGGCGGTGTGGGAGGCCGTCGTGGACACGGGGCTGGTGCCCAACTTCATGCTGCCGAGTCCCGTGCAGGTGGTGCTGGCGCTCGTGGGTGACGTGTCGCTGCTGGCCAGCCATGTGGCGACCACGCTCGTCGAGGCGGCGCTCGGCCTTGCCATCGGGGTCGGCCTGGGGTTTGCCATCGCGGTGCTCATGGATCGCTTCGAGGGGTTCTACCTGGCCTTCGAGCCGCTCATGACCATCTCGCAGACCATTCCCACCGTGGCCGTCGCCCCGCTTCTGGTGCTGTGGTTCGGCTACGGGCTGGCACCCAAGGTGGTGCTCGTCGTCATCTCCACGTTCTTTCCCATCACCGTGTCGCTCGTGGCGGGGTTCCGGTCGGTGGATCCTGACATGGTGGACCTCATGCGCACCATGAACGCCTCTCCCGCGCAGATCTTCTGGCAGGTCAAGATACCCTGCGCGGCCGAGCAGTTCTTCGGCGGCCTGCGCATCAGCGCCACCTACGCCATCGTGGGCGCCGTCATCGCCGAGTGGCTGGGAGGCTTCTCGGGCCTGGGCGTCTACATGACGCGCGTGCGCAAGTCGTTCTCGTACGACCGGATGTTTGCCGTCATCATTATCATCTCCGCGCTGTCGCTGGCCCTCATGGGCCTCGTGAATGCGCTCCAGCGCCTGTGCATGCCCTGGAAGAGGGCAGAGAGGAACGATCAACCATGACCTCACGTGCCATGTCCCGCCGCGCCTTTGTGGGTGCGGGCCTATCGGCCGCGGCCGCCGCCCTTGCGGGCTGCGCCGCACAGGGTCCCGCGCAGCCGGCCACCTCGCCTGGCGGCACCACCAAGCTCACGTTCTGCCTGGACTGGACGCCCAACACCAATCATACGGGCATCTACGTGGCACAGCACGAGGGCTACTACGCCAGCGAGGGCATCGAGCTCGAGATCGTCCAGCCCTCCGAGGACACCGCCGAGACGGTCGTGGGCTCCGGCCAGGCGCAGCTGGGCGTAAGCTTCCAGGACTACATCGCCAACGTGCTCTCCAACTCGCCCGACACGCCGCTTCTGGCCGTTGCGGCCATCCTGCAGCACGACACGGCGGGCATCATGAGCCCCAAGGAGCTGGGCATCACGAGCCCCAAGGGCATGGAGCACCACAGCTTCGGCACGTCACAGATGCCCGTCGAGCAGGCGACCATCAGGACCCTCGTGGAGGACGATGGCGGCGACTACTCGCTCGTGCAGATGGTGCCCGTCTCCGACGAGGACCCCACGAGCGCACTCAAGGCGGGCATGTACGACAGCGTCTCGGTCTATGAGGGCTGGGAGCTGCAGCAGGCGCAGATGCAGGGGTACGACGTCAACTACTTCTCGTACATCTCCGTGGATGACATCTTCGACTTCTACACGCCCGTCATCGTGGTCAACCCCGACTTTGCGCACGGCAACGCCGACGTGGTGAGGGCCTTCATGCGCGCCACCACGAGGGGCTACCAGATGGCCGTCGATGATCCGAGCGGCGCGGCGGACATCCTGTGTGCCGAGGTGCCCGAGCTGGACAGCGACCTGACGCATGCGAGCGCCACGTACCTGGCGGGCAGATACGTTGACGATGCGCCCAGCTGGGGCGTCTTCGACAGGGATCGCTGGGCCCGCTACTTCCAGTGGCTCAATGACAACGACCTGGTCGAGAACCAACTGGACGTGAATGCCGGCTGGACCAACGACTACCTGGGCGACTAGGGTGGACGGAGCCCACGATACGGCTGCGTCACAGGTGGTCGCCCCCGCCCTTGCGGCCGAGCATCTCACGCTCTCGTGGGACGGGGGCGCCCATGTGGTGGTGCGGGACATCTCGTTGCGTGTGGGAGCTGGCGAGGTCGTGTGCCTCGTGGGGCGCTCCGGCTGTGGGAAGACCACCATCATGCATGCGCTCTCGGGGCTCTCGCGGCCGGTGGAGGGATGCGTGCTGCTCGCGGGCGAGGATGTCACGGGCATTCCCGGTCGTGTGAGCTACATGTTGCAGAAGGACTTGCTGCTGCCCAGCAAGCGCATCATCGACAACGTGTGCCTGCCGCTCGTGCTGGCAGGTATGCCGCGTGACGAGGCCCACAGGAGGACCGAGCCGCTCTTCGCGCGCTTCGGCCTGGCGGGGGCGGAGCGCTGCTGGCCAAGCGAGCTTTCGGGCGGCATGCGCCAGCGCGCGGCCTTCCTGCGCACGTACCTCATGGGCAACTCCGTCCTGCTGCTGGACGAGCCGTTCTCGGCGCTGGATGCCCTCACGCGTGCGGACATGCGGAGCTGGTACGGTGACATGGCCCATGAGCTGGGCCTTGCCACACTGGCGATCACGCACGACGTGGATGAGGCCGTCACGATGGCGAGCAGGGTCTACGTGCTGGCGGGCTCTCCCACGGAGGGCATCCCCTCGCAGATGGCTGGCGAGGTCGTGGTGCCGCGGCCGGCCGCGGGCATGAGCGCGGCGGAGTTTGCCCTCACGGGGGACTTCCTCGCCGCCAAGCGGGCGGTGCTGGAGTTGCTCGGGTGAGCATTTGCCAGGCCCCTACATGGGGATGTCGCTTAAAGTATACGTTTTCGTTGATGTTCTTTGGAAAAGCCCAGTTGGCACATGAGTACCGTGACGGAAACGTACAGTTTAAAGATGTCGTCAACGTATCCTCGGTTCCCACCTGCCCGTCTTGGAGGCACCATGTCCCTCACGCTCAACACCGCCGCCCTCGCGCTCCAGCCCTCGGGCATCCGCCGCTTCTCGTCGCTTGCCGCCGCCACGCCGGGGTGCATCTCCCTCGCGCTGGGCGAGCCGGGGGAGGACACGCCCGTCCCCATCCGTGCGCGGGTGGGCGAGAGCCTCGCGGCGGGCAAGACCCACTACCCACCCAACAATGGCTACCCCGAGCTGCGCGAGGCCATCGCGCATGCCATGGGGGAGCGGGGGCTCGTGTATGCCCCCGACCAGGTCGTCGTCACGAGCGGCGCCACCGAGGCCCTCTTCGCCACGCTGGTGACGATGCTCAACCCCGGCGACGAGGTCGTCATCCCCACGCCGGCCTTCGTGCTGTACGAGTCCATCGTGGCGCTGTGCCGCGCCACGCCGCGCCCGCTGGACACCACGGCATGCGGGTACCAGATCGATGGCGGGGCCCTGGCCGCCTGCGTGAGCGAGCGCACGAAGGCCATCGTGCTCACCTCGCCCAACAACCCCACCGGGTGTGTGCTCTCGGCCGAGAGCCTCGATGCGGTGGCCGCCGTCGCGGCGTGGCGGGACGTCTACGTGATCTGCGACGACGTGTACGACCGGCTGGTCTATACCGATGCCTACCAGGGCTTTGCCCAACGCCATCCCGAGCTGGCCGACCGCACCGTGGTGGTCAACAGCTTCTCGAAGCCCTACGCCATGACGGGCTGGCGCCTGGGGTGGCTGTGTGCGTCGAAGGAGCTGGTACGGCACATCGCCACGGTGCATCAGTACGCCGTCTCGAGTGTGGTGGCGTTCACGCAGGACGCGGCCGTGCACGCGCTCGCAACGGACGTGACGGCACTGCGCGAGAGCTACGAGCATCGGCGCGAGCTGACGCTGGTTCACCTTGGGCGGATGGGCCTTCCCGTCGTGCGGCCGGAGGGGGCGTTCTATGCCTTCCCGGACGTGAGCGGGTCAGGCCTCTCGAGCGAGGAGTTCTGCGAGCGCGCCATCCGCGAGGCGGGCGTGGCGCTCGTGCCGGGCGCCTTCTTTGGTGGCGAGGGCCATGTGCGCATCAGCTATGCCTGTGACGAGCAGACCCTGGTGGAGGGGCTGGGGCGGCTGGGCAGGTTTGTGGCAGAACTGCCGTAGGACTTTCCGAGACGGCACCCTTCGGGGGAGCCTTGCCTGCACTGCACCGATTTTGACGTTGACAGGGTATCGCACGTATAGGGTATCCCATTTTCCGCAGCTAGATAGCAAAGACAGTACTGGTTAGCTGCGGTTCTGTTGATGGGTGGCTGACTATCCTCTGTGTTGGAGCGTTAGCCTATTTGCCTTAGCTAAGACCTGTTTGGCCTGCTTGGTTGTGAGGAACTTGAGCTTGAGCTCCTCGAGGCCACAGGAGGCGGCCAGGGCGTCAGACTCGTCCGTCCTGTGGTCGAACACCCACCAGTTGGAATCGAAGTTCGTGGCTGACATGGCCTTGATCTCACGTCTTATGTGGGCCGCGGGGACACCCGTCTGGCACTGCAGGATCCGAAGGATCGTGAGGGCCACGAAGCACGTGAGGAAGTGGGCCTCTATATGGGCGTCCGTCCAGACGTAGACGGGCCTGGTCCTGAGCTCTGACTTGGTGAGTTTGAAGGACTCCTCTATCCGCCAGAGCTCCCGGTAGGCATCGAGTATCTTCTCGTCCTGCCAGTCTGTCTCGCTTGTGACGACGAGGTAGTAGCCGTCCAAGTCCTCTGCCTCCCTGATGGCATCCTCATCCAGGGAGAGCTTGCGGGCATCGGCAATAGTGCCCGTGTCCCTGTCGAAGGTGAGGCCCCTCACGTACTTTGCCGCCCCATGGGCCTCATGGGCGCTGAAGGCGGCGGGGCTTTTAATGAGCGTGCGTGCCCTCTCGATCACCTTGGCCCTGTCGTGGCGGGCACGCTCCTGGTACTTCCTTGACCAGAAGCCGACGTACTTCACGGGAATCCTTATGTCCTTGGGCTTTCCGCCCTTCGTATCCCCTGCCTTGATGTGGCAGGCCTTGAAGCCCTGCTTGCTCTTGATCTTGAAGTCGTCTCCCATGTGGCGGTAGCCCTGGTCGTCCGTGAGCCACCTCTTCAGGGCGGCGTCCGACTTGGTGCCGCGTGCCGACTGGGAGAAGACGAAGCCGTCCCCCCTGGCCACGGCCGCCGCTATGTTGTCCGACGAGTTGAGGCCCTTGTCGGCGACGGCTATGAGCCTGTCCATCCCGTAGTCGCGCTTGAGGTCGGAGAGCACGGGGATCATGGTCTGGGCGTCTGGGGTGTTGCCCGAAAACTTCCTGTAGCAGATGGGGATGCCCCTCTCGTCCTGCAGGAGCCCCATCTGCACGATCGGGCTCCTCCTGTTCTCCTTGGAGACCCCGCGCTTCCTCAGCTCGTCCTGGGCGTCGCTTTCGAAGTAGTAGTTGGTGACGTCGTAGTAGACGCAGGACATGTCCCTCATGCCCGCGGCCGCTATCCGCCTGTTCATGGAGGAGACGACCTTGTCCTTGGCCCTCGCGAGCTCGTCTAAGGCCCTGTAGAGATCATCGTCCGTGAAGTCGCTCTTGAAGAAGTACCTCTCCCTGTTCTGCCAGGCTGCGCGCTTGGACCCTGGCCCTAGGATCCGCTCTGTCACGAGCAGCCTCGTTACGCTGTTGAGGTCGTATGCCACGCTCCTGCCGCGCAGGTAGTTGCGCAGCACTTGCTCGATCCCCAGGGCGCTGTAGACGGCAAGCGCGATCGCGCACCCCAGGTTCTTCCTGTTGGTCCCCCTCCTGTCGATCTTCTCCAGGGGGTGGATCTCGAGGGGAAGAGCCTGCTCGCCCTCTTTCTTCTCGCGAGTCATCTCAAGGGCCTGGGCCCGTCCCCACTCGATGGGGTCTTGATGCTCCTCCTCGAGCTCGTCGATATAGCCCAAAGACCTCACTTGGCGCTGCTTGGTCTTCTTGCCGACCCGGTAGCTCTCACATACAGAGAGCTTCACCCGTCCGTTCCTCTGTGGGGTCCTCTTCAGAAACATCTTCCGCCCCTCCGCTCTCGAAGGCCACCCCATATATTAGCACATACAACACAATACAACGCGCATAACATTCTATAAACTTGACAAAAAAGTAAAGCCCATCCGGGCTGCTTGGAGTAGGTGTCCTGCGCTCTATTCAGGATTTGTTGCTGCGGAAGAGTGGAGAGCTACGAGCATCGGCGCGAGCTGACGCTGGTTCACCTTGGGCGGATGGGCCTTCCCGTCGTGCGGCCGGAGGGGGCGTTCTATGCCTTCCCGGACGTGAGCGGGTCAGGCCTCTCGAGCGAGGAGTTCTGCGAGCGCGCCATCCGCGAGGCGGGCGTGGCGCTCGTGCCGGGCGCCTTCTTTGGTGGCGAGGGCCATGTGCGCATCAGCTATGCCTGTGACGAGCAGACCCTGGTGGAGGGGCTGGGGCGGCTGGGCAGGTTTGTGGCAGAACTGCCGTAGGACTTTCCGAGACGGCACCCTTCGGGGGAGCCTTGCCTGCACTGCACCGATTTTGACGTTGACAGGGTATCGCACGTATAGGGTATGATCAACTCAGCAGAAGTTGGCATATGCCTTTACGTCATGCAGACTGTCCATGTGATGTGTAGGGTGGATGGTGGAGATGGCGGAAGAGATCTCATCGAGTCCCACGGTGAGCGAGTCCGCACGGAACGCGCTTTCGTAGGGCGAGTCCGAGTATTCCAGCATGACCCTGCAAGCCATCACCGAGGACGCCCCTGGCTCGGGCGCCGCCCATGATGGGGTGGCAGACGGCATCACCTCTGCCCTGGGAGCCTGGGATGACGTCCTCTCGAGGGACGCACAGGCATTGCTGCAGATTGGCAGCACCCTGGGCGACGCGGACAGGGCGCTTGCGGACTCGATCCTGGGAGGCAGCCTTTCGGCTGCGTTGGAAGAGCGACATGATCGTGGCGTGCCTGGCAAGCCCCAGGTGATGTGATGGCGATGGCAGTGGACGGGGCCTTCGAGCGCTCGCACGCCATGAGGCACAGGCGCCTTGATGCGCGCCATGACGCCGAGATCGACGAGCTGGCGGCGCGGGAGCGCGCGCTGGAAGGTGCGCTCGAGGAAGAGCGATGGGGCTTCGGCCGCATGCAGGACGTCGCCCTGCAGGCCGGCGCGCGGGAGGGCGCCAGCTTCCAGCGCATCTCGGAGGCGCTGTACGACCAACGAGGACATAACCCCCAAGCCGCCGACGAAGGACTATCCCACCGATGCCACCGAGGAGGAGCTGGATACCTATTCCCAGTTCTTTAAGTGGACCAATAAGCCCACTGATCCCGATGATGAGGCCAACAACGGCTTCGGCCTGGTGGACCGGGAGACGGGGGAGGGCTGGGACACCAACATCACCTGGTTCCAGTACTTCAGCAAGCCCGACGCATTCCCGGACCATGTCCCCAGCTCGTCCCTGGCGGCGGGGCGCTGATGGTCGCCCCTCTCACCCGCAGGCGCGCTGCGAGGCCATCCACGGCTACGCCAGCATGACGAGCCGCTCGTATGCCTCTACGCCGCGCATGAGGACGGCCTCGTCAAAGGCGAAGGTGTCGGAGTGCAGCGGTATGCCCGTTCCCGTGCCAAGCAGCAGGAACACACCGGGCAAGCACCGCTGGTACCAGGCGAAGTCCTCGGCGATGAGCAACGGCTCGGGGACGTCCCCGAGGTCGGGGAGCACGACGGCAGCCTTCCCGAACAGTCCCTCGTCGTTCACGACGGGTGGGTAGCCCTCGGAGAAGCCGACCTCAGCCGTGCAGCCCAGGAGCTCCGCCGCGCGCTCGGCGCACTCGGGCAGCTCGCGGCGGCAGCGTTCGCCCATGGCAATCGAGAATGTGCGCAGGCTCCCCTCGATGCGGCTTGCGTCACTGATCTGGTTGCGTACGGATCCCGACGTCATGTGCCCGAATCTGAGGAGGCAGGGCTCTTCGGCCTGGCGTTCGTCCATGTAGCCGTAGCAGGCATCCACGACATGGCAGGCGGCGAGCAGGGCGTCTGCTCCCTGCTCGGCCCTGGCGATGTGGGAGGCGCGGCCCCTCACGGTGACGGTGGTCTCGTTGGCGGCGGCAAGCAGTGGCCCGGGGCGGCTGGCCACCTGGCCGTGGGGCAGGTCGGGCCACAGGTGGAAGCCAAAGATGCGATCGGCGCACAGCTCGTCGAGGATGCCGGACTCGCAGACCACCTTGGCCCCGCCGGTGGTCTCCTCGGCAGGTTGGAACACGAGCACCACGGTGTGCGGCAGCTCCCCAAGGTGAAGGGCCAGCCATCCCGCCAGGCCTAGCACCATGGACATGTGGCCATCGTGGCCGCAGGCGTGCATCCTGCCCGCATGGCGCGAGGCGAAGGGGCTGTCCGTGCGCTCCGTCACGGGCAGGGCATCCATGTCGGAGCGGATGGCCGTCGCATGCTCGCTTTCGCGGTCGAAGATGCAGCAGATGGTCGAGCGGCATGGCTCGACGAGGCGCACGACCTCGCGTCCCAGGTGTCCGTTCGTCTCGCGTGCGATGCCTTCGAGCACGTCACGCACGTAGGTGAGGGTCTCGGGCAGGTCGAAGTCGACCTCGGGAATCTGATGCAGGTCACGCCGGTAGCGAGTGAGCAGCTCGATCGTGGGCTCGTGGATGGTCATGGGGCGCCTCCGTCTCTTGTGCCATTCTAGCGAGAACGGGTGCGCGCTTGGCATGCGCCCACAATTCCATCTGGTTACGGGGTGGCGGCGCGCGGCCGTGCGCCGTACAATCAGCTCAAGCGATAGAGGTGCGGAACGGATGACGCATGGGCGAGCCGGCGGGCAGGGACCCCACGCAAAGGCCAAGCCGCCGAATCGCCCTGCCGGGTACGGTGGGGCGGTGGGTCCGCGGGGAACACCCACGGGACTGTCTGCAGGGAACTCTGCGGTTGAGCTATCCCCGCGTCCGGCGGGTGCTTGAGCGCAGCGAGGACGATGGGGAGCAAGCGTGTCACACAAGGTCCCATTCGCATCGGTCGGGCAGCTCGAGGCCATCGCTGCGCGCTATCCCACGCCGTTCTACCTGTACGACGAGGCGGGCATACGCGCCAACGCAGCGCGCGTGCGGGAGGCCTTCTCCTGGAGCCCCGGCTTTTGCGAGTACTTTGCCGTCAAGGCCACCCCCAATCCCGCCATCATCGACCTCGTCACCGCGGATGGCTGGGGTGTGGACGTCTCCAGCGAGACGGAGCTGCTGCTGGTGGAGGCCATGGGCATCACCGGCGGTCACATCATGTTCTCGTCGAATGACACACCGACCGGCGAGTTCGAGCATGCCCTGCGCCTGGGGGCCACCATCAACCTCGATGACATCACGCATGTCGAGGCCCTCGACGCCGCCGTGGAGGCGGTGGGCTGCGCGTACCCCGCCACGGTGAGCCTGCGGGTGAACCCGGGTGGCAGCTTCGCCTTCGCCAACGGCATCTTCGGCGCGCCCGAGGACGCCAAGTTTGGCCTCACCGAGGTGCAGCTGCTCGCCGCGGCCCGCATGCTCGCCGAGCGCGGCGTCACGGAGCTGGGCATCCATGCGCTGCTCGCGTCCAACACCCTGGGGATGGGCTACTATCCGGCGCTTGCGCGCACCCTCTTTGGGTTGGCCGTGCGCGTGCGGCGTGAGTGCGGCATCACGGTGGGGTTCGTCAACCTCTCGGGCGGTGTGGGCATCTCCTACAGGCCACAGGACGAGGACAACGACATCCTGGCCATCGGCGCGGCCGTGCACCAGGCATTCGATGAGCTGCTCGTGCCGGCGGGCATGGGCGATGTGCGCCTGGCCTGCGAGCTTGGGCGCTTCATGACCGGCCCCTATGGCGCCCTCGTCACACGGGTGATTCACACGAAGGACACCTACCACCACTACCTGGGCGTCGATGCCTGTGCGGCCAACCTCATGCGTCCCATGCTCTACGATGCCTACCACCACATCACCGTGATGGGCAAGGAGGACGAGCCCGCGTGCCGCCGCTACGACGTGGTGGGCATGCTGTGCGAGAACGCGGACCGCCTCGCCAACGACCGGCCGCTTCCCGAGGTCGAGGTGGGCGACCTCCTCTACATCCACGACGTGGGCGCCCATGGCCACTCCATGGGCTACAACTACAATGGCCGCCTGCGCTCGGCGGAGCTCCTGCTCAAGGAGGATGACAGGGTGGAGCTCATCCGCCGTGCCGAGACGCCTGCGGACTATTTCTCCACGCTTGACGTGCTGCCCGTATACGAGCGTCTGCCCACGCGAACACCCATGCGCCCCTAGGGGCGCCTTCCCGTGCGGTACGCACGCGCATTCGCAGGAACCCTCTCGAAGGAGGCTCACATGGAAATGACCAAGCTCACGGGATCGATCGTGGCCCTCGTCACGCCCTTCAAGGAGGATCGCTCCGTCGACTTCGATGCCCTGGGGCGTCTGGTGGACTTCCACCTGGAGAACGGCACGGATGGCATCCTCGTGCTGGGCACCACGGGCGAGTCCAGCACCATGACCGACAGGGAGGACCTCGACGTCGCTCGCCTCGTGGTCGAGCGCGTGGCGGGACGCATCCCCGTGATCGGTGGCTCGGGCTCCAATTCCACCGACGAGTCGCTGCGCAAGAGCCTGGGCCTGCAGAAGCTGGGTGTGGACGGCCTGCTGCTCATCACGCCGTACTACAACAAGAGCAACGAGGACGGCATCTATCACCACTTCAAGACCGTGCTCGATGCCGTCAACGTGCCTTGCATCCTGTACAACATCCCTGGGCGCACGGGCTGCTCCATCAGCGAGCGCAACTTGGCGCGCCTGTCCGCGCACCCCAACGCCTGGGGTCTCAAGGAGGCGTCGGGCAGCATCGCCTATGCCACGATGGCGGCGCGGTACGTGAGCGACGACTTCCGCATGTTCAGCGGCAACGATGACATGGTCGTGCCCATCCTGTCCCTGGGCGGCTCGGGCGTCATCTCCGTGTGGGCCGACGTTGCCCCTGCCACGGTGCATGAGCTGGTCGCACGGTGGCAGGCGGGCGATGCCGCAGGTGCGCTCAGGATCCAGCTGGACAACTTGGAGCTCATCCATGCGCTCTTCTGCGAGGTCAACCCCATCCCCGCGAAGGCCGCACTGGCCAGGATGGGCCTCATCACGGAAAGCTATCGACAGCCGCTGTGGCCCCTGGCCGACGCGAGCCGCGAGCGTCTCTACGCTGCGCTCGCCGACCGTGGCCTCATTGCGGCGGAATAGGGAGGGCATCTCATGGCAGACGACACGAGGACGGCGGTGCTCATCGGCGGTGGTCGCATGGGCCGGCTGATGGCGGACGCGCTGGCGGCTGACGGCACGTTCGAGCTGCTGGGCACCTACGACGTGGACAACTGTGCCGAGCTG
This sequence comes from Olsenella profusa DSM 13989, assembly GCF_030811115.1. Lineage (NCBI taxonomy): Bacteria > Bacillati > Actinomycetota > Coriobacteriia > Coriobacteriales > Atopobiaceae > Olsenella > Olsenella profusa. Next base: position 2,495,874 of record NZ_JAUSQK010000001.1, on the reverse strand, counting down.
GACGAGGCCGCACCCGCCGCGGACGTGGCCATCGACTTCTCCAACAGGGCATCGCTGTCCCACACGCTGGCCTACGTGAGGCGCACGCATGCCGCCCTCGTAAGCGGCACCACGGGCTTTGACGAGGGCGAGCTTGCCTCCATCCGCAGCCTGGGCGAGGTGGCTCCCGTCATCTGGTCGGCCAACTACTCGCTTGGCGTCGCCGTCGTGCGGCGCCTCGCCGCGGAGGCGGCCCGTGCGCTCGGGGACTTTGACATCGAGATAGTGGAGACTCACCACAACCAGAAGGTGGATGCCCCCTCAGGCACCGCCAATCTGCTGCTTGCGGCCGTCGATCCCGAGGGTGCCTGCACGGTGACGCACGGCCGGGAGGGCCTCGTGGGCGCTCGTCCCCCGCGTGAGATCGGCGTGCACAGCCTGCGCGGCGGTACGGTTGCTGGGACCCATGAGGTCCACTTCTTTGGCCCGGACGAGGAGGTCGTGCTCACGCATCGTGCCACGAGCCGCCAGATCTTCGTCATGGGTGCCCTCGCGGCGGCCAAGCGCCTGGTGAGCCGCCCCGCGGGCTCCTACACCTTCGATGACCTCATGTTTGGCTGACGGAAAGGACATGTGCCCATGGACGCACGGGAGATTATCGCCTACATTGCCACAGCACCCAAGAAGACGCCGGTCAAGGCCTATGTGAGGGAGACGCCCGGCGCGCTGGTCAACTACCCGCAGGGCTCGCACGTCTTTGGTGACAATACGAGCAAGGTCGTCTTTGGCGACTGGGGGGAGCTTGGCCCGGTGCTCGAGGAGGCCCGGGCGGACGGTCGCATCGTGGACGTGATGCTCGAGAACGACCGGCGCAACTCCGGCGTGCCCCTGCTCGATCTCAAGGGCATCAACGCCCGCATCGAGCCGGGCGCGCTCATTCGCGAGAAGGTGGAGATCGGCGATGGCGCGGTCATCATGATGGGGGCCGTCATCAACATCGGTGCGCACATCGGTGCCGGCACCATGATCGACATGGGTGCCGTCCTGGGCGGCCGCGCCATAGTGGGGGACCACTGTCACATCGGCGCGGGTACCGTGCTCGCCGGCGTCGTGGAGCCGGCGAGCGCCACGCCCGTCATCGTGGAGGACAACGTCATGATGGGGGCCAACGCCGTTGTCATCGAAGGCGTCCATGTGGGCGAGGGCGCCGTCGTGGCGGCTGGTGCCGTCGTCGTGGAGAACGTCCCCGCAGCTGCCGTGGTTGCTGGCTGTCCGGCTCGCGTCATCAAGATGAAGGACGAGAGGACCGAGGGCAAGGTCGCCCTCGTGGACGCCCTGCGTCAGCTGTAGGGCGTCCGGCGCTCCCATGCCATCCTCCCTCCTTGTGAGCACTGGTGGCGGATCATGTCCCGTGGGTGCGGCGACTGTGCGGCACCCACGGGACAGGCGTTATGGACGCGTCCTGGGACGAAGGCTAGTGCGAGCTGTTCGCACTGCTGCTGAAGGAGCTCGGGGAACCGCTGCTGGTGCCGCCTTGGCCGTTCGTGCTCGTCTGTTGGCCACTGGTGGTTCCCGTGGATCCCCCGCTACCCGAGCCACCCGTATTGGAGCCGCCGTCCTGCTTCTTCGTGGTATCGCCGCTCGAGCCACCAGATCCGTTGGAGCTGCCACTCCCTCCCTTGTCGCCCGTCGTAGTGCCGGATCCACCAGAACCACCGGTGGAGTCGCCAGAACCGGTGGAGTTGCCATTGGAGCCGTTCGCGTCCGTAGAGGAGCCGCCGGTCGTGCCACCCGTCGAGGAGGAGTCGCCCTCGGTGGAGGAACCAGTGCCCTCCGTGGTCGAGCCGTCTCCCGTGGGGGCCTCCTGCCTGTTGGGAGCCATCTTCTCCTCCGTCTGGGAGGAAGTGGATGGCGTGCTCTTCTGCTGCTCCTCCACGGTGGTGCGACCGGGGGTGGTGCCGATGCCCCTGCCGGCCGTCGCCGCGTTGACGAGGATGGCGTAGATCGCCACGGCCACGACCGCCACGATGGCCGTGGCGATGGCTATGCGACGGCGCAGCAGCAGCTGCCGGCGCTTCTCGGAGGCGACACGCAGGCGCTGGGGCGCAACGGGGGTCGTGCCCATCCCTGCCTTCTGTGCCTGCGGGGCATTGGCCGAGGCGCCCTGCGTGGATGTGCCCGCGAGGGGGGCGGTGCGTACGGTGGTGACGTCCGCCGCCGCGTCGGTGTGTCGGGTGCGGCCGCCGGGAGATGAGGAGTCCCCATTGCCTGCTGGGCCACCGTCGCTGGCGAGGTTACCACGTATCCTCTCTGCCGACTTGGAAAAGACCGACTTGAACACCTGGGATGCGAGGGCGGATGCCGCAGCGGCAACGCCCACGCCAATGAGCGATCCCGTGAGACCTATCTGGGACGAGAGGAGAAACGATACGATGGCTGCGAGTCCACTTGCCGCAATCGCGGAGAAGGAGACCTCGCTGAGAACCGTCTGCTTCTCCTCCTCCCGTCCATCATCCTGCGTATCACTGTCTGACCTGAGGCTTGTCAAGACGTGTCACCCTTTCCAATCACCGCTCTGGCTGATATCTTTACCCCTCGCATGCGGTTCGGGGCCAGACGCCCCATAATTTCACGATATCAGCGACTCGGCCCAAATGAGCTGAGGTATGATGTGGCTGGCCGTATCATCCCAATAGATGGAGGTACATATGCTTGTCAACGCTACCGCTATGCTCCAGAGCGCGGAGAGGGGCCACTATGGCCTGGGCGCGTTCAACACCAACAACCTCGAGTGGGCGACGTCGATCCTCGATGCTGCCGAGGAGCTCCAGTCTCCCGTCATCATCCAGTGCACGAGCGGCGCCGCCAAGTGGCAGACCAGCTTCAAGATCGTCGCCGATATCGTGAGGGACCTCGTCGAGGCCAAGGACATCACGGTGCCTGTGGCGTTGCACCTCGACCACGGTACCTACGAGGATGTCTTCAAGTGCATCGACGCGGGCTTCACCTCCGTCATGTACGATGGCTCGCACGAGCCCGACTTCCAGACCAACCTCCAGCGCACCACTGAGGTCGTCAAGGCGGCCCACAACAAGGGCCTCTCCGTCGAGGCCGAGGTCGGCGGCATCGGTGGCACCGAGGATGGCGTGACCTCGCAGGGCGAGCTCGCCGACCCCGAGCAGTGCAGGCAGATCGCGGATGTGGGCGTCGACTTCCTTGCCTGCGGCATCGGCAACATCCATGGCATCTATCCCGCCAACTGGGCCGGCCTCTCCTTCGAGCGCCTCGCCGAGATCAAGGCCCTCACGGGCGACCTGCCGCTCGTCCTTCATGGGGGAAGCGGAATCCCCGTGGACCAGGTCCAGAGGGCCATCTCCGAGGGCGTCTCCAAGGTCAATGTCAACACCGACCTCCAGCTGGTCTTCGCCGCGGCCACCCGCACGTACATCGAGAGTGGCGCGGACAAGGAGGGCAAGGGCTACGATCCCCGCAAACTCCTCAAGCCTGGCCGCACTGCCATCGTCGAGCGCACCAAGGAACTCATCCGTGAGTTTGGCTCCGAGGGCAAGGGTTGGAGCTAGCCTCGTTCGCCCTTGTCAGGGTCATGGGTGGGGAGCGGCCCTCGGGCTGCTCCCCGCTTTTGTTGGCACTCCTGCTAGTGCGCGCCCGATGTGGGGAGATGCAACGTGAACGTGTTGCGCCTGAACTCCAGGAGGCCCTCGTCGCGCATCTTTCCCAGCTCGGTGGAGAGGGCGCTGCGGTTGACGGAGAGGAAGTCCGCAAGCTGCTGGCGGTCGAAGGGAATGCTGAAGCTCGTGCTGCCGGCACGACGTGACTGGGCGACCAGGTAGGTGAGGAGCTTCTCGCGCGTCGTGCGCTGGGAGAGATATGAGAGCTTGTCATTGAGGCGAAGGTTGCGCTCGCACAGGGCTCGCACGAGGTTCTCCATAAGGTGCGCATGGAAGGGGCAGGTGGCCCTGCAGGTCGAGATGACGGCGTTGGCCTCAAGCGAGACGATGAGCGTGGGCTGCGTGGCGATGACCGAAATGCCCACTTGCTGGGGCGTGAAGGCATAGGCCTCGGCAAACGAATCGCCCGGGCCCTCGTCGGCGATGATGTTGCGATTGCCCCACCAATCCTCCTGCACGATGTTGACGCCACCCTCCAGGATCACATAGATGCGGGTGACGACGTCTCCGGCAATCAGCAGGTATTCGCCCTGCGTCACGTGACGTGGCTGTGCGCCCAGACAGGGGAGGGCGGTGGCGATCTGGGCATCGGTGAGACCGGAGAGAAGCCTTGAGGTGCGCAGTGCCGGGAGGTGCTCGCGTGCCCAGGCGGGCATGTGGGCAACGGCATGCTCGGCGGCCTCTTCGTAGCCGGATGTACGTGCGAGCAGCTGGCGACGCCTGTGGCGTGCCGCTGCCGTCTGGGGGGAGAGTCCCCTGTCGCTGGGAGGGGTGCTCTGTGGTGCCATGTCCACTCCTTAGGGGTGCGGGGGGTGCGCATGTGAGCCGTGTGCGTCGCTTTTCCAACGACATCGTAGCACGGTGTGCGGCGGCCGGTCGCATGTGCCTCGTGTGGGTGCCCTTCTCCCAAGGCAGGTTTTGCGACCTGCGGATGCGTCGGCTCCCCTCGGGAGAAAGGCACCCACACGAATCGATCGGCACCCACACGGATGGAGAAGGGCGCCTCCAGGGAGACACGCGCGGAGCGATGCGCACAGGATGCACGGGCTAGGTCCGGTGGTGGGGATGTTGCCCCCTGTGTCCCTATGCGCGTGCCGGCAGGTCTGCCCGCGCCGTGGCGAGCACATGTCCCTTGATGGCCCAGACCAGCTTGTTTGCCCAGAATCCCTCCCTAAGGGTGGGCATGTCGTCCAGGGCGTGGACATAGAGCGTGTAGACATGTGCCCCGTCCGGAGGTTGGGGACCGTTGTAGCGATGGGCCACCTGTGGGTTGCCCGCCTCGCCCCGCGCCGCGGCAGACGAGTTGCGCCCCTGCACCATGCCAAAGGCCTGGAGGTTGGAGGCGTTCTCGGGCACGAGAAGTCGCCCACCCCCCTCCGGGGGCAGCCTGAGCGCGGCGGTCCAGTGAATCCAGGCAAAGCCGCAGACCGGGATGGAATCGTAGTCGATGAACGCGATCGCCAGAGCCCTCGCAGCCGTAGGGATGTCGGTTACGTCAAAGGGAAACGAACGCGTGGGCGTACCATCCACCCTGTTGGAAGAGGGAGCGTGCTTCGCAAAGGCATCCGGCAGAAAGCCTTGCTCGTCCAACCTGACCTCAAGTTGCATGATGACCCCTTTCCACGATGACCCCATGGTAGCGCGACACCGCGGACGCGTATGGCCTACAATCCGTTGAACGGACGGATGACACGGGGGGTGAGGTACCATGACACAGAGCGAACGCATCCCACTGTTGCTGCACGCCTGCTGCGGCCCGTGCTCCCTGGAGCCCATACGGCTCCTGCGGGCGGAGGGGTTCGAGCCCACCATCTGTTGGACGAACCCCAACATCCAGCCCCTGGCCGAGCACGACCGCCGCCTGAAGACGCTCAGGAGCTGGGCGCACGATGTGGCGCGGGTGGAGGTGATCGTGGCGGGGGATGACCGCGGTGCCTGGGAGCGTGTCGTGGCACCCGCCGGCTTCGACCGCGCCCGTCGCTGTCGGACGTGCTATGCGCTGCGCTTGGCCGAGAGCTGTCGCGTGGCCCAGAACCGGGGGCTCACACACATCTCCACGACGCTGGTCGTCTCGCCCTATCAGCTCTTCGACGTCTGTGGGGACGTGCTGCGGTCGCTGGCTTCCGCATATGGCCTCACGGCCGTGTGGCGCGACTTCCGTCCGTACTACCCCGAGGCGACGCGCGAGTCCCGGGTGCTGGGGATGTATCGCCAGAGCTATTGCGGCTGTCGCTTCTCGGCTGCCGAGGCGGCCCTCGAGCGGCACGTGGCGCGCGACGCGCGCAAGGCCCAGAAGGCTACGCGCCGCTCTGTCGGCCCGGCCTTCGCCTCGTGAGGCTCATGCCGACGTACGTCCCTGGTGCGCCAACGATCGACAACCATGGAGGAACCCGTGCGTACCGATGACTTTGACTATCCACTGCCCGATGAGCTCATTGCCCAGGAGCCGGTGGAGCCGCGTGACTCCTGCCGCCTGCTCGTGCTCGATCGAAAGGACGGTTCCATCAAGCATGGGCGCTTCAGGGACGTCATCGACTATCTTGACCCCGGCGACCTGCTGGTGGCCAACAGGACCCGCGTGCTGCCGGCCCGTCTCATGGGCCACAAGCAGGGTACGGGCGGCGTCGCCGAGACGCTCCTGCTCAAGCGGCGCGAGGACCTGGATGCCCTCGGCCATGTGTGGGAGTGTCTCGTGAAGCCGGGCAAGCGCCTCAAGCGGAACGCGCGCATCGAGTACCACGAGGGGGGCGTTCACGCTCCGCTGAGCCGGCCCGTTGTGCTCATCGGCGAGGTCATCGACTATCTGGACGACAACCGGGGCGGGCGCCTCGTGCGCTTCGAGCCAGCGGGTGGCCTCACGCTCGATGCGGCCATCCACAAGGCCGGGCATGTGCCTCTGCCGCCCTACATCACCGAGTACGAGGGGGACCCCGAGAGGTATCAGACCGTCTACGCCATGCACGAGGAGCATTCCGCGGCGGCACCGACGGCGGGGCTGCACTTCACGCCCGAGCTCATCGAGCGCATCGGGGACAGGGGTGTCGACTGGACGACCGTCGAGCTGGAGGTGGGCATCGACACCTTCCGTCTCGTCGATGAGGACGACCCCACCCAGCACGTGATGCACACCGAGCGCTATCACGTCTCACAGGAGGTCGTGGATGCCGCGCATGCCACCAAGGCGGCGGGCCATCGCGTGATTGCCGTGGGAACCACCTCGGTGCGCTCGTTGGAAAGCGCCTTCGCCGCAGACGTCACCACCTCTGAGCCCGCCTGCGTCGCGCAGCGCTTTGAGGATGCGGCGGACTCCGCGCGCATGCGGGGGCGGGGCGACATCGTGGAGCGCAGGGACGCCACCACCAACCTCTATCTCATGCCGGGCTCCACGTTCCACGTGGTGGATGCCATGATCACCAACTTCCACGCCCCACGCTCCACGCTCATGATGCTGGTCTCGGCCTTTGCCACGCGCGAGCAGATCATGGGTGCCTATCAGGCGGCCATGGACGAGCGCTATAGGTTCCTGAGCTTTGGCGATGCCATGCTCATCCTCTAGCGTGCGGCGCTAGAGGATGAGGGTGAGGAGCCAGACCACCAGCAGGATGAGGATGATGGCGGCAGCGGCGATGCCAAACACCACGTAGCGCTGGCGGCGCGTCTGGTCCCGCAGCGCCTGCTCCCTCTCGGCCAACCGATCGATCTCGGCTGCAAGCACGTCAAGCTGTCGCCTGTTGGCCGCGATGGCGTCGCGGAGCGCCGCCGTCACCTGGGGCGTGGTGTGAATCTCGCGTGCCTCGGAGAGCCGTTCGTCTGCGGCATCGACACGCCGCTGGGCATCGTCGGCATCACGCTGGGCACCCGCCTGATTGGCGCGCTCCTGCGCAATGCGGTCGGAGAGGGCCTTCTCCTCGTCCATGGCGGCGTTGTAGAGTCGCTCGTATTCCTCCCGATGCGCCGTCGCCTCCTCCTTGGCCTGGTTGGCCTTGTTCTCGATGGTCTCGAGAGACTGGCGCTGCGTCCACAGGTGCGTCTGGGCGTTATCCACGAGGCGCCGGCACTCCTCGGTCACGCGGGCGACCTCGTCACGCGCGGAACCAAGGTGCGCCTGCTCGCTTACCAGCTCGCTCTGCATCTTGGAGACGGCGGACGGGGAGGAGGAGGGATCGCGTTGCAGGCTGGTGAGTTCCGCCTCGACGCGGCGTAGGCGATCCTGGGCGTTGTCCGCCGCGCGGTTGGCCGTGGCGATGCGCTGCTCCCGATGCTTGGCGCTGTCGGCCACCTGGGACTCGGCGGCCTTGACCGCACGGCGTGCCTCGGAGAGGGAGCGCGCGGCGTCATCGGAGCGCCCCTTCGCGGACTCCATGAGCTCGCGGTAGGGGCGCAGCGACTCCTCATGGTCCTGCTTCATCCTCGCGAGCTGGTCGTTGAGGGAGGCGATGGTCTCCTCGAGCTGCTGTGCGGTGCTCCGGGCGCCTGCCAGTGCGGCAGATGCCTTGGCGCGCTCTGCCTCCTGCTCGCTCACGATGGATGCAAAGTCGCGATCGATCTGCTCACGATGCTCGAGCGTCTTGGTGTCGGCGGCGATCTGGTCGCTCAGCTGCTTGGAGGCATTGCGGGCATCCGCGTGCTGACGAGTGGCCTCGTGCACGCTCTGGATGGCCGAGATGCCCCTTCGGAGCGACTCGAGTGCGCCACCCTGGGGGTCTGCGTCCCCACCGGGCTCGTCGGTGATGCCATCCATGCGATTGGGCTCCTCAGCCATGCGTTCCCCTCGTACCCAGTGCTCCCTGTGTCGTCATACCAAAGGCATCGTACGCCCGCACGCAAGAGTCTACCGCACGTGCCACCTGACGGGGCGTGCGCCCCCGGATAATCCAGGCATGGCACCTTCTCACCATCCAAAAAACGTTGCTTGTGCAATCATTGTTCGATTGTCTGTCTCTTATGCATGAATTCGATTGGCATTTGATGTACCCTTTATCCAACGGCAAACGGCACGGGCCCACATTCGGTGGCGTCCCCCCAACAAGAAGGAGATTCCTATGGTTTCCAAGCAGGTCACTATCGTGAGCGCCACTGGTCTTCACGCTCGTCCCGCATCCCAGTTCGTGCAGGTTGCCAAGGAGCACAAGAGCGCCATCACCATCAAGGACCTCAACAAGGGCACCGCTCCCGTCAATGCCAAGTCCATCATGATGATTCTGGCTGCCGGTCTGGGCACGGGCTCCAAGGTCGAGATTGCGTGCGACGGCCCCGACGAGCAGGATGCCCTCAACGCGATCCTTGCCCTCAAGGACAATGACGAGGCGCTGTTCTCCGAGTAGCTCTCGCGTGGTAGTACCATCTGAGCCCGGCACCCTCGTGGTGCCGGGCTTCTCTTATGTGGCTGAGGGGGTGCGCCGTGGGCGAGCATAGATGGTTTACCTTCGACGTGGTGGCAACGGATTCCGCCACCCATGCGCGTGCAGGGGTGCTGCACACTCCGCACGGTGATATTCCCACGCCCATCTTCATGCCTGTGGGCACGAAGGCGACGGTCAAGGGCATCCTGCCCGGCCAGCTCGGCGAGCTTGGTGCCAAGATCATCCTGGCCAACGCCTATCACCTCTCGCAGCGTCCCGGCGCGGACCTCGTGGCCGAGATGGGCGGCCTGCACGACTTCATGCGGTGGCATGGACCCATCCTCACGGACTCCGGGGGCTTCCAGGTGTTCAGCCACGGCGACTTCACCAAGCTCACCGATGACGGCGTCACGTTTCGCACCGTGGACTATGATGGCTCCTACGTGCACTGGACTCCCGAGGACAACATGGAGATCGCCCAGAGGCTTGGTGCGGACATCGTGATGCAGCTTGACCAGTGCCCTGGCTATCCTGCGCCGCGTCCCCTTGTGGAGCGTGCCGTGGAGCTCTCCGGCATGTGGGCCGAGCGCTGCTTTAGATCGCACGACCGCACCGACCAGGCACTCTTTGGCATCGTGCAGGGCGGCATGCATCTGGACCTGCGCCTGCGCTCGCTCAGGCACCTCGAGGAGTGCGGGAACTTTCCGGGCTATGGCATCGGTGGCTACTCGGTGGGGGAGGACCACCAGACCATGTTCGAGACGCTCGCCCCGCTCGTCAGCGAGCATATGCCCCAAGGCAAGCCACGCTATCTCATGGGTGTGGGCAACCCCACGACGCTCGTCCATGGCGTGGCGTGTGGCGTCGACATGTTCGACTGCGTGCTGCCCACGCGCACGGCACGCATGGGCACGGCGTTCTCGAGCGAGGGAAGGCTCAACCTCAAGAACGCGCGCTTCGCGCACGACCGTGGCCCGCTTGACGACGCCTGCACCTGCCCGGTGTGCATGGGCGGCTACACAAGGGCCTACCTGCACCACCTCGTGAGGCAGAGGGAGATGCTCGGCCCCATCCTGCTCTCGCTGCACAACCTGTACTACCTGCTCGACCTCATGCGCCGCGCCCGCGAGGCCATCATCTCGGGCCGCTACGGTGCATTCGTGAGCACATGGGAGGGCCTTCCTGCGGCGCAGGACTGGTAGGGGCCGCGTGGCCCTTGGTGCACGCAGCGTGGTGACCCGTTGTCTGATGGCCTCCTGAAGTTCCACTGAGGTATCATAGCGAGGTTCATATGACGTGGGGCGCAAGCCCCCTACGGGGAGAGTCCAATGGCAGGGGAATCGGGTCGCAGGAAGGCCAAGAGCGGTGTCGACCGCTGGAAGGAGATGGGGGACGACGGCGCCAAGGCCGCAGGCAGAGGTGCCCATCATGGCTCGGGTCCAAGGCGCATGAGCCCACAGGTCCGCAGGTACGTCTCCACGCTCGTCGTGCTCGTCGTGGTGCTGGGCGTATGCGTCCTTGGCTTCACGCCCCTGGGCGAGCGCATCACCACGGGCCTCGACATCCAGGGCGGCGTGTCCGTCATCATGCGCGCGCAGAACGCGGATGGCAGCACGCCCTCGTCGGGCGACATGGTCACCGCCACCTCCATCGTCCAGAACCGCGTGAACGCGCTGGGCGCGGCGGAGACCTCGGTGCAGCAGCAGGGCTCGAGTTCCATCCTCATCCAGATTCCCGGTGCGACCAATGCCGACGAGGTCATCGACACCCTTGGCCAGACCGGTCACCTCGAGTTCGTACGCGTGGATCAGATCGGCGATGCCGACGCCCTTGCGCGCCTCGACAGCCCCAACTCGAAGGACATCGAGCTCAAGGAGGGGACCTACACCCCCTTCATGGACGGGTCATGCATATCGCACGTCACCATCTCACAGGACAACACCAAGGCTGGCGGCGGCTACTCCGTCAACCTCACGCTGAATGACGAGGGCACCAAGAGGTTCTCCGACGTCACGAGTGAGCTTGCGGCGACAAGGGGTCGCATCGCCATCGTGCTCGATGGCGTGATCGACTCTGCGCCGGTGGTGCAGTCGGCCATCACCAATGGACAGGTGTCCATTACGGGCCACTTCTCGCTCGATGACGCCCAGCAGCTCAAGACGGTGCTTGACTCGGGGTCGCTGCCCGTCACGCTCACCTACTCCGAGAGTCGTGTCGTGGGGCCCACGCTCGGCCAGGACTCCCTGCATCAGGGCATCTTTGCCATCGCCGTCGGCGTGGCGATCGTCATCGTGTACCTGTTCCTCTTCTATCATGGCCTGGGCCTGCTCACCATGGGCTCGCTTGGCGTGTTCGCCGTGCTCTATCTGGGTCTGCTGGCCCTGCTCTCGCACTTTGGGGCCTTTGCGCTCACCCTGCCGGGCCTGGCTGGCGTCGTGCTCACCACAGGCTCCGCGGCAGACTCCTCGATCCTGGTGCTCGAGCGCTTCCGCGAGGAGATCCGCATGGGCCGCTCGGTGCGGCAGGCGTCCGTCTCGGGTGCCAGGCATGGCATCCAGACCTCGCTTGATGCCGATGCCGTCACCATGGTCACCGCCCTGGCCCTCTTCTTCGTGGCCGTTGGCTCCGTCAAGGGCTTTGGCCTCACGCTCGCCCTGGGCATCGTGTGCGACGTCATCACCATGTTCTGCTTCAAGGCGCCGGTGCTGCGCCTGCTCGCCCGTCGCCAGATCGAGCACCACCCTCGCTTCTGGGGCGTCGCGCAGGATCTACAGGAGGCTGAGCGCACCCGCATGGGCGCGGCTCGGAAGGGGGGCGTGGCCCATGCGTAGCCACTTTTCCAAGGAGCTTGGCTTCATGCCCCATCGCAGGACCTTCCTGTGCCTCTCCGCCGTGCTCGTCGTTCTCGCCATCGTCGGCCTTGCGTTTCGGGGTCTCGTGTTTGGCATCGAGTTCAAGGGCGGCTCCGAGATAGACTTCCATGACACTGGCGACGTCACCATCTCCCAGATGAGGGATGCGCTCCTCGCCGCCGGTGAGGTCGACCCCTCCGTGCAGACGACCGTCACGGATGCTGCCGCCGGCTTCCTGGTCCGTTCCGACGTGACGGATCCCGCCACGGCCAACGCCCATGCCTCCGCCGCCGCGTCCGCCCTTGGTCTCGCCAACGAGAGCTACACCGTGACCACCATCGGCCCCGACTGGGGCAGCGACGTCACACGCTCCTCGGCCATGGCGTTTGGTGTGGCCATCGTGCTCATCATCGCGTACGTCTCGCTGCGCTACGAGTGGAAGATGTCGCTGACGGCCATCGTCGCCCTCCTGCACGACCTGCTGATCACCCTCGGGGTGTACGCATGGACGCAGACTGCCATCACGCCCAACGTGGTGGCGGCGCTGCTCACGATCATGGGCTACTCGCTCTATGACACGGTCGTGGAGTTCAATCGCATGAACGAGAACGCCAAGCAGCTGCATGACGGCGCGCACCGCACGTACTACCAGATCGCCAACTACTCCATCAACGAGGTGTTCATCCGTACCATCAACACCACGCTCACCTCCATCGTGCCGGTCGTTGCCATGCTGGCCCTGGGCGGGGCCACGCTCAAGGACTTCGCCTTCGCCATGCTCGTGGGCGAGCTTCTGGGCACGTACTCCAGCTTTGCCGTCGCAAGTCCCCTGCTTGCCATCTGGAAGACGCATGAGCCCAAGTGGGCCAAGCGCGAGGCCAAGTACGGTCGGGCGGCGGTCGCCCCCGCCGCCGGCGACGAGGGGCGCGTCTAGCGTGCCTGGCATCAGGGACAGCGTGCGTTGGGAGATCCTCTCCGCAGACGCCGAGGCGGAGCGCCGCATCGTGTCCGCGTGCGGCGTTTCGCCCATCGTGGCGCGCACCCTCGTCGCGCGTGGCATGGGCGATCCGGCCGAGGTGACGGCGTTCCTCTCCGCCTCCCTCGAGCGCGATTGGCTCGACCCGCTCGTCATCCCGGGGATGTCCGCCGCGGCCGATCGCGTGGACGCGGCCGTGGACGCGGGTGAGACCATCGCGGTCTTTGGCGACTTCGACGTGGATGGCATGAGCGCCACGAGCCTGCTCACGCTGGGACTCACCGAGCTTGGGGCCGACGTGCATCCCTACATTCCCGATCGCTTCACCGAGGGCTACGGGCTCTCGCGCCCTGCCCTCGCGCGCATGATTGGTGACTGCTCCCCCCAGCTCATCATCACGGTGGACAATGGCATCGCCGCCAAGGTGGAGGTTGCCTGGCTGCGCGACCAGGGCATCGATGTCGTCATCACCGACCACCATGAGCCGGCGGACCTCGTGCCCGAGGGCGTGCCCGTGGCCGATCCCAAGATCGAGCGGGACTGTCCCTCGCGAGAGCTGGCCGGCGCCGGCGTTGCGCTCAAGCTGCTCCAGGAGCTGGGGCGCAGGAGGGGACGGCCCGCCGTGTGGCGCCCCTATACCGAGCTCGCCTGCCTGGGGACCATATCCGACATGATGTCGCTCACGGGCGAGAATCGCGCCCTCGTCATGGATGGCGTCGAACGTCTCCGCAACACGGGCAGGCCGGGCATCATGGCGCTCTGTGCCACGGCGCGTGTCGACCTCTCGCAGGTCACGGCTGACAGCCTGCCCTTCTCGCTCATCCCGCGCCTCAATGCCGCGGGGCGCATGGGCGAGACCAACGTGGCCTTCGAGCTGCTCTACACCAACGATCCCGCCGAGGCCACCACGCTCGCGGGTCGGCTCGAGGCCATCAACACCGAGCGCCGCGCCATCGAGGCGTCCCTCGCAGAGGAGGCCTTCAGGAAGGTTGACACCTTCTACCAGGGAGAACGCGCCATCGTCGTCGCCGGCGAGGGGTGGCACGAGGGTGTCAAGGGCATCGTGGCCAGCAGGCTCGCCAGTCGCTACCACGTGCCGTCGCTGGTCTTCTCCGTCACGGGTGGCGTGGCGCGCGGATCGGGGCGCTCGGTGGGCTCCGTCGACCTCTTCAAGGCCGTTGACCTGTGCTCGGACGTGCTCGTGCGCTTTGGCGGCCACGCCGGTGCCGTGGGCGTCACCTGTGAGGTGACCCGGCTCGATGCGTTTCGCGAGCGTCTTCGGCAAGTGCTTGCCCAGGTTCCCGCAGAGGACTTCGAGGATCGGGGAGAGGTGTGCGGCCTCGTCTCGCTGGACGAGATGACGGTGGAGGGAATCGACTCCCTGGAGGTCCTGCAGCCCTTTGGCCAGGGCAACAAGAAGCCGCTCTTCTGTGTTCCCAGCGTGTTCATGCGCAACCGCTCCAAGGTGGGTGCCAATGGCAATCACCTGCGCTTTTTGGCCTCGGATGGCATGTCGAGCGTACCGGGCATCATGTTCCGCACGCCCGACATCAACCGTGCGGTCGCATGCGACGAGGTGGTCGACCTCGTGTTCGAGCCGGTCAGCGAGACCTGGCAGGGCCACACCAAGCCCAAGCTCATGGTGCACGACATCCTCTATCGTGACGGTGCGGTGCCGCAGGGCGTCTCGACGGTTGATGCGCCGTCGGCCGAGCCCGCCGCGACCGAGCCGTCACGCCTCGCCGTTCCCGAGGGCCTTTCCTCCATGGGCACAGGCGAGCTCACGGATTGCCTGCGCCATGCCCTCATCGGCGGGCATCCGCTCCTGCCCGCGCAGCGCGCCGCCCTCGATCGTCTCGAGCGGGGAGGGAACACCCTATGCGTCATGGCGACCGGGCGCGGCAAGTCGCTCATCTTCCAGCTGCATGCCGCGCGCGAGGCGCTTGCCCATGGCCGCGCGAGCATCTTCGTCTATCCCCTGCGCGCCCTCGTGGCCGATCAGATCTTCCACCTCGCGGGTCGCCTCGCGCCGTTTGGCGTGGGCGTACGGGTGCTCACGGGCGAGACGCCCGGCGGCGAGCGCTCCCGGGCCTTTGCCGAACTGTCCTGTGGCACCTGCTCCATCGTGCTCACGACGCCCGAGTTCCTGGCCATCCATGCCGGGCGCTTTGCCCGTACGGGCCGCGTTGGCTTTGTGGTGGTGGACGAGGCGCACCACGGGGGCACGGCACAGCGGCACGGTCGCGATGCCTACGCCCAGCTCTCGCCCGTGCTTGCGCAGCTGGGTGACCCCACCGTGCTCGCCGTCAGCGCCACGGCGGATGACGAGGCAGCCCGTGAGCTCATGGGCCTCCTCTCCATTCCCGAGGATGGCGTCATCGTGGATGCCACGAGTCGCGAGAACCTGCACGTGCGGGACATGCGTCACGTGCGCGACCGCGACCTCGCCGTTGCCAGCGTCGTTGCCGCGGGGGACAAGACCATCGTCTACGTCAACAGTCGCTCTGGTGCCTCGACGCTCGCCCGCACGCTCAGGAAGAGCGTGCCCGACCTTGCCCCCCACATCGCCTTCTACCATGCGGGCATGCAACGGGCTCAGCGTGGGCGCATCGAGCGCGCCTTCCGCTCGGGCGAGATCTCCTGCATCGTCTCCACAAGCGCGTTTGGCGAAGGCGTCAACCTTCCCGACGTGCGCGACGTGGTCCTCTATCACCTGCCCTTTGGGGCGGTCGAGTTCAACCAGATGAGCGGCCGCGCCGGCAGGGATGGCGAGGATGCCCTCGTCCACCTGTGCTTCTGCCAGCGTGACGTGACCCTCAATGAGTCCATCCTCATGGCCGCGGCACCCCAGCGTGACCTGCTGCGCGACATCTTCGTGGCGCTGCGTGGGCTGTGCGCGGGAGATGGCGCCGTGCTGACGCCCGAGCAGGTGGGAGAGGCCGCGGCGCGGGTGCGTCCCGGCCTACGGGTGCAGGCTGACGAGGCCGCATCTGCGCTTGCCATCTTCGAGGAGCTGGGCTTTGTGAGGATGCGGCCCGAGGGTGACGGTCGCCTGGTGACGCTCGAGCCCCATCCCAGGCGCTCCTGCCTGGAGCATTCGAGCCGCTATCTCTCGGGGCTTGCCGCCTATGACGAGTTCGAGTCATTCAAAAATTGGGTACTCTCCTGTAATCAGGAGGAACTTGAGCGCCGCATCACACGCCCGATCATGCCGAGCTTTGGGCAGCGGCTCTAGCCCGCGGGCCACGGTGGGCCCCGGGCGCAGTGAAATGTGCGAGGTAGATGACACGATGGGCACTACGATGACAGGGGGGACGGACAGCGCCCGCCTTGCGCCACCCCAGGCGGACAACTGGCGCGTCCTCAAGGAGACGTGTCGCTCCTACCTTGATGACGATGCCCTGAGGCAGGTGTGCCTTGCCTATGACTTCGCCGTGCGCTTTCATGCCACCCAACGCAGGCGTTCGGGTGAGCCCTACATAAACCATCCCGTCGAGGTGGCGCTCATTCTCGCACAGGATCTGCACATGGATGAGGAGCCCATCTGTGCGGCGCTGCTTCACGATACCGTCGAGGACACCCCGGCCACCTTGGGAGACCTCGAGGGACTCTTTGGTCCCACCGTCATGGAGCTTGTGGACGGCGTGACAAAGCTCACGTCCATCCAGGTCTCCTCCATGGACGAGAAGCAGGCCCTCAACCTGCGCAAGATGTTTCTGGCCATGTCCAAGGACATCCGTGTGGTCATCATCAAGCTGGCCGACCGCCTGCACAACATGCGCACGCTCGCGGCGCTTCCCGCCGACCGGCGCACGTTCAAGGCACGCGAGACCATGGACGTCTATGCCCCGCTCGCTGACCGTCTGGGCATCAGCTCCATCAAGTGGGAGCTTGAGGACCTGGCCTTCTTCTACCTCGAGCCGGACGAGTACGAGCGCGTCGCCCGCATGGTACAGGACTCTCGCGCTCAGCGCGAGGAGGCCACCGCGCTCGCCATCAAGACGCTCGATGGCGAGCTGCGCTCCGTGGGGCTTTCGAGCTATCAGATCACGGGCCGCCCCAAGCACCTGTGGTCCATCCATCAGAAGATGCACCGCAAGGGCAAGGAGTTCTCGGACATCCACGACCTCATTGCCCTGCGCGTGATCACCCGTACCGTGGGTGACTGCTACTCCGCCCTTGGGGCCGTCCACACGCTCTGGCACCCCTTGCCCGGGCGCTTCAAGGACTACATCGCCATGCCCAAGCCTAATGGCTACCAGTCGTTGCACACCACGGTCATTGGGCTCGACACACGTCCCATCGAGATACAGATTCGCACCTATGAGATGCACGGCCAGGCGGAGTACGGCATTGCCGCCCACTGGCTCTACAAGCGCTCGGGTAACTCCGAGGGCCGCATGAGCGCGGACGACAGGAGCGTGGACTCCCAGATCAACTGGATTCGTCGCAGCCTCGACTGGACCGTGGACGACGACAGCATGGAGGACGCCCATGAGTTCCTCCACAACCTGCGCGTGGACCTCTTCGAGGGCGAGATCTTCGTGTTCACCCCCAAGGGCGAGGTCATGAGCCTGCGTCGCGACTCCACGCCGCTCGACTTTGCCTATGCCGTGCACACCGAGGTGGGCAACCACTGTGTGGGCGCCAAGGTCAACGGGTCGGTGGTGCCGCTCTCGTATCATCTCGAGAGTGGCGATCGCGTGGAGATCCTCACCAACAAGAACTCAAAGCCCAGCCATGACTGGCTCAGCCTGGTGGCCACCCCCTCGGCCAAGGCCAAGATACGCAAGTACTTCGCCACGCTCTCCAAGACCGACGACGCCGAGCAGGGCCGCAGCGACCTGGCGCACGAGCTGCGCAAGCATGGCTATGGCATCTCCACCGTGCGCACGACCAAGGCGCTCGCGCGCGTGGCGGGCGAGATGGACTTCCGTCAAGTGGATGGTCTGCTTGCCAGCATCGGCTCGGGCAAGACGTCCGTCAGGTCGGCCTGCAACAAGGTGGTCGCCGTGCTCGAGGAGGGTTCTCCCGAGCAGCAGGCACAGCGCGAGCGCCAGGTGGCCGAGGCACAGGCCAAGGAGCGTGCCATCAGCGAGGACATGCCGCTCGCGCACGTCCAGGCGCGCCGTGCGTCCGACCGACGCCGTCGCAGCAGCTGTGGCGTCGTCGCCATGGGCGATCCCGATGTGTTGGTGCATCTGGCTCACTGCTGCAATCCCGTCGCAGGTGATGATATCGTTGGGTTCATCACGCGCGGCCGCGGCGTCTCGGTGCATCGTGCGAGCTGTCCCAATGCCATCGGGCTCAGGCGGACGCATCCCGAGCGCATGGTGGACGTGGAGTGGGACGCGTCGGGTGCCACGGAGTTCCAGGTGGAGATCGTCGTCGAGGCCACGGACAGGATGGGGCTGCTCAAGGATGTCATCATCGCCGTGGGCGATGCGGGCGGCAACATCCTCTCCGCGGCGACCCAGACCACCTCGCAGGGGGTCGCACGCCTGCGCTTTCTCGTGGCCATCTCGGACGCGTCGCTGCTCAATGGCCTGCTTACGGTCGTGAGCCGCGTGCCCTCCGTATTCGATGCCCGCCGCATCATGCCAGGGGAGGGTGCCAACCAGATGAAGAGAAGGAGGGGCTAACATGGCCGACGATACGATCAAGCGCCAAACCACCACCTCAAGGGGCATGACCCCTGCGGACTCCCACGACGGGGGGCGCCGCGACCACGACACGGATGACGACCGGGACCAGATCGCGCTGTACGTCGTGGGGCCGCTCGAGACCAACTGCTACGCCTACACCTCCCAGGGCGAGTGCCTGGTGGTGGATCCCGGCAACTCAGGCGTCTCCATCGCGGAGCACCTGCCTGAGGGCGTGAGGGTCAGGTACATCGCGGCCACCCATGGTCATGGCGACCATGTGGGTGGGGTCAGGAAGCTCAGGGAGGCGGTCGGCGGCACCTACGTGATCCATCCTGCCGATGCCGAACGCGCCCGCCATGCGGGCGAGCCGGGTGAGACGGGTCGCGCCTACGACGACAACGCACCCAGTCCCGACCAGACCTATGCCGAGGGTGACGTCATCACGGTGGGGACGGCGTCCTTTCGCGTGATGGAGACACCGGGCCACACGCCGGGCTGCGTGTGCCTGATCGGTCAGGGCACGGCCGCGGGCATCGCCTTTATGGGCGACACGGTCTTCCGTGGTTCCTGTGGGCGCACGGACCTGACCGGGGGAGACCCAGCGGCCCTGCGCGCGTCGCTTGCGCGCATCAAGCGTGAGATCGACCCGCGCACCAGCCTCTTCTGTGGTCATGGTGAGATGACGACCATGGGGGACGAGCTGGAACATAACCCCTACTTCCAGTAGGTGACTTTTGCTATAGTGCATACGTTCCGCGCCCGGATGGCGGAATTGGCAGACGCGGCGGACTCAAAATCCGCAGTTGGAAAACCAGCGTGTGGGTTCGACCCCCACTCCGGGCACCAGGGAAGGCGATGGCGGCCGGGCATCCCCCGGCCGTCTTTCTCGCTCGTGAGTTGTGGGGCTTTTGCCGGCATGGCAACGGCGTCGTGGGGTATGTCCGACTCCGGTTGCACCCCCGAGCGCAAAAGCGTACCATACGCCCTGTTCCACAAAGCGGGGCAGAGCGTATGTCCCCACCTATACGGCGCCTCGGCAGCTGTCTGGTCAGACAACGTGTGCTCTCCGCTCCATGCGGATGCCGTCTCCTGGATGCCTGCTGGTGCACCAGGAGTTTTCTATGGCCAAGGGCAGTCGTCTGCGGCCACATATGGAAGGGAAGGTGTAGACGATAGCCAAGAACGATGGACCTCGCATCAATGGCGAGATCACCGCCAGGACCTGCCGTCTCATCGGTGTCGATGGCTCCCAGCTGGGGCTCTTTGGCATCAATGACGCCCAGCGCGTGGCGGACGACCAGAACCTCGACCTCGTCGAGATTGCCCCTAACGCAGATCCACCCGTGTGCAAGGTCATGGACTACCGCAAGTACAAGTACGAGCAGGATCGCAAGGCCAAGGCCGCGCGCAAGAGGCAGGTGCGCGTCGAGGTCAAGGAGATGAAGTTTCGTCCCAAGATCGATGTGGGCGACTACACCACCAAGAGGAACCATGTCATGCGCTTCCTCAAAAGGGGTGCACGTGTCAAGATCACCATCATGTTCCGTGGCCGCGAGATGGTCCATCCCGAGCAGGGCAGGATGGTGCTCGACAGGCTGGCGGACGACCTGGCACCCTATGCCACCGTCGAGTCGCAGCCCAAGATGGAAGGCCGCAACATGCACATGCTCGTCGCCCCCATCAAGGGTGCCTTCGACCAGAAGGCCACCGAGGACGACGCAGAGAACGAGAAGGAGAACTAGCATGCCTAAGATGAAGACGCACAAGGGTTCGGCAAAGCGCTTCCGCCGTACCGGCACTGGCAAGATCTTGCGTGCCAAGGCGTTCAAGAGCCACATCCTCACCAAGAAGTCCCAGAAGCGCATCCGCGGCTTCCGCAAGGAGACCGAGCTCACCCCTGGTGACGCCGCCGTGGTCTCCCAGCGCATGGGCAGCAAGAACTAGGCGCTCACGCGTCATTCCACCTGAGTATCAAGGAGTTGATTAGCTATGGCACGTGTCAAGCGCGCAGTTGCCGGTCGTAAGAAGCGTCAGACCCTGGTCCAGCGCATCAAGGGATACTACGGCACCTCCTCCCGCACCTTCCGGGGCATGAAGGAGCAGTCCCAGCACTCCGGTCAGTATGCCTACCGCGACCGTCGCAACAAGAAGCGCGACATCCGCGGCCTGTGGATTCAGCGCATCAACGCCGCCGCCCGCATCAACGGCCTGTCCTATAGCACGTTCATGCACGGTCTGAGGCTTGCCGGCGTCGAACTCGATCGCAAGGTGCTTGCCCAGCTCGCCTTCGAGGGCGACCCCGCGTTTGCCGATCTCGCCGAGATTGCCAGGAAGGCCCTCGACGCCGAGTAGGCTCACGCACAGCGTACCCCGTCTGCACCGCCCCGTGGGGCGGTGCTTTTTCGGGGTCCTCAGCCCTGTGTCGCGCTCCTGCACGGCGGGGAAATCCACCTGCTCAGCGGGCGGGTCCCCCTTTCGCCCTGCGACAGAAGACCCCCCTAACATGGCGATCGCCTGGGTCTTGGGCCCCGAGGGGAAGGCGGCCGCCATCAGGAGGTACATCCGGGGGCAGGAGCGCATTGACATCGCGCGGGACAGGCTGGGCGCCAGGAAGTGCGAGAAGCCGTTCAAGAGGTAGTCCGGCGCGGCCCGTTTAGCCGGCTCGCCACGAGCCGAGGGGCCATCGTGTCCGGACGACAGCGAGGGCGAGGGACTTGAGGCCCTGGATCGTGGGCCTTAGGGTTATATCCGAAGGGCAGACGACCCGCTGCGCGGGTGGTCATGACTGGCGGTGTCGTTGGCGCTGACGCGACGATGGGCGCCCGCGGCGGGGCTGATGCACCCATTCCGCGGTCACGGGAGCGATTCGGCCCCAAGTGCGCGCTGCCCCTCTCGTCTCCGTGGCCGCGGGGGGCCTATTCGCCGCCGGCTTCCTCACTCGACGCGCTCAAGGACGGGCGCACGGCGCGTGGCGGGCCGATTGCGCCCCCAATTCCCCGCGGATTGGCAGGAACCAGCACGCACTTGGGGCCGAATCGCTTCCAAGGGGTCGTGAGACGCCTCTGTCGAGGCTGCGGGCGAGGGGGATGGGTGCGCGGCACGTCGCCTGCGTCACTCCCCAAGGTGATGCCCCTCGTCAAACCTCTCCTTCTGCTCCCTGAACGCGGGATCTCCGGGGCCTATGAGCTCGTCGTCCCCGGTCTTGGGGTCGCGATGGTGCAGCAGCACGGGGCTGAAGAGGTGGAGCTTCATGGCGACGATGGCGGAGATGACGAACAGGGCGACGAAGATGGCGATGCGGGGCTTGACTGTCACCTGGGTCATCACAAAGGTGCCCAGGCAGAGCAGGCCCGTCCAGGCATAGACCATGAGCACGGCCTCCCGCTGGTTGAAGCCCTCGTCTATGAGGCGGTGATGGATGTGGCCGCGATCCGCCTGGCCGATGCTCACATGGGCACGGCTGCGGCGCACGATGGCGGAGAACGTGTCGAGGATGGGGACGGCGGCTATCACGAGCGGCACGATGATGGTGGTGAGGCCTGCCACGCGCGTCACGGAGAGCAGGGAGACCGTGGCCAAGGCAAAGCCCAGGAGCAGCGACCCCGAATCCCCCAGGAAGATGGACGCCGGGTTGAAGTTGTAGAAGAGGAAGCCCAACGTGGCACCAGCGAGGGCGATGGAGAGCGCGGCGGCGTCCAGGTGCCCCCCCATCACGGACAGCAGGAACATCGTGAGGGCGGCGATGGCGGATATGCCTGAGGCCAGGCCGTCCAGGCCGTCGATGAGGTTGATGATGTTGGTGTAGGCAACCAGGTAGACGATGGTGATGGGGTAGGCGAGCCACCCGAGCACGATATCCCCTCCGGTGAGCGGGTTGATGACCACGCCGATGACGAGTCCCCCAGCCACGGCCACGGCCGCCGCCGCCACCTGCCCCAGGAGCTTCTGCCAGGGTCTGAGGGTCAGCACGTCATCGATGGCACCGGTGAGGAAGATCACGAGGAAGCTCAGCGCGATGGCCATGTAGTTCATGCCGTTGAAGTGGGGTGCCGGCGTGAACACCGTGGGCCACTCCAGGTAGACCGTCCCCAGGTACTGGACGATGAGTGCGACGAGCAGCCCCAGGAAGACCGCGATGCCGCCCATGCGCGGGACGGTCGTCTTGTTGATGCGTCGGGCGCTGGGTCGATCGACGGCCCCCATATGCCAGGCGATGCGCCGTGCGAGGGGCGTGGTGGCAACGGCGGTGAGAAGTGCGGCGAGGAACAGGTAGAGATGAATGGCCCATGCGCTGCTCATTCGATGAATTACACCCTGCCTTCGCGTTATTGTCGCCCAGCGCGGAAAACCATGCGCATGCAGCTATCCCTTCAATTCTTTTCCAAATCTCTTTCGAGGTCAAGACTGGTATAGCCAACGGTAAGCTCATATAGTGAAGGTGTCGTCCCCCTGCGGCTACAACTGGGTGAACCGACAAGCGTTTTGAGGGAGCCCGCATGTCGTTCTCTAGTACAGGCATCCTCCGATGTTGAGGAAGCTGGAACCGGCGACAAGGGCACCCACCTGTGGAAGGTGGGTTCATTTCGCGGCTTGCAGGGGGCGACTTCTCAACGATGCTTGCGCTTGCGGCAAGGCTTGCTATACTGCATATGAACGTATGAACGGCGATTCGTCCGTTGCAGCTTCACTTCCAAACTCAGGTCTAAGCAGATAGGCGGGCTTGGCGTCATACTGCCGCACAAGGGCCCCGTGCGCGCAGACGGTGCAGGCAGGCATGCATGTCCCCTTGAGCGCATGCCCACGTCCAACACAACGTAGGGAAGAAGTACATGGCAGAAGAGACAGAGACCCAACCGCAGGAAGCAGTCGCCACAGAGGAGGCGCCCGTCAAGCGTCGGCGCGGCCGCCCGCGCAAGAAGCCGGTGGAGGAGACCCCCACACCCGAGGTGACGGAGGGCGATCAGGCGCCTGCGGCAGGCGAGGAGGCGCCCGTCAAGCGGCGTCGGGGCAGGCCCCGCAAGAAGCGGCCTGGCGAGGAGCAATCGCAGCAGGCAACGCCTGACATCGAGGCCATGACCAAGACGACACAGGAGTCCACTCAGGCCTCCTCGGTTCCCGGCGAGCCCCCGACGATGACCTTGGATGGTTCCGACGCCACAGCGGCACCCGTTCCCAGGCGGCGGGGTCGCCCACGCAAACACCCCCTCCCCGAGCTCGTGGCTGCCCCCGAGGACACGGAGGGCTCGCAGGATGTCGCAGCGGACGCGTCCTCCCAACAGGAGGGGGAGGGGAACGCCCCCGTCCAGGAGCAGCACGCCGAGCCGCAGCCGCGTGGTCGGCGCAGCCGGCGCGATCATGAGGGCTTCCGCCGGGATGACCGCCCCGGCCAGCGTGGCCGCAACCGGCGAAACCGTCGAGGTGGCCCGGCGCAGAATGTGGAGCCCAGCCTCTCGCGCGAGGAGCTGCAGGCCATGAGGGTGGCTGAGCTGCGCTCCAAGGCGGCGGAGCTTGAGGTCGAGTACCTCGGCCTCAAGAAGGCCGCCCTCGTGGAGGCCATCTATGTGGCCGCCGCGCGTGCGGAGGGCTTCCGCCGGGTGGAGGGCGTCCTGGAGCTCCAGAGCGAGGGGTACGGCTTCCTCCGCACGGGCAACTACATGAAGGGCGAGAGCGACGCCTTCGTGCACCAGCAGCTCATCCGCCAGTATGGGCTGCGTGCGGGGGACTGCGTCTCGGGCAGCATCGCGCCCGCGCGCAACAACAGCAAGTACCCTCCTCTGCACAAGGTGGGGGCCGTCAACGGCCGTGATCCCGAGGAGGGCAAGGGCCGTCCCCGCTTCCGCGACCTCACGCCGATCTTCCCCAACGAGCGTCTCGTCATGGAGCATGGCAGGGACTCCATCACCGGTCGTGCCATCGACCTGGTGGCCCCCATCGGCAAGGGCCAGCGCGGCCTCATCGTCTCGCCGCCCAAGGCGGGCAAGACCACGGTGCTCAAGCACATCTGCCAGTCCATTGCCGTGAACAACCCCGAGGTGCACCTCTTCTGCCTGCTCGTGGACGAGCGCCCCGAGGAGGTCACCGACATGGAGCGCTCCATCAAGGGCGAGGTCGTCGCATCCACGTTCGACATGCCGGCGTCCAACCACACGGCCGTCTCGGAGCTCGTCATCGAGCACGCCAAGCGCCTGGTGGAGATGGGGGAGGACGTCGTGGTGGTGCTGGACTCCATCACGCGGCTCGCTCGTGCCTACAACCTGGCCCAGCCTCCCTCGGGCCGCATCCTGTCGGGTGGCGTTGACTCCGCGGCACTCTACCCGCCCAAGAAGTTCCTGGGTGCCGCACGCAACATCGAGGGCGGCGGCTCGCTCACCATCCTTGCCTCCGCCCTCGTGGACACGGGCTCCAAGATGGACGAGGTCATCTTCGAGGAGTTCAAGGGCACCGGCAACATGGAGCTCAAGCTTGACCGCGACCTCGCCGACCGTCGCATCTTCCCGGCCATAGACCCGGTCGCCTCGGGCACGCGCAACGAGGAGCTGCTCATCGATCCCGAGCTGCAGCCGTTCGTCTGGGGCATCCGCCGCATCCTGGCCAACATGAGCAACACCGAGCGTGCGGCGACGGCCCTGATCAGCGGCCTCAAGAAGACCAACGACAACCAGGAGTTCCTCATCCGTTCGGCCAAGAAGGCCCAGCAGTCGGAGTATTTGGCCTAGGGGCATCCCGGCAGACGTGCACCTCTCGTGGCCTCCGCCCTTGGGCGGGGGCCACCTGTGATGCTGTGGGTGCTACCTGGCAACTGACTGGGGGATGTTCAGTTATTACTTTTCATTATGGTTATTTATATGTTCTATCGCTTACAGATAAGGTACCGCTTACGGATAATTAAGTTCCATTTATCTACTATCCTCTGATAAGGTCTCTGCTGGCCTTCTCAAATGCATACCTTTTTCCCAGGCACCGCCATTGCTCGAGAACGGAGACAGCCATGAAAGGCAAGAAGTCTGTCATATGAGCTCTGCTCTGCTGCGCCCTGTGTTTCGGCGGACCGACCGCTGCCCTAGCGAGGACCGTGTACTACAAGGGTAGTGCAGTGTTTTGGAACTATGGGCGCAACGCGGGAGTGTATGGATTCTCTGACTGCAACTCCCAGACCTACGAGCACTGCTCCTCCTGCAACGGGCATGTGTCCGGTTGGAAGGACCCGGGAGTCCTGTCGCAGGCGTGGGGCTTTATAGGTGCGAGTACCCTCCAACCATACTGGGACTGCAGGGGATAGGAACCTCGCGAAGTACCAGGCAACACTCCCTCATGTCACGTAAGGCAACTTCTCAATGGCGGTGCCCCATGAAGAAGATCCGTTCTGCGATCAGCCTCGTCGTCATAGCCTTCCTTGGCATCACATCCCTCATCTGCGCAAAGGGCATCCTGGAGGGTTTGGCCGCACGATCGGCCGAGTCGTGGCTGTCAGACCAACCAAGCATATACACTACACAGCTGACCGACGACCAGAAGGATGCGCTCGTCTCAACGCTCCAAGAGCTCTCCGGCGAGAGGGGCTTCATCGCAGTGAGCCGGGACAAGGAGTCCCTGCAATCGGGTGCCACCCTCTACACCTTCAGCGTGCTGGCCACGCCGGGCACAGGCAACGCCTCCCTCGACCCCCTGACCCTCCTCGACACCACGGTGATAGACGATTCCCTGTTGAGAGCCGTGATCGACGCAGGGCCTGATGGCTATGCGGGCTATGGGAACGATGCCCTCTCGCGGGTGGCGAGCCTTCCCAGCATCAGATCCGGGCTGTACTTTCGCATAGACAGGCTGGACTCGGGGGCAAACCTCGGGAGCACCTGCACGTTTGTCGGCCTGAGCGACAGCGAGTCCCAGACGTTGGTTGACGACCTGTCGTCGACCATAGGGGTGAGTGCGGAGACCCTCACCACGAGGATGTCGGGTTCGACCACGGAGCTAGGACTCCTCTACTGGTTCTGCGCTGGGGCCTTCATCCTGCTTGCCATCGTGCTCTGCCTGCTCATGGTGACCCACTCGCTGCTGGAGCTCAAGACGCTGGGGGTACACCTCATGCTGGGCTGGAGCAGGGGGGACTTCGCCTGTGAGCTGCTCGGTGCCCAGGCACGGCAGCTCCCCGTCGTCTTACCCATAGGGGCGCTGGGGACGCTCGCCATCCTCGAGGGCTTTGCCCTGCGCCCCGCCGTTGTGGGGTTTGCCCTCGCATCCGTGCTGCCGGCGGTGGTCGCGGTGCTTGTCGCCGCCGTCATCTCCATCGTCCCCCTCTTTACCGCACGTCCGGTCGAGGCCATCTGCGGTCGCTACTCGCGCCGTGGGTTCTACGCGCTGGCCATGGCGGTCTACCTTCTGTGCATGGTCGCGATCTTTGGGGGTTGCCTGTACATCGACCAGCCCCTCGCCATGTACGCCAACCTGGCGCGCACGCGCACCACATGGAGCGAATACGAGGACTGGTACGTGGTGAGGGACTTCGAGCTGAACGGGTCCCCCTTAACGGGCAACCCGATGGACTACTCCGAGGACCTGTATGCATGGTACGCCAAGCACGAGCATGACGAGGGCGTCTATCTGGCGAACGTCAGCCGCTATGAGGAGGCGACCATCGACGCATACACGGAGGGGAGCTCCGACTCCAAGCCAGAGCCGTTCTGGTACCTTGCGGCATCCCCCTCCTACCTGAGGAAGGTCGGCATAGGCCTCCCGGGCGACGTCATCGAGAGGGCCGAGCAGGGCGTGCGCGTCTACCTTCTGCCAGAGTCCCTGGACGCCTCCGAGGCCGAGGCAATGCAGAGGCTCCTCGTTGCCTCCAGAGGGTCGGTCGACTCCAACATCGTCACGACCTTCATGAAGAGCCCCACGTACGAGTTTGTCCCCTATGACGGAAGCAAGGAGCTCTTCACGTGGAGCACGGACTCGGGACGGCCGGTCACGGCAGGAAACTTTGTCATAGCGGTCGTGACGGCGGAGAACATGGTGCCCTTCGAGTCGGAGAGCCTCGTTGCCTCGGGCCTGGAGAACGGGTACGTGAAGCTGGACGAGCAGGCTGCATCCACGCTGCTTGGCGATGACGGCGAGGCGTCCCTCGAAGGGTCCCTCAACGCCCGCTTTGTCACCGTGGAGAACTACATCGACGGCATACAGAAGAGCCTCAGGGACCTCTTCGCCCTCTTCTCCATCGTCCTTGTCCTTCTGGTTGCCACCGTCGCCGTCATGGTCGCGTGCATCATCGACGTCGTCAACCGGGTGAGCGCCCGGGAGATCTCCGTGAAGTACGTCCTGGGGTTTGGCACCTGGGAGCTGTACCGCCGGGAGATCCTGTTCGTGACCATATCGACTATGGTGGGTGTTACCATCTGCGCGCTACTCCGGTGCAAGGCAGGCCTGCTCGTGGGTGGCGCCCTGCTGCTCGTCTCGAACCTCGTCATCGTCCTCACGTCACGCCAGAGGACCACGGCCGTCGTGCTGGAAACCGTCTCAAAGGAGCAGTGATGCATCCGTACATCCAGGTAGAGTCCCTCTCCAAGTCCTTCGGCCAGCACAGGATCCTCTCGGGCCTCGACCTGGCCGTACAAAAGGGGGACACGGTCGCCATCACCGGGCCCTCGGGCTGCGGCAAGACCACCCTGCTCAACATGCTGGGGCTGCTCGACACCCCCGACTCGGGCGAGATCCGCCTCGCGGGCACGAGGTATCCTGGAATCAACACCAGGCAGGCGATGCTCCTGCGTCGCAACGAGATCAACTACCTCTTTCAGTCCTTCGCGCTCATCGACTCGAGGGCGGTGCGCGACAACCTCATGCTCTCCCTGTACTACACCAAGCTGGACAAGGGCAGGAAGCTGTCCCTCATCCAGCAGATGTTGGAGAGGTTCTCCGTCGGCGACAAGCTGGACTCCATGGTGAGCGAGCTCTCTGGCGGGGAGAAGCAGCGTGTGGCGATCGCCCGGGCCATGCTGAAGCCGGGAGGCCTCATCCTGGCCGACGAGCCGACGGGCTCCCTGGACGCGCGGATGGCAACCACCGTCATGGAGGCGCTCGTCTCGGCCACCCGCGACACGGGCAAGACGCTCGTGGTGGTGACCCATGACATGGGCATGGCGGCGAAGTGCGCCCGCATCCTGCGCATGTCGGGAGGGACGCTCGCATAGGCGGTCGTGGGCCTGGCGGCCGGTGCCTGCGCCAAGAAACTGCCACTGGTTCGGAAAATCCCCGTTTTCCGCTTCGCTTCAGGCGTGACATGCCGTATGATGCAGCAAGGAAGGCAAACGGCACACGCAGCTACATCGAACCCAGCCGTGCTTCATGCTGCGAGGACCCAAGGGTCCTTGCCATCTGCGGCACATCGATTCCCTGCATGGGCCAAGGCGAGCGGGGAGTGTGGTCATGATTGGGGCAAACGGCACAGCTGCAATACGAGCGGGTCTCGTGGTGACTCCATGTGCGTTCTCAATAACCGGTGCCTCTGGTGCCACGGACGTCATCGCAGGCCCGCCCTCGCCCAATCTTGCCGAGACCTTTGCCCTCGGTGTCCTCATTGGGGCGACGGCATCCCTCATCGTGGCGCTCATGATGCGCCATGCGCGGGCGCGCAGGGAGCGTGAGCTTGGCAGCACCTCGACGCTGAGCGCCTCTGCCCGCCGGTCCCTGCACATCCGCCATCGCGTGGGGGGGCTGGCGAAGGAGGGCGACGAGGAGCCAACGGGGCTTGAGACCTATGTGCCACGGCACATGGCCACCCAGCTCGAGGACGTCGCCGCGAGCTACGTGCGCGGCCAGTCCATCTCCGAGCGCATGAGGTCACGTGCGCGCGGCGTGCGCGACGTGCTCACAGAGCGCCTGGGCACGGACGAGTTCGAGGGGCTGCCGATCATCGAGCGCGCGGATGGCACGGTGGGCGACGTGGGCACCGCCTGGTGGAACGCAAGGCTGGGCGACTCCGTCGTGTCCGTGGGCCCCACGTCGAGCGCGAGCGTCCCGTCCGTGGACGCCGAGGCCGTCCCGCCGAGCGACGAGCTCTCCGTTCCCTCGTGGGTGAATGGCGCCGGCAGTGGCGCACGGGATGTGCGGGGTACGTCGGCATCCGGTGCCACCGGTCGCGCCCGCGCCCGTGCGGCGCTCGTCGCCCGCCGCATCGCCGAGGTGGACGAGGGGGTGTTCCCCGTCAAGCGCAACGTCGCCGAGCTTGACCACGATGACGTCTGGGACATGGCGCTTGCCGGCATGGACGAGAGCATCGGCAGCTACGTCGTGCCCGTCGCACCCCCGAGATCCACGTCCGCCGCCATCGACGAGTTCGAGGAGGAGGCCACCGAGCCGCTGCCCTTCAAGGCGCCGGCGGGGCATCCTGAGGTCGTGGACACCGAGACGTATATCGACTACCTCATCAGTGACGAGTTCTCGCGCAACCAGTCGGATGCCGCGCGCGCGAGCTCGCGCAACTACCTCCGCCTGATCGAGGGTGGCTCACAGGCGCTCAGGTCCACGGACGCGCTCCCCCGTCGTCAACGTATGCGCAGGGTGGAGTATCGTCCCAGGCACCTCGCCCCGCTGAATGATGCGCGCATGGCGTAGCGTCCCCCCTGACATGTTGTCGGTGGCATCTTCAGTGTTACGAAAGGAATAAGTATCATCGCCGTCGATGCGATGGGGGCCACCCATGCATAAGGTAGCGAGGTATCCGCTGGTCCTCTGGATGGGCTGGCACCATGTACCCACGCGCGTACCCAGGGAGGGTGAAATGGCTGACGCAATGAGCAGACGCAACTTCGTGAGGCTCGGTGGTGTGGCTGCGGCTGGCATGGGCGCGGTGTCGCTCCTCGCTGGATGCGGCAACTCCCCTAACGCAGGGTCCACCACCATCAAGCTGGGCATGCTCGGTCCGTTCACGGGCGATGTCGCCCAGTATGGCACGGCGTGCCGCAACGGCGTCGAGCTCTACTTCGAGCAGAACCCCAAGATTGGTGACTACACCGTCGATCTCGACGAGCAGGACGAGAAGGGCGACGCCACCGAGGCGGTCAACGTCTACAACAAGATGACCGAGGACGGCGTTGCGGGCATCATCGGCGACGTTACGTCCACGCCCACCATCGCCGTCGCCCAGGCCTCCGCGAATGACAACCTGCCCTGCGTAACGCCCTCCGCGACCGCGGCGGACGTCATCGCGTACGGCAGCAACACGTTCCGCGCCTGCGTCACCGATCCGTTCCAGGGCAAGGTCATGGCGGACTTCGCCTCCCAGCAGGGATGGGGGACGGTGGGCACCATCTTCAACTCGGGTGACGATTACTCCACGGGTGTCAACCAGGCGTTCTGTGACGAGGCCTCCGCCCGGGGCATCACCGTCGCCACCCAGCAGGGCTATTCTGCGGGTGACGTCGACTTCAACGGCCAGCTCACGACCATCATCTCGGCCAAGGTGGATGCCATCTTCTGCCCTAACTACTACAGTGACGATGGCAAGATCATCACCCAGGCCCGTCAGCAGGGCTACGCCGGCCCCATCTTTGGCGTGGACGGCTGGGACGGCATCGCGTCCGGCAACTACGCCTCCGCAGATGACCTGCAGGGCTGCTACTACTGCTGCTCCTTCGTCGCCACCAACAGCGATGCCAAGGTCCAGCAGTTCGTCTCGGACTACAAGGCAAAGTTCGGCGACGGGCCCACCAACTTCTGTGCCTTGGGGTACGACGCCGCCATGGTGCTCGCCTGTGGCATCGCGTCCGCGCTCGATGCGGGGGCCAAGCCCTCCGACAAGGACTTCCCCGACAAGGTCGTGAGCGC
Source organism: Olsenella profusa DSM 13989 (assembly GCF_030811115.1). NCBI lineage: Bacteria > Bacillati > Actinomycetota > Coriobacteriia > Coriobacteriales > Atopobiaceae > Olsenella > Olsenella profusa. The sequence goes on along the minus strand of NZ_JAUSQK010000001.1, from coordinate 2,464,578 downwards.
CATCGCCTCGAACGAGGTCGAGGGTGTGACGGGCACGATCTCCTACAAGGGCACGGGCGATCCAGACAAGTCCACGCTGATCGTCTCGTTCGCCACCGACGGCTCCACGAACGTGTACTCCACGATTTCGGCCGACTAGCCAACGCATCCCGAGGCCGGTGGGCCCGCATCGCGGTAACTGGCCGTCGCGAGGTGCCCGGGTACGTCCAGGCACCTTTTGGGTGCGTCATGCCGGCAGGCGCGCGCAGGCCGACGCATGCGGCCCCTGGTGCCGCTGCCTTGTTCGATTGGCTCTCTAGAGAGGAGCGTTTGCCATGACGGTTCTGACGCAGCTGCTCAATGGGCTGCAGCTGGGTAGCGTCTATGCTCTCGTCGCCTTGGGCTACACGATGGTGTATGGCATCATCCTGCTGCTCAACTTCGCCCATGGCGACATCATCATGGTTGGTGCGTACATCTCGTGGATCGCGCTCGCGCAGCTGGGTCTTCACCCCGTCCTCGCCGCGGTGCTCGCGGTCGCGGGCTGCACCCTGCTCGGCGTGCTCATCGACAAGGTGGCCTATGCGCCCCTGCGCAACGCGCCGCGCCTGTCCATCCTCATCACCGCCATCGGCGTGTCGTACTTCCTCGAGAATGGCTCCCAGCTCATCTTCGGCGCCGACGCCAAGGTCGTGCCGGCCTTCATCGATGCGTCCACCATCACCCTCGGTGGCATGTCGCTCTCGTTCACCGCCATCCTCACCATCGTCGTGACGGCCCTCTCGACCATCGCGGTCACGCTGCTGGTGCAGAAGACCAAGCTCGGCAAGGCCATGCGCGCCGTCTCCGAGGACATGGGCGCCGCGCGTCTCATGGGCATCAATGTCAACAACACCATCTCCTTCACCTTTGCCATGGGCTCGGCGCTCGCAGGCATCGGCTCGGTGCTGTACTCCATGGCCTACACGCAGGCAACGCCCACCATGGGCATCATGCTGGGCACCAAGGCCTTCGTGGCCGCCGTGCTCGGAGGCATCGGCTCGCTTCCCGGCGCCGTCATCGGCGGCCTGCTCGTGGGCATGGCTGAGGTGTTCGTCTCCGCCATCGGCCTGTCCGTGTGGAAGGACGCCGTCGTGTTCCTGCTCCTCATCGTCGTGCTGATCTTCCGGCCCACGGGCATCCTCGGCCGCACGATGAACGAGAAGGTGTAGGGGGTCAGCATGGCAGACACGCGAAACGCAACGGCTCCCGCTGCGGGTGGGACGGCCTCGCCCGCGGGTGTGCGCAGGCTCTCCATGCCCGTGCGCTATGCGATCAACACCGCCCTTGTGGTGGCCCTGCTCGCCATCGGCCAAGCCCTCGTCACGGGTGGCGTCTTCTCGCGCTATCAGACGGGCGTGGTCGAGCAGGTGGGCGTCTACATCATCATGGCGGTCTCGCTCAACATCGCCACGGGCTATCTGGGGCAGCTTCCCCTGGGCCATGCGGGCTTCATGTCCATCGGCGGCTACGCCTGCGCCATCTTCATCATGCGCATGGCTCCCGTCCTTGGCCTCGCGGCGCGCGACTTCACCCTGGGAGGTCCTGCGCCAACGCTCCTCTTTGTGCTGGGGATCCTGTTCGGGGGGCTCATGGCCGCGCTCGCGGGTCTCGTCATCGGTGTGCCGGCGCTGCGCCTCAAGGGCGACTACCTGGCCATCATCACGCTGGGCTTCGCGGAGATCATCCGAGTGGTCATACTCAACATCGATGGCGCCCTGGGGTTCGACCTCACGGGAGGAGCCAAGGGCCTCACGGGCATACCGGCCTACACCACCTTCCTCAACACCTTCGTGGTGGTGGCCATCTCGCTCTTCCTCATCCACACCATGATGAAGTCGCGCCATGGGCGCGCCATCCTTGCGGTGCGCGACAACGAGATCGCCGCCGAGGCCTCGGGCGTCAACATCACCTACTACAAGACGCTGGCCTTCGTCGTCTCCGCGTTCTTCGCGGGTGTGGGCGGGGGCCTCTACGCGGGCGTCGTGGGCGTCATGGCACCGGCGAAGTTCGGCTTCATGAAGTCAATCGAGATCCTGGTCATGGTCGTGCTCGGTGGCATGGGCTCCATGTTGGGCTCCGTCATCTCCGCGACGGTGCTCACCATCCTGCCCGAGGTGCTGCGCGCCTTCGCCGACTACCGCATGATCACCTACGCCGTCGTGCTCGTCGTGGTCATGATCTTCCGTCCGCAGGGCTTGCTGGGTTCGTATGACTTCTCGCTCTCGCGCATCATCGAGAGGGTCATGAACGGTCGGCTTCCCTGGAGGCGTGCGAATGGCGCGACAGGGGATCAGGAGATGAGCGAGCATGCCTAGCGAGAAGGTGGCAGCCAAGAGGAACCGCTCCGTCCTCGTGCAGGTGGAGACGCCCAACCTCATTCCCGAGAGGGATCTGGGCGAGATTCCCGTGCTGCAGGCGGAGCACCTGGGCATCGACTTCGGGGGCCTCACGGCCGTGGACGACTTCAACATTGCCATGGGCCGCACGGAGATCTCAGGCATCATCGGGCCAAACGGTGCCGGCAAGACCACGATCTTCAACCTGCTCACCAACGTGTACAGGCCCACGCGTGGCACCATCCTGCTTGATGGCTACGACACGGCCGGGAAGTCCATGGTGCAGGTCAACAAGATGGGCATCGCCCGCACCTTCCAGAATATCCGTCTCTTCACCCAGATGACGGTGGCCGAGAACGTGCTGGTGGGCCTCACCAACTCCATGTCCACGCACCTGGTGGGCGACGTCCTCAGGCTTCCGAGCCACTGGCGGCAGGAGGCTGAGTTCCGCGCGCAGGCGCTGGGTCTCCTGGACATCTTCGACATGCGCGCACTCGCCGACGAGCGGGCGGGCAACCTTCCGTATGGCGCCCAGCGAAGGCTGGAGATTCTCCGTGCGCTGGCGACCCATCCCAAGGTGCTGCTGCTGGACGAGCCCGCCGCTGGCATGAACCCCAACGAGACCGCGGAGCTCATGGAGAACATCCTCAAGATCCGCGACGAGTTTCAGATCGCCATCCTGCTCATCGAGCACGACATGAGCCTGGTCATGGGCGTCTGCGAGGGGGTGGGCGTGCTGGACTACGGCAGGATCATCGCCAAGGGCACGCCGGAGGAGATCCAGAACGACCCCAGGGTCATCGAGGCCTATCTGGGCAAGCAGGGGGCGAAGTAGATGGCCATCCTCTCGATCGACAACCTTCACGTGTCATACGGTGCCATCAAGGCCGTCCGTGGCATCTCGTTTGCCATCGACGAGGGCGAGATCGTCACCCTCATCGGCGCCAACGGCGCCGGCAAGTCCACCACGCTGAACACGATCGCGGGACTTCTCAGGCCAACGGAGGGTGGCATCGAGTTCGATGGCCAGAGCCTCGTGGGCATGAGGCCCCACAGGATCGTGCAGAGCGGCCTGGCGCTGTGTCCCGAGGGCAGGCGCGTGTTCACGCAGCTGACCGTTGCCGAGAACCTCGACATGGGCGGATATGTGCGCTCCGATGCGGAGAACGCGGAGACGATCCAGAAGGTCTTCAGGCACTTCCCACGTCTCAGGGAGCGGCAGGGGCAGTCGGCGGGCACCATGTCCGGTGGCGAGCAGCAGATGCTGGCCATGGGACGCGCGCTCATGAGCAAGCCCAAGCTGCTCATGCTCGACGAGCCCTCCATGGGCCTCGCGCCCATCCTCGTGGAGGAGATCTTCAGCATCATCCAGGAGCTCAACCAGCAGGGAACCACGATCCTGCTCGTGGAGCAGAACGCCTCCATGGCGCTCTCCATCGCCAACCGTGGCTACGTGCTGGAGACGGGCACCATCACCAAGACCGGTACGGGCGACGAGCTGTTGCACGATGACGACGTGCGCAAGGCCTACCTCGGCGGCTGAATCTCCCAATGGGTGAGTCGTTCGCACCTCTCTGCGTGGGCACAGGGAGTCATGCGCAATTGAGGGTGTCTTCCCAGTTGCGTCGATGCAGGCAAACAACTTGTTACTGTGTCACTTAGGAGAAATCAAGCCTGATAATTCGCGGACGACTCGGGCCGGAAGTGCGAACGACTCGAAGAGGGGAACGCGATGTCCGATCCCTACGCCTCGCCGACCCAGGCCCCTGTGGGACTCACGGGGAGCACGCGCGTCCAGAGGCCATCGAGGTGCCCCTCCGCCATGCACCGCACGGTGCGCTCGACGCGCGCCGCCACCTCCTCGCCGGCGCAGACGGCGAGCATGGTGGAGCCAGACCCACTGATGAGGTAGGCCGCCGCCCCTGCCGCCAGCGCGCAGCGGCGCAGCGGCGCATAGTCCTCGATGAGCGGAGCACGGTACGGCTCGTGCAGCCTGTCCTGAGCGGCACGCGAGAAGAGGTCCAGGTTTCCTACCTCGAGGGCGTGGACGGCTGCGATGGCGCGTCCCGTCTGCCATACGACGGTCTCAAGCGGCACCTCGTGCGGCATCACCTTGCGCGCGTCCGCCGTGCGCACCTCGTAGGGGGGTGCGATGGCGACCATGCGTACGCCGTCCGCGACGTCTAGGCGCAGCGTCTGGGTGCGCTTGCCATCGACGAACGAGCTCACGAGGCCGCCCAGCAGGGCCGGGGCGACGTTGTCGGGATGTCCCTCCAGCTCGCAGGCGATGTCGAGCGCGCACGCGGCGTCCATCGCACCGCTGTGGAGCACCTGTGCCGCGATGATGCCCGCGACCACGCAGGCGGAGCTCGATCCCAGGCCTCCCGAGAGGGGGATGGGCGACTCGATGGTGACGTGCAGCGCGAGGGGCTCCTCATGGAGGTGGTGGCAGGTGTCCACGTAGCTCGTCCACACGAGGTTGTCCCGCCCCCGGAATCGCTCGGGGCACCCATCGATCGCAGTCTCGCTTGCCGTCTCGAACGTGAAGCGAGCCCACAGATCGAGCGCCAGGCCCAGACAGTCAAAGCCCACGCCCACGTTCGCCGTGGTGGCAGGCACCTCTACCGCAAAGGGGGCCTGCTGCGTCATGAGAAGACCCTCGCGCAGGCACGCTCCACGAACGACGTCATCTCGTCCCGCTCGCAGAGGGAGTCATGCGTGATGGGGGCGTCGCGCAGGCCCGAGAGCTGGGGCGGCGCACAGGTGCCCGTCAGCTCCTGCAGGCGATCCATGCAGGCGAAGTCGTCCAGGGCGGCGGTGTCCTCGCCCAGGGCCGCCAGCACGTCCGGGGAGAACTTGTAGGGGTTGGCCGTGGAGAGGCACACCCGCTGGTGCCCCCTGTGGGCCTCTCGTCCCATCACGCACGTGGCGACGGCGGTATGCGTGTCGACGAGCACATGGTTCCCCTCCCAGGTCGCCCGTATGGTCGCACGCGTCTCGTCATCCGTCGCACAGCCACAGCGGAACGTCTCCCGCAGCTTGGCGAGCAGGTCGTCGCCGATGCTGTAGGCTCCCGTGTCGGCGAGCTCCCTCATCCATGCGGCCACGCGCTCGCAGTCACCCTCGGTGAGGTAGTAGAGCATGCGCTCCAGATTGGAGGAGACCAGGATGTCCATGGAAGGCGAGATGGTCTGGATGAAGTCGCGCCGGCGGTCGTACACGCCCGTCTCGAAAAAGTCCGTGAGCACCCTGTTGGAGTTCGAGGCCACGGTGAGCGTGCCCACGGGCAGGCCCATGCGCTTGGCATAGTAGCCGGCGAGCACGTCGCCAAAGTTGCCGGTGGGGACGCAGAAGTCCACCACGTCTCCCACGGCGATGGCGCTACGGCGCGCGAGCTGGGCATAGGCGTCCGCATAGTAGACCACCTGGGGCACCAGGCGACCCACGTTGATGGAGTTGGCACTGGAGAGCGTCACGCCGCGCCCTGCCAGGCGCCCGGCGACCTTACGATTGGCAAAGATGCGCTTGACCTCGGTCTGGCAGTCGTCAAAGGTGCCGTTGACGCCGCACACGGCGACGTTGGCGCCGGTCTGCGTGGCCATCTGGAGATGCTGGATCTCGGACACCTTGCCCTCGGGATAGAACACCGTGACGCCCGTGCCCTCCACGCCCGCAAAGCCTGCGAGCGCCGCCTTGCCGGTGTCGCCGGAGGTGGCGGTGACGATCATGATGTCCCTGCCGCCCTCCGCGCGCGCCACGGACATCAGACGGGGCAGCATCTGGAGTGCCACGTCCTTGAAGGCGCAGGTGGGGCCATGGTAGAGCTCAAGGAGCCAATCGTCTCCCAAGGGGGAGAGCGGCGTGACGGCGGGCGTGTCGAAGTTGGCGGCGTAGGCGCTCCCCACGCAGGAGGCGAGCTCCTCATCCGCATAGTCGCCCAGCAGCATCCCAAGGATCTGGCGTGCCGTCTGATGATAGGTCTGGCTGGGGAGCGCGGCCACGTCGAGCTTGGTCTCACCCACGGCATCGCTGACGAAGAGGCCCCCATCGGGTGCGATGCCGGTGAGGATAGCTTGCTTGCTTGTTACCAATCGGCTGTTGTCGCGCGTGCTGTGGTAGAAAGGGTTCACGTGTGCGCTCCTTGTTGTCTTGAAGGGCGTGCATGCCCATGATAACCTCGCCGCACAGGCGGGTGGACGGTGCGTCACAGAGTGGAAAGATTGGATCAGCGCATGAAGATTGCCTTGCTCGGCCACGGAACCGTTGGACAGGGCGTGGACCGGATCATCTCGGAGCGGGTCGGTGGCGTTGAGGTAACCCGCATCCTCGAGCTTCCCGACCGCCTGACGGACCCACGCATGACCTCGAGCTTCGAGGACATTGCGAACGACCCCGAGATTGCGCTCGTCGTGGAGTGCATGGGCGGCCTCGAGCCGGCGCACGGCTTCATCCTGCGTGCCCTTGCGGCAGGCAAGAGCGTGGTGACCTCCAACAAGGCGGTGGTGGCCGCATACTTCCGGGAGTTCGCCGCTGCGGCCGCTGCCGGTGGCGCCGGCCTCTTCATCGAGGCCACCTGTGGGGGCGGCATCCCTTGGATCGCAAGCATCAGGAAGGTGCGCCGCATCGATGACGTGCGCTCGTTCTCGGGCATCATGAACGGCACCACCAACTACATCGTGGATGCCATGTCCAAGAACGGGGCCGACTTCGACGAGACGCTCCTGCGCGCCCAGGAGCTGGGCTATGCCGAACGCGACCCATCCGCCGACATCGACGGCATCGACGTCAAGAACAAGACCATCATCGCCGTGGGCGTCGCCTTCGACGCGGCCTGCACCGCAGAGCTGCCCGTCACGGGCATTCGCAACCTCACCCGCGTCGACCTCGAGCGCTTCCGTGCGCATGGCCGCACCGTCAAGCTGCTGGGCCGCGGCGTGCAGGGGGATGGTCGCTATGCCGCCGTCGTCGAACCAGTCGCGCTCTCGCGTCATACGCTCGAGGCGAACGTCCCCGCCAACTTCAACCTGATGTCACTCGATGCCACCACGGTGGGCCCGCTCAAGTTCTACGGCCAGGGTGCGGGCATGCTGCCCACGGGCAACGCCATGGTGCAGGACGTGCTGGACGCCACCGCGGGCATGCGGCCCACCTATGACCTCAGCCGAGGCCTCGCCTGGGATCCCAGCCTCCTGACGGGGGACTACGTCTTCCGCACCATGGCATCCGTGCCCCATGCGGGCGCCTGGGAGGGTGACGAGGGATCCAAGATCGTGCGCGGCGTCACTGCGGTCGAGGCGCGCTCGCTGTTCGAGAGGGCATGCGAGAGCGACCCCAGCACGTTCATGGCCGCGCTTGCCAAGGAGGGGCTCTAGATGATCAAGGTAGCCAAGTTTGGTGGGTCAAGCGTTGCCGATGCCGGCCAGTTCAAGAAGGTGCGCGATGTGGTCCTGTCCGACCCAGACCGCGCGTTCGTGGTCGTGTCTGCGTCGGGCAAGCGGTTCTCAAGTGACAACAAGGTCACGGACCTGCTGCTGCTTGTGAACGCCCACATCCAGTACCACGTGGATGGCACCGACCTTCTGCGCGACATCGAGCAGCGCTTTGTGGACATCGCCAGCGAGCTGGGGCTCTCCTATCCCGTGCGCGAGAGGTTCGAGGAGCTCATCGCAGGCATCCACAGGCACTCCGCCGAGTACATCGTGAGCCGCGGGGAGTTCTTCACGGCCCAGTTCATGGCCGAGTACCTGGGTCGCCCCTTCGTGGACGCCGCCGACGTCATCGTGTTCCACCACGACGGCAAGGTGGACATGGACCGCACGCAGGCGCGCCTGCGCGAGGCCGTCCAGCGTCTGGGCAGCTTCGTGCTGCCGGGCTTCTACGGTTCCACGGTGGATGGCACCATCAAGCTCTTCGAGCGTGGCGGCGGCGACATCACGGGTGCCATCCTCGCCCGCTGCATCGACGCCAACCTCTACGAGAACTGGACGGACGTTTCGGGCTTCTTGTCCGCCGACCCACGCATCGTGGAGAACCCGCGCACCATCCACCGCATCACCTTTGACGAGATGCGCGAGCTCTCCTACATGGGCGCCTCGGTCCTGCAGGAGGACTCCATCTTCCCCGTGCGCGAGGTGGGCATTCCCATCCAGATCAAGAACACCAACCGGCCCGACAAGCGGGGCACCATCATCCGCGAGACCGCCGAGGAGGGGCGAAGCGAGCACCTCATCACCGGCATCGCCGGCAAGAGGGACTTCATGGCCGTGCACGTGATGCGTGCCCACATGTCCAACAAGGTGGGCTTCGTACGTCGCGCGCTCTCCATCTTCGAGAAGTACGACGTCTCCGTCGAGCACATCCCCACGGGCGTTGACTCCTTCGGCATCGTCATCAACGGCGATGACGTGCAGGACTCCATCTACTCCATCGTCAACGACCTGCAGCACGAGCTCAAGCCCGATAGCGTCAACGTCGTCGACCAGCTGGCGCTCATCTCGGTCGTCGGCCGCAACATGAGCCGCCGCGCCGGCACCTCTGGGCGCATCTTTGGCGCGCTCGGCGAGGCGGGCATCAACATCCGCATGATCACGCAGAGCTCGCAGGAGATCTCCATCATCCTGGGCGTCAACAACTCGGACTTCGACCGCGCCATCAACGTGATCTATGACCAGTTCGTCAAGAACGAGGTGCTGCTCAAGCCCGAGGAGCTCAACAGGTAGCGACGGCGCGCCCGCGCGCCAGGACAAGGAGGCCACATGTCAGACAGGGTAGTCGCCATACTGGGTGCCACGGGCGTCGTGGGCACCCAGATGCGGGAGTGCCTCGAGGAGCGTGACTTCCCCGTGGGGAAGCTCGTGCCGCTGGCGAGCGCACGCTCCGCAGGCAGGAGGCTGCCCTTCAGGGGCGGTGAGGTCGAGGTGCGCGAGGCCACACCCGAGGCGTTCGAGGGCGTTGACATCGTGCTGGGTGCCGTCGGTGACGCCCAGGCCAGGGAGCTGCTCCCCGAGGCCGTCAGGCGTGGGGCGGTATGCGTGGACAACTCGCATGCCTTCCGCCTGCGCGACGACGTGCCCCTGGTCGTGCCCGAGATCAACGCCGCGGACATTGCCGACCACCCCGCCGGCATCATTGCCAACCCCAACTGTGCCACCATCATCGGTCTCGTGCCTGTGTGGCCCCTGCACCAGGCGGCGCACGTCACTCGTCTCATCGTGTCCACGTATCAGGCGGCGTCGGGCTCCGGCAAGTCGGGCCTCGACGAGCTCGAGCGCGAGACCAGGCTCGTGGCCGCGGGCGAGCCCGTGACCGGTGGCTTTGGTCCCTTCCCGGCACAGCTCGAGCACAACCTCTTCCCGCAGATCGGCTCCTTCAAGGACGAGGCCTACACCTCCGAGGAGTGGAAGCTGCAGAACGAGGGGCGCAAGATCATGCACCTGCCCGAGCTGCGCGTCAACTGCACCTGCGTGCGCGTGCCCGTCTCGCGCAGCCACTCGGAGTCCATCACCGTGGAGTTCGAGCGGCCGCTCTCTCCCGACGAGGCGCGCGAGATCCTCGTCGGGACACCGGGCGTGAAGGTCGTGGATGACCCCGCCAGCCTGAGCTATCCCATGCCAATCGACACGTCCGACCAGGACCTCGTGTACGTGGGCCGCATTCGTCGCGACCTCTCCGCCCCCGACGGGGCGAGCGCGCTCGCGCTCTTCTGTGCGGGCGACCAGATTCGCAAGGGCGCGGCCACCAATGCCGTGCAGATCGCCGAGTACCTGCTGTAGTGACCCTGTTCCCGTACCCTTGGAGGTAGATGAGATGATCGCCACCATCGTTCTCGTCATCATCGTCCTGTTCGTGCTCGCCAACGGGCTCTTCGTGGTGCCCCAGCAGCACTGCGCCGCCATCGAGCGCCTGGGCAGGTTCAGCTCCATCCGCAGCGCCGGCCTCAACTTCAAGATCCCCTTCGTCGACCATGCGCGCCTCATCAGCATGATGACGCAGGACGAGCGCATGACCTTCGACGCCAAGACCAAGGACAACGTCACCATCGAGCTGGACGTCTCCATCCAGTTCCGCGTGGATGGCACGCCCGTGCAGGACATCATGCAGTCCGGCGTGTACCGCAGCATCTACACCCTCACCGACCCGGTGGGACAGATGAAGGACTACTTCGCTGACGCGCTGCGCTCCGAGATCCCCGCACGCACGCTCGAGGAGGTCTTCATCGAGAAGGAGGCCATCGCGAGCTCCATCGACCACTCCGTGGCCGACAAGATGCTGGCCTACGGCTACACCGTGGTGGCCACGCTCATCACGGCCATCCGCCTGCCCCAGGAGGTCCAAGAGTCGATGAACCGCATCGTCGCCTCCAAGAACAACCTCGAGAGCGCCACCAACGACGCCAACGCCGCCCGCCAGAAGACGGTCATCGCCGCCCAAGCCGAGGCGGAGGCCATGCGCGCCCGTGGCGAGGGCATCGCCAACCAGCGCACGGCCATCGCCGAGGGCATCAAGCAGTCGCTCGACACCATCCGCGACAGCGGCGTCTCGAGCCAGGAGGCCAACAGCCTCTTCATGTTCTCGCAGTGGACCGAGATGATGACGGACGTCAGCCACAACGGCGCCTCGACCATCGTGCTGCCGTCCGACTTCGACCAGACGACCTTCGCGCAGATGCTCACGGCCGAGCGGGCGAAGGGGCGGGGGTAACCCATCCTTTTCTTCATATGGAGTAGGATGCTCGTGAGCCTCCTGATGGGGATCTGTGGTTGGGACGAATATCCGTGACACATCGTGCTAGAGGGACATGTGGGATGGGGAGAGCCCTGCTCTGCCAGGGGCTCCCTTGCTTGTTGGTGTCTACCCCGTTCTGTCTGGTTTCGGGCAGAAATCCTGCCTTGGCAGGCGTGAGGCCGTTTCTTGCCATGGGCCTAGCGATTGGTTGCCTCATTCCCCTGAGAAGGAACAGTAGCCTCGGGAGGAGAGCCGTAGGTCTGGCATGCGTAGCGTCTCTCGTCCTCGGGGCCCTTCCAGAGTGGCTGCTTGTGCCTTGCGATGTGATAGGGGAGCGCTCGCAGGGCATCTTTGCTTTGGAATGGTATTATGTCTTCCGTAATGTTGGGATTTATGTACAACCCCTGTTGATGCTTGTTGCATCGGCTTGTTGCGCGCTTACGATGCGCAGGGGCATCCAAGGTGATGATGGTAACGAGAGTGTTTTATCACCCATCCCGTCAGCTTCATTGCTGCGATTTTTGGATGGCGTAGCAACGGGATATCTCGTCAACTTCGTGTCTTACGTCCTCTTTGCCATTGTCTCGCAGCAGCCATATGACGTCCGTCTCTTGTTGGGGGCAGAGGCTTTGCCCCTGCTTGTATGCCTCCTCGCATGGAACGCTCCCCTCGCTGGAGACGCAGGGGATGCCATCGTCGTGCAGGACGCTGCCGTTACTCCATCCTTGTGGGGGCTTTCGCTTGGCCTTGTGATATGGGCCGCTCTCCTTCGTGTCGTTCCCCTGGGCAATCTGCACTCGTGGCTCTACGTGACCTGTGCGATCGTAGCGGCATGTTGGACGCTCGTACGCCTTATCCGTGCGCATGTTGCTATCGGATGGCCTTTCCTGGTTAGGTCGAGCGAGAGTGACCCAACATGCTCTGCGCACACTCCAAACGCGAGACAGTCGGTAGGGGATATACTATCCGTCTATGGGCTGGCACCGCGCGAACTTGAGGTCGCCTCCCTTTCCCTGGCGGATCTGTCCTCATCGGATGTGGCACGGCGTCTTGGCATACGGCCTTCCACGGTACGCGCTACCATGCGGCGTGTGTACCGAAAGGCCCACGTGGCCAATCTTGCCGCACTCCGGCAGCTGGTCAGGCCAACTGTCCCCCAATGTGCTGCCTCGACTATACATGGGAGGGATGATTTGGGAGGAGGGCATGAGAATGACCGGTTCGCGCATGGTAGCCTCTGGAGCGGCCTATTGCTGATGCTTGCCGCGCTGTGCGGCTCCATACTGCTTTTGCCAGTCGAGGTTTCCCGGTTGCCCTGGGGCTCCTGGCGCCCATTCGTGTATGGTTGTGCCCTTGCGCTCTTCCTGCTGGCACCCCTGCCGATGTGGTTTCGAGGACGATGCCAACAGGAGAGGGATACGCTTGATGCTGTCCGTTGCGTGTGTCTTGGATTGGGGTTCATAACCCTTTTTCTTGCTGCCTGGCCTGGCGTGAGGGCTGGGCTCATGAACGGGCCAGTTGTTCTGATGCTGGCCTTTGTTGGTACCCTGCTTGTAGGCGTCCCATATCTTGTGGACATACTGCCACGGGTCGATAGGGTGCGTTCTCGTTACATCGATGTGCCACTGTGCACCATGCTGCCATTGCTCTCCCTTGTCGTGGGGCTTTCGTGGGAAGAGCTGTGGCGCGGCACCGCCTGGTATTCGATTGCCACCGAGCTTGTGGTGTTTGAGCTCCTTTGTGTCGGTGGCCTGATTCTCATGGTGTCTAGCCGGCATCGCTGTCATGCTATCCTGCTGGCTATCATGATTCTTCTGGTGCTGGCGGCTCACCTACGGGTCGCGCTCTTTGTTGGGGCCCTCTGTGCGCTGATATGGCTGCTGTGCGAAGGGCTTCGTGCCCGTGTCCTTGACACGAGGATCGTGACTGCCGTCATTGCCTTCGGTGCCCTGGGGATTCTTGGTGGGGACTTCCTGGTGGACCTCCTGGGCTTCTATCTGGTAGGAAATGACGTCCTTACTGCCCCCTTCGGCGGGAGGGCTGCCTTTGGGGCCATCGTCTCCAGTCTTGGTTATGTGCTTTCGAGCCTGTATGGCCTGCTCTGTATCGCTGCCTGCCTGCGCACCCAGCGCAATGCTCAGGTGCTAGAGCTGTTAGGCGAGCAGCCATCCTCCGAGGAAAGACTCCGCTATACGCTCCGTGGTCGAGGCCTCACCCATATCCAAGAGGATGTGGTGCTCGGCATCCTCCGTGGGCAGACATCTGCTCAGATTGGGTTGGCTCTCCACTATTCGCGTGGGGCGATAAACACGGCACGGGCTGCCGCCTACAAGAGGCTTGACGTCCATAGCCGCTCCGAGTTGATTGCCACGTTGCACCAGTTGAGCGGCTTGTAAACAGGCCCATTTCCCATTCTCATATCGCGTGACTACAGACGGGATGCCCATAGGCCGTCACTGTGAGGCATGGGCGCCCAATCATTTCGATGGTTAGAGAGATGGAGGACAAGATGTATGGCAGGAAAAGGTTCGGTGTGCTTGTCATGGCAGTGGCCTTTGCTGTGGCACTCCTGGCACAACCTGCGACGCCCGCACAGGCAAAAGTAGAGACTACGCAGGACTCTGTTTTCTCCTTCTATTTTAGTGGAGCTGGTACCACCCAAGGCACTAATTGGCGAAGCAAAGATACCTACAGCTCTACGTACATCAATGTCACTTACATGAGGGGCAATGCTCCGCGCATGTATGTGGATGGGTCAAGCTACAGCTCGGGGTACGGTGAGCACAACTGCACGAATGGCGGCTATGTGCGGGTCCCCGGTCTTGGTAAGTACGAGATTCACAATAGCGTACGCGAGAGCGGGTATCGCTTTGCACGCCTGACGGGCTGGGCAGACAGCGGATGGGGTTCCATTTCGGGAGCCTGGAGTCCTGACTGTGCCGGAAACTATGCTGACTTGAACTAGCCACCAACGAGCGCGGGCTGAATGGCAGCATGCCATTCAGCCCTTCTGATGGGGGGATTCGTGAGAAGGAAAGAGGTCGTGGCCATTCTCATTCTGGCGGTGGCGTGCATTGTCGGTGGGCTGGGCTATTGGGGCTTTCAGCGATATCAGGCCATGAGCTATGAGCAGGAAATGGAACAGCGGAGAGATGAGGCCCCCGTCTATAGCATGGGCGAGACGTTTACGTATGCGGAGGCCTCTGATGAGGGCGGGGAGGGCTCGAGTTCCTTTGAGGGCAGCCTTCAGCTCTGCATCACTGACGCCGTGCTCTATCAGGGGCCAGCCCAGGCGGCGGGCGATGGCACATGGTGGAAGGACAGCTCATATCGGGAGACAAGCTTTTTTGCCGACGATGCGGAATCAGGTGACAGCTCGAATCTACTGGTCTTTCGAGTCACCATCAAGAACATCGATGCCAGACCCCTCAGTTCTACGGAAACGGGCCAGGTTCTTTTCTTTCTTGATTCAATCGTGCACCTCAGTCCGAGTAACGAGATTGTCTACCTTGATCCCGACAGGGATGGGGACGAGAGCGGCTACTTTTCCCTTGACGCTGGAGAGGAGCGGGAATTTGTGGTTGGGGTGGTCGTACAGCCAGATGCGGACTCATTCACGTTCTCAAACGGTGAGGGATGGGGATACCGCGTCAACTGCACGTTCACGGACAAGCGTCAGGAGGGTGCAGCATGATTAGGCTCGTTCGACTTGAGCTGGGCAAGGCTCTCAGCAACAGGTGGTTTGTCATTGCCTTAGTCGTTGCCTCGCTCCTTGCCGTCGCCTCTGCCATAGAGGCGATCAGTACGGTTATGGTCAGCAGCTCGCTCAACCCCCTGAGCAGGGAGTGGAATGGCCTGTCTGCCATGGGTGCGTATGGGCAATGGGTCTTTGTGTCCGCGAACATGTCCTGTGAGATATTCTTTCAGGTGCTGCCGCTGCTCGCTCTCGTCCCCTATGCCATGTCGTTGCGCACGGAGACGATTGATGGGGTGCTCAATCAGATGTACGTTCGGAGCAGTCGGGGGCGCTATCTCTGTGCCAAGTGCCTCGCTGCCTTTGTAGCAGGGTTTCTCGTTGCGGCTGTGCCCCTCATGTTGAATCTGGTTGTTTTGGCGTGTGCCCTGCCTGGCTATACGCCTGAAGTGATTGACGACCTCTACTTTGGGCTCTCGGAGGGTGAGGCGCTTGTCTCTCTGTTCTTTGGGGCCCCATGGGCCTATGTGCTCGTGAACACCCTCATAGACGGCTGCCTCTGTGGCTTGTGGGCCGTGTTTGTGCTGGGCGTCTCATGCCTGGTGGACAATCGCGCGCTCCTGTTGGTTGGTGCCTATCTCTCACTGTTGATGATCAAGTACGCTAACGAAAATGTGTTCGGAGCGTTGGGGATCAATGGGTTCCGCTTCAACCTCATTGACATGCTGCGCAGTTGGTCCCTGACATACACCAAAAGTATGGTTGTGGTTTGCATAGTGCTTGTGTTCCTTCTTGCCACAGCTGTAGCTATCCTTCGCGCCCAGAGGGACAGTGATGTCCTATGAGGCTGCTCGCATGCATGCGCATGGATTTGAGTGAGGGGTTCCGCGAATCGTACAAGCGGATGATCCTTGTCATGCTCGTTGCCCTATGCATCATCGTTGTCTCGATCGTGCGGATCGCGTCCTTCGGGCTGGATATCCCAGCGCTCTCATGGGGAGACGGACTGGTGGCATGCTTCGGTGGCATCAGGGTGTTCGATCCGGCGCGCGACCGTTTCCTTCCATTTCCCACCACCTGGCTGTTCATGCTCGGCTCGATACTCTACGTGACGTTCTCATATCCCTATCGTGACCTCATGGGCTTTGGGAGAGGTGTGCTCATCGCGTCCGGGGGTCGACGCACGTGGTGGGTCTCCAAGTGCATCTGGACAGCTGTCTCTACCCTTGTCTGCTTCTTGCTCGTGGGCATCGTCTGTCTGCTCTCCGCACTTGTTCTGCGGGGCAGACTCTCTCTTGGCATCGATCAAGACGTCTTCGAGCACCTGCTGCTCGTGCCCATGGATGCTGACCCACCCGTAGGCATCGTGGGTTTCGTGCTGTCTGTGCCTTGTCTGCTGGTGGCGCTCTCCCTCATGCAGATGGCGCTTGCCCTCATGATTGGCCCCGTACTGAGCTTTGGCGCGACCATGGCACTTCTTCTGGCATCTGCCTACGCGTTCAACCCTCTGCTTCCTGGCAACTATCTCATGGCTGCCCGGACGCACGGGACTGTCTTGGAGGGAATGAGCCCGTTTTGTGGCATGGCCCTTGCCGCGTGCATTGCCCTCATCAGCATCGTGGTAGGGGGCATGTACTTCTCTCGTATGGACTGCATCAACAAGGAGTATGCGATATGAGTGGCACACATTTCTCCACTGCAGGTACCCATGAGGGTACGGGCCGGGGTGTCCATGTTGTGGTATCCCATCTCACAAAGCGTATCCGTGGAGTCGAGGTGCTCTCGGACATCTCCCTTGAGGTGCCGCCGGGCTCCACCGTTGGCCTCTCCGGTGCCAATGGTTCGGGAAAGACCATGCTCATGCGCGCGGTGCTTGGTCTCATCCGCCCAAACTCCGGCGAGGTGCGCGTGGACGGAAAGGTTGTGGGGAAAGACATCTCCTTTCCGCCAAGTGTTGGCGTGCTTCTGGAAGGGCCAGCTTTCCTTGCATCGCGGAGCGGACTTGAGAACCTTCGACTGCTTGCCTCGGTGCGCGATGTTGCGACTGAGGAGGATTGCCTTGCCGTGTTGCGTGACGTTGGTCTTGACCCCAGAGACAGGCGTCCCTTCAGGAAGTACTCGTTGGGGATGAAGCAGCGTCTGGGCATCGCAGGTGCACTCTTGGAGCGACCCAGCCTCATCATTCTCGACGAGCCCACGAACGCGCTGGATGCATCTGGCGTGGAGATGGTGACACGGCTGGTGCGACGCGAACAGGGGCGTGGCGCGACCATCCTGCTCGCCTGCCACGCCTCTGCCATTCTGCATGAGCTTTCCGATGAAATCTACGCTATGGCCGAGGGACACGTGGACGGTCACGAGAGCTTTGTGAGAGGGGAGGAGCACGATGGCGCGGAACACTAGGCGCATAGCTGCCATTCTCATTGTAGTGTCTGTATGTGTCATCGCCCTGGTGGCGCGTATATGGGTCGTCAATGCGACGGCAATCACGATTCCCAAGGAAGCGTACAGTATGGGGGAGACTGTCTCTCTTGATGGGGCCTTCTCGGAGTACAAGACGGAGAACACGGATGGATATAGCCTGCGCATCAACGCTGCCCATCGCATGTCGATCCAAGAGTACCTCGACACTTACGCCGTGAGTTCCCCAACAGAAGAGGCATCGTATGCCATTCCCAATGATGTGACTGATTCCCAGGCCAAGACGTTGCTGGTGCTTGACGTTGAAATCATCAACAACAAGTCCCAGGATGACGAGAGGGGATATCTGGACTCTCTGGGGTGGTCCATCGCGAGTGCCCGTCATCCCGAACAATGGATTCGCGTTGAGAACGGCCTCCTCCAGTGCTCTGTTCCACAGATTCAGGGTGAATTCAGACTATCCATCAAACCACAGACGACTTACCTTCTGCACGTGCCCTTTGCCGCGGGCAGAACGAATGCTCCCTTCCCATCCTCCATCGATGATACGTACATACCGGAACTCGATGCGGGGAGCTATGAGTTTATTGTTACAAAAGCACCCATACGGAAAGTAGTTGGCTTCGTTGTCGACTGACGATCGACTCCTGTGCGTATTGGTTAAGGGTGACTTGTGACGACTCGCAGCGCTATGCGCCGTAGGCCATCCTTCCCGCCGTAGGCCATCCTTCCCGCGCGGATCTGATAGAAGCAGTCCGCGCAGACGGAGACGTACCTGATGTCGCTCTGGTCATCGACCTCCACCTGCCTGTCGTCGAAGGTGGCGCGCCCCCTCACAAGGCGCAGGTTCATCGTGGCCTTGCGCCCGCAACGGCAGATGGTGCGCATCTCGCGGATCTCGTCGGCAAGCTCCAGCAGGCGCGAGGCGCCCGGGAAGCCCCGTCCGGCGAAGTCGATCTTGAGGCCGTAGCACATGCAGGGGATGTGCAGCTCGTGGACGGCCTGGTGCAAGCGCTCCGCCTGACGAGGCGACATGAACTGTGCCTCGTCCATAAGGACGCAGCTCGACTCGGGCAGGGCGCGGCGCATCAGCCCATACGTGTCGCCGTGCGGCCCCATGAGCACGTCCGCCTTGCGCACGACGCCCAGGCGGCTCACCACGTTGGTGTTGCCCCTGGTGTCCGTGACGAGCTTCATGATGGTCACGTGCATTCCGCGCTCCTCGTAGTTGTGCGCAACCTGCAGGAGACTCGTGGACTTTCCGCAGTTCATGGCCCCATAGATGAAGTACAGCTTCGCCACCGTCGCCCTCCTGGCCCCCGTGCCTGAGGCGCATCGTACCGTGCCACCTTCGACGTGCGTTTGGTATGATAGCCGCGTTTGGGCGAGGGCGCCCTCGCGTGCGGATGACTGGAGCGAATTCCCATGGCCTCTTCTCTGTTTGCGGTTCGGATGCATAGCACGTCGCCCCTCACTACCAGCAGGGACGAGCGATAGCGTCATGGCACAGGGAACCCCTCGGAGGCGGAGCACGCACCCACGCACCGCATCGCGCAAGCCGGCCCCCCGGCCAACGGCGCGACGGCCATCTGGCTCTGTACAGGGGACGTCCCGTCAAAAGCCAAGGCCGACGCCATCGAAGGCTGGCACCGCCCGCCGGCAGGCTGGCCCGGCCAAGAGGCGCACCATCGCCGCCCGTGCGCGGCGGCCTCGACAGGAGACGGCGCACCCCCGGCGCTCCGCAGGACACGGGTCGACGGATCGGGAGCGCGACGAGCGCTCCCATGACCGCGCCACCCACCAGGGCTACGAAGGCTACGATGCGTATGGCGACGGCGGCTACGACTCTGATGCGTATGACGCCTATGCGGATCCTCGGGGGCGTGACTCCCTCCGTCTTGGGGAGCATCCCGTGCTCCTGCTGACCATCGTGCTCTATGCCGTGGTGTGGGTGCTCGCACTCGTACGGTTCTGGCAGCTCACGCCTGCGGGTGGGGTCCTGCGCTGGGCGCTCACGTACCTGTATGGGCTGATGACCGTCGCTGGCTTTTCCGCATCGGCCGCCATGGGGTCCCAGCATGTGTGGGGCCCGCGGCGCTGGCTCGTGGTCCCCTTGGCCGGCCTGCTCGAGATGGTGCTGGTCCTGTTCACGCTGGCGCTCTACCACGGCGTTGACATCGAGGTGGCCACCCTGCCGCTGTACTGGTACCTGCTGCTGGGCATGTTCGTCTCGTTGCTGGGCATGCTGGGGGGCCTCCTGCTGACGCACACGCGCAGGGAGGGCTAGGCGCCGTCGCGCGGGGTCGCCTTGCTGCGCGGGGTGGGCCTCCCGATGGGCGTGGCGCACGGCAGTGCGCGTTTGGGGCCCAAGTGCGTGGCCCTGTGGCCTGCGGGGCGCGAGAACCGTCCGGATTTTGGACGTATGCGGGGCGATTTCCCTCCATGGAGGCCCGAACCTTGCCGCCATACGTGCTGGAAGGACGCGATGTGGCGCCGCCCAGCACGCACTTGGGCCCCAAACGCTCCTGCTCGAAGGTTTCGGGCGTGGGATGGGGCGTCCCCGTCCCTCGTGGGCGGCACGTGGCCCGCGCCGAGCGGGTGGTGGGACGGCCGGGAGGCGCGGTCGTGGGACACATCGCGCCCACGGAACGAGGCGATGCGCCTCGCCTTATGTTGCGGTGCCGTCTCGGCTGGAACGAGACGTCGCGCTTCTGGGCGTCCTTGTCTAGAATGATCAGGGACTCCCATTCCCGGGGTCCCGAAAGACGCCTTTCAGGGGAGGGGACGGCGATCGGGCCAGGGGCCTGCGTCGTCCCGCCCGTATCGGAGGAGACATGGCACTTTCCAAGGAGACGGTGGCCGGCATCGCCGACTACGCCCGCATTGCCCTCGATGACCAGGAGCTCGAGGAGATGACCGCCTACCTGAACGAGGCGGTCGGGATGCTCGGGCCCATCCGCACGTACGACCTGGACGGCGTGGAGCCCACCTACCATCCCATCGGCGACCTCTCCAACGTGATGGGGGAGGACGTGGTGGACGATGCCGTTCGCGCGCTGCCCCTCGACGTGGCACTCGACAACGCCGGCTCCACGAGCGGCCGCTACTTCCGCGTGCCCTCCATCCTGGGTGATGGGGGAGGCGATCGCTGATGGCCAACCTCGATGCCCTTTCCGCCGCGCAGATCGCGGCCGGCGTCGCAGGGGGCGCCTTCTCGGCGACCGAGGTCGCCCAGGCCTCCCTCGATGCCATCGAGGCGCGCGATGGGGAGGTGCAGGCATTCCTGCAGGTGTCTGCCGACCTGGCCCTTTCCGTTGCCGCCACGACCGACGCCGCTCGCGCGGGGGGCAGGCCGCTCGGTCCGCTTGCCGGCGTCCCCGTCGCCTTCAAGGACAACATGCACCTTGTGGGCACGCGCACGACCTGCGCCTCCAGGATGCTCGAGCACTACGAGTCCACCTTCACGGCCACCTGCGTCCAGCGCATGCTCGATGCGGGCGCGACGCCCATGGGCAAGGCCAACATGGACGAGTTCGCCTTTGGCTCCTCCACCGAGTCGAGCGCCTTCCATCCCACGCGCAACCCCTGGGACACCGCGCGCGTCCCTGGTGGTTCCTCGGGTGGCTCCGCCGCTGCCGTGGCCGCCGGCGAGGTCACGGTCTCCCTCGGCTCCGACACGGGCGGCTCCATCCGCCAGCCGGCGAGCCTGTGCGGCGTGGTGGGCATGAAGCCCACCTACGGTGCCGTGAGCCGCTACGGCGTGGTGGCCTTTGGCTCCTCGCTCGACCAGGTGGGACCCCTCGGCCGTCGTGTGGAGGATGTGGCCCTGACCATGAATGCGCTCACCGGACCCGGTCGGGACCCGTTCGACTCCACGAGCCAGGACTGCCCCGTGGACTTCCTGGAGCATCTCGATGACCCCATCGGGGGCCGTAGGATAGGCGTGGTGCCCGAGCTCCTGGACGTTGCCGGCCTCACGGACGAGGCCAGGGAGGCGGTCGCGCAGGCCCGCGCCATCCTGGAGGATCAGGGCGCCCGCATCGTCGAGGTGGAGCTCCCCAACATCGCCTCCTCCATTGCCGCCTACTACGTGATCGCCCCCTGCGAGGCGTTCAGCAACCTCGCGCGCTTTGATGGCGTGCGCTATGGCTACCAGGAGCCGGGCTGTTCTACGCTGGCCGAGCAGACGGCGCTCTCGCGCGCCCATGGCTTTGGCGAGGAGGCCAAGCGCCGTCAGATGCTGGGCGCCTACCTGCTCTCCAGCGGCGTCTATGACCAGTACTACTACCCGGCCCAGCAGGTGCGCACGCTCATCACGCAGGACTACGTGCGCGCCTGGGAGCAGTGTGACGTCATCCTCATGCCCACGTCCCCGCGCACGGCCTTCAGGTTCGGCGAGATCAGCGACCCAACGCAGATGTACGCGTCGGACATGTTCACGATCTCCAGCAACATCGCGGGCAACGGCGGCATCTCGGTTCCCCTGGGCCTGGGGTCCGCCTCGGGCCTGCCCGTCTCCGCGCAGCTGCAGGGGCCGGCCTTCAAGGACCGCTCGCTCCTCACGTTTGCGCGCGCCATCGAGCGGGGCGTGGACGCGGGCCTTGGGCTGGGTCAGGGCGCCCCCGTCGCACCGGGATGCGCCGGGAAGGGGGGTGAGCTCCGATGAGGAAGCTCCAGGACGTCCTTGAGGACTGGGAGGCCGTCATCGGCCTCGAGGTGCACACCGAACTCACCACGCTCGACACCAAGATGTTCTGCGACTGCCGTCTCTCCCACGATGACGAGCCCAACACCAACGTGTGCCCCGTCTGCCTGGGCATGCCGGGGGCGCTCCCCGTGCCCAACCGCAGGGCCGTCCAGTCCATCGTGATGGCGGGGCTGGCCACCAACTGCCAGATCCAGCGCCACTCCCTGTTCTACCGCAAGCACTACTTCTATCCCGACATGGCCAAGAACTTCCAGACCACGCAGGGGCCGGTCGCATTCTGCATGTATGGACACCTGGACCTGGACGTGACGGGCGAGGGCGCCCGGGAGCGTCCCGACCACGTGATGACGGGCACCGATGTCGTGGCCGCCCACGACGCCGCCGCCCCCCTGACCGTGGACAAGGCGGCGGACGGCTCCTACACCGTGCCCATCCGCATCCTGCGCATCCACATGGAGGAGGACGCCGCCAAGATGGTCCACTCCGGTGGCGAGGAGGGGCGCATCACCGGCGCCTCCGAGTCGTTCATCGACTACAACCGCTGCGGCACGCCCCTCATCGAGCTCGTCACCGAGCCCGACCTGCGCACGCCCGAGGAGGCCCGCCTCTTCATGGAGAGGCTGCAACAGACCTTCCGTACGCTGGGCATCTCCGACTGCTCCCTGGAGTCGGGGTCCATGCGCTGCGACGGCAACATCTCCCTGCGTCGCCGGGGCACGAGCGCGTTGGGCACCAAGACCGAGATGAAGAACATCAACTCCTTCAAGGGCCTGCACGACGCCCTCGCGTACGAGATCTGCCGCCAGGCCGAGGTGCTCGAGGAGGGTGGCACCATCTATCAGGAGACGCGCCACTGGGAGCCCAGCAACAGGCGCACCGTGGTCATGCGCGTGAAGGAGACGGCGGATGACTACCGGCTGTTCCCCGACCCCGACCTGGCACCGTTCGACCTCACGGACGAGTTCATCAATGACGCTGCCGCCCGCATCCCCGAGCTGCCCGACGCCAAGCGCAATCGCTATGTGGCCAGCTTTGGCCTCAAGCGCGCCGATGCGGCCCAGATTGCGGGCGATCCTGCGGTCGCGACGCTCTTCGAGGAGGCGGCCGAGATGGCCGGCGAAGGGGTGGCGCCGACGGTGGCCAACGTGGTCGTCAACCTCCTGCCGGCATGTGGTGCCATCACGGCCGCGCAGACGGCAGGCATCGCTCGACTGCTGGCGGCCGATGCCATCACCTTTGCCCAGGCGCGCGATGTGCTCGATGCCGTGGACGGCACGGACGAGGATCCCGAGCGGGTCGTGGACGAGCGGGGCCTGCGGCAGTCCACGGACACCGGGACGCTCGAGCCCGTGGTGGATGCGGTGCTCGCCCGCTGCACCGAGCAGGTGAGGCAGTATCGCGACGGCAACAGGAAGGTCGTGGGCTACCTCGTGGGCCAGTGCATGAAGGCCTCCAAGGCCACTGGCGTCAAGGGCAACCCCAAGCTCTTCAACGAGCTGCTGACCGCCAGGCTGGAGGGCTAGAGGGGCGCCTCGACCCCCTCGAGTCACGTGCAGGCATCCCCGAAGGAAGGACTCCCCATGCCCCACGACAAGCTCCTCGTGCTGTGCCATCCCCGATGCTCCACTTGCAAGAGGGCCCTCGTCTGGCTGGACGCCCACGGCATCGCCTACGCCTGTCGCGACATCTCCCGGGACAACCCCACGGCAGACGAGCTTGCCACCTGGCAGGCGGCGTCCGACCTGCCGGTGCGCCGCCTCTTCAACACGAGCGGGAGGCTCTACCGCGAGCAGAACGTGAAGGCCCAGCTGGACGCCGGCATGAGCGATGAGGATGCCTTGGCGCTGCTCGCAACGGATGGCATGATGGTCAGGCGCCCGCTGGTGGTGGGCACGAGGGCTGACGGGACCCCGTTCGTGCTCGTGGGTTTCCGAGAGGCCCCGTGGTCAGAGGCGCTGCTGTCCTAGGGTCGTGCTCCCAGGGCAACCGTGTGGATGGGCGTGTAGGTAAGCGAGCCGCCTTCGGGATGGTGGCTCCACATGAGGATCACCTCGTCATGGTGCGTCGTGAAGGTCGCACGTTGGGCCGAGAGCCTCTGCTGGTCTGTGGTGGCACGCGCCCCACGTACGAGCGTCACGTGGGGCGTGAAGGTCTCGCTGCCAAAAGGCAGCCCGCGTGCGTCGAGTTCGCGAGCGATGTCGGCACGAAGGAGGGCAAGCTCCTGGGGAGCGTCGCCCACAGGGCCACACCAGACGATGGAGTCGCGGCGCCTCTCGAAGGTGTCGATGCGGCCAAGCGTGAGCTCGATGCCCTGCCGGGCATCCTCCACCTGGCGGTTCCAGGTCGCCACGGCCTGGTCGAGGGCCTCGCGCGCCGTCCGCTCCTGGCAGGCGTCGCAGGGACCGATGTAGCAGAGGGTGAGGTGAAGATTATCGCGACTGGTGGGCCTGCCCTTGGTCAGCTGTGCGAGGATCCACTCCTGGCAGGCCATGAGCTCACCGCTCGCCTCGCCCGAGAAGCGCAGGGCCGCGAAGAGGCGCTTTGTCGATGGGCTTCCATCATCAGTCATGGGGTGCTCCCAGTGGACGACCATACGGCGAAATGCCGACTGCATGCCAGCCGATCACGTACCCTTCAAGGCTACCATACGCAGTACCGGCGCCGCAGGCACCCCCTGTCGCTCCCTCCTCGGACGGACGCGTCCCTTGGAGGTCGGGCGCATGCGGGTCGGGGTGTGCACGGACGGGAGGTCGGCATGGCAAACATCAATGACTACCTCACATGGCGTGGGGACCTCACCCTCGCGGAGCGTCCCTTCAACGACGTGGACAACCTCGTCTGCTCCGTCCTGTCCTATGTTGACTTCATGGGCATCGTTCCTCGGCCTGGCGCGGGCACCATCACGGTGGCCGAGGCATGTCGCATCCTGCTCGACAGGGCAGGGGATGACCTTACGCCCTACGTGCACTCGTTTGCCAAGGTGGGCAGCGCCTACCTCAGGGCGCTGGGCTCATCGGCACGCTTTGGTGGCGCAGGTCTCCACGACTACGTGGACGTCATCGATCCCGACCGTTCACTCCAGTTTGGTGCGCTCACCATGGACGTGGCGCCAGGGCTGTCGTTCGTCTCGTTCCGCGGCACCGATGGCACGCTCGTGGGGTGGCGGGAGGACTTCATGCTGTCCTTTCGGGTGACGGAGGCGCAGCGTCAGGCCACCCGCTACCTTGCGGCTGCCGCGCAGGCCGCCGTGGCACGCGACTCCCACCTGTACGTGGGCGGGCACTCCAAGGGAGGCAACCTCGCCTCGTTCGCGGCAGCATCGGTGCCGCCTGAGCTCTCCGATCGGCTCCTTGTCGTGTGGAGCAACGATGGCCCGGGCATGGACCCGGCCATCATGCCCCATGGCCCCTTCGCCCTGCTGGGCAACCGCCTTCGCCGCATACAGCCAGCCTACAGCGTCGTGGGGCAGCTCTTTGACCGGCCGGAGGAGCCCCGGCTCTATGTGCGCAGTGACGCCCGGGGCGCCCTGCAGCACGATCCCATGAGCTGGCAGGTGACGCCCGATGGGCTGTGCGTCGCCGAGGGGTTGCTGCCCGAGTGCGTGCTGGTCGACAGGGTCTTCGCGAACTGGATTGGCGACATGCCCATGGAGCGGCGCATCGCCCTCACCGACCAGCTCTTCGACGCCCTGGGAGCGGGCGGGGCCACCACCTTCGACGAGATCATGTCCTCGCCGCGCGGTGCGCAGAAGGTGCTTGCCGCCATGGGGGAGATCGACCCCCTCACCAGGCGCGTCATCAACGACCTTGCGAGACAGGCGCTCTCTGCCACGACCGACACCGTCCGCGAGGCCGCGGGCACTGCCGCGTCGATCGCCATGACGGTGGCACACGACATGCCGGCCCGCGTGCTGGGCAAGGCGATGGGCGCCGTGCGCGAGGTGGCAGGCGAGCGCCTGGCGCGCACGGCCGACGCCACTCCGGAGACGGCTCAGTCCCCCAAGCCGCCAAGCAGGAGGGAGACGAGCGAAATCACGATGGCCGCCGCGAACGCCGAGCCGAACGATGCGATGTAGATGCCCGCATGGAAGAGGCCGCGCGAGAGGAAGCTCGCCAGCTCGAGCAGGAGGGCATTGACCACCACATAGAAGATGCCCAGCGTGACGATCGTAAGGGGAATCGAAAGTGCCTGCGCCAGCGGCTTGATCGTCACGTTGACGAGGGCGAGCACCAGGGCGAAGGCGAGGGGGCCGATGAAGCTGCCCCCCACGGTCTCAAAGCCAGGGACGAGTACGGCAGCCACGGCGACGGCGATGGTCGTCACGATCCAGCGGCCAAAAAAGCTCATCGAGGACATGGAAGCTCCCTTCGTGTGTGTTGTCACAACGATATACCTACCGGCTGTCGGATGGTCGCCCGATGCGCCCCATCGATCGCGCGCTCCATTACGCTAGAGTGTGGCTGACCATTCCGGGCGCAAGGAGCGGGCTTGCCAAAGCATCATCAAAGCAACAGGGAGAGGAACCTCGTCCGCCTGTGCCGCGCACTGTGCTCGCTGGACAGCGAGGGCGCGGCGCGCAGCCTGCTGAGCGACCTGTGCACCACGCGTGAGGTCGATGACCTCGCGCAGCGCCTCGAGGTCGCGATGCTGCTGGCGCGGGGCGCCTCCTACGCGAGCGTCTCGGGCGAGACGGGCGCCTCGTCCACGACGGTAAGCCGGGTGAACAAGTGCCTCCACGGCGGTTCGGGCGGCTATCGCCTGGTGCTGGAACGCCTGGGGGAGCGATCCGGCGAACGCGCCGGCTGACCGGTGTCGCCCGGTCGCGCTACCATGCCCATAGGATTCACGAGGGAGGCCGTGGTGGGGGAGTCATGTCGCTGTGCATAGTGAGGACGACCGACGAGCGTCTGGTGAGCGATGCCGTGGTGGCGACGCTCAAGGAGGCGCTTGCGACACAGGGGCGCGCCACCCTGCTGGTGCCGGACCTCACGACGCAGCTCGTCGCCGCGCGCGAGCTCTCCCGGCATGCGGGGCTGTCGCTGGGAGTCACCATAGCCACGCCCTCCGCGTGGGCCCGTGAGCGCTGGGAGGTGTGGGGGGACGGTTCCAGGGTCATCGAGGGTACCGCCCGTGCCATTCTTGTGGGCCAGGTGCTTGCGCAGGCAACCCCTGAGGAGCGGGGTGGCGTGGAGGCAAACCCCGGCACCGGGCATCTGATGCAGGACCTTGCGCGGCGGGCGCTCCCCTGGCTTCCCATGGGCGCGCGCGCCGCCACCCACGCGGACGCCCTCGAGCGCTGCACCGAGGCGGAGCGGAGCGTCATTCGTCTGGTGGGCACCTATGCCACCCGCGCGCGCGAGCAGGGCCTCGTCGAGGAAGGTGAGGTCATGGCCAGCCTTCCCGACACGCTTGTACGGCAGGGCGTTGCGGTCCCCCCCATCGTGGCGGTGGGCATGGCCATGCTGCCGCGCGCAGAGCGCGAGCTCTTGGCCGGCCTTGCTCGGCTGACGGCCGTGCACCTGCAGGTGAGAGCCTACGGTTCCCAGGTGGATGCCGCTGGCGACGCGGTCCTGGCCGACCTCGTGGCGTCGGCGCGCTCGCGGGGCGTGGAGGTGTCCGAGCGCAGGTGTGCCGCCGGGTGGCATCCTCGTCGTGCGGACGAGCTGACAGGCGTGCTGCGGTCGCTGTTCTCTGGCGGGGAGGGCGGTGTGGGGCCCACCGGTGCGGTCACGCTGCTCGAGGCGGCGGGCCCAACGGCGGAGGCCGAGCTCGTCGCGCGTCACTGTGCCGCGCTCGCCCGCGCGGGTGCCGCGCGGATCGCCGTGAGCGCGCCCGACACGGCGCGCGCCTGGCGGGAGCTGGCTCCCAAGCTCCAGGCGCGGGGCATCTCGGCGCGCGCTCGGCTTGTGCGGCCCTGTGGCCAGACGGAGGCGGGACGCGCGCTGACCGGATTCATGCGAGGCGTCGCCCGTCTCGCCGCGCTTGACGCCACATGGCCGGCGCCCGAGCGCGTGGAGGAGGGCACGCTCGTCCGCTTGGGCAGCATGGAGTGGTGGCCCCCCTCGAACCTCATCGACTTTCTGCTCTCGGGCGTCTCCCGCGTCCCCGTGGGCAGGGCGTACCGGCTCGACGCCTCGTGGCGCAGGGATCGCCTGCTCACGCCCGCCGATGTCCTTGGCCAGCTGCAGAACGGGAAGCTGACCTCCGCCACCGTCGCCCATGCCACACGCGAGCTGCTACGGGGCCGTGTGGGTTCCATGGCCTCCAAGCTGCTCGCACCCTGTGGCGCTGGCGACAGGGCCACGTCCGATGCGGCGGCGACGGTGCCCGACGGCCCGGGTGCCCTTGCGGAGGCCGAGGCGACGGGCGTCCTGACGGCCGTGCTGGATGTGGCCGGTACCCTCAGGGAGCTGGGCATCATGGCCGGTCCGGCGGCCGAGGGGGACGTCGGCCTCGAGACGCTCGTGGACGTCTGCTGCCGTGCGCTCGAGGCCCGGCCCCTTCGGGTCAGGCCGCAGGTCGTCGTGCCCGGCGCATCGTGCGTCGTGGATGTGATGGATGCCCCCGCGGCGGCGCGCCTTGACCCCGGCTCCGTCGACGCGCTCGTCTGCTGTGGCCAGACATCCGAGGAGGCTCCCGTCGGCACCGGGGACGACGTCCTGACGGCGCTCCTCGAGACGCTGGGCGTCGAGCCGCCCCTGAGCCCCATGGACCTGTCGCGCGCCCGCTTTACCGCCACGCTCGCCGCACCCACGCGGCAGTTCGCGCTCGAGTTCGTCACAAATGACGCGGACGCCAGGCAGGCATACCCCTCCGTGATGCTCACCGAGCTGCTCGCCTGCTATGGGCAGGACGCCCGAGGGGCACTGCCTGTGGAGACCCGTGACGAGCTGGGCGCCGCGGAGAACGTCTCACCCTGCGGTGCGCCTGCGCCGCAGGGGGTGGAGCAGGTCGCCCCCGCCGGGCGGATCGATCCCTCCAAGCGGCCGTTCATCGTCGTGCCCCAGGAGGGGAGTCTCGTGGGGCTGGTCGATGGCAAGCCGCAGCTCTCCGCCTCGCAGCTCGAGTCGTACCTCGAGTGCCCCTACAAGTGGTTCAGCCTCCGTCGCCTGAGGCTGGGGACGGTCGATGCGGGCCTTGGCGCCCTGGAGATGGGCGTCTTTGCACATCGCGTGCTGGAGGTCACGCATCGTGCGCTGCTCGACGACGCCCTCGAGGCTCTTGCCGCGGCGGGCGAGCCCCTGCCCGATGTCGCCGCCCATCCGGAGCTCAGGGTGCCGGGATCGCGGGTGAGCGACCACGATGCCCTTATGCTCGGACGTGCCCGCGAGGTGCTGGACGAGGAGTTTGCGGCGCACCTGCGCCATCAGGGCATCCGTGAGGGAAAGCGCAAGCGCCCGCAGTCGTTTGTGCCGCATACGGCGCCTGAGGAGGGCATGCTCGCCACGCTGCACAAGGACCTCCTCTCGCTGCTCGACTACGAGTCCACGATCTTCGTGGGGTACGAGCCGCGCCACTTCGAGTGGGACTTCGGCCGAGGAGACGACCTTGTGGAATATGCGGGAGCCTACCTCAGCGGCACCATCGACCGCGTGGACGTGGATGCCCATGGCCAGGCGGTGGTGATCGACTACAAGCACAAGAGCCCTGCCACGTTCGGGGACGAGTACGCCGCCTTTCCCAAGGAGGGCCCCGCAAAGGATGGCACGCTCGAGCTTCCCCGCAGGGTGCAGTCGCTCATCTATGGCCAGGTCGTGCGCCGCCGTCACCCCGATCTCAAGGTGGTGGGTACCGTCTATCTGGCCACCAGGGGGGACCATGCGATCGCGGGGGCCGTGCGCGAGGATGCGTGCGAGAGGGTCTTTGGCCCCCACCTGCCCGGAGCCAAGGCGCTTGCGCGCATGGCGGTGCCGGAGGGGGCGACCTTCCGGGCGGGGGAGGCCCGGGGCATGGATGGCCTGCTTGATGCCACCGAGGAGCTCATCGGGGCAAAGGTGCAGGAGCTGCTCGAGGGAAGGATCGAGGCGCGGCCCAGGGACCGGTATGCCTGCGAGTACTGTCCGGTGATGAACTGCGAGAGGAGGCTGAGCTCATGAGTGGCCTTGACCTCTCGGGCCTCAACGATGGCCAACGGTCCATCGTCACCACGCTGGACGAGCCTCTCTTCGTCGAGGCGGGTGCCGGTTCGGGCAAGACGTTCACGCTCACGCAGCGCATAGCGTGGGCACTCTCGGAGGGGTCCGGGCCAGACGGCAGGCCCTTCCTGGACGATCTCTCGCAGGTGCTCGTCATCACGTTCACGCGTGCCGCTGCGCGTGAGATCAGGGAGCGCGTACGCTCCAGCCTGCGTGCGTTGGGCCTGCGGGAGGCGGCCCTCTCGGTGGACTCCGCCTGGATCAGCACCATTCATGGCATGTGCTCGCGCATCCTCAAGCGCCATGCGCTCGACCTGGGGCTTGACCCCGGCTTCTCCATGGCGTCCACGAACGCAGCGGACGAGCTGCGCCGTCGGGCGCTCTGGGACGTGGTGGGCGAGGCCCATCGCGGCACCAACGAGAGCGCGGCGCTGGCAGCCGCCTTCGACCAGTTCGACTTCGGCGTACAGGGGCCACGCGGCGACTCCGGCGTCCTCGGCATGGTGGACGACATCATGCAGGCGGCTCGGAGGTGTGGCTACGATGCGCTGACGGTGCCGCCCGCCGCCGATGTCGACGAGCTCATGGGCTCCCTCCGTGCGAGCTATGGGACCCTGGTGGCCGACGGGCTCACGGACAAGGCCCGCGCGGTCATAGGGCCCTCCCTTGAGGCCTTGGACGCCTTCGCCCGGCTGCCGCCCGGCAGGCGTACGGCAGAGGAGGCACGCCGCGTTCTCGAGCGGGTGAGCATTCCCAAGGGTCGGCCCACCTGCATCAAGGAGGCCCTGTCCGCCGCCAGGGCCGACCTCGCCCGCGCCAGGCTCGAGCTCGCGCTGATGGACATGCGTCCTGTCGCCAAGGAGCTCATCGGGCTTGCCCGTGCGGCGGACGAGCGCTATGCGCAGGCCAAGCGCGAGGCCTCGCTGCTTGATGACGATGACCTCGTCACCCTGGCCCTGCGCGCGGTAACGTCGTCTCCCGAGGTGGCGCGAGACTATGAGGGCCGCTTCCACCTCGTGATGGTGGACGAGTTCCAGGACACCGACGCCCAGCAGCTTGAGCTCATAACCATGCTTGCGGGGAAGGGCGCCCGGCACCTCGCCACCGTGGGCGATGCCCAGCAGTCCATCTACCGCTTCCGTGGGGCGGACGTGAGTGTGTTCAGGGGTCGTGGGGAGGCGCTGCCTTCCCGTGAGCACATACGCCTTTCGACCAACTATCGCAGCCATGCGGATGTGCTCTCGTTTGTCGACAGGGTCTGTGGGGGAGCCCGAGGCCTGCTGGGGGGCTTCATGCACCTCGATGCCGATCCCGGGCGTCCGGATGGGTATCACTGCCCGGACATTCCGCGCGTGAGCATCGAGATTGCGAGTGGTACCGCCGCGCTGGCCGACCGGCGTCGTGTGCTTGCCCTGGGCATCGCCGATCGTCTCGCGCGCTACCGGCAGGCAGGCGAGCGGCCGGGGGACATGGCGCTCCTCCTGGGTACCACATCGCATGCCGAGCTCTACATAGACGCCATTCGGGCGTGTGGCCTCGAGTGCATCGTCACGGGGGGCTCGACGTTCACGGATGCCCCTGAGGTCAGGGTGGTCGCGGCGCTCCTGCATGCCCTGGCGAACCCGCGGGATACCCAGACGGGTCTGTTCCCGCTGCTGTCCTCGGAGATGTTCGAGCTCGACGCCAACGACTTCGTGCAGCTGGGCACGCGCCCGCAGGCCGTTCTTGACGCACCGACCAAGCGACCTATCGACGTCGGCCTGCGTGACATGGTCTTCTTCCATGGGGACAGGCCCTCCAGGCGCCTCTCCCGCGCCCACGAGGTGCTCTGCGAGGCGTGCCGGCTCCTCTCCGCGCTGCCGGTCGCGGACGTGTGCCTGCGGGTCATCCGCGGGTCGGGATGGCTCTCCCGCCTGGAGCGGGAGGGTGCGGCGGGGAGGTCGCGCGAGGCGAACGTGCTCGCGGCCGTCCGCTACGTGCGCGAGCTCACGGAAGACCTTGGCCTGGGGCCGGCACGGGCGGCTCTGGAGTTTGACCGCTGGCTCGCGCTGGCAAAGGTTCCCCCGGCGTCGCTTTCGGGCGGGGAGACCACGGCCGTGCGCGTCATGACCATCCATGCCTCCAAGGGCCTCGAGTTCCCCATCGTGGCCGTGGCGGAGTGCTGGGACAATCCTAGGATGCGCTCGCGCGTCATGATGGACGGCCCAGGCGATGCGGGCACGTGTCCCGTGGTGCTCATGCCCAAGGGCGTGCCTCGGCAGTCCGCGGCGTCTGCCTGCGATGACCCCCGCACGCTGGGGGAGTGGTTCTCCTGCCTGCGGGGGCGCTCGAGGGCCGAGGAGGAGGCGGAGAGGACACGCCTGCTGTACGTCGCGCTCACGAGGGCTCGTGAGGCTCTGATCGTGGGCGTCTACTGCAACGTCACCAAGAGGGGACTGGCACCCACGCTGGCGGGGGGCCTCCTGGACGCCCTCTATGGAGGCACGCTGCCTGGGGTGGGACGGTCCTCCCTCGACTTTGGGGGAAAGGCCGCGGCGTCCGTGCGCCGCGTCGAGGTCACGAAGGCGACCGGTGGTCCCGTGGTCGATTCCGCCGGTACGCTGTCCCTGCCGGAGGGGGGGATGTCGGGCACGGCATGCTCCGCGAACGATGTGCCCGAGGCGCGCGCCTTCACGTTCTTTGGGGTCGAGTCCGATGCCGCCCTGCCCGCAACGACCCTGTGGACGCCGCGTGAGGGGGTGTTCAGCTACTCCTCGGCCCATGCGCTCATGGACGACGGTGCGCCCGCCCCCTCCGTGCGGGTGGGGCGCGCGGCCCAGGACGAGGCCGCGGCCGCGCCGGACGATGCGGACAAGGCCACCAACCTGGGCTCCGCCTTCCACGAACTCGCGCAGTCGCTTGTGGAGTGTGGGGCGGACGTCCCCTGCGCGGAGCGTGTCGCCGCGAGCAAGCGCCTCTGGCACCTCTCCGAGCGTGCGGGGGCGCGCCTGGATGCGGCCCTTGCCCGTTGGTGTGCCTCCTCGCTGCGACGCGAGGTGTGCCGCCACGGCCTCGTGCGTGCCGAGGTGCCGTTCTTCCTGGCCGTTGGCTCCTCGTTCGGCGATTATGTGGAGGGGGCCATCGACCTTCTGGCCACCGACCCCGACGCCCCCGATGCGCTCGTGGTGGACTACAAGACGGGCGATCGCGCTCTCACGCTCGCAGAGATCGAGGCGCGCCATCGCATGCAGGCCAACTTCTATGCCTACGTGCTCATGCAGTGCGGCATGGAGCGCGTGACGTGCGCCTTCTGCTGCGTCGAGCTCGATGCGGGCGAGCTGGGGGGCACTCCCGGCGAGCCGGTGGTCGTGCGCTATGCGTTCGATGGAAAGCACCAGCCGAGGATCGGGCAGACCGGCGGCTAGCCACGGAGTGGGGCCTCCTGACCCGTGCGCTCGCATCCGCGGCGGTCGGCACGGCACGAGATGGACGTCGTATGGGAACGTGCGTTCCTCGAAATGCGGTTTAGCTGGGGATATCTGTGAATCCGCAGCTATGCGTGGGGCGATGCCGGCGGATTCGGTCGGGGCGTTCGGCTATCATCTGTCCTGACGGTGTTCGGCTTTCCCGGAGGCAGCGCGCATGGCATTCGTCCATCTCCACAATCACTCGGACTTCTCGATCCTCGATGGCGCCACGCGCATTCCCGACATGGTCAAGCGTGCGGTGGACCTCAAGATGCCCGCCGTCGCCCTCACGGATCACGGCTACATGTTTGGCATCCCCAACCTCGACCTCGAGTGCCGCCACTACAACGACGACGCCCCCGCCATGGTGCAGTGGCGCCACGATGTGGAGTGCTTCAAGAAGGGCTGGGACCTGGACGAACCTGAGCCCGACCGTCCCGATGCGGAGCCCTGGCAGTGCGCGCATGCCCAATGGGAGGGGGACGTCCGGGCGTGGGAGGGGTCCGACCACGACCTCTCCGCCGTTCAGGCCCATCGTGCCCCGCTGCGCATCAAGCCCATCTTCGGCTGCGAGTCCTACTTCATCACGGACGACTGCATCGAGCGCGGCACCAAGCAGCGTCGCTACCACCTCATCCTGCTCGCCAAGAACGAGACGGGCTATGCCAACCTGCTCAGGTGCATGTCCATCGCCGCGGGCCACGAGATGTACTACTACAAGCCGCGCGTCACGCTCGACATGCTCAGGCGTTACAGCGAGGGCGTCATCTGCCAGAGCGCCTGCGTGCAGGGCATCATCCCCCAGCGCATCCTCGAGGGCAACGTGGACGAGGCTCGCGAGTGGGCGCGTGCCTTCAGGGGCATCTACGGCGATGACTTCTACATCGAGATACAGGACCACGGTCTCAGCTTCCGCAACGGCTGGGACGATCGCAAGCTCGACGAGTACCTCGTCAGGATCGCCCGCGAGCTGGACATCAAGGTCGTCGTCACCAATGACTTTCACTACCTCACGCGCGAGGACGCCCCCACGCAGGACATCCTCTCCTGCATCGGCAAGGCCACCACGCTCGATGACCCCAACCGCATGCGCATGGAGGGCAGCGAGTTCTACATGAAGAGCGAACAGGAGATGCGCGAGCTCTTCTCCTGGATTCCCGAGGCGTGTGACACCACGCTCGAGATCGCAGACAAGTGCGACTTCGAGCTTGACTGGTCCAGCATGTACCTGCCGAACTTCCCAGGGCTCAAGTCCGGTGAGACGGCAGAGGAACGCTTCCGGACGGAGTGCGAGAGAGGCCTGGCAAGGCGCTATGGCAACGACTGGCGCAACGTGGTCATCAACGGCATCAACGTGCAGGAGCGCTTCGAGTACGAGTACAAGGTCATCTGCGACAAGGGCTTTGCCAACTACTTCCTCATCGTGCAGGACTACGTCCAGTGGGCCAAGGACAACGGCATCGGCGTGGGGCCGGGCCGCGGCTCGGCGGCAGGGGCCATCGTGGCCTATGCCATGAACATCACGAGCTTCGACCCGCTCGAGAACAACCTCATGTTCGAACGCTTCCTCTCGCCGCAGCGCTCCGAGATGCCCGACATCGACATGGACTTCGATGACGAGCACCTGCAGGACGTCCTGCAACACGTGCGCGACGTCTACGGCGAGGACCACGTCTGCAAGGTCATCACCTACTCCACCATCAAGGCCAA
Source organism: Olsenella profusa DSM 13989 (assembly GCF_030811115.1). Classification (NCBI taxonomy): domain Bacteria; kingdom Bacillati; phylum Actinomycetota; class Coriobacteriia; order Coriobacteriales; family Atopobiaceae; genus Olsenella; species Olsenella profusa. The sequence goes on along the minus strand of NZ_JAUSQK010000001.1, from coordinate 2,429,383 downwards.
GCAGGCCATCAACGATGCCGCCCGCGTGCTGGGCCAGCCCGTCTACGTGGGGCAGCGCCTCTCCAAGATGCTCTCGAACGACCCCAAGCTGGCGCTCGGGAATGCCCTGCACAAGAACGAGAAGAGGCCCGACCAGTATTCGCCCGACTTTGAGGACGCCTACGACAAGGACCCCGACGCGCACCACATCATCGATGCGGCCCTCTCCATCGAGGGGCTGACGCGCGGCGAGGGCGTGCACGCCTGCGCCACGCTCATCGCCCCCACGCCCGTCACCGACCACGTGCCCACCAAGCTCGACACCAAGGGCAACGTCACCATCACGCAGTACGAGGGTCACTCGGTGGCCGACATGGGCCTGCTCAAGATGGACTTCCTGGGTCTGCGCACCCTCACCGTCATCGACAAGGCGCTGGCCAACATCCGCCACAGCCATCCCGCCGCAGCCGACATCGAGGCCATGCCAAGGGCCGTCAGGGCCTGTCTCAAACCCGATGCCACCTGCGTGGACATCGACGTGGACAAGATCGACTTCGCAGACCCCAAGATCTACGAGCTGCTGGGCTGCGGCCACACGGCGGGCGTGTTCCAAGTGGAGTCCGACGGCATGACGGCCACCATCAAGAACATGCAGCCCACGGAGTACAAGCAGATCGTGGCCCTCATCGCCCTCTATCGCCCGGGCCCCTTGGGCGCCGGCATGGTGGACAGCTACATCAAGCGCATGCATGGCCAAGAGAGGATCTCGTACTACGACGAGCGACTGCGCCCCATCCTGGAGGAGACCTACGGCACCATGGTCTACCAGGAGCAGGTCATGCAGATCTCGGTCAAGATGAGTGGCTTCACGCCGGGCGAGTCAGACTCCCGCATGCGCAAGCCCGTGGCCAAGAAGAAGATCAAGATGCTGACAGGTGAGGTCTTCCACTGGGAGGGCAACGGTGCGGACGAGACCATCTACGACCACTGGATGAACGGTGCCGTCACCAATGGCTACCGGCGCGAAGTCGCCCAGGAGCTTTGGGACAACGTCCTTGAGTTCGCCTCCTACGCCTTCAACAAGAGCCACTCGGCGGGCTACGCCATCCTCGTCATGCAGACGGCCTGGCTCAAGGCCTACTTCCCGCGCGAGTACATGGCCTCGGTCCTCACGTCCTACATGGGCAAGACGGACAAGATCGTCCACTACGTGAGCGCATGCCGTCACGAGGGCATCCAGGTGCTCCCCCCCGACATCAACGAGTCCGGCAGGGACTTCACGGCGACGGCCGATGGCATACGCTTTGGCTTTGCCGGCATCCGCGGCGTGGGCGAGGGCCCGGCGGAGGCCATCATGACCGAGCGCGCCGAGGGTGGGCCCTTCAAGAACCTGCATGACTTCGTCGATCGCGTGGACGGTGGCCAGGCAAACCGTCGCGTCGTGGAGGCGCTCATCAAGGCCGGTGCCTTCGATGCCACCGGCTACCCACGCAGGCAGTGCATGTCCTTCGTGGACAAGCTCGATCCCTCCAACATCATCGATGCGGCGGCAAAGCGCCAGAGGGATCGTGCCGCTGGCCAGAGCTCCCTCTTCGACATGTTCGGCGACGTGGCGGGCTCCGGCTTCGAGGATGATGTTCCCGAACCAAACGACGACGAATGGGATCGCCACACCAAGCTCGCGCAGGAGCATGAGGTGCTCGGCATCTATGTCTCCGACCATCCGCTGCGCCCGTTCGAGTACGCCCTCTCCAAGGCGCGTGACTGCACCATTGCCGACCTCGATACGACCGTCCCCTTTGTCGATCCCGTGTCGGGTGAGGCGGGCACGCATCCCCAGGTGCCCGATGGCAAGGTCATTCGCCTCGCGGGCATGGTCCCCACGGGTGGCGTCGCCAAGAAGGTCACCAAGCGTGGTGACCAGATGGCCATCGTCACGCTCGAGGACATGGAGGGCGAGGTGCCCGTCGTCGTCTTTCCCAAGACCTACAAGGAGTGCGCCGCCGCCCTGGAGGGTGAGGTCGACCTCGAGACGGGCGAGCGCGTGGGGGATGTGTTCATCAAGGTCACGGGCAAGCTGGAGCGAGGCGACAGGGGCATACAGGTCATCGCCTCGACGGTCGAGGGCATGGAGCTCAACGAGAGATCCAACCGTCCCAAGGTCCTGGAGGTGTGCATGACGCCACGTCAGCTCTCGCAGGATCGCATCGAGACGCTGCAGTCCATCCTTTCCCGCTATAACGGGTTTGACCATGTCGAGTTGCTTGTCGAGGGGGCGAGTGGCGGCACCATGCGCATGGCCCTGCCCGTGAAGGTGGACGCGCGCAACATGGTGCTCATCGCTGAGGTCAGGGATCTGATGGGGCATGATGGTCACGTACAGCTGGTCTAGATAAGTTTCCGGACGACCGTATATGTTATTGACATGATGGCAATAATGAGGGCATGCGATGGTGGGGACCATCGCGCCACAGACGAGTGAGAGGAACCAACATGTCCGAGCCTACCTTCTATCGCTGCAATACGTGCGGCAATCTGGTCTATGTGGTCAACGAGGGAACCTGCACGCCCGAATGTTGTGGCGAGCCGATGGAGGAGCTGGTCGCTGACTCCACCGATGCCGCAACCGAGAAGCACGTGCCTGTCATCGAACGTTCCGGCGAGACCGTGACCGTCAAGGTCGGCGAGATCGCGCATCCCATGCTTGAGGCCCACTTCATCCAGTGGATCGCGCTGGCATACGGCGAGGCCGTGTCGTTCCACCATCTCGAGCCTGGCGAGGAGCCCGTCGCAACGTTTGCGGGTGTGCCCGCGGACGCCAAGGTTGTGGCCTTTGAGCACTGCAACCTTCACGGGCTGTGGAAGGCAGGGGCCTAGGGCCACGGCGTTTGGCGAGCGTCTGTGCGCGGGCACCGGTTCGACCGGTGCCCGCCTTTTCATAGGCGTGCCCCTCGCTCCGGCAGGTGCCCTTGGCCCCTGACACCGGCGGCCCCATCTCACGCAGGTGTGCGGTGGGCCTGCGGATGGGCGGGGACCGATGCGGCGACGGGGCCGTACGGCCCTTGGCCCCAACGATCCGGGTCGTATGGCGTATCCTGAGGGAAGCGATACGAGCAGGAAGGGTTCGTCATGAGAATCGGCATCGCACAGATCGAGACTCGCCCCGGTGACCTCACGACCACAGGGGAGCGCATCTGCTCCTATGCGAGCGCTGCGGCGGTGCAGGGTGTCGACCTGCTCCTGTTCTCGGCAGGCGCCCTGACGGGTTTCCAGGGCGTGCGGCCGAGCGACCAGCAGGACTTTGACGTCGATGTCTTCCGCTGTCTCTGCGGCCTCTCCGAACGCGTTTCCTGTCCCTGTGTCATACCGGTCTACCTGGGGCTTGAGGATTCGCTCTTTGCCGATGTCGCCCTGGTGGCGGACGGCAGGGTCCGCCTGCTCAACATGGAAGTCGATGGCTTCCAGATGGGGGAGACCCCCGAGCGGCCTGTCGCGCCAGGCTCGCGCGTGCTGTCCTATGGGGGGAGAACGTTCCAGTTTGCCTGCACCCTCGACGAGTATGATGCCATCGTCTATGCGGGTACATCGGCGGACGTCGTGGTGCTGCTCGACTCCGAGGGGGCGAGCATGGACGATCCCATGAGCCTGCTGGGTGCCGCCCTGGAGGAGAACAGCTATGCGGACGACGCGGCCAACCTCGGGAGCTGGGTCGTGGGCGTGGCGTCACTGGGCGTGAGCGGCGAGTCGGTCTCATGCGGCGGGAGTTTTGTGCTGTCGCCGACGGACGGGCTCGTGGCCGTGGCGCCCGCCTTCGAGGAGCATCTGCTCGTTGCGCCCCTCGAGGAGGGTGCGGCCGTCCCTGACACGCGTCCGGAGCGCCCCGTCCTTGACGAGCGGCTCTTTCTCTGGCAGCTGCTCACCTTGGGTATCAAGGGGCTCACCGCTCGCGCGGGCGCCGCCCCCGAGGTGGTGCTGGCGCTCGATGGGACCCTGTCCTCGCAGGTGCTGGCCATACTTGCCTCGGATGCCCTCGGTCCCACGCACGTGCACGCGCTGCTCTGTGCGGCGGATGCGGCGGGACAGCGGGCATCCGACAACCTGGTGACCCGCCTGCGTGTGGATAGCCGCCGCTCCGAGCATGCCCGCACGCAGGGGGCGTCCGCGGAGGACGTCCTCGAGTCCTCCCAGGTGGAGGCGCAGCTTGCCGCGTGGGCAGCGGAGCTGGATGGCGTCGTGCTCTCATCTCAGGACAAGACGGCGCTCGCCCTGGGGCTCGATGCTCGCCAGGCGACGGCGGCCTTCGTGGTTCCGCTGTATGACGTGTATCGCTCCGATCTCCTGACGTTGGCGCACTTCAGAAACACCATCTCCCCGGTCATTCCGCATGTGGCGCTCATGCCCGCGGATCTTCCCGATCCGTGGGGACATGCGGTTCGCGGTGCGCAGGAACGCGAGGAGCGCCTGAGCGCCATTGACCGCGTGCTGGCCGAGTACCTCGAGAACGCTCGACCCATAGCGGACGTCATCGACGTCACGGGGTTCTCGCGCGAGTTCGTACTTGATGTGCTCGATGCCCTGGATGACGCCAATGGCCTGTGTCTCGTGATGCCGCATACGCTCGCCACGGGCGCGCTCACCCTCAGGGAGGCGGCGCTTCCCACGGGCATGACCTGGCGTGACGGCGCCCACGCGCATCCGGGGGAGCTGCAGGCAACACTCTCGGACCTGGTCGAGCGGCACCTTGACCGATCGCGGCAGCAGGAGGATGCGACCGATGCCCAGACGCCATCTGATGGGGCCACCCCCCTGGGGCAGGGGGCGCGGGAGGACGTCGCGCGCCAGATGTCCGAGGCCCTTTCGCTGCTGCGCGACTTCGCGCAGGCGCAGGGCCTTGACATCAGCGTGACCCAGCGGGAGCTGGGGGAGACGGAGCACGACGGTCGCACCGACGACCATCCCGGCTGGCGCTATCCCTTCTCCGAGAACTGAGTGCCGGCTGTGCTACCATAGAACGGACGTTCGTGTCCGCAGAGGGAGACGCATGGTTATCCTCGGCATAGACCCAGGCCTCGCCCATACGGGCTGGGGGATCATCGAGACGCGTGGTGCGACCTGCCGGACGCGCGCCTATGGGTGCATCGCAAGTGACACGTCTCTCGACCTCGCACGCCGTCTGGGGAGGATCTACGACGAGGTCTCGCGGGTCATCGTCGCCTACGCACCTTCAGAGCTCGCCATAGAGAAGGTCTTCTTTGGCGAGAACACGCGCTCCGCCATCGCGACGGCACACGCGCGCGGTGCCGCCATCGTCGCGTGCGCCGAGGCGGGGCTGCAGATGGGGGAGTACACCCCCATGCAGATCAAGCAGGCCGTGGTGGGTACGGGCTCTGCCGACAAGCGCCAGGTCATCTTCATGGTGCGCACCATCCTCTCCCTCGACCACGACCCACGCCCCGACCACTGTGCCGACGCGCTCGCGGCGGCGGTGTGCCATGCCAACCTCACCACCACCCAGCGCGTCGCCCGCAACGTTGCCTCCGTCGCGGTCTTCGAGGCCGAGCAGGCGCAACGCGACCAGGCACGCAAACGGGCCAGCGAGGAGACCGCCGCCGCCACGGCAGCGGCGGTGGCGCTGCGCTCGGCAGGCCCCCAGGCGCGTCCGGCTGTGTCCCGGGCGCGGCAGAGCAGGAGGAGCACGCAATGATTTCCCAGCTCACTGGATCGCTCGTGGACGTGTCTCCAACGTCTGTCGTGCTCGATGTCGGCGGCATCGGCTTTGTCCTAGGCGTCTCGGCCACCACTGTGGCCGCGCTGCCACAGGCGGGCAGCGCCGGCATCACCCTCCTCACACGCATGGTCGTGAAGGAGAATGCCATGGAGCTCTATGGCTTTGCCTCCGACGACGAACGCGCCGTCTTCGACAGGCTCATCACCATCTCTGGCGTGGGACCCAAGCTTGCCCTTGCCGTCCTCTCCTCCTTCGCCCCGGCGGCGCTGGCCACCATCGTCACGATGCAGGACGTCAGTCGCATGGCCCAGGTGCCCGGTGTGGGCAAGAAGAAGGCACAGCGCCTGCTCATGGAGCTCTCTGACGTGTTTGCCAAGGACGCCACGTTGCGGGGGTTGACTGGCGGCCAGGACGTGCCATCCGGTGCGCCATCCCAGCCCGATGCGTCCGAATCGACTGCCGAGGAGGCCACCTCGGCGCTCCTCTCCATGGGCTTTACCCCACAGGAGTGCGACCTTGCCCTCAAGGGGCATGACGAGGCGGGCGCGACCACGCTCGAGCAGACCATCGCCTACGCGCTCAGGCGTCTGGGAGGTGGTGCCTGATGTGGGAGGCCCCCGATGACGACCTCTTTGCGGATGCCGTGGGGACCCCGTCCCACGAGCGCGAGCGCATGGTCACCGGCGAGCTCACGGCGGACGACATCGACGTCGAGCACAGCCTGAGGCCCACCACGCTCGATGGCTACATCGGCCAGGAGCGCGTCCGATCCAACCTGCGCGTGCTCATCGCTGCCGCCAGGGAGCGCAATGAGACGTTGGATCACGTGCTCTTCTCGGGTCCTCCGGGCCTGGGCAAGACCACGCTCGCCGGCGTCGTCGCCACCGAGATGGGCGCGCGCCTCAAGACCACCTCGGGCCCAGCCATCGCGCGCACGGGGGACCTCGCGGCCATCCTCACCAATCTCGAAGAGGGGGACGTCCTCTTCGTGGACGAGATCCACCGTCTCAACCATCAGGTCGAGGAGGTCCTCTATCCGGCGATGGAGGACTTCGCCCTCGACATCGTCATCGGCAAGGGCCCGGCTGCCCGCTCCATCAGGCTGGACATCCCATGCTTCACCCTTGTGGGGGCCACCACGCGCACGGGCCTCCTCACGGGCCCCCTGCGGGACCGCTTTGGCATCTCGTATCGGCTCGACTACTACGGCACGGACGAGCTCGCCCGCATCGTGGAGCGCTCTGCCTCCATCCTTGGCGTCGAGGTGGACCACCAAGGTGCCCAGGAGATCGCCAGCCGCGCGCGCGGCACGCCGCGCCTGGCCAACCGCCTGCTCAAGCGCGTGCGTGACTATGCCCAGGTGCGCGCCGACGGCAGCGTCACGTGGGAGGTCGCGGCGGAGGCCCTCTCGTTCTTCGAGATAGACGAGATGGGACTCGACTGGATGGATGCCAGGATCCTCGATGCGCTCACGCGCACGTTCCGTGGCCGACCCGTGGGGCTCGCCACCATCGCCTCGGCGGTGGGGGAGGACTCCTCCACGCTCGAGGACGTCTATGAGCCCTACCTAATCCAGCGTGGCCTCATCGTCCGCACGCCGCAGGGCAGGCAGGCCACGGCCCTCGCTTACGAGCATCTCGGCATCGTGCCGCCCGCGGAAGGCGGCGGGGCCTGAGTGCCCCAGGGCAGCGTCATGACCATCAAAGGGAGACCACATGTTGCAGCACGACTATCTGCTCGAGCTCATCGCCCAGTTTGTGGAGGTGGTCAGCTCTGCGCTCAGACGTGCGCTCGGTTCGGGGGATCTCTCGGCGGCCGGTGAGGTCGAGGAGGCCATCGCCGGCCTGCTGGACATCGACCCCGTGATCGCCTTGCAGCTCTCGCCCGACTCGCTCGTCACCATGATGGTGCTCTCCGGTGTGGGCGACTCGGTTGCGGAATATGTGGGGTATGCGCTCGACAAGGTGGGCGATGCCTACGCCACCGCGGGAAGGGGTGAGCTGGCGGAGGTGCGCCATGCCCAGGCCCAGGCTGTCTACGGGTCGTTCGGGCTCGAGGAGCACAGTGTCCCCCCCGAGCTCAGAGGGTTGGACAAGCAGCTGTAGGAAGGGGTGGGCAACCTGTGGCGCCACATGCCTGAAGGCCCTCTGCCCCAATTTGTTCTGTCGTTTGAAAATACTCAACGCCCTGGCCCGTCCCGTACGGTAGAATAGCGGTCGTGGCTCACGCCACGGTTAGAGCGCCTCGGCGCAGCGTTTATACCCCTAGGGGTAGGAAGAAAGGCACGACATGGCAAAGGGTACTGTTAAGTGGTTCAACCCAGACAAGGGCTATGGCTTCATCTCTCGTGAGGATGGCGATGACCTGTTCGTTCACTTCTCCGAGATCAAGATGGATGGCTTCAAGACCCTCGAGGAGGGCCAGGCGGTCGAGTTTGACGTCACCCGCAACGAGGAGAAGGGCAAGGATCAGGCCTCCAACGTGAGGAGGATCTAGTCCAAAGGCCCATAGCGCATGATGGGAGGCCGCACGCGTGCGGCCTCCTCTCATATGGTTTCCCGATGCCTCGGCGGCCCTCGCCCTACGGAGGGGTAGACTGCCTACCGTGGCGCGGATGCCGTCTCACGGAAGGAGGGGCATATGGCTGATGACGCCCTCTGGCACGAGGTCGAGGCATACGTGGACGAGGTGTGGGAGGATGTCGTCGCGGACATTCGCATGCTTGTGAAGGTGCGCTCCGTGGAGGATCTCTCCCAAGCCTCCGAGGGCGCCCCGTGGGGTCCCGGCCCACGCGCGTCACTCTCGCGCGCACTCGCGATCGCCGGGCGCCTGGGCCTTGCCACCACGGATGTCGATGGCTATATCGGCTTTGGTGACCTTCCCGGTGCGGACGAGCGCTACCTTGCCACCATTGCCCACAGCGACGTCGTGCCCGAGGGGCTGGGATGGACGGTCAGCCCCTTTGACGTGACGCGCAGGGATGGCTTCCTCATGGGTCGCGGCGTCCTGGACGACAAGGGTCCGCTCGTGCTCTCGCTCTATGCGGCGCACTTCTTCGTGCGCCAGGTTGCCCGTACGGGCGAGCGTCTGCCCTATACCCTGCGCTGCCTCATCGGCGCCGAGGAGGAGACCTCCATGGGCGACCTCGCCCACTACCTCGCCCACTATCCCGCCCCCCTCTTTGCCTTCACGCCCGACGCCGACTTTCCGCTCATCTGTGGCGAGAAGGGCGTCTTCGAGGGGCGCTTCACGTCCGGGGACATCCTGGGCACACCCGACAGTCGCATCGTGACGATGGACGGCGGCACCGTGTCCAACGCCATCTGCGGACTTGCAACGGCAACGGTGCGCGCGGACGCGGGCACGCTGCCCGTCGCCGAGGGCATCGACGCCGAGCCCGCCGGCAATGGCCTGGCCACGCTCACGGCCCATGGCAGGGGCGGCCATGCGTCGCTGCCCGAGGGCACCGTCAATGCCATCGGCATGCTTGCCAGCTACCTGCTGGGAAGTGACGTCTGCTCTGCGGCAGAGCGCGCCTTTCTCGAGCTCGAGCGACTGCTGTGCGCCTCGGGCCACGACGGTGCGGCCCTGGGCATCGCAAGCTCCAACGACCGCTTTGGCGCGCTCACGCTCGTGGGTGGCACCATCCACACCGAGGGTGCGCGGCTCGTGCAGTCCTGTGACGCACGCTATCCCGACGCCACCACGCACGAGGCCATCGCGCAGGCGCTCTGCCAGGCGGCGCGGGAGCATGGGGCCACGTTCGAGCCCATCCAGGTGAAGGAGCCCTTCTACACCGACCCATCCTCGCCGGAGGTCACATGCCTGCTCACGACGTACGACGAGCTCACGGGCGGGAGGTCCGAGGCCTTCGTCATCGGTGGCGGCACCTATGCGCGCATGTTCCCCCGCGCCTGCGCCTTCGGTCCGCATGAGCCTGCGGAGGACGTGCCGGCGTGGGTTGGGCCGGAGCACGGCCCCGATGAGGCCGTGAGCGAGGAGAGCCTGCGGCGGGCGCTCGAGATCTACATCGTCTCCATCGCCCGCCTCATGCGGATCGAGTACTAGGGTCGCATCGTGTCGACCTATGCGGCATACGACCGCTGCGAGCTCTGTCCGCGTCGCTGCCACGCCCTGCGCAACGCGGGGCGGAGGGGCCTCTGTGGTGCCTCGTCGGCGTTGAGGGTCGCCCGCGCGGCCCTGCACCACTGGGAGGAGCCGCCCATCTCGGGCGAGACGGGTTCCGGTGCGATATTCTTTACGGGCTGTCCCCTGCGCTGCGTGTTCTGTCAGAACCAGGACATCTCGCAGGGAGGCTTTGGCCTGGACGTGAGCGTGGGGCGCCTGGCCCAGATGATGCTCGAGCTGGCGGGGCAGGGGGCGCTCAACATCAACCTCGTGACGCCCCTGCACGCCGCGCCGCAGGTGCGCGATGCCGTACTGTTGGCACGCGAGGCTGGGATGGGCCTTCCCGTGGTGTGCAACACCTCGGGCTACGAGCTGCCCACCACGGTGGACGCCATGGCCGACGTGGTGGACGTGTGGCTCACGGACTTCAAGTACGCCTCGCCCGCGCTGGCGCGCGAGCTCTCTTGCGCGGGGGACTACCCCGCGGTGGCCTTTGAGGCCCTTGCGCACATGCTCGCCTCGCTGCGCGAGCGGGGTGGCCGCCGCGAGGGCGCGGATGGGTGCATGGAGCAGGGGATCATCGTACGCCATCTCGTGATGCCAGGCCACGTGGACGACTCGCTCGCCGTGCTCGACCGTGTATGGGAGGCCTGTGGCAACGAGGCGGACCTCTCCGTCATGAACCAGTACACACCCACCGGGCGCTGCCTGAGGATGGGTGGGGACCTCGCGCGAGCCCTCACGGACGACGAGTACGAGCGCGTGCTCGACCATGCTGACGACCTGGGCTTCGAGCGGCTCTGGTGGCAGCAGGGAGGCACCGTTTCCGAGAGCTTCGTTCCCGCCTTCGACGCCACGGGCGTCGAGGGGCCGGAGCTCGCACCCATGATGGCAGGCCCGTCAAGTGAGGGGGGACAGCATGCGTGACATCGCGCCACTGAGCGATGAGGAGCGTGCGGAGCTGGAGGAGCTTCGCAGGGAGAGGGCCCAGCGAGCCGAGGCTGCCCAGGCGGCCCACGAGCGCAGGGAGCTCGAGCGCCTCAAGTCCGAGCGCGCCGCCATGGAGCGCGAGCAGGCCGCGGACGAGCGGGCGGCGCGCCTGCGCGCCAAGAATGCCCGGCTCATGGAACCGGATGACGATCTGAGGATGCCCGTGGGCCAGAAGGTCGTCCTCATCGTGCTGGCCATCATCGTTCTCGTGGTTCTCACGACCCTGTGGCTGGGCCACTAGGGCAGACCTCTCCGCGTCCGTCCCCTGTCGGAGACGGAAGGGGCTGCCAGGGATGGCACGTCGCGCCTCATCCAACGCGCCCAGGGCCCGCCGGCGCATGCGGGGCATGCCGCTGCGCCTTCAAGGCGAAGCCTTGACCCAAGTGCTACCCTTGGGGGAGCACGCCTGCGGCACCTGCGCCGAGGCAGTACGCCACCTGCAGAGGGGACACGCACATGGCACTCACCGATGGCACCCATCCGAGCGACGTCGCGCTCAACACGGACCTCTACGAGCTCACGATGGCCCAGGGCCTCTGGGAGTCAGGGATGGTGGATGCCCAGGCCTGCTTCACCGTCTTCTTCCGCGAGAACCCCTTTGGGGGCGGTTACAGCGTCGCCTGCGGCATGGGGCAGATCGCCGACCTCGTGGAGAGCTTCACGTTCGCGCCGGATTCCATCGACTACCTCTCCACGCTCGAGGCACCGGGCGGCGGTTCCATGTTCAAGCCCACCTTCCTGGACTTCCTGCGCGACTTCCGCATGCGGGTGTCGGTTTGGGCGATCGCCGAGGGTGACCTCGCCTTCCCGCGCGAGCCCATGGTGCGCGTCGAGGGGCCCATCATCGACTGTCAGCTGCTCGAGACGGCTCTGCTCAACCTCGTCAACTTCCAGACGCTCGTGGCGACCAAGACGGCGCGCGTCGTGCATGCCGCCGAGGGCCATCCCATGAGCGACTTTGGCCTCAGGCGCGCCCAGGGCCCCGATGGTGGGCTCTCGGTCGCCCGCGCCTCCTATATCGGCGGCGCCGCGTCCACCTCCAATATGCTTGCGGGCAAGATCTACAGCATCCCCGTGTTTGGCACGCATGCCCACTCCTGGGTGATGTCCTTTCCCAACGAGCTGGAGGCCTTTCGTGCCTTTGCCAAGTCGAGTCCCAAGAACTGCGTGCTCCTGATCGACACCTATGACGTGCATCAGGGCATCAGGAATGCCATCATCGTCGCCAAGGAGATGGAGCGCGCCGGCGAGCGGCTCGCGGCGGTACGCATCGACTCCGGCGACCTCGCCAAGCTCTCCAAGGAGACGCGTCGGGCCTTTGACGAGGCCGGCCTGCCCTACGTGAAGATCTCCGCCTCCAATGACCTCGACGAGTACACCATCCAGTCGCTCCTTGCCCAGGGCGCGCCCATCGACTCCTTCGGCGTGGGTACCAAGCTCGCGACCTGCGACCCCCAGCCGTCGCTCGGGGGCGTCTACAAGCTCTCGGCCGTGCGTCACTCGGCGGACGTGGCGTGGGAGCCTGTCATCAAGCTCTCCGAGATGGCCTACAAGCGCACCATTCCCGGCATCCAGCACGTGAGGCGCTACTACGACGCCGCTGGCTGCCCCGTGGGCGACATGATCGTGGACGAGGGCTATGACAAGGGCAGGCCCACCATGGTGGATGTGGTGGATGACCTCGTGAGCTACGACCTCTCCGGCATGGAGTCCCGCGAGCTGCTCGTGCAGCTTGTCAAGGAGGGACGGCGTGTGGCCGCGCCCGAGGGCATCGAGGACGCCCGCGCCCGGGTGCGCGAGTCCCTGCGCATGCTCGACCCGAGCGTGCGCCGCTTCCTCAACCCCCAGATGTATCCGGTGGGACTCGAGGAGGGCCTGGCCGAGCTCAGGCGTCGCCTTGCCACGCGCGAGCATGCCGGGTCCGGCCGGGCGTAGCTCCCGTCCTCTCTGTTCGCTTGCCGCATTCGGGGCGGGACGGCGTGGCATCCCGTCCCGTCTGCTAGACTTACGCAGCTGTGGCGCGCATCGGCGCGCACGACGCGTCGTCCCAAAAGGAGTATGCATGCCCGAGACACTTGAGGACCTTGTGAGACAGGCCATCACGGCCGCCCAAGCAACCGGTGAGCTGCCGGAGTTCGCGGTTGACGACTGCGGCCTCGAGCGTCCCGCGGACACCTCGCACGGAGACTGGTCCTCCACGGTGGCCATGCGCTCCGCTCGCCTCGCCCATATGGCGCCCTCCAAGATCGCCTCCGCCATCGTGGCGCACCTCCCCTTGAGTCCCGCCATCGCCACGTGTGAGGTGGCTGGTCCGGGCTTCATCAACTTCTATCTCAGCACCAGCGCACACAACGAGGTCTTCCGCCGGGTGCGCGAGGCGGGCGACCAGTGGGGTCGCTGCGACGAGGGCCATGGCCTCTCGACTCAGGTGGAGTACATCTCCGCCAACCCCACCGGCCCCCTGCACCTGGGCCATGGCCGGTGGGCCGCCATCGGCGACTCGCTATGCAACGTGCTCGAGCATGCCAACTACCGGGTGCAGCGCGAGTACTACATCAACGATCACGGCAGCCAGATGGATGTCTTCGGCCGTTCCGTCGTGATGCGCTACCTGCAGCTTGCCGGGCTCGTGCGCGACGGTGCCACGCTCGCTGCGGCGCAGGGACGCCTGCTTGCCGACCGCGAGGCCTATGTCGAGGACGAGGATGACGCCCATCCCGAGCTGCATCCTTACATGGATGCCTTCACGGAGGCATTGGGTGGCAACTCCTATGGCGGCGATTACATCATTGACCTTGCCCAGGAGCTCTATGCATCCGACGGCGACCGCTGGGTGGACGTCCCCGACGCAAGGCGCATGCCGGAGTTTCGCGAGCGCTCCTACCAGAGGATGCTGCAGCATATCAAGGACACCTGCCACAAGGCGCGCTGTGACTTTGACGAGTGGAAGAGCGAGCGCAGCTTCTACGAGCGAGACGCGTCGGGCACCTCGCCCATCGAGCAAGCCCTGGGGCGACTCGATGCCATGGGCTATGTCTACACGGACAAGAGCGGTGCCGTCTGGTTCGAATCCACCGAATTCGGCGACGACAAGGATCGCGTGCTCGTCAAGACGAACGGCGAGTACACCTACTTCGCCTCGGATGTGGCCTACACCTGGGATAAGTTCCAGCGGGTGGACTATGAGATCAACATCTGGGGTGCCGACCACCATGGCTACGTCAAGCGCGTGCAGTCGGTGGCCGAGGCCTTCGGCCACAAGGGAAGGTACGAGATCCTCCTGGGCCAGCTCGTGAACCTCCTGCGCAACGGCGAGCCCGTGCGCATGTCCAAGCGCCGCGGCACCATGATCGGCTTCGAGGAGCTGCTCGACGAGGTGGGTGCCGATGCCACGCGCTATACCCTCATCAGCCGCTCATCCAACCAGACCATCGACTTCGACATAGAGGCCGTCAAGCAGAGGAGCAATGCGAACCCCGTCTACTACGTGCAGTACGCTCACGCTCGCATCTGCTCGATCCTGCGCAGGGCCGCAGGTGTCACCCCACAGGAGGCACACGACCTGGGCATGGACGAGGTGGCGCGCCGTGCCGTCGGCGATGCGTACGACCTCTCGCTGCTGACCCATGCGTCCGAGGCGGCCCTTGCCCGCAAGGTGTCCGAGTTCCCCGAGCTCATCGCTGGCTGTGCCCGCGATCGCGCGCCGTTCCGCATCACGCACTTCTGCGAGGAGCTCGCGGGGGCCTACCACGCGTTCTATGGCACCTGCCAGGTGCTGCCCAGCGCGGGGCATCCCGTGGACGAGGCGCTTTCCAAGGCGCGCCTTGCCGCCTGCGACGCCGTCCGCATCAACCTCGCCGTGGCGCTCCGCCTCATCGGCGTCTCGGCCCCTGAGGTCATGTAGACTCGCCACGGAGGTTGACGCACGGGGCCGAACTTGGCATACTGTCCTTCGTGTGAAATCGCGCGGGGATGTAGCTCAGTTGGGAGAGCGCAGCGTTCGCAACGCTGAGGCCGAGGGTTCGAATCCCTTCATCTCCACCAGGAAACCGTAGGTGCCCCTCATGCGAGAGGCACCTTTCTAGTGCGCGGGCGGGGAGGCAAACGGGTGGGGCGTGATGTCCTCCCAGCTGTCGATCCACAGGTCAGAGACGGACTGCAGCTCCCCGACCTGTTGGATGGGGTCGCTGCTGCGCACGCCACAGGTGAGCATGCCCACCGCGTGGGCGGAGAGCACGCCCTGGATGATGTCCTCGAAGACGATGCAGTCCTTCGGTGCGGCGTCCAGGCGGCGGGCGCACTCCAGATAGATGTCGGGATGATCCTTTCCCCACGTGACCTCTGCGCCGTGGACGCGCGCATCGAAGAGGCCGTCCACGTCCACGTGCCGGATGGCATCGAGCACGGAGGGCGCGTTGGTGGTGGCAAGGCCAATGGGGATGCCCTGGGCTCTGAGCGCATGCAGGTAGGCCTCGACGCCCGGGCGGAGCGTCGCCCTTGTCTCGTACAGCGCACGGCCCATGCGGGTCCACGCCTCGCAGACCTCCTCCACGCTCTCCGAAAGGCCGTAGCGCTCGATGGTATAGCGTGCCCCTGCGGCAAAGCCCAAGACGTTGAGCGCACGTCCATAGCTTTCGTCGAAGTCGATGCCATGCGCTCCCAGGAAGGCGACGTCCACCTCATGCCAGAGATGGGCGGTGTTCGAGATGGTGCCATCGAAGTCGAAGATGGTAGCCTTGAAGCTGGGCGGCCAGAGCGATGGCGTCTGAGTCATCGCCTCACGCCTAGGCATCGGGCTCGTCCTCGAGCGAGCGTAGGATGGAGAAGATGACGTCATCGGGATAGAGGGCGCTGAGGATGCTGATGAAGTTGCGTGCGACGGGAAAGACCTCCGCATCGAGGGACGCCTTCGTGCACTCCATGAAGGTGCTGGACATCTGCTCGGTGGGCGCGACGGGAATATTGGCATCCCTGAGCACCTGTGCCACCTCGTCAAGCGACATGTTCTCGTGATAGGTGTCGGGATGGTGCGAGGCGAGCATCGAAAGCTCCATGGCCGCCATGGGGAAGGTGCCCTTCAGGACTGAGATGGCGCACATGTAGCAGGCCTCGGCGGCCAGGATGTTGCCACTCCGCCACTGGAAGTAGGCCATGCGGTAGTATCCTATCCCCACGCCCTCGGGGTCATGGGCCATCTTGAGCAGCTCGCCCAGCTCCTGCCGTGCGGCATCGTTGTCACCCGAGGACTCCAGGCAGCGCACCAGGTGTAGACGTACCCGCCGGTCAAGCGGGGCAAGCTCGAGGCATCTGCGGGCCGCCACGAGGGCACCTGCGGCGTCCCCCTCGGAGAGGCAGGCGACCGAGAGCATGAAGACGCATTCGAAGTAGCTGTCGGGCACGAGCATGACCGATGTGCCTGGCTGGGCGTAGAGGCGGTTGTAGAGCGCGCGATCGACGTAGTTGCCAAAGTAGCGCCACTGCACGCCTGCGCTGTCGCGGTAGACGCCCCGCTCGTCCACGGTAGCGAGGGCGCGCATGAGCGTCAGTCGCGCCTGCGCGGCCCTGTGCTCCTGCAGGAGCCGCTGCGCGGAACCCGCCGCCCTGGAGAGGACGTCCCCCCGCACGAACTCCTCGCCCACGGCGAAGACATCCTCCTTGAGGCTGCCATCGATGAGCCCGCGGACAGTGCGCTCCGCGGCGTCGCGCACGGTGGGGTCGGGATCATCGCCGGCGACGTCGAGGATCATGCGCACGTTCTGCTCGGTTGAGTCCCTGACGTCCGAGCTCACGAGCCGGCGCATGATGGTGGTGGCCACCAGGGCGCGCTTGTCGGCTTCCTCGATGGCGAGGTCATACACGTGGTCGCATCCCAAGGCACGGGACTGCTCCGGGGCGATTCTGCGGGCGGAGAGCGAGACGGGCTCGTGGCGCCACGGCGGGCAGAAGCGCGGCTCGCTGGGCTGGAACGCCTGCCCGACGGGCTTGAGCATGCCATTCTCGTAGCGCATCTGCGGTACGAAGCGATGGAGCGCCCGTTCCAGCTCCCCCCCACCCATGCGCTTGAGGTCGAGCGCCTGGAAGCGCCACCGGTCGAAGTCGATGGAGTAGCAACACCAGTGGCGCTTGGGCGTGTCCATGATGCCGGCAACCCACACGTGCCTGATCTTCCGCGAGGTCCTGAAGGCACAGGTGGCGAGCAGCAGGGCCAGCCTGAGCGCATAGGAGGAGGCGGCCTTGCGACGCATCTCGCGCGAGCTGGTGACCACACCCAGGTCCTGCACGTACATGGAGGAAGGAAACACCTGTTCGCCAGGCAGCCCAATCTGGATGGCCATGTTGCCGTCCGCCACGTTCACGCGGTAGTCGACCTCCAGGCGATAGGGGAGCTTGAGCGACTCGACGGCGCGTGAGAAGAGGTGTCGCACGGTCCACTCGGTGTCAGGGAGGTCTCCCTCCGGCGGCTCGTCCAGGACGTGGATGGAGGGCACCTGGGCGCAGATGGAGGAGAGGAAGCTCTGGCACAGCTGGAAGCAGTCATCCTCGTCGGGGGGCTCCTCGTCGGCAAAGTACAGGGCGCATGACCGCGCCGCATTGAGCGCCGCCTCGATCCTGATGAGCCTGAGGCGTGCGAGGTAGGCTATGCTGCCATTCCATCTGAGGTAGAACATGCCGCTGCGGCGGGGAACGACCACCTGGAACGCCGGCAGGTCCACATCGGTGGAGAAGAGCCCAGCCTCCTCGAGCATGCGGGCCGCAAAGTCCTCGAGCCCAGAGGGAAGCAGGATGCCCCCCTCACCCCTCGATGCCTGGCGCGTGCGTATGTCCCCAACCAGGAGCTTGAGCTCGGCGATGGGATCGGAGCTTCCTTCTAGGCGGTTCTCGAGGTCGGCGAGGTCGAACTGCGAGCAGGCGGGCGTCCGACGTGTCGAGGGGGAGGGCGCCGCTCCCTCGGGGCCCTCAGGCGTCGGAGACTCGTCACGGGGGAGGGAGCTTCCGGGGACGTCAGTCCCGACGGTCTCCTCCGTCGAGGTGTCGTCGGATGGGGGAGCCCCCTCGCATGCCCGTGCGACCTCAGTGGCATCGGGATGTGACGTGAGGGCGTCCGTACGATCGCCCTCGGCCGACCGCGGATCATACGGCCGAACGTGCAGGGCGAGAAGGACGCAGATCACGGCGGAGACGAGCCAGGCGACATCGGCCGTCATGCCTGCGAGGAAGACGAAGAGCGCGGCAAGGGCCATGAGCACGCCCCGTGCGATGAGGGGGGCGCGCTCATGGCCCTGCTGAGCTGTGGTGTGGTACGGCATGGGACTCCTGGGACAGGGATGCTTACCCAGCATTTATACCCGAACGAGGAGCCTCGATGCGCCGGGTGGGACGTTTGCCCGGACCCCCGATCCAAGGCTACGTGTTGTCGCCGATCTCCGTGGGCCATACGGCATCGTCGGGCATCTTGGCGTCGCCCGACGCGACCTCGGTGGGGATGGAGCTGTCGGAGGCCAGCAGCTCGTCGATGGTGACCAGCTTGTAACCCTGTTGTTGGAGCTGCTCGATGATCTTGGGGAGCGCCTCCAGGTCCTGGTCGCGGTTGCCGCCACCGTCGTGCATGAGGATGATGGAGCCAGAGGTCACACCCGCCAGCGCATTGCTGACGATGGCGTTGACGCCCGGATGCTCCCAGTCCTTGGAGTCCTGGGTCCACGTGATGGAGTAGGAGATGAGGCCGTTCGTCTTGAGCCAGGTGCTCTCGAGGAAGTCGCCATACGGCGGACGCAGCATTGTGGTCTCCACGCCCGTGGCGTCCTTGATGGCGCCAAAGGACTTGGTGAGCTCCTGCTGGAGCGACGCCGCATCGAGCTTGGAGAGCTGGGGATGGGTGTCGGAGTGGCAGGCCAGCTGGTTGCCGCTGTCCACGATCGCCTTTGCGAGCTCGGGGTGCTCACGGATGTTCTGACCCAGGTTGAAGAAGGTTGCCTTGATGCCGTACCGGTTGAGGATGTCGATGTAGCGCTGGGTGTATTCGCTGGGACCGTCATCGAAGGTGAGGGCCACGAGCTTCTGGCCGTCTGTGGGTGAGCAGTTGTGCAGCGTGACGATGCAGTCCTTCACGTCCTGCGTGGTGACGTCTGACGTCTTGCCCGACTCGGAGCCCGTGCGCGTCTCGACGGTGCCCACCTGCCCCCACTGCGAGACGTAGGCGACCGATCCGGCGCCACCCTTCATGTTGAGCTTGGGCTGGATGGTCTGCGTGGTGGAGGCGTATGGCTCGGTGACGTCCGCCCCGTCAGAGATCTCCACGTTGTCACCTGCATGCACCTGGTAGGAGGAATCCTGGTCCTGGCTCAGCTCGGTGCCATTGACGGTGGCGGTGTAGGGGGTACCGGCGCCCTCGCGCATGACCTCCCCCGTGACGTCGAGGTAGTTGCCGGCCGTCACCTTGATCTGATGCCTCCGCACGAGATCGGCGATGGTCGAGCTAGGGGACTCCTGGTAGACGTCACCATTGACGGTCACGCTCACGGGGCGGGTGAGCCAGAGGAACGCACCACCGCCGGCCATGAGCGCGAGGACGATGAACACGACGATGATGGGCATGCGGTTGGACTTGCGGGAGCTCTCGCGCTCGGCCTTGGCGATGGTCTCGGGAGAGGCGTGGGAGCCGTAGTGCCGCCTGCTGGGGATATAGCCCACGGGATCCGTGTCCTTGGCGGGCCACGAGCGCCTGTCCCTTGCGTGCGCGCGCCGCTTGGGAACATAGACCGGCTGCACGGCATCATGCGCAACGGTCGAGATGTCCGCGAACTCGTCGTCTATGGCATCCGGCTCGTCATCGATGTCGTCTGGCTCGCCCTCGTCCGCATCGATGTCGTCCACGGCTGGCACGGCGCCCAGCTCCTCCTCTCCGGATGCCCCCTCCCGGTCGTCCGGAGAGGGGGTCTCTTCCACGGGCACGTCGTGATTCCCTTTGGCTGCCATGAACGAACCATCCCTTGCATTCTTGTGAGAGGACGAAGCACATGAGTGTATGTTGACCTGCTCATACTAGCATGTCAGCGGCAGCGCGTCCAATGGGGCACACGCAACAACGATGAGGCAGGGGGCTGCCGCCCCTCGCGAATCCCCCTGATGAAGAAACCGCTCCTGAGCTTGGGCTCGAACCAGGTCGACTTGGGAGGCATGAGCATCCCCGCGTCGGAGACTGCCATGAGCTGCTCGACGGAGGTGGGGTGGAGCCAGAAGGCAACGCCGTCCGTGCCCGCCAGCCCCTCGAGGCGTCCAGGTCCCTCGATGCCGCCCACGAAGCGGATGCGGCTGCTGGTGCGCGGGTCCCTGACCTGCAGAATGGGGCCGAGCACGCGCTCCTGAAGCACCTGCGTGTCGAGGGATGCGACCGGGTCGCAGGGATCGTCCGTGCCCCTGGGCGCATGCAGCATGTGCCAGCGTCCGCCCGCATAGAGGGCGATCTGGCCCGTGCGTGCAGGCTCCCGGAAGCTCTCGGTGGGGCCATCCACCACGAAGCCCTGCGCCGCGATGCGTGCGGTCAGCTCGTCTGTGGAGAGGCCGCAGGCGTCTGCGACCACGCGGTTGTAGGGGAGCACCCTGAGCTGGCTGGCGGGAACGAGCACGGCCAGGAAGAGGTCGCTCGGAAGCGGCCCCCCCTCGCCACGGGCGCGCGCCTCCGCGCGCTGGCGCTTCCCCACGCGCACGGCGCTGGCGGCACGGTGGTGCCCATCGGCGATGTAGGCATGGGGTATGGTCGCAAAGGTGGCCCTGAGCGCCTCGACGGCGGCGGGGCGGGCAATGCGCCAGACCGTCTGGCGGACGCCCTCCTCATCCGTGAAGTCATAGAGGGGCTCTCCCGTGGCGGCAAGGTCGCAGAGGGTGTCCACGGCGACGTCGTCGTGGTACGTGAGGAGGATGGGGCCGGTCTGTGCGCCGGTCGCCTCGATGTGCCTGATGCGATCCCGCTCCTTTGCCGCGGTGGTGTTCTCGTGGCGCAGGATGGTGCCGTCCTCGTACTCGTCGATGGAACAGGCGCCCACCACGCCCACCTGCGCGTGTCCGTCCTGCTCCAAGCGGTAGAGGTAGTAGCAGGCGGCGGTGTCGTGGAGCAGCGTGCCATCGGAGGCGCGAGCGCGCAGGAGCTCCGCGGCCTTTGCGTAGACGTCCGCTGCGTACATGTCATGGTCGGGCGGGAAGGCCGTCTCGGGGCGGTCTATGGCCAAGAAGCTGTCGGGGTGGCGCTCCACGTAGGCGCGCGCCTGCGCCCGGTCGAAGACGTCGTAGGGGAGGCTCGCAAAGGAGGCGGCACGCGTCGGCGTGGGCCTCCAGCAGTCAATGGGATCCACGCGCATGGCCGCACCTACTCCCTGTGGCTCGTGATCGCGGGAGTGATGACGCGCACGCGGTAGATGCCCTCGATGGCACGAAGCCTGTCATAGGTCTCGCGATCGAGCGGGGCGTCGGTCTCCACCAGGGTGTAGGCGTTCTTGCCCTGCGCCTCGTTCCTCATGCGCTCGATGTTGACGCTCGATGCGGCGATGACGGCGGAGATCTGGCCAATCATGTTGGGCACGTTGGCGTGGAGGGCCGCAAAGCGACCGCCGCCGCGGATGGGGCCCATGTCGCAGTCGGGGTAGTTGACGGAGTTCCTGATGGTGCCCAGCTCGAGGTAGTCCCTCATCTCGCTCACCGCCATGCGGGCGCAGTTCTCCTCCGCCTCGTTCGTGCAGGCGCCCATGTGGGGCGTGATGATGGCGTGTGGCATCCTGACGGTCTTGGGCGTGGCAAAGTCGCAGACGAACGTGCCCAGCTGACCACTCTCGAGCGCGTCGGCGACATCATCCTCGTCGATGACATCGGCGCGGGCATAGTTGATGAGCATGCCACCCGGGTTCATGAGCTTGAGCTGGGGGGCGTCCATCATGTAGACGGTGTCCTCCTTGGAGGGGACGTGCAGCGTGACGTAGTCCGCGCCGTGGCAGAGCTCCTCGAGGCTGTCCACGCGCTTCACGTTGCGCGAGAGCTGCCAGGCGTGCTCCACGGACAGGTAGGGATCATAGCCGTAGACGTCCATATCCAGGTGGATGAGGGCATTGGCCACCTTGGAGCCAACGGCCCCGAGCCCCACGACGCCCACCTTGCGGCCTGCGACCTCATGTCCCACGAAGGCCTTCTTGGTGCGCTCGGCCGCGCGTACGATGTCGGGATTCCGTGCGTTGGCGCGCACCCAGTCGATGCTGCCAAGGACGTTCCTCGAGTTGGCAAGCATCATTCCCACGACCAACTCCTTGACGGCATTCGAGTTGCCGCCCGGTGAGTTGAAGACCACGATGCCGCGCTCGGCGCACTCCTCGAGGGGGATGTTGTTGACACCCGCGCCGGAGCGCGCCACGCAACGGACGGAGGCACCCAGGTCGAGGCCGTGGATGTCGCTTGCGCGCACAAGGACGGCATCGGCCGTTGAGATGTCGTCCGTCTTCTCGTATCCCTCGCCCAGGTCGGCCACGCCATCGCGCGTGATGTCCTTGGCGATGTTGTCCAGTACCATTACGTAACGCATCCGCGTTCCCCCCTGTGGCCGTGCCGCCCAGCCCTCATGCCGCGTGCGCGGCCTCGAAGTCCCCCATGTAGGCGAGCAGCGCTTCCACCGACTCGCGTGAGACGGCATTGTAGCAGCTCGCACGCATGCCTCCCACCAGGCGATGCCCCTTGACGTTGACGATGCCACGCTCTGCGGCGCCCTCCACGAAGGCATTGTCCAGTTCCTGGGAGCCGGTCCCGAAGCAGACGTTGGAGATCGAGCGGTCCTCCCTGCGCACCGTTCCCCGGAAGAGCGCGCTCTGATCCAGATAGTCGTACAGGAGGTTGACCTTCTCCCAGTTGCGACGCTCCATGGCGGCGAGCCCGCCCTCGTCCTCGACCCAATGGAACACCTTGCCGCTGACGTAGATGCCCCAGCAGTTGGGCGTGTTGAGCATGGAGCCCCTGGCCGCCTGCACCCGGTAGTTCAGGTAGGTGGGGCAGGCATCGATCGCGGGGCCCTTTTGGATGAGGTCGTCGCGCACGATGACGATGGTGGTGCCGGCGGGGCCCGCGTTCTTCTGTGCGCCCGCATAGACGAGCCCAAAGCGGCCCACGTCCAGAGGCTGGCTCAGGAAGCAGCTCGAGACGTCCGCCACGAGGGGGACGTCGCCCGTCTGGGGCAGGGTGCGCATCATGGTGCCGAACACGGTCTCGTTCTGGCAGACATAGACGTAGTCGAGATCCTGGTGCACGCTGGTCGGAAACGCGGGCACCCGGTCGAAGCCCGTGTCCTCGCTCGAGGCCAGAAGCTCGGCCTCTCCGTAGCGGCAGGCCTCCCCGTAGGCGCTCCTCGACCAGTTGCCCGAGACCACATAGCCCGCCCTCCGGTGGCGCATGAGGTTCAGGGGGATGCCGGCAAACTGCAGCCAGGCACCCCCCTGTAGGAAGAGCACCCGGTAGCCGTCGGGGATGCCCATCACGCGCCTGAGCGTCGCCTCCGCGTCGTCGAAGATGGACTGATAGAGTGCAGAGCGATGGCTCATCTCCATGACCGACATGCCACTGCCCTGGTAGTCGAGCATCTCGCGTGCGCATTGCTCGAGGACGGGCACGGGTAGTGCAGCGGGTCCTGCTGAGAAGTTATGCACTCGTGTCATGGGATCGACATCTCCTGCCTAGTTGTAGGGACATAGACGTTACCTTACTATGCACACGTGTCGTTCGTGTGGCATTTTCCCGTTTGGTTACCATCACAGGCGAACCATCGAGACCCCTGGAGGCCCACCGTGCAGTCAGCCCTGACAGAGAGACTTCGCAGCAAGCGCCTCGTGGTCTTCGACTTCGACGGTACCCTCGCCGACACGAGGCCCGCCATCGTGGCCATCGCCCGGGAGGTGCTCATGGAGCATGGGCTTCCCGAGGAGCGTCTCAAGGACGTCGGCAAGCTCGTAGGGCCGCCCTTCCCCCAGGCCTTCACCATGGTCTTCGGCTACTCCGCAGAGGAGGCCCGGGTCATCACCAACGAGTACCGTGCCCTCTACTGGAGGGCGGGCGCCCGGGCTTGGCCCCTCTTCGACGGTGTGGGGGAGCTACTCAGGGCCATCCGTGCCTCGGGTCGTCTTCTGGCCACGGCGAGCTCGAAACGCCAGGCGCTCCTGGAGCGCTGCATCAGGGATGACGGGGTGTTCGACCTCTTTGACCTGGTGTGGGGCAAGCAGCATGACGATAGGGGCACCAAGGCCGAGACGCTTGCGGAGGTGCTGGGGCGCCTGGAGGTGCCTGCCGAGGACGCCGTCATGGTGGGCGACCGCCACTTTGACGTCGAGGCCGCCCGCGACAACGACGTGGCATGCATCGGGGTGGAGTATGGCCATACGGCAGAGCCCGGCGAGCTCGCGGATGCCGGAGCCGTCCGCGTGGTGGGATCCGTGCGTGAGCTGGGGGACGTCCTGCTTGGTGCGTAGCGTTCCTGGCGTGATGCGCCCCGCAACGCAACGAGGGCCATCCCAGGGGTACACTGTTGCCATACCGCGGGCATGTGGTGCCTGCGTCTACGAGAGGAGTTTTCATGAGTGCCTTTGACGATCTGGGCGAGGGTGTGCGCAAGATCTTCCTGGCCGGTGTCGGCGCCGTCGCCCTGAGCGCAGAGAAGTCCCAGCAGCTTGTGAATGACCTCGTCAAGAAGGGCGAGCTCACCGTTGAGGAGGGCAAGGCGCTCAACGAGGAGCTCAGGCATCATGCCAGCAAGGCCAGCTCCGATGCGTCCGACGCCCTCCTGAGGGCCAAGCTCAGGAGCATGACGGCCGAAGAGCGCGCCGCCTGGCTCGCCCACGCGCAGAGCATCGCGGACGGCATCGACGCCGCCCCCACCAAAGTCCCCGTCGAGGATGGGTCTGCCAGCACCGAGACGCAGGACTAGGATCCCGTGGCCACGCCCGCCGAGGAAGAGCCAGCCACAGGGGGCGACCTCTACGAGACGATTGGCCTGTTGGGGGGTCGATCGGCTCAGGAGCGCTATGGCATCACGCGTGCCACGAAGGTGGCCCGCCTGAGGGAGATACTCTCCATCGCGCGCCATTACGACATCCTGCATGGCATCACCCCCATCATGCTCCGTCGGCTGCTCGAGGAGCTTGGCCCCACCTTCGTGAAGGCTGGACAGATCCTCTCCATGCGCTCCGAGATTCTGCCCGAGAGCTTCTGCAACGAGCTGGCCAAGCTGCGCACCAACGTTGAGCCCATGGATCGCGACCTGCTTTTGGCCACGCTGCGCGCGGAGTACGAGACGCCGATCGAGGACATCTTCGACGCCATCGACGACGTGCCATTGGGATCGGCGTCGGTGGCGCAGGTGCATAAGGCGCGCCTTGTCACGGGTGAGCTCGTGGCCATCAAGGTGCAACGACCGCACGTGCAGGAGATCATGGCGCAGGACATATCCATCATGCGCTCGCTGGCCAAGCATGCCTCGGGCATGATGGGCAGCGACCAGTTCCTTGACCTCAAGAGCGTGGTGGATGAGCTCTGGCAGTCGTTCTGCGAGGAGACTGACTTCCTGGTGGAGGCGCGCAGCCTCGAGGAGTTCAAGCGCAACAACGCATCCTGCCGTTTCGTGGACTGCCCCAAGCCCTATCCGCGGCTCTGCACCGAGCACGTGGTGGTCATGGACTATGTGGATGGCATCCCCATCGGTCAGCTGGACGAGCTCAGGGAGGCTGGCTACGACCTCGAGGAGATCGGCACGAAGCTGGTTGACAACTACACGCAGCAGCTGCTTGATGACGGCTTCTTCCATGCCGACCCGCATCCAGGCAACCTCGTGGTGCAGGAGGGGAAGATCGTCTATCTCGACCTCGGGCTTATGGGCAGGCTCTCCGCCCACGACAGGGGGGCCATCAGGGACATGGTGCTCGCCGTTGCGGAGCATGACTCCGCAGCCCTGAAGGATGGCCTCCTGCGCTTCGCCGTCAGTGACGTGAGCGGCGTGGACCATCCGCAGCTGCTCCAGGATCTCGACCAGATCATCGGCTCCTATGGCATGGCGGACCTCTCCGAGCTGGATCTGGGTGCCTTCCTCAATGCGCTCATCCAGATGGCGCGCCATGATGGTGTGGAGCTGCCGGGGACCGTGACCATGTTGGCCCGCTCACTCGTGACGCTCGAGGGTGTGGCCGACCTGTTCTTGCCCAACGTGTCAATGGTCGACATCATCCGCCGGCACATCAGGAATCACTTCGACCCCCTAGATTCCCTCAGGGACGAGATGGGGGAGCTCGCACGCAGCTCGATGCGGGCGAGCAAGAGCCTGATAGGTGCCGCCGGCGATGCCTCGCTCGCCATGCACATGCTTACGAGGGGCCAGCTGCGCATGAACCTCGACCTGCCCGGTACCGAGGATCCCATGAGCGACATTGCGCATGCTGCCGATCGCCTCACGATGGGCATCGTGATCGCGGGCTTGTTCATCGGTTCGTCGATCCTGTACTACGCGCGCGTGCAGCCCATCGTGTTCGGCATTCCCGTCATCGGCATCATCGGCTACATCGTGGCGTTGGTGCTGGGACTCTGGATCATCAGCCAGATCATGAACGAGCAGCGTCATCGGAGGCGCTAGCGTGGGCCGACCTCGGACGCTCGGTCCACCGTCGTGACGGATGTGATCCGAGACTGGTCGCCGGGCGCTGCCGTGCCACTGCCATCCTGGACGGGCGTGTCCCGGGCGACGGCATCCACCGCGTCCATACCCTTTGCTGACCCTGCCAAGCGCCGCATAGTGACCATCGAGCGACATGTTGTCCGCCTGCATGATGAAGAACTGCGAGCTGCCGGAACCCGCATCGCTCGAGCGGGCCTGCCGATGGTGCCACGCACATGGGAGATGACGTTGACGACGCCGTTCTGGCTGAGCTCCCCCTTGTATGCAGAAAAAAGGAATAGTAGGGGGTCGTGAGTCACGTGCGGCTCATGACCCCCCTGTGCTGGCGGATGTGCGAGCAGCTCCTACTCCAGTTCGAACGCTCCGGTGTAGAGCTGGTAGTACGTGCCCCTCTGGGCGATGAGGTCATCGTGCGCCCCACGCTCGATGATGCGACCATGGTCCAGCACGATGATGACGTCTGAGTTGCGCACGGTGGAGAGGCGGTGCGCGATCACGAACGTCGTGCGCCCCTTCATCAGCGCATCCATACCGCGCTGGACAATCTGCTCGGTGCGGGTGTCGATGGAGGACGTCGCCTCGTCCATGATCATGACGGGCGGGTCGGCCACGGCTGCGCGGGCGATGGAGAGCAGCTGGCGCTGGCCCTGCGAGAGCTGCGCCGCATTGTCCGTGAGCATCGTCTCGTAACCCTCGGGAAGGCGCTCGATGAACGAGTCGGCACCGGCGAGCTTGGCAGCCGCAATGCATTCGTCATCCGTGGCCTCGAGACGCCCGTAGCGGATGTTGTCCATGACGGTGCCTGTGAAGAGGTTCACGTCCTGCAGCACGATACCGAGGGAGTGACGCAGGTCATCCTTCCTGATCTTGTTGATGTTGATGCCGTCGTAGCGGATCTTGCCGTCGTCGATGTCATAGAAGCGGTTGATGAGGTTGGTGATCGTCGTCTTGCCGGCACCCGTCGCGCCCACGAAGGCCACCTTCTGCCCGGGGAGGGCATACAGCGAGATGTTGTGCAGCACGATATGGTCGGGGCTGTAGCCGAAGTCCACGTGGTCGAGGACGACCTCACCTTGGAGCGGCACGTAGTTGGTGAAGCCCCTCTCCTGATGAGGGTGCCGCCATGCCCAGGTGCCCGTGTGCCCGGACGTCTCGATGAGCCTGCCCGATGTGGCATCGCGCTTGGTGCGGACCAGGGTCACGTAGCCATCGTCGGTCTCAGGCTCCTCGTCCAGGAGGTCGAAGATGCGTTCGGCACCCGCGAGGCCCATGACCACGAAGTTGATTTGCTGGGAGACCTGGCCGATGGAGCCGGCGAAGCGCTTCGTGAGGTTGAGGAACGGCACCACGATGGCGATCGTGAGCGCGCCACCGCTGATGGAGGGGTTGGGGAAGCCCGTCGTGAGGAACAGGCCACCGGAAAGCGCCACCAGCACATAGGCGAGGTTGCCCAGGTTCATGAGGACGGGACCGAGGGTGTTGCCATAGATGTTGGCGTTCTTGGCCGCCTGGAAGAGCTTCTCGTTGACCCTGTCGAAGTCCTCCTGCATCTCGCGTTCGTGCGTGAAGACCTTGACGACCTTCTGGCCGTTCATGGACTCCTCTGCAAAGCCCTCGGTGTTGGCGAGCTCCACCTGCTGCTTGAGGAAGAAGCGTGCCGAGCGGCCGCCCATGAAGCGCACGAGCCAGGTCATGAGGGCGACGACCAGCAGCACCACGATGGACAGGGGGACGGAATACCACAGCATGATGAAGAGCGTGGAGGCCATCTGCAACATCATGGTGAGCAGGTTGGGCAGCGCCTGCCCGATGAGCTGGCGCAGTGTGTCCACGTCATTGGTGTAGTGCGACATGATGTCGCCGTGCTTCGTGCTGTCGAAGTAGCGGATGGGCAGGTCTTCCATGTGGTCGAACATCTGGTTGCGAACCTTCATGAGGGTGCCCTGCGTCACGATGGCGGCAAGCTGCGTCTGGGTGGCCTGTGCCGCGATGGCGATGACGTACGTGCCGATGAGCGTGAGGATGATGGGGACGATCTGCTGGGCGGCGGCGTCCCAGTTGCCAGTGGAGAAGTGCTCCCCAACGACGTCCAGCACCTGCTGCATGAACACGGAGGGCAGCGAGGTGAGGATGGCTGCCGCAAGGATGCAGACGATCATGATGGTGGTGCGCACGGGGTAGTACGTGAAGATGAGACCGATGGTGCGCTTGAACACGATGCCGGGATTGCGTGCGGCGCGGCCACGGCCACCGGACGCACCCTCGTGTCGGACGTCCTGGGATCCTGTTGCCTGCTGGTCCCTTTTGGTCTCGCTACTCATGTGCCCCGACCTCCTTCCTCGTGCCGGTTGCATCGCCTGCGACATCGGCGTCCTCCATGGAGCCCATCTTCTGATCGTGGGACTGCTTGTTCTGGGAGGTGTAGGTCTCGCGGTAGATGTCGCTCGTGCGCAGCAGCTCGTCGTGCGTTCCGATGGCGCTGATCTGGCCATTGTCCATGACCACGATGCGGTCGGCGTCCTCGACGGAACTCGTGCGCTGCGCGATGATTATCTTGGTGGTCTCGGGAATGAAGTTCCTGAAGCCCTGGCGGATGAGCTTGTCGGTCTTGGTGTCCACGGCACTCGTGGAGTCATCCAGAATCAGGACCTTGGGCTTCTTGAGCAGGGCGCGTGCGATGCACAGGCGCTGCTTCTGGCCGCCGGAGACGTTCGTGCCGCCCTGCTCGATGTAGGTGTCGTACTTCTGGGGCATGAGCTGGATGAACTCGTCCGCCTGGGCGAGCTTGCAGGCCTCGACGATCTCCTCGTCCGTGGCGTTCTCGTCGCCCCAGCGCAGGTTGTCCTTGATGGTGCCCGAGAAGAGGACGTTGCGCTGCAGGACGACGGCCACCTGGTTGCGCAGGGTGTCGAGGTCGTATTCGCGCACGTCCACCCCACTCACCTTGACGGAGCCCGTGGTGACGTCGTAGAGGCGGCTGATGAGCTGGATGAGCGTCGACTTGGAGGAGCCGGTGCCGCCAATGATGCCGATGACCTCGCCGCTCTTGATGTGCAGGTCGATGTCACGCAGTGCCATGCGCTCGGCGTGACGGGAGTACTCGAAGCTCACGTGGTCGAAGTCGATGGAGCCGTCCACCACGGTGTGGCGGGGGTTCGCGGGGCTCGTGAGGTCGGGCTTCTCGATGAGCACGGCGCAGAGGCGGCGTGCGCTCTCCTCGGACATGGTCACGATGACGAAGATCATCGAGAACATCATGAGGCTCATGAGCATCGAGAAGCCATAGGTGATGAGGGCGGACATCTGACCGACGTTCATGGTGGTGCCATAGCTCTGGATGGTGGCGCGCGAGCCAAAGAACAGCACGAAGGTGTACACGACGTCGATGGCGAGCGTCATGAGGGGCATGCCGAGGGCGAGGATGCGCTCGACATGCACGAAGTCATGGTAGAGGCCCTCGGAGGCCGCGTTGAACTTCTGCTTCTCATAGCCGCTGCGCACGAAGGACTTGACCACGCGGATGCCGCTGACGTTCTCCTCGACGGAGTCGTTGAGGACGTCGTACTTGTGGAAGATGCGGCGGAACATGGGCATGACCTTGATGGCGATGCCAAAGATGGCGGCGCTCAGCAGCACGGAGATGATCACGTACACCACGGCCATGCTGCCGCCCGTGATGAAGGCCATCACGATGGCGAAGACGATCATGAGCGGGGCGCGGATGGCGGTGCGGATGATCATCATGTATGCGAGCTGCACGTTCGTGGTGTCGGTGGTGAGACGCGTCACGAGCGAGCTCGTGGAGAAGCGGTCGATGTTGGAGAACGAGAAGCGCTGGATGGTCGCGAAGAGGTCGTGGCGGAGGTTGCGCGCGAATCCCGTGGCCGCAATGGAGCAGGTGACGCCCGCGCTTGCGCCGCAGGCGAGCGAGATGACGGCCAGGGCAACCAGGATGAGGCTGTAGTGGCCAATGGTTGCCATGTCCGCTCCCTGCTGCAGCGCATCGATGAGCTGCGCCGTGATGAACGGGATGATGCACTCGATGGCGACCTCGCCGATCACGAGGATGGGTGTGATGATAGAGTCCCTGCGGAACTCGCGGATGCTCTTGGCGAGCGTGGAGAGAATGCTTCCGTAGCTGAGCTGCTCGGCGGAGGGGTCACTCTCCGTCTGTGAGCCCCGTGCCGCTGCGGTGGTGTCTGCATTCCTAGTGCTCACAGGGTGTCTCCCTTCTGTCGTATTCCTTCTTCTGCCAGCTCTGCTCGACCCTCTCGAGGAGGCTGGCGAGCTGTTCGCGTTCTGGTGGGGTGAGGGCGCCGAGGGAATCCCGCACGAAGGCGAGGCGCCTCTCGGTCTCCTCGCGTGCGACCGTGGATCCGGTGGGGGTGAGGGCGATCTCCAGCTGGCGGCGGTCCTGCTCCGAGCGCGTGCGCGTCACCAGCCCCTCCGCCTCCAGCTTTGCCAGCACCTCCGAGAGGGCGGCCGAGCTGATGGAGTAGCTGTCCTGCAGCTCCCGCTGCGTGAGGTGCCCGCCACAGTGCAGCAGCTGCGTGAGGATGTGCTGCTTGCCGCTGCGGCCTCCTGCGTGCACGTGCAGATAGTGGCCGAAGAAGCCAAAGCTGCGCATCACGCGCTTCTCGGGCGTGCCCTCCAGCAGCCCCCACTCCCTGGAGAGGGATTCCTTGGTCAAGGGGCCCATCCTCCCTACTCGTACCTGATGAACCGTTGGCAGGATACGAGCGCGGAACGATGGATGTCAAGGTACCTAGCAAATAATCGCAAAGTACCTTCCCAATTATCTTCACATCTCCACAGTGCGGGCCGAAAGGCGCCGTGCGACCGTGACCTATCGCCTCCTGCTGCCGCGGTCGCCGGGGTGACGGCGGCTCTTCGGCGCTTGGATGCCCGTGGCTTGGCGTTGGGGCCATAGGCGGCGCCGCTGCGATTGCCATGGATGGGGGCGCGGAAACCCCTCCTTGTGCAGGCGCTGGCAGAGGCTGTCGGCGCGGTGCCTGCCGCGGCAGAGCACGATGACGCGCTTGGTGCCCTCCTGTTCGAGCGAGGCGGGCATCAGCCTGTTCTTTGCCTGTGCGGAGACGGGTGGCACGTGCTGCTCCACGGTCTCGGCGATCGTACCCTTGGGTTGCGATCCTGACGCGTGCGGGGCCGCGCACGGGAGGACTCGTGTGGGCGAGGGCATCATCAAAGGGCAGCTGGGGGATGGCGGCGGCCTGCACGGGGGAGGGCGTCTCGTGGCCCAGGCCAATGACGGCGACATGCGTGGCCTGAGAGAGTCCCAGTGTCTCAAAGCTGGGAGCGGTGGTCTGGGAGCGGTGGTTCATGGGTTCCTCGTCTGATAGGAGTCCGTAGGGGACTGTGGGAGTGACAAGTCTCACAGCCATACCCAGGCGGGCCAGGTGACCCGTCATCCCGTTGACAATCAACACGAAAATGTCTCCCTTGGCGTTCCCGCGCGTTCCCGAACGCGTACCATGGGATCCTGTCCACGTCGCCGTATCCCTGGGCTCGTGATTGCCCACGTAGAGGAGGCATCATGTCGAGCATTGCAACACGCTGCATTCAGGCTGGCTACACGCCTGATAACGGGGAGCCCCGCCAGGTGCCCATCGTGCAGTCGACCACCTTCAAGTACGACACCTCGGAGCAGATGGGCCGGCTCTTTGACCTCGAGGCACCGGGCTACTTCTATACGCGCCTGCAGAATCCCACCAACGATGCCGTCGCGGCAAAGATTGCCGCGCTCGAGGGCGGCACGGCGGCCATGCTCACCAGTTCGGGCCAGGCGGCCAACTTCTTTGCGGTTTTCAACATCACCGAGTGCGGTGGCCACGTGGTGGCAAGCTCGACCATCTACGGCGGCACGTTCAACCTGTTGGCCCACACGCTGCGCAAGATGGGCATCGAGACCACGTTCGTCTCGCCGGACTGCACGGACGGGGAGCTTGACGCGGCCTTCCGTCCCACCACCACATGCGTCTTTGGCGAGACCATCGCCAACCCCGCGCTCACGGTGCTCGACATCGAGCGGTTCGCCCAGGCCGCCCATGCCCATGGCGTGCCCCTCATCGTGGACAACACGTTCCCCACGCCCATCAACTGCCGCCCCATCGAGTGGGGTACCGACATCGTGACGCATTCCACCACCAAGTACATGGACGGCCACGGTGCGGCCGTGGGCGGCGCCATCGTGGACTCGGGGAAGTTCGACTGGATGGCGCACGCCGACAGGTTCCGGGGTCTCACCACGCCGGACGAGTCCTATCACGGCATCGTCTATGCCGAGAGGTTTGGGCGGGAGGGGGCCTTCATCACCAAGGCGACCTCGCAGCTCATGCGCGACTTCGGCTCCATCCAGAGCCCCCAGAACGCCTACCTGCTCAACCTGGGCCTTGAGAGCATGGACGTGCGCATGCCGCGCCACTGCGCCAATGGCATGGCCGCGGCCGAGTTCCTCGCGACCCATCCCAAGGTGGCGCACGTCGTCTATCCTGGGCTTCCCGGCGACAGCTACCATGCCCTCGCCCAGAAGTACCTGCCCCGCGGCTCCTGCGGCGTCGTGAGCTTTGACGTGATGGGTGGCCGCGCGGCGGCGGAGAGGTTCATGGCCGCGCTCAGGCTCTGCACCATCGAGACGCATGTGGCCGATTCGCACACCTGCTGCCTGCACCCCGCAAGTTCGACGCACCGCCAGATGACGGACGAAGAGCTTGGCGCGGCAGGCATCGGGCCCGCGATGGTGCGCCTCTCCTGCGGCCTGGAGGGTGCCGAGGACATCGTGGCCGACCTCGACCAGGCGCTTGCCGCGATGTAGCACGTCCCTGCGCGCCTTCGGGGGCCGCTACCTTGCGTCCTGCACCCAAAGTGCACACGCAACGCATCTTCGTGCGCGTCTGCCCAGGATGTGGTTTCTGAAAACGCGTTGCGTGTGCACTTTGGGTGGATGGTTTCGAGTATCCCCCTCGGATGGCTGCCATCCCAGGGGCCCGCAGGCGCCTTGACCTGCTTGCCGAAGCGTGAAAGGGTGATGCCATGGACACTCACCACAGCGAGGATGACCTCGACAGGATCCGGACGTACCTTGCGCCCGACGATCGCCTGCGCGAGGAGGTCATGGCCACCCATATCCAGTGGGAGGGGCGGATCTTCTCGACCCAGACGTTGGACGTGCGCCTTTCCGACGGTTCGCGCGCCACCCGGGAGACGGTGTCCCACCACGGCGGCGCTGGTGTCTGTGCCGTGCGGGAGGGCCATATCTGCCTGGTGCGGCAGTGGCGGGTGGCGCTCGAGGGGATGACGCTGGAGATCCCCGCGGGCAAGCTCGACGCGGGCGAGGAGCCGGAGGCATGTGCCGCCCGCGAGCTGGAGGAGGAGACGGGCCTTGTGGCCGAGCGGCTCGTCCCCGTCGCGACGGCGGTGGGATCGCCCGGCTTCTCCAACGAGGCGACGCACGTCTTCCATGCGCTGGGCCTCTCCCAGGGAGTCGCCCATCCCGATGCGGGGGAGCGTGTTGACGTGGCATGGGTGCCGCTCACCGATGCCGAGTGCGCCATCAGTGCGGGTCTCATCATAGACTCGAAGACCATCATTGCTATCCTCTATGCTGTCCGGCACCTCGATGACACCGACCCGGGAGCCTGCCATGTCCCATGAGCTCATCTTTACCCAACCCCTCTTTCATGAGAAGATCTGGGGTGGTCGCAGGTTGCAGGCCGAGTATGGCTACGACATCCCCGCGGGCCCCATAGGGGAGTGCTGGGCCATCTCGGCCCATCCGTCAGGTGACTGTCCCATCGCGCGTGGCGCGTATCGGGGCATGACGCTCTCACGTCTGTGGGACATGCATCCGGAGCTCTTTGGCAGGACGGGTTTCGACCGCTTTCCCCTGCTCGTCAAGATTCTCGACGCGGAGGGTGATCTCTCCATCCAGGTGCATCCCGACGATGCCTATGCAATGGCACACGAGCGCGGGTCATTGGGCAAGATGGAATGCTGGTATGTGCTCCATGCGGAACCCGATGCGACTATCGTGGTGGGACAGCG
Source organism: Olsenella profusa DSM 13989 (assembly GCF_030811115.1). NCBI lineage: Bacteria > Bacillati > Actinomycetota > Coriobacteriia > Coriobacteriales > Atopobiaceae > Olsenella > Olsenella profusa. Next base: position 2,394,815 of record NZ_JAUSQK010000001.1, on the reverse strand, counting down.
CGCGCATGGACGTGAGGAGTTCGCCCGCCTGGCGAGGGAGGATGCCTGGGATCGGCTGCTCAACGAGGTGCCCGTGCGCACGGGCGACTTCTTCCAGATCATGCCGGGTACGGTGCACGCCATCAAGGCGGGCACGATGGTGCTCGAGACCCAGCAGTCATCGGACGTCACCTATCGGGTGTACGACTACGATCGCGTGCAGGCAGATGGCACGCAGCGCGCGCTGCACCGCGCCCAGAGCCTCGACGTCATAGACTTTTCCCAGGTGCCCCCATCTGGCGGCGTGTCCCATGCGGCCGATGGGCCGGGCGTCACCCTGCTCGAGGAGTGCGCCCGTTACCGCGTCTGGCATGTGCTGGTGGGCGACGAGGCCATCACCCTGCCCTCCCCTCGGACCTTCTACTGCGCAAGCGTCGTCGAGGGGCAGGGTGCGGCGGCAGGGGAGGCCGTGTGCAAGGGCGACCACCTGGTGGTGCCCCACGGCTTTGGTGACCTTGCGCTCACGGGTTCGATGGAGCTCATCGTCTCCACGGTGCCTGAGGTCCCCTAGGGCATGGGTGTGCGCTGTGCTATCATGTCCGTTCTGCTCCCTTAGCTCAGTGGATAGAGCATCGGTCTTCTAAACCGCAGGTCAGGCGTTCGAGTCGCCTAGGGAGCACCAGCTGCCGAAAGGGCCTCCGCATGCACGGAGGCCTTTTTTGTTCCCGTCCAAAGGCGCGGTGGTCGGAGCATCGTCACCATTCGGGAAGCTTTTGGTGCCCTGAGTGGCTTGCGTAAGGCATAATGTAGGTTACGTGTTGCTTTGAAAGGAGCCTACGTTGATCTACACCGTCACCCTGAATCCCGCCATCGACTACGTCATGCGTCCCCTGACGCTGGACATGGGCTTCACCAACCGCTCTTCGGGTGAACAGCTCTTCTGTGGCGGCAACGGCATCAATGTCTCCACGCTGCTCAACGAGCTCAAGGTCGCAAACACCGCCTACGGCATCGTTGCGGGCTTCACGGGGGACTATCTCATCAAGACCCTCCAGCAGAACGGCGTCTCCGCCAACTTCGTCCAGCTGGACGAGGGCTTCACGCGCATCAACATCAAGCTCAACGGCATTGTCATGACCATGGTCAACGGCATGGGACCCGATATCCCGCAGGAGAAGGTCGACGAGCTCCTGGAGCGCATCGACTACGTGGGTGAGGGAGATACGCTCGTGCTCACGGGCTCCATCCCCAAGACGCTGCCCGAGAACATGTACGACGTCATCATGAAGCGCCTCGCCGGTCGGGGCACCCGCTTCGTGGTCGACGCACCAGGCAATCTCCTGCTGGAGTCACTGCCTGCCCATCCCTTCCTCATCAAGCCCAACAACCACGAGGTGGGTCGCATCTTTGATGTCCATCCTGAGACTCCAGAGGAGTGCATCCCCTTTGCCAAGGAGCTGCACGAGCGCGGCGCACAGAACGTCATCGTCTCCTGTGGCGGCCACGGCTCGCTCCTCTATGACGAGAACGAAGAGGTGCACGTCGTTCCCACGGCAAAGATTCAGCTGGTCAACGCCACAGGTGCCGGTGACTCCATGGTTGCCGGCTTCGTCGCCAAGACCCAGGCGGGTGCGGACTACGAGACGTCCCTGCGCTTTGCCTCCGCCTGTGGCACTGCCACCGCGGCAAGCGACGGCATCGCAAAGCGTCCCATGATCGACAAGGTCTATGCGGACCTCTGCAAGATCATCGAGGGCTAGCTGACGGGGTGTTTGTGGCGGCCGAGTGGCCGTCTTGGGTTTGTTAATGGCAGCGCGTCTCTGAGGAGGGCTCTATGTTCAAGGGTGTCAATGCTTCTGACGGCTTCGGTATCGGTGTGGCGCAGGTGGCGGTTGCTCCCGACCTCTCCTTTACCCCCAGCGTCCCTGAGGATACCGAGCAGGAGAAGGCCCGCTACGAGGCCGCCCTCAAGCTCTTCGTGAGCCAGACCAACAACCAGATCGAGCGCATGACGCAGAGCGTCGGCGAGGAGGCCGCCGCCATCATGGGCGCTCACATAGAGTTTGCGGAGGACGAGGGCATCAAGGACATGGTCAGTGGCTCCATCGACGCCGGCATGTGCGCCGAGCAGGCCGTGAGCGAGGCCTACGACCAGTACTGTACCATGTTCTCCCAGATGGATGACCCCCTCTTCCGCGAGCGTGCCGCCGACGTGGCAGACGTCAAGACCGGCCTTCTGGCCGACCTCCTCGGCAAGCAGGTGGTGGACCTCTCCACGCTCCCAGAGAACTCCATCGTGGTCGTGCATGAGCTCACCCCCTCCATGACGGCTGACATCGACAAGAAGAACGTCGCCGGCATCGTCACCGAGACCGGTGGCCGCACGTCTCACTCCGCCATCATCGCCCGCGCGCTCGAGATTCCCGCGGTGCTCTCCGTGGAGGAGGCCACCAAGAACATCAAGACCGGCGACATGGTCATCGTGGATGGTGGCGCGGGCGACGTCATCGCCAAGCCCACCAAGGACGAGCTGGAGTCCTATCGTGCGAAAGCCAAGGCCTACGCGGACGACAAGGCGGCCCTCGAGTCCTACCGCGGCAAGCCCACGGTGACGGCCGATGGTGAGTCCAAGCTCCTGGTTGCCAACATCGGCAACCCCGACGATGCCAACAGCGCCGCCGAGCATGACGCCGAGGGCGTGGGCCTCTTCCGCTCCGAGTTCCTCTTCATGGATGCCACCGAGCTCCCGAGCGAGGACGAGCAGTTTGCTGCCTACCAGAAGGTCGCTCTGCGCATGAAGGGCAAGCCGGTCATCATCCGCACGCTCGACGTGGGTGGCGACAAGGAGATTCCGTACATGAACCTCCAGAAGGAGGATAACCCCTTAATGGGCTTCCGTGCGGTGCGCTACTGCCTCAACAATCCCGAACAGTACAAGGTGCAGCTCACGGCCCTGCTCCGCGCCTCCGCATTCGGTGACATCAAGATCATGCTGCCGCTCGTGACCTCCATCGACGAGGTTCGCCAGGCACGGGCGCTCGTCGAGGAGTGCAAAGCCGACCTCGATGCGCGCGGCGTTGCCTACAACAAGGACGTAGAGGTGGGCACCATGGTCGAGACGCCCGCCGCCTCCCTCATCGCCGATGACCTCGCAGCCGAGTGCGACTTCTTCTCCATCGGCACCAACGACCTCATCGGCTACACCATGTGCGCCGACCGCGGCAACGAGCGCGTCGCCTACCTGTATGAGGTCTACCAGCCTGCCGTCCTGCGCTCGCTCAAGCGCATCATCGCCGAGGGCAACGAGGCCGGCATCATGGTTGGCATGTGCGGCGAGGCTGCGGCCGACCCGCTGCTCATCCCCGTGCTGCTGTCCTTCGGCCTAGGCGAGTTCTCCGTGAGCGCGCCGTCCATCCTGCGCACGCGCCGCATCATCAGCCAGTGGACCAAGGAGGAGGCGGACGCCCTCACCGAGAAGGTCATGGCCCTCAAGACCGCCGCTGGAGTGAAGGCTGCGCTGCAGGCTGCCGCAAAGTGAGATGGATAGGGAGCGCAGGCTGCACCTGCTGACGGTGCTGTGCCTGGTGTTTGCCAGCGTCAGCACGGTACTGGCGCTGGCGACTTTGCTGGTGCTCGGCAGTCATCCGCTGCTTCTGGCCGACCATGTGGTCGCGTTCGCGTGCTTCCTTGCGGCGCTCCTACTCAACATCCACACACGGATGCGCTGAAAGGACGTGGTGGGGGTACGGGGGTATGGTTGCCGTGCACCCTTCTGTGGGATGCGGCGGCTGATGCGTCTCGGCGAGCGTTGTTGTGCTCGGAGTCTCGATATCTTATACTCTGGGAGCGGCTCCGGGGTGTAGCGCAGCTTGGTAGCGCATCTGCTTTGGGAGCAGAGGGTCGCTGGTGGGGGCAATAACCCTTCGAAAAACGCTCACCGACCGTGTCACTAGAGCCTCTCGCAAGAGGATCGCGTGGAGGGGCGCCCCCGAGGACGTCTGACCTTGGCTTCTGGCATGGACACACGTAATCGGGTCGCGAGCAGATCCCATCGCAAGGCGGTAACCATCGTCGCTCGCAAGCTCTGCCACGCCATATTCGTTGTAATGCGCGACCAAAGGCCATACGACTCAGATCGCGCACGATCGCGGCTTTTCGTCCCCAAGTAATTATGTTGCCTAATTATGTCCTCCGTTATCCGGCGCTTTCCGCTTGCGCCCTGCTGGCCCTTATCGCGATTGTCCTAGGGGGCCTGTCGATACTGTTTTTCCCGAAAGGCGCATCGGCATCTTGTCGGAAGCGGTCGGGCCCCTTTCGTGCTATTGCGTTGAGGGGCAGGTCCATGGCACTTTCCTATGGCATTCTGAAAAAAACGAGCAAAGCGGATCTCGTGGGTACCCTTGTTGTTTGCGTTCCTATTCTAACTGTCATGTTGCTCGTTTCTGCCAGCCCTTTTGCAACCTATACCGCATGCAAGGTCATCTGCGCTTTCTTCCTCGCAGACTTCTCTGTGGCAGAAAATGATGGGGCTTTTAGAATGGCAAGGAGATTCTACAGGGTCGCTACGTGGGAGGCAGCTCGTGTGAAAGCGCTGATGGCCGGTGTCCTGTTGCTCATTGTGGCGATAACGTCATGCGCCCTCTCCTCTTCCTCCCAAATTCTTCCCATGCTCGCCGCATGCCTTGGAGCATTTGCTTACGGTTTTGTCTGGTCCTTTGTGATGGGCGAGTTTTTCGTACAGCACCGCGTGACATCGCTGTGGACGTTCCTCTTTGGGCTCCTACCCGCTATCTCAGTGATCCCCCTTGTCTACGGAACTATCGTCACTATACGCATCTGGAGATACAGATGATACAGTTGGAACAGGTCGTCAAACACTATGCAGGTGGGATGGGCGTAGGGCCTGTCGATTTCGGGGCAGCCGACGGTGAGGTCTGTGGCATTGTTGGCCCGAACGGTGCGGGCAAGTCTACTCTGTTCGGTATCATCGCCGGAACCGTCGAGCACTATGCAGGGTCGTGGGTACTGGACGGCGCGAACCTCCAGGATATCGAGAGGGGCACCATCGGATATCTTCCCGAGGAGCCCTTCTGCTTCCCGTCCTTTACCCCGCGTGAGTTCTGCGCGTTTGACTCCGGGATGCGCGATCTCGGGCTTTCGGCAGGCGAGATAGATGGGCATCTGAAGAGCTTCGGCTGTGGCCATTTTGCCGATACCAAGATTAGTAGACTTTCCCAAGGTATGGCCAAACGCGTATCCATAGCATGCGCCTTCGCGGGCAATCCCAGGCTCATCCTCCTTGACGAGCCTCTCAACGCCATAGATATAATGACCACCATCTCCCTCAAGGAGCACGTTTTGCGCGCGAAGCAGCGGGGATGTACTGTCCTGATCTCGAGTCACATCCTCGATTTCATTGACGAGGTTGCCGATAGGGTCATCTTCCTCGACGAAGGAGTAATTGTGGCTGATTTTAACCCGAGAGACGTGAAAGCGGAGAACATGTACAAGAGGTGTTTCATGTGAGGAGACTTGCTGAACTTTGCTGCAGCCGTTGTGCCGATGGGAAGAGCAAGAGAGGGGTATGAGGTATGCAAGACCCGATACAGGTGTCAGAGCTGAAGAAGAGCTACCCACTTTCCAGGAAGCAGCGCAGAGAGCTGGGTGTGCAGTCGAGAAGGAAGATCGCTGTCGAGGATCTCTCCTTCTCGGTTGACAGGGGGGAGATATTCGGCCTGCTCGGCCCAAATGGCGCCGGCAAAACCACGACGCTGAGGATACTGGCGACCCTCATTAAGCCGGATTCGGGCGATGTGCGGGTCTGTGGTAGATCGGTGGTAGCCAGCCCAGTTGAGGTGCGAAAGAGGATAGGGTTCCTGACAAGCGAGCTTAGGCTCGAGGAGGTCTTTACCCCTGATTACCTCTTCGACTTCTTCTCCGATTTGCATGACATAGACTCCGTAATCCGGAACAGGCGCAAGGAGGAGCTGTTCTCCAGGTTCGGGATTGGGAGCTTCGCGCAGACGAAGATAGCCGACTTGTCGACGGGCATGAAGCAGAAAGCGTCACTTGTCATCTCGATTGCGAGTGACCCTGAAGTCATCATCTTTGACGAGCCAACAAATGGGCTTGATTTGATTGCCGCCAGAGTGGTTACCGATTTCCTCCTCGAACTCAAAGAGAGAGGGAAAACAATATTGCTGTCAACCCACATATTCGAACTGGCCGAGCGCGTTTGTGACAGAATCGGAATCATCATCGACGGTAAGATGGCGCAATGTGGCCCTCTTGCCGAAATGACGGCCTCGGAGTCCCTGGAATCGGTCTTTTTCGGGCTCTACGATCATCGAGATGGGCGGCAGGTGGCTCAACAATGAGAAGTACGTTTCTGATTTTCAAGAAGGAGATCGCCCGGTTCATCAACGGCAAAGTGTCGGCCGTCCTCGCTGTAGTTCTGCCCGGAGTCCTGATCTTCAGCATGTGGACGATCATGGGTAACATCATAAACAAACCCAAGGATGACGGTGAGCCGGTGAAACTTGCGGTTATGAACCTGCCGGAAAGTGTCAGGTTGGCGGCAAACCCGAGACAGATAGCGCTGATAACTTTGGATTCGCTGCCCAGTCGTGATGATATGCATAAGCGGATACAAGAGGGAGATTACGACGCGCTGGTTGTCTTTCCCAATGATTTCGATGACCAGATATCCTCCTTCCGCCTGTACGAAACCACTGGAGGCGTTCCGCAGGTCAATGTGTTCTACAACTCGGACGATTCAAAATCCCTCAAGGCATTCGAGGCGACGAAGACATTCCTTGATGCGTTCGAGTCATCTATGGTGAACTGCTTCGACGTGAACGCTGGCGAGGACAGCTATGACCTTGCAACACCGCGCGACAAGACGGGGTTCATGTCGGTGTCTCTCATACCGTTCATGCTTCTCATTCTGGTGTTCAGCTCATGCATGTCCGTGACGACAGAGGCAATCTCCGGCGAGAAGGAAAGGGGCACTCTGGCCACGCTTCTCGCCACCCCGATCAAACGTAGACACATTGCTTGGGGGAAGTCGCTCGCCTGTTCCTTGATAGGTTTGACCATAGCGATTTCGAGTGCGATAGGGATATTCGCCAGCTTCCCTACTATTATGCAAAGAAGCGCTAACTTTGGCGTGTATGGCTCTGCTGAGTATGGGCTGACCGCCCTCGTAGTGCTGTCGCTCACCGTGCTCATCGTAGTCATGATTATGATCATATCGGCGTTTGCGAAAACCACCAAAGAGGCGCAGACGTACCTGGCACCGGCGATGGTTCTGGTTATGGGCATCGGCTTACTCGGCATGGCCGGAGGAGAGCCGCAGCAGGCGCTAGGATACTATCTTATCCCCCTGTACAACGGCGTCGAGGCGATGATCTGTATTCTGTCCTTTGAGTTCAACATCGCAACCCTGATTACCTGTATCATCAGTAATTTCGTTTATGCTGTCGCTGGCATCTTCGTCCTCGAACGCCTGTTTGAAAGCGAACGACTGATGTTTGCAAGATAATGACGCATCTAGAATCGTACCGAGCTGAAAACATATCCCACTCCTAATACAAATAGGACAATAGAGCAACAGGAAACAGCAATTCGCATATGCAAACATCTTCGAGTACTTGATACTTTAGATTTTGTTTTCACGGATATACAGTTTGCTATTTTGTATCCATCCGTAAGGGGAGAAACAGCCATTGTGTTGACTGAGCCAAGAAATATATTGACACAGAAGAAAGATAAAAAAGCGGTTTGCAAGGAAATTAACCACAGCAGCAGACTAATTCCTGCCAACAAGCAATGCGCATTAATACCACCAGCGTAGTATTCTATTTTTGCACCTAAACTTTTTCTGGCCATTCCAATAACATATGTGCGAAAGGGTGCTCTGCCGTTAGACGCCTGCACACTTATTTCCGGAATATGTGCTCCATGATAACGGGCAATTAATGCATGGCATAGTTCATGGATAGAACTGAATATCGATATACCAATCAGAAAGCAAAGTACAAATGCAGACAATGAATTCCATGTATCGCCTAATACATATACTCTATCTGAAATCAGCGCTAATATCCATGCCCTTGCTAATGATAATGCAAGAAATGGTATCCTAAGGAATGTTACGGCGAAGCGAATAATTTTTGTTGCCAATTTATTCTCTAGGAAGCGATCACATTCATATAATCTATAACCTGTTGGCATTTCCTCTGGACTAGAGTTAGGTAATATTCCAGGAGCAGTGGCTTGGTTGAGCAATGCAAGTTCCTCCGATGAATAAGGTCCTACGTCCTCTTCTTGTTGGAAAAACCTCAACAAGAACTCAAACTGCGTGTTATCAATAATGTACGATTTTTTAGTCTTCTTTACAAATACAGTGTAGCCCCCGCCCTCATTGGCGTAATACACGCAGCTGTTGGACACGCCTGCTTCGCTCATTTTGCTCGCTATCTCAGATAGTGCCGCCCCCCGCTTTGACGCGGAGGACGGCCCCCCTATTTCTGTGGATGCTCGGATGCATGACTAATATGCTGGCTCGCATGCCGCAAGCGCGGCGGCCCCTGCAGCGGCGCCCGCAGCAAACTGCGCGGCGGAGGCCTCGCTGACGGGCTCCTCCTCTATGCCGCCAAGAGAAATCTCGTCAATCTCCTCGTTCGTGAGCAAGCCGTATTTTTCCTTCTCCATTCCGTGACCTCCTCAAACTACAAGCCCTCATGGATAGAGCAAGCCTCTATAGATGGTTGTAGAGATATCACAGGCGGAATGAGCGCACAATTTGGACTTAAGCACGAGCATACCGCCCCCGCGGCTTCGGATGCTGCCGGGAGCACAAGGTCGATGAGAGGGACTCATCCAGCGCTCGACTACGCTATGCGAGCTGAATGATGCTCCAGGACACTACAACGAGCTAAACGCCATTACTTTATAACGGAGACATAATTAGGCAACATAATTACTTGGGGACGAAAAGCCGCGATCGTGCGCGATCTGAGTCGTATGGCCTTTGGTCGCGCATTACAACGAATATGGCGTGGCAGAGCTTGCGAGCGACGATGGTTACCGCCTTGCGATGGGATCTGCTCGCGACCCGATTACGTGTGTCCATGCCAGAAGCCAAGGTCAGACGTCCTCGGGGGCGCCCCTCCACGCGATCCTCTTGCGAGAGGCTCTAGTGACACGGTCGGTGAGCGTTTTTCGAAGGGTTATTGCCCTCACCAGTGAGCTCCCCTATACTTTGGGAGCGGCTCCGGGGTGTAGCGCAGCTTGGTAGCGCATCTGCTTTGGGAGCAGAGGGTCGCTGGTTCGAATCCAGTCACCCCGACCACGTGCGGCGATAGTTCAATTGGTAGAGCCCCAGCCTTCCAAGCTGGTTGTTGCGGGTTCGAGTCCCGTTCGCCGCTCCATGACGCTTGCGGGGGCCATGGCCTGACGAGGCCATGGCCCCCATGTGTCGCCCACGTCGCGCTACCGAGGAGGCACCCATGATTGACGAGGTCCGTCCGGCAACCACCCATGACCTTGCCGCCATCTGGCAGCTCTATGCCGCAGTCTGTGACGCGCAAAGGACCAGTACCTACAGCGCCGAGTGGCACATGGGCGTCTATCCGAGCGAGGCTGACTTCGCTGCGGCCCTCTCGGAGGGCACCCTCTTCGTGGGGACGCTGGACGGGCGCGTCGTGTCGTCCATGCTGCTCGAGCGCCATGATGACGAGGCCTACGCGCCCGTCACGTGGGAGAGGGACGTCCCTGCCGATGAGGTGGGCGTCCTGCACCTGCTGGCGGTCGACCCCTCCCTGCAGCGGCAGGGCATCGCCCGGCGCATGCTCGACGAGGCGGTGCGCATCGCCCAAAGGTGGGGCAAGCGTGCGATCCATCTTGACGTCATGCCGCATAACCTGGCTGCAAGCTGGCTGTACGAGAGCTTTGGCTTTCGCTGTGCCGGCACGTGCCACGTCCCGTACGACGACATCGGCGGCACGAAGCTGAGGGTGTACGAATACGCGCTCTAGCGCACGGCCATGTTCCGCGTGGCTTGCGAGCGCGTATACAGTTTGTTTCCCGCACGAGGAAGTCGGATGGCAACGGGGGCGGTTCACTATTCTCTACAGGGTAGACGGGGCAGCACGATGGACGTGCGCCGTCACGCGGAAAAGGCATTGTGAGAGGAGATCCAATGAACTATTCCGAGAGGGTCATCGCGGGGCTCAAGGACCGCTACGCCGATCAGCCCGAGTTCATCCAGGCGGCCGAGGAGGTGCTCACCACCCTGCAGCCCGCCTTGGACGCCCACCCCGAGTTCGAGAGGGCCGGCCTCCTCGAGCGCCTCGTGGAGCCCGAGCGCATCGTCATCTTCCGTGTGCCCTGGGTGGATGATGCCGGCAAGGTGCAGGTCAACCGTGGCTATCGCGTGCAGTTCAACTCGGCCATCGGACCCTACAAGGGCGGCCTGCGCCTGCATCCCTCTGTCAACCTGGGCATCCTCAAGTTCCTAGGCTTCGAGCAGATCTTCAAGAATTCCCTCACCACCCTCCCCATGGGCGGCGGCAAGGGTGGCTCCGACTTCGATCCTAAGGGCAAGTCGGACGGTGAGGTCATGCGCTTCTGCCAGTCGTTCATGACCGAGCTTGCGCGCCACATCGGCCCTGACACCGACGTCCCCGCCGGTGACATCGGTACCGGTGCCCGTGAGATCGGCTACCTGTTTGGCCAGTACAAGCGTCTCACCGACACCTGGGCCTCCGTGCTCACCGGCAAGGGACTCGCCTATGGCGGCTCGCTTGCACGTACCGAGGCCACGGGCTACGGTGCGGTCTACTTCCTGCTCGACATGCTCGAGGACAAGGGCGAGTCCATCGAGGGCAAGACCGTTGTGGTCTCAGGCTCCGGCAACGTCGCTCAGTACGCCGTGCAGAAGGCCGAACAGCTCGGCGCCAAGGTCGTCACCGTGTCCGACTCCAACGGCTACGTCTATGATCCCGACGGCATCGACTTCGACACCCTCATCGACATCAAGCAGGTGAGGCGCGGCCGCATCAAGGAGTACGTGGAGGCGCGCCCGGGCGCCGTCTACCACGAGGGCGCGCGTCCCTGGGGCGAGGCGTGCGACATCGCGCTGCCCTGCGCCACCCAGAACGAGCTGCCCCTCGAGGAGGCCAAGGCGCTCGTCGCAGGCGGCTGCCGCTACGTGGTCGAGGGCGCTAACATGCCCACCACGCTCGATGCCACGCAGTACCTCAAGGACAATGGCGTCTACTTCGCGCCGGGCAAGGCTGCCAACGCCGGTGGCGTCGCGGTCTCGGGCCTCGAGATGAGCCAGAACCACGAGCACCTCTCCTGGACCTTCGAGGACGTGGACGACAAGCTCAAGGGCATCATGGACGCCATCTATGCCGCGGCTGCCGGTGCGGCCAAGGAGTACGGCCACGAGGGTGACCTCGTCTTCGGTGCCAACATCGCCGGCTTCCTCAAGGTCGCCGACGCCATGATGGCCCAGGGCGTCTGCTAGCAGGGGCACTCACGGGATCTGGGCCTGACGTCCCAAGCCCGCCCCAGCCCCTGCGAGACCTCATACCTTACGAGCCCCGCCCCCGCATGACGCCTTGCGCGGGGGCGGGGCTTTCTTCCCGTCTGGCGCGGTGCCTACGTGTCGCTCGTGTCCCCAAGCTCCTTGAAGCGCTCGGCGAGCAGGGGGCTCTTCCTGGTGAGGCGCCTGATGGAGAGCTTCTGGGCCTTGTCATCGGCCAGGCGCAGGTTGTTCTGGGAGCTCAGCAGGTTCTCCTTGACCTTCTGCAGATGCGAGATGGCCTTGTCGATCTCGTCGATGGCAGTCACGAACCTTCTGTTGGCAAGCTCCACGTTGCGGCCGAACTTGCCCTTGAAGTCCCCCAACGCCTCCTCGAAGTTGGTGATGTCGATCTGCTCCTGGCGCATCTCCTCGATCTGGCGCCTGTAGCCTAGCGACTTGTAGGCAGCGTTGCGCAGCAGCGTGATGATGACGAGGAAGAACTGCGGGCGGATGACGTACATCTTGGGGTAGCGCCACGACACGTCCACGATGCCCTGGTTGTACGTCTCGCTGTCCAGCTCCAGCATGGAGACGAGGACGGCGTACTCGCAGCGCTTCTTCGTGCGGTCCTGGTCGAGCTTGGCGAGGTGTGACTCGTTGGTCCTGCGGTTGGTGGAGGAGAGCTCCTCGTTCTTCATCTCGAACATGATGGAGACCAGCTCCGTGCCATCGTCTGCGGTCTCGCGGTAGATGAAGTCGCCCTTGGTGCCGCCCACGGCCTCGTTGTCCTTCTCGAAGCTCACGTTGCGGAGCTCCTGGGGGTTGAGCGAGCGCCACCGGTCGAACTCCTGGGCACAGTGCTGCTCCAGGGACTCGCCTGTCATCTTGGTGGTGAGGCGGATGCGATAGTCCTTGAGACTCTCGATCTCCTCGTCCTTGTGGCGCACGAGCTCCTCGCTGGCATGCCGGGCGTCCGCAAGCCGCTCGCTCCATTGGGCTTCAAGCGCCTTGCGCTCGCTCCTCTCGCGGTCCACCTGGCTGGTGAGCTGGGCGATCCGCTCCTTGAGCTCATCGGTTGCCTGGGCCACGGCCAGCTCCCGCTCGCTCTTGCCTGCCTCCACCGCCCCCGCGAGCTGCGCGATGCGCTCGCCCAGCTCGCCACGGGCTTGGGCGACGGCTGCGTCCTGGCGACTCTGTGCCTGGGCGTGCTCGCTCTCGAGCTGCTGCCTCTGACGCTCGATCTCCGCCTTGAGCCGCTCAAGCTCGAGGTCGCGCTCCGAGAGGGCCTGGGAGAGCCTGGCCTCTGCCGTTGCCTGGGCCTCGGCCAGCGCCGAGCGCTTCTCCTGCTCCATGAGCCTGCCGCGCTCATGGATCTCGCGCTCGAACTCGCTGGTGCGCACCTGTGCGAGGATGTCCTGGTAGTCGGAGCTTTCCAGCTCGAAGGTCTTGTGGCAGTGCGGGCACTCGATGGTTGGCATGGCCGCTCCTCGGTCGTTGGTCGTTTGCGTCCAGTGTAGCCTGACCATGCGACAGCATAACGTGCCCATCCCCCTGCGAAGGTGTGTCCATTTCATAAAAGGACGTGCGGCCTCAGGGGCAGGGCCATCGCGTCAGATAGAATCGGGATGACCTTTCGGTACAGGATACCAAAGGGGAATCCATAGGCAGCTTGCTGTCGAGAGAAGAGGCGTCCACTCCAGGGGAGAGGGCCTCTTTTTTGAAGGCTGCTGATACGGGAAGGGAACAACTAGAAGATAGGAGCGCGCATGAACCTGTTGGCCGGTGCGGATCGTCTTCCGAAGGCGCTGTTGGCGCTCGATGACGGCACGGTCTTTGCGGGAAGGTCCTGCGGTGCCGAGGGCGAGACCTTTGGTGAGATCGTCTTCAACACCTCCATGGTGGGCTACCAGGAGATAGCGACTGACCCCAGCTATGCGGGGCAGATCGTGACCTTCACCTATCCGCAGGTGGGCAACTACGGCGTCAATGCGGTGGACATGCAGGCCGACACCCTGGCGCTCAGGGGCATCGTGGTGCACGACATGTGCTTTGCGCCCAGCAACTGGCAGTGCGTCCAGAGCTTCCCGGACTATCTGAGCGCGTACGGTGTCGTTGCCATCGAGGGCGTCGACACACGCGCCCTCACGCTGCGCATCCGCGAGGGTGGTGCCATGCGGGCGGCCATCTCCACGCGAGACCTCGATCCCGGGCACCTTGTCGCACGTGTGCGCGAGAGTCCCTCCATCGCCGACCACAACTACGTGGCAGACGTCTCCACCACGAAGCGCTACCGGCTGCCGGCTACGGGACGCGAGCGCAGTCACGTCGTGGCCTTCGACTGTGGCGAGAAGCGCGGTATCACGAAGCGCCTGGCCGTCGCGGGCTGTGCGGTGACCGTCGTCCCCTGGGACACGCCGGCAGACGAGGCGCTCGCCCTCAAGCCGGATGGCATCTTCTTCTCCAACGGCCCGGGCGACCCGCAGACGGTGGGCACGACGGCCGAGGCGGTGCGCCAGGTCTTGGGTACGCTCCCCGTGTTTGGCATCTGCCTGGGCAACCAGCTCCTCACCATCGCGGCGGGTGGCGCCATCGAGAAGCTGTCCTATGGCCACCATGGTGGCAACGAGCCCGTGATGAACCTGCTGACCGGCCTGGTGGAGATCACGGCGCAGAACCACAACTATGGCCCGGTGTTCCCCACGCTGGGCCCGCTCGTGCCCGAACTCTCCGGCGGCATCTCCGAGCACGTTGGTGACCTGCGCCTCTGGAGCCGACGTCACATCGCCCCCGTCGTCATGAACGAGCGCTACGGACGCATCCGCCTCACGCACGTCAACCTCAACGACGGCACGCCCGAGGGCCTGCAGTTCCTGGACGTCCCGGCCTTCTCCATGCAGTACCACCCCGAGGCCAAGCCCGGCCCCAATGACGCGAGCTACGCCTTCGAGGCGTTCTGTCGCCTCATGGAGGGACGCGACGACTATCTTGCCATCGACGTGCGCGAGGGGAGGGCTCAGTAATGCCCAAGAGGACGGACATCCACAAGATCCTGATCATCGGCTCGGGTCCCATCGTCATCGGCCAGGCCTGCGAGTTCGACTACTCCGGCACCCAGGCCTGCAAGGCCCTGCGCAACGAGGGATTCGAGGTGGTGCTCGTCAACTCCAACCCCGCCACCATCATGACCGACCCTGAGACGGCCGACCGCACCTACATAGAGCCCATCACGGTGAGGGCCGTGGCCAAGGTCATCGAGCGCGAGCGGCCCGACGCCCTCCTGCCCAACATGGGCGGCCAGACGGCCCTCAACTGTGCCGTTGCGTTGGCCAAGGCCGGTGTGCTCGAGCGCTATGGGGTGGAGGTCATCGGTTGCGACATCGACTCCATCGAGGTGGGCGAGGACCGCGAGCTCTTTGCCCAGGCCATGGCTGACATCGGTCTCGAGGTGGCCCACTCGGGCATCGCCCGCTCGCTTGACGAGTGCCGCCATGTGGCCGACGAGCTGGGCTACCCCGTGGTCGTGCGACCCGCCTTCACCCTGGGCGGTGCCGGTGGCGGCATGGCACACGACGAGGCGGAGCTCATGCGCATCGCCCGTGAGGGTCTGGAGCTCTCCGCCAACAATGAGGTGCTGGTGGAGCAGTCCGTGGAGGGCTGGAAGGAGATCGAGATGGAGGTCATGCGCGACGCCGCCGGCAACGGCATCGTCGTGTGCTCCATCGAGAACCTCGACCCCATGGGCGTCCACACCGGCGACTCCATCACCGTGGCGCCCTGCCAGACGCTCAACGACTTCGAGCTGCAGCGCCTGAGGGATTACTCGCTGGCCGTGCTCGAGCGCGTGGGTGTCGCCTGCGGCGGCTCCAACGTGCAGTTCGCCGTCAACCCCCAGGACGGCCGCGTACTCGTCATCGAGATGAACCCTCGCGTGAGCCGCTCCTCGGCCCTGGCCTCCAAGGCCACCGGCTTTCCCATCGCCAAGATGGCGGCCCTGCTCTCGGTGGGCTACACCCTCGACGAGATCCCCAATGACATCACGGGGGCCACGCCAGCCTGCTTCGAGCCCTCCATCGACTACTGCGTGGTCAAGATCCCACGCTTCGCCTTCGAGAAGTTCAAGGGCGCGAGCGAGACGCTCACCACGCGCATGAAGGCCGTGGGCGAGGTCATGGCCATCGGCTCCACCTTCGAGGAGGCCCTGCAGAAGGCCTGCCGCTCGCTCGAGCAGGGGAACATGGGCCTTGTGGCCGATGGCAGCGAGGACTTTGCCTCCATGGACGAGGACGCCTTCCAGGACCGCGTGAGCCGCCCCACGCCCGAACGCGTCTTCTACGTGGCCGAGGCGCTACGCCGCCGCTGGACGGTGGAGCGCGTGCACGAGCTCACGCACATCGATCCGTGGTTCCTGTGCCGCATCAAAGACATAGTGGTGGCGGAGTGCTCCCTCGCCGAGGGCGGCGTGGCCGGTCTCACGGCCGAGCGCCTGCTCGCTGCCAAGGAGATGGGCTTCTCCGACGTGCAGATCGCCCAGCTCACGGGCGAGCGCGAGGATACCATCCGTGCGCTGCGCACGGTGCTGGGCGTGCACCCCGTCGTCAAGACGGTGGACACCTGCGCGGGCGAGTTCGCCTCGCGCACGAACTACCACTACCTCACCTATGAGGCGGGCGGCATCAGCGAGCACCATGGTGCCGAGCGCCCCCGCGTGGTGATCCTCTCCGCCGGCCCCAACCGCATCGGTCAGGGCATCGAGTTCGACTACTGCTGCGTGCACGCGGCCATGGCGCTCTCCGAAAGGGGCTTCGAGACGGTCATGGTCAACTGCAACCCCGAGACCGTCTCCACCGACTACGACACCTCGGACCGTCTCTACTTCGAGCCGCTCACCTTCGAGGACGTCATGGACGTCATCGAGGCAGAGCGGCCCCAGGGCGTCATCGTGACGCTGGGCGGCCAGACCCCCATCAACCTGGCAAGCCGCCTCAAGGCCGCGGGCGTGCCCATCATGGGCACCCAGCCCGACGCCATCGACCTCGCGGAGGACCGCGACCGTTTCAGCGACCTGCTCGACCGCCTGGAGATCGCCTATCCGCCCAGCTCCACGGCTGAGACGCTCGAGGAGGCCCGCAGGGTCGCCCGCACCATCGGCTACCCGCTGCTCGTGCGGCCCAGCTACGTGCTGGGTGGCCGCGGCATGGCCATCGTCTACAACGACGACGACCTCGCCACCTACATGGCCGAGGCGACGCAGGTCTCACCCGACCACCCCGTCTACCTCGACGCCTTCCTGGAGGACGCCGTCGAGCTCGACGTCGATGCCCTGGCGGACGGCGAGCAGTGTTACGTGGGCTCCATCCTCGAGCACATCGAAGAGTGCGGCATCCACTCCGGTGACTCCGCCTGCTGCTACCCGCCCTTCTCGCTCTCCGACACCCTCGTGGGGCGCATCCGCGAGACGACTCGCGCCCTGGCCCTGGCCGTGGGCGTGCGGGGGCTCCTCAACATCCAGTACGCCGTCAAGGACGAGCAGGTGCTCGTCATCGAGATGAACCCCCGTGCCAGCCGCACGGTGCCCTTCTCCTCGAAGGCCACGGGCCAGGCACTCGCCAAAGCCGCGGCGCGCATCATGGCGGGGGAGACCATCGCCCAGCTCCTTGTGAAGGGGGCGCTCGTGGGCGAGGGGCACGTGACGGGTCGCTTTGCCGTCAAGGAGGCCGTGATGCCATGGGCGCGCTTCCCGGGGGCCGACACCACGCTGGGGCCCGAGATGAAGTCCACGGGCGAGGTCATGGGCATCGACATCAACTTTCCCCTCGCCTATGCCAAGACGCGCGAGGCCATCGACTACGAGCAGCCCTCGACGGGCAAGGTGTTCGTGAGCGTGTGCGACCGCGACAAGCGCGCCATCGCACCGGTGGCCCTCTCACTGACGAACATGGGCTATGACCTTATCGCCACGAGCGGGACGGCCAAGACACTGCGTGCCGCCGGCATCGACTGCGAGGTCATCAAGCGCGTGAGCGAGGGTCATCCCAACGTGGTGGACGAGATGGCGCAGGGCAGCATCGCCTTCATCATCAACACGCCGCACGGCCACACCTCGCGCGGGGATGGCTCCGTCCTGCGCGGCGAGGCCGTCAACCGTGGCATCAGCTGCGTGACGGCGCTCTCGGGCGCGACGGCGCTGGTGCAGGCCATCGCCGCCATGAGAAAGTCCTCGATCGATGTGTACGCCCTGCAGGACCTGGGCCAGTAGCGCTTCGAAAGCTCCATAGATTCTCGTGGTTGCTGCGGATGAGTGCCGTACGTGATATAGAGTAAGAGGTGAATCACGTACGGTACTCAAGAATGGGTTCGCATGATTCGAAAAGCCATATCGGTCCCGAGCTCATCGGTAGGACGACAAGGCTGGCTCACAAGGAGCAACCGCCTTTCCCAGCGTGTCCCGGCGGAGAAAGGCGGTTGCTCCCAACGGTTCATATCTGAGCTCGAACGTGGGGGCTGGCGTAGTTAAGCTCGTATATACCGATTTGCAGATATAAGTCAGAGCTAGATTTTCCTGTAAAAGCGGACTGTCGATACTTTCCGGCACTTAGGACAGAAAAGTAGGAAGTTTATCAATACCGTATCCGTGCGGATTTTTATTCGGGTTTTGCCTCCGCAAACGGGATAGGTCATCCATTTCTTTTGCCTGGCCATTTCAAATCAGGGGCCTCGCTCCTTGCCCGGTTTGAGATTACAGGTATCTGCAAACGGGCACGTTTTTTTGTTCCTGTCCCTTGAGCTTTCGAAAGGAATCATCACTGATCGTGTGCTCCATTTTGCAGGCTTTGGCTTCGACGGTGTCGGTACATCTATGGAGTGCGCCATACCTTTGTCTTTTGAAGTATATAAATTGCTTTCAAATAATCTTCAGTGGAAGTATGAAGTTTCATTCCGTAACACCCGTCCCTGCAAATCGCAAGAGACTATCTCGTGTTTTCAAAGTAGCAAGACACAAACTCAACATTCTCATCTGTCCATTCTCCAAAACGGGACACAGCTCCGTTGTCCATAAACACGATATAATCGCAGCAATGAGCTACAAGTTCAGGGTCGTGGGTGATTATCAGTTGCGTTTTGCCCATTTTAGAAAGTTTCTGGATACACACAGAGACCTCCTTCATATGTCGATAGTCCAGGCCGCTGGTAGGCTCGTCGTACACGATGATTTCTTTATGGGAAGCAATTGCCCCTGCTATGGCTACGCGCTGCTTCTGTCCACCGGAAAGAGACATGGGGTGCTTATCTTTGTGTGCCAGCAAGTCCAACATGGACAGGATGTTCTGGGCATACTCTGTCTTTTCTTCCTCCGCTATATCCTTGATGCCCAGCGTCACTTCATCAAGCACGCTTTCGGCAAAGAGCTGATGGTTTACGTCCTGCATAACCATATAGCAGAGTTTCAGTCGCTGCTTTTGCTTATATTCTTTGCCCAGAAAAGCGAAAGCACCGCGCATCTTCTTCTCCAGGCCGCATAAACACCGGGCCAATGTTGTTTTGCCCGCACCATTATTCCCCAGCACGGCAACAACGGCTCCTTTGGGGATCGTCAGGTTTTCAACATGGAGAAGATCCTTCTTTTCGTCAGTAAAGCAAAAATCCCTAAGCTCCAGTCCCTCCTTTGCTCTGCCCTTCTTCACGCATTGCGGAACAAAGTGGCTCGTTCCCCTAAGCCCCATTTCATGCAGATCGCCCAACGGTTTTTCAAAGAAGGCAGCTCTGGTAAATTCCTGTTCAATTTTCCCATCTTTGAAATACAGTACACGGTCTGCAAGGAGGCGAAGCCAATCCAACCGATGCTCCGCTACAATGACGGTTTTTCGCTGCGCCTCCCACAAGCGCAGAATGTTCTCCAATTCATAGATTGTTCCTATGTCCAGATTTGAAGTTGGCTCGTCTAAAACCAATGTGTCGGGCTGTAGGGCATGGACAGAGGCGCAGGCTATTTTCTGTTTTTCACCACCGGACAGCGTAAAAAGATTTCTGCCAATCAACGGCTCCAGGTGCATTGCAGTCACGGTGCTATCAAAACGACGTAGGATTTCGCCGCGATCCATACCCATATTCTCGCAGGCAAATACAATCTCCGTATCTGTTATCAACGTATAGAATTGCGCCTTGGGATTCTGGAACACGGAGCCAACATATGGTGCCAGCTCGTGCAGCTCGACATCCTCCGGGTTCTTGTCTTCGACCTGAACTTTACCGGTAAGCGTACCTTCATAGTAGTTTGGGATCAGCCCATTTACCAATCGACTGAACGTGGTTTTCCCACTGCCTGATTCCCCGCACAACAGGACGATTTCCCCTTTGGAAATTTGTATGGAATTATCGAGGATTGCCGCACCATTGTCGGCATTTTCATAAGTAAAAGACACGCTCTCGATGCTTATCAAAGGGAAATCTCCTTCTTGAAGCAGTTTTTGCTACCAACCATAGAAAGTTGAGAGGATAAAGCAAATGATGACCGCGATACAGAGCAGCAGCGCAGCGCCGTCCTGCCAATGAAATCCAATCGGGCAGATATTGGTGCGTCGTACAGGGGCATCTAGCCCTCTCGTAAGGGCGGATGTGGACAGTTCATCCCCGATTGTGACAAGACCGGTCAGCAGCGGCACCATCCGATACTCCAGCATCTCCATGGGATTGCGCCATGATCCGACTTCCCGAAGCCGCATGGCATCCCGAATCGCTCTGTATTCCTCCCGTATCGTGGGAAGAAAGCGAAACATCACGGATACAGGGATCGAAAACTTCTTGGAAATATGCAGCCTGTCCATAGCTGCAACAAACTCGCTTACCGTGGTTGTCAACACCAGAAGGCAAAACATGGACATCCCCGGAATCAGCTTTGTGAACATGGCGATCATGCCGGTAAACAGGAGGTTGAACAGGGGTGTTGCATGCGGCATCAGCAGGCGGGGAACCGTCGCCGTGACCGCATACATCACTGCATAGTATGCAGCAATCTGCGGTTTCTTGAGCAAAACGAGGAATAGTAATGGAATCACGGCAAGGCATGGCAGTACAACGTTCATAATTCCGAAGCTGTCGCTTGAAATCATAACGCAGGAAACCGTCAGGCAAAGTAGAATCTTTGTCCGCGGGTCAAGGAACATCTGTTTTGCTGTCGGCCTTGTGTTTCGCAGCACCGTTTCCATCAGACCAGCCCACTTCTGACAAAGTGCTTCTTCAGCACAGCCCTACCCAGCAGGCCACCAATCAGGCCTCCAACAAAGGCGGAAAGGATGACCAAAGGCAGCATCCACCAATAGCCGAACCAGCCGGAAATCGTGTACATAAAATCCTGTCCATATGTTGCCGCGTTTTTATCAAGCCACTCTGCGCTGGCGTTCAGCCAATGGATGTAATTGGCACAGGACGTGACCATCAGAATGGCGTACCCCAGAACAGCGCGCTTGGCGCTCTGGTAGTTTCCAGACTTCATAATAAGTTCTACGATCAGGCTGATAACAATTCCACAAACGAGCGCGTCGGGTCCCATACCCGTCAGTAAAAGGACAACTCCATTTATAATCTCAAAAATCAAGACCATTCCAAATTTTTTGATTTTGGTAAAGTAGAGCATCATTGGAATGCCAAGTATGATTGCCGTAACGCTTGGGATCAGCATAAAGCCAATGGGCGTCAAACCGATCGCCACAGCAATCAACACACCGCATATGACATTGATTGCGGTAAAGATACCCACATTCATCAGGTCTTTTCCGTTCAACCGGTTCTTGTTCGTTTCTTTTGTCATGTTAGGTGTTCCTTTCTATAAATAATGATTCATTCATTTGACCTTCCATGCCAGACTCTCGTTTTGCAGTGAATAGAGGCGATGGTACAAGCCGCCCCTCTGCATCAGTTCTTCGTGTGTGCCGGATTCCATCAGTTTCCCTTCGTTTAGAACTACAATCCTATCGCACGCCACTATGGATCGCAGTCTATGGGCAATGATCAGTACCGTCTTGTTCTCAATAAGCCTGCCGATGGCCTTCTGAATTCTTGTTTCGTTCTCAGGGTCAATGGAAGCTGTGCTTTCATCCAGCAGGATCACAGGCGCATCCTTCAGGAATGCGCGGGCAATTGAAAGCCGCTGCCTTTCGCCGCCGGAGAGGGTCATTCCGTTTTCTCCGATTACGGTGTCGTAACCCTGCGGGAGCCGATCTATAAACTCGTCGCAGCAGGCAAGCTTTGCTGCGGTCAAGACTTCCTCATGGGTTGCATTCTCTTTCCCGATCTTGATGTTGTTATAGATCGTATCATTGAACAGCACCACGTCCTGAAAAACAAAGGAGTAATTCCTCAACAGCGTGTCTGGAGCGATTTTATTAATGTTGATGCCCCCCAGATACACGCCCCCTCTGTTTACGTCCCAGAAACGGGCGGCAAGCCGGCAAAGCGTACTTTTGCCGCAGCCTGATGGACCCACCAACGCAGTGATTTGCCCCTGCTTCGCTGTAAAAGAGACATCGTGCAGCACATCCTCTTTGTTGTAAGCAAACGATATATGATCAAAGGAAATATCAAAAGACTCTGGTTGTAGAGCCGCGTCTCCCTGCTGTTCCGGATAATCCATCAGGTTCCGAATCCGTCCTGCGCTGACCAAAGAAGAAATCATTACGCCCAGCGATTCACACGCCTTGGTCAGAGGCTCATAAATCCTGACTGCAACGAGGAGAAACAAGAGGAATGTAAACAAACTAATTTCTCCCGAAATCAGGAGTGTGGAACCGGTTACGATGACAAGCCCTAAACCGATCCGCATAATGTTATGAGACAGGGCAATCATAAAGCCGGACAGAAATTCGTACAGTACAAGTCCCCTCAAAATGCGCTTGATCGTGGCTGACAGACGGTTCTGGTAGCCTTTCATCGTTTCTGAGGAGCGCAGCACCTTTATGTTTTCCAGATACTCCTGTACACCGTCGCTGATGTCCAGCTTCTTCTGCCTATTTCTTTTATTCGTCCCCTCAGAGATGATCCGGCACAGGGACATTGCGATCACGACTAATGGGAGGCAAATCGCCAGACTGCCAGCCAGTTTCCAGTTGTAAAATGCAAGGATGACAATGGTCGTCAAGCCCGACAGAAATCCTCCTATAAACTCTGCTACGCTCGTGGAAAGTGCCAACTCCACAGTCGCGACATCATCCATGACCGTAGAGGCTAAATCGCTCAAGTCGCGCCTCCCGATATAAGAGAGTGGAAGCCTCCGGATTTTGTCTGCGATCTCCATGCGAAGCCGCATATCTTCTTGTGTGGAAGTCAGGTACTTCTTTCGGTATGTCATGCGGTATGCAAAATAGATTGCGAATAGCAGCAAAAGGGCAGTTCCCCAATATCCCCACAGAGGTATACTTCCGTGCGTTATGCCAAAGTATCGACTCATCATTTCATTTGCAACCATTGCAAGCAGGAGGACAGGCAACAGCGTAGCAAGATTGAACAGACACATATACAAACCGGACTTCAGGATGTTCCAACTTCCCTCGTCGCTAATGCGATATACTCTTTTAAGCATATTTGTTACTCTCCAATCCTCCATGAAATACTGCTCTGGTATTCTTCATGCATTCTGGCATATACACCGTGCATATCCATTAGTTCACGGTGGGTTCCCTTCTCGACAATATTCCCCCGCTCCAAAACACAGATTTGATCAGCGTGTATAATGGTGGAAAGTCGGTGGGCAATCATAATGACGGTCTTCCCTCGCAGCAGTTCGTCCAGAGCCTTCTGTATCAGGTATTCATTTTCCGCATCAGCAAATGCGGTTGCTTCATCCAGCAGTACCACAGGGGCGTTTTTCAGGATTGCGCGGGCAAGGGCGATCCGTTGCATTTCACCACCGGAAAGATAGATTCCATTTGTCCCGATCGCCGTGTCTGCGCCCTGTGGCAGCTTTTCCAAAATATCGTCGCACTGTGCCAGATGGAGTGCTTGGAAAACATCCTCGCGTGAAGCGTCCGGATTGAAAACAGCGACATTTTCTTTGATAGACATCTTAAATAAATTCGTGTCCTGAAATACAATACTGACCTGCTCCATCCAATGCTTGTAGTCCATTTCCCGTACATCCACTCCGCCGACCCGGATAGCTCCCTCATCGACGTCCCAAAATCTCGCAATCAGATTCGCAATAGTGCTTTTCCCACCACCAGATTCCCCGACCAGTGCGGTGATCGTCCCCTCCGGCACATCTAAAGAAACATCGTCCAGAGCTTTTCCGGCAGTCTCCCCATAAGAAAATGAAACATGGTCAAGGGATATGTCATAGCCCATCGGAGATTGCGGTCTTTTCGTTTCTGGAAGTGGCTTTTCCTTCAACATCTGATCGATTGCGTCCAACGACGCCTTGGAGAGCATCAGATTGGATGAGCTGTTCATAATACGCGCTAAGAATGTCACGACGGTAGGAATAAGAACCGAAAAGAACAGAAAACTCAACACCATTTTTTCAGGATTGCTGCCTGTGTTGAACAGGATTATACCGCCGGGAATCAGGAAAAAGAAGATGCCGTTAATTGCGGCATGGTAGGCACTGTCTGCATTTTGCATGGAGAGCGCGTATTTCAGCAAATAATCACCGTACTCTTTTACCGCAGCCTTATAGCGTTGGAAAGAATTGGCGGTTTGCCCAAACACCTTTACAACAGCAATGCCCCTGACATATTCCGTGACGGAATTGCTGATGTCCTCGGCAGACTTTTGATATTGCTTAGCAAAGCCTTCGCTCTCATCCTTCAGCATATGATAAAGAATAACAAAGCCGACCAGGATCGGGATCAGGCAGATTAAAGACAGACGCCAGTCATACATAAACATGAATACAAGAAAAGCAATCGGCAACGCAACAGCTCCTGCAAAGTCTGGAATCTGGTGTGCGATCAGCGTTTCCAGATTGTCCGAGTTCTTTTCAATGATTTTTCGTTGTTTCCCGCTGGGATTTGTCGTGTGATACCCCAAAGGCAGATTCCCAATGTGTCGGACAATCTGAATCCGCAGTTTTGCGACCGTATTGAAAGCGGTGATGTGGGAAAACAGCAATGCCATCCCGTATATTCCAAATGACATAATGATCAAGGATACAGCGCGCCAGCCCATATCGACCATATAGGTCTGATCCAGCGAATGGATATTACCAAGAGACTGAACGATCTCCTTTGCCACGTTATACACGCACACAAAGGCATATAGGTTGATGACCGACGAGACAGCAGATAATACAATGGAGATGGCCATTGTGATCCTAAACATGCCCATATGTCGGAACAGACGCCCCAGCACTCCTTTTTCTTTCATACCGTCAACCCCTCGACTTTGTATAATAGTTAGATAAAGCTAACTACAGAGCCAAAATTCTTCTTTCCTGAGACATTTGAAACATCGTTTCAGATGTAAAAATACAGCTTATACTGATCCATGTCAAGCTGTTTCTTTCTTGACATGCTACATTCTGTCCCATGAGATGAAAACAGAGTTTCAATCTTTCGGAAAGAGAGGATTCACATGAAACGAATTGCCGGTGTATCAGAACGCTTATTAGCGTGTGCCAGAAGCGAATTTTTAGATAAGGGGTTTCAGGCTGCCTCCATACGGGAGATTGCCAAAAAAGCAGAAACCAGTGCCCGCGCTATCTATACGCGCTTTCCCAATAAAGAGGGACTTTTCGACGCAATTGTTTCGCCCGTTTCAGACGGGCTTATCGAGCTATATCAGAATTATGCGGATCAGTTTTGGTCGAAGGACATAGGGGTGGATGGAACAGACGCCATCTCTTTTGATGATACTGCAATCTATGTTGACATGATTGACTATATTTATGACCATAAAGATGAGTTCCTGTTGATTCAAACGTCCTTAGATGGCAAATGCCACACGGCGCTGATTGAGGATTTGACTGACAAGAACATTTCCTACATCTCCAAATGGACAGAATCAGCAGGGGGTGCAGGGAACGAAGAAGAATTGATGATGAAAGTGCTGCATATGCTGACCAATTCCTTTTATGCGTCTATGTTTGAACCTCTCCGCCACGACATGAACCGCAGGGAGGCACGTTTTTATATTGAGAAGCTATGTGCCTTTTTTGTCGCAGGAATTGATTGTCTGTTGAAAAAGCAATGATGCTTTTTAAAACTATTTCTCTCAGAGTTAAATCGTCCATCGACACCTTATATTACCCTTGATTTTACGGGTCAATCCTCCGCCCTTGTTGAGCAGCAGTGATTTGGTTGTGGTTGTATGACGAAGCGTTCAGGGGGTGATGCTCGCCCTAGACGCGAGATGGCCAACCAGGCCTTTCTCATCTGCGGGAGGGTCTCGGTGGCTTTGGCGACATATTCTTCGACTATGCGAACAGCCTCTGGTTCGCCAGCCAGGGTGCCGTTGGCCAGTTCCTTCTGGGGATCTATCAGATTGGTCAGTCTGTCTGCTCGCTCGTCATTGATCCCGTGGGTGGAGTTGTTGCCGATCGCTTCGATCGCAAGCGCATCTTGGTGGTCGCAGATATGCTCTCGGCCTTCGTTTGCCTGGTGGCCGCTGCATTTTTTTGTCACACCTGTCTTTGTCTACGCGCTCATCTCAGCAAATGTGCTCCTCAGTGCTGCCAGTGGGTTTTACCTGCCCGCGTATCACTCGGTACTTCCCCTTCTCGTTCGGAAGTCACAGATATCGAACGCTAACTCTCATCTTGAGCTTGCCGCACACAAGTACTGAGTGTGGTGGCACCCATGCTGAGCGCCGCGTTACTGACCCTGTGCCATGAGCAAGGTGCCCTGCTCGTCAATGCGATGTCGTTTGGCGCATCTGAACTGCTGAACTCCATGCTCAGGACAGCACCCCATGCTGAGGTACCAGCTGCGGGCCGCACGTCACCTCGCCAGTTCGTCAGCGACTTCGTTGAGGGTCTGAGGTTCATTGGTGGGTCCTCGGCAGTTCGCTATCTCCTGCTCATGAGCTCGCTGGTCAACTTCTTCCTCGCGGGATACAACCTCATGACCCCATTCGTGCAGATGAGCTTTGGTGCAGGCGACGCAGCTTACGCCGAGCCCTTGACATCGTCATCGGTGGGTGGAGTGCTTGGCGCCATCCTCACCCGCCTTCTTGGCGACCGGCTTGGTGGCCCCAGGGTCACGCTCTTCGCTGCGCTATTCGGATGCGGCCTCAGCCTTGCCCTGTTGCCCGCGTTCCTTCACCTGTGGCAGGCATTTGCTGCCGTGCTTGCCTGCATACTTGTGTTTGCTGTCCTGCTCACCTTCTACAACATCCAGTTCTTCAGCGTCCTGCAGGCCAGTGTCGATGAAGCGTACTTGGGAAGGACGTTCAGCTGCGTTTTCGTGATAGCCACGCTTCTCATGCCACTGGGGACCCTGGTCTTCAACAGGCTCATCGTCGCGCCTGAGGCCTTTTGGTATGCGGCCTTTGGGGGTATCTGTGCATCGAGCCTACTTGCCCTTGTGCTGGCTGTGGGCGTCGAGGGGAGGGATAGTACGCCATGGGAGATGTGCTGAGCTTTGACTCAAAATACTATGCGAGCATCATTCGAGAGTATGGCTATGATCCCGTTGGGTTTTCATCCGTACCGATGATGCCAGCCTTGGCGAATCGAGCTGATGAGCAAGCTCTTTGGTGCTGCTCTTACAATGTGGAAGCTGTTTTGGACCCAGATGGCCAGACTCTCTTCTCGACGGGAGTCGGCATGTCCGGATGCCCTCACATGGGAACCGTCTCGCAGATAGCCAAAGCCAAGATGCTTCAGGAGGCGGGGTATCGGGTTCAGTTGGTCTTGGGTGACATAGATGCCTACACGGGCAGGAATATCACTTGGTCAAAGACGCAGGAGCTTGCGGAGAGATATTCACACTTCATAACGGCGCTTGGATTCAGTTCTGACATCCTTTGCCCGCGAAGGCAATCAACATCCGAGTACATGCTTACTTGCCTCTCGCTGGTGGCCAGGCACATGTCCTATGAGCTTGCCTGTGACTCTGAGGAAGACCTGCAACCGCTTGTGATGGGTGATGGAAACATCGCTCGTTTGTTGGTATTCGAGCTGAATAGGCAGGGCTTGGTGCCGGACGTTCTTACACGTAGTGGCGAGTGGCCCTATCTTGACCTCCTGCAGGCTCGGGCGATGGGGTCGTACGAGGATCTTGCCTCGGTGGCTGTGGGGCAATATGACTTGCTCTTTGAGTGCGTCGGTTTTTCTCAGGCAAAGACTCTTCAGGCAAGTCTGAGATGCGCTCGCCCAGGAGCAACGCTCCTGTTTCTTGGGGTATATCCAGAGACCTATGAAACACCCTTGCGGCTACGTCCACTCTTTGAGCATGAATATAGGATCTATGGCGTCAGGTCGTTTCTTCGCAGCGATTTCTCTGAGGCGGTTCAGCAGATGGAACGGTGCTTTGGTGAGCTCTCAAGGGCGTTTCCCCTGAGGATTGTCGACGCTCAAGATGTCACAGCTCTCGAAGAGTGTCTCAGGCACCCTTCGGCCTCCAAGGTTGTCATCGATTTCATGGAGGGGCGCCCGACACCCTAGGCCCGGCGCCTCGGCTCGTGATGTGAAATGCACGCATGCTATAAGCGCGTCATTTCGATTTTGCTATCATGTGAAAGCTATGCGTCACGATGCGGGCGTGGCGGAACTGGTAGACGCGCTGGATTTAGGTTCCAGTGGGGGAGACTCCGTGAAGGTTCGAGTCCTTTCGCCCGCACCACCGGCACCTACGAGGAACTTCGCGGGACGGCCCCATCGTCCCGCACGAGAAACTAACTGGAGGAACGTTGAACATCACCGTCACTGCCGAGAGGCCTGAGAACGACCAGGTGGTCGCCAAGCTCACCGTCCCCGCCGCCGAGGTGGACAAGGCCGTCGCCAAGGCGTACCGGGACATCGCCCGCAAGTATGCCTTCCAGGGCTTCCGCCGTGGCCGCGCCCCGCGCCCCGTCATCGATGGCATTGTCGGCCGTGCGGCCGTGCTGGCGCAGGCTACCGAGGACCTCATGAACGACGTCCAACCCGAGATGTTCAACGAGCTTGACATCGTCCCCATCGGTCGTCCCGACTACGGTGAGGATTCCGTGGCCGTCGTGGAGCATGAGGACTTCAGCGTCACTGCCACGATCTCTGTGCCGCCTACCTGCGAGCTTGACTCCTATGACGCTCCCGCCATCAACATGCCGCCTGACGAGCCCACCGATGCCGAGGTGGAGCAGCAGGTGGAGCAGCTCCTGAGCTACCACGTGACCTATGAGGACGATGACACCGACCGCGCCTGCGCCGAGGGTGACACCGTCGTGGTCGACGCCGTGGACAAGGAGGGCGCGGACAGCCTTGCGGGCACCGATCGTCAGCTTACCCTCGACACCAACTATCTCCCCAAGGAGTACGTCGAGGGCATCGTGGGCATGAGGCCAGGCGAGACCAAGGACATCGAGTGGACGCGCAGCCATGGCGACCACGAGCACAGGATCGCCGTCGCCGTCACCCTCAAGGGCCTGAAGAAGGCCGTCGAGCCCGAGCTCACGGATGACTTCGCCAAGAAGAACTTCGGCTTCGACACCGTGGACGCCTTCAAGGATGCCGTCAAGGAGGAGATTGGCGAGGACAAGGTCAACACCCTGCCCCACCTCAAGGAGGACCGTGTCGTCGAGGCCATCGGTGAGCACCTGCAGCTCGAGGAGGTCCCCGAGGCCTACGGCAACCAGGTCTTCAACGAGCTTGCCAACGAGGTGCTCTCCCGGCTGCAGCGCCAGGGCATGTCGCTCGACATGTACCTCGCCGCGCGCCAGATCAAGAGCGACGAGTTCATCGACGACCTTCGCAAGCAGGCTGACGAGCGTGCCCGTCAGTCCCTCGCCCTGGATGCCCTTGCACGCCATCTCGACATCGAGGCCACCGAGGACGACATCAAGGGCGAGTTCGAGAATGCCGGTGTGAAGGACGTGAGCAAGTCCATGAAGGAGTTCACCGAGGGTGGCCAGATGCCCGCCATCCGCGAGTCCATCCGCCGCACGAAGGCCGTCAGGTGGCTCGTCGAGAACGCCACCGTCACCGTGGTCGATGAGATCGCCGAGCGCCGTGCCGAGGCCGAGGAGAGGCAGGACGCGGAGTAACCCGTCCCCGTCGCCGCATGAATCAATCGGACGCCCCGGGGGTACAGTACCCCGGAGCGTCTCTTACCAAAGAAGGAGAACACATGGTCAGTCCCACAGCAACGCCCCTCATCCCGTATGTCATCGAGCAGACCCCACGCGGCGAGCGCAGCTACGACATCTACTCGCGTCTGCTCAACGACCGCATCGTCTTTCTGGGCGAGGAGATTACCCGCGACACGGCGAACCTCGTGATCGCCCAGCTCCTGCACCTCGAGAGCCAGGACCCCGACAAGGACATCTCGCTCTACATCGACTCTCCTGGTGGGGAGGTATACGCCGGCCTCGGCATTCTGGACACCATGAACTTCATCAAGCCCGACGTCTCCACCATCTGCGTGGGCATGGCCGCCTCCATGGCCTCCGTGCTGTTGGCTGCGGGCACCAGGGGCAAGCGCCTGGCGCTGCCCAACGCCATGGTCCTCATCCACCAGCCCTCCAGTGGCGCCCAGGGTCAACAGACCGAGATAGAGATTGCCGCCAAGGAGACCAAGTGGCTCCGCACCCACATGGACGAGCTGCTCGCGCAGTACACGGGCCAGACGGTGGAGAAGGTTCACGCCGACACCGAACGCGACAACTATCTGCGTGCCCAGGCTGCCGCCGACTACGGCCTGGTCGATCGCGTGATCACCTCGCGCATGGAGCAGGGCGAATAGGCTTCCCTCGCATGCGGGTCTGCCGCCCGGGGCCGCGTGGCAGCCTCGGGCGGCCTGCGGTGGGATACCAGTGGTAGGATCGAGACACAGCCGCTGCTATCGAGAGGATGCTGATGGCACAGGATGACAACAGGGGCATGCCGCCAGAGATACACTGCTCCTTCTGCGGGAAGCCGCGCAGTCAGGTGCGCAGGCTCATTCAGAGTCCCAACGGGGTCTTCATCTGCGACGAGTGCGTGTCCGAATGCTCGCAGATGCTGGCAGAGGATGGTGATCTGTCTGTCGAGGGCTTCGAGGTCGAGAGGCGCCCTCCCATCGGGAGCCTGCCCACCCCGCACGAGATCTATGACGAACTGTCCCAGTACGTGATGGGCCAGGAGGATGCCAAGCGCGCCATGAGCGTGGCCGTGTACAACCACTACCGGCGCGTCCTCACGGGTGACGATGAGACGCTTGAGGAGGAGGCCAAGGGCGCGACCGAGCGCGTGGAGCTTGCCAAGAGCAACATCCTGCTTCTGGGGCCCACGGGCACGGGCAAGACGCTGCTCGCGCAGACGCTCGCGCGCTTTCTGGAGGTGCCGTTCTGCATTGCGGATGCCACCACCCTCACCGAGGCCGGCTACGTGGGTGAGGACGTGGAGAACATCCTGCTCAAGCTCATCACGGCCGCAGATGGCGACATCGCGCGCGCCCAGGTGGGCATCGTCTACATCGACGAGATCGACAAGATCGCTCGCAAGGCGGAGAACCTCTCCATCACGCGCGACGTCTCGGGCGAGGGCGTGCAGCAGGCGCTGCTCAAGATCCTCGAGGGTACCGACGCCAGCATCCCACCCCAGGGCGGCCGCAAGCATCCCCAGCAGGAGCTCATTCACATCAACACCAAGAACATCCTGTTCATCTGCGGTGGTGCCTTCGTGGGCCTGGACAAGATCGTCGCCGATCGCATCGGCAGGAAGGGCATCGGCTTCAGTGGCGCGCTTGCCCGCAAGGTGGAGGACAACCAAGACGAGCTCATGAGCCAGGTCATGCCGCAGGACCTGCACAGCTTTGGCATGATTCCCGAGTTCGTCGGCCGCATTCCCGTGATCACCTCCACCAGGGAGCTCACTGAGGACGATCTCGTGGAGATTCTCACCACGCCCAAGAACGCCATCGTCAAGCAGTACAGGCGCATGTTCCAGATCGAGGGCGTGGAGCTTGAGTTCACCGACGAGGCGCTGCGCGAGATGGCGCGCCAGGCCATCGCGCGCGGTACCGGCGCGCGCGGCCTCAGGGCCATCTGCGAGTCCACCCTGGAGCAAACGATGTTCGACCTACCGAGCGACCTGGACATCTATAGGGTCACGGTCACGCCCGAGAGCGTGGGCGGCGGTGCTTCACCGCTGTTGGAGCGCAGCGAGAGGGGCGTCGTCGAGGGGCGTGCCAGCTAGCTCCACGAGCCTTGCCGCACGAGCCGTTCCGCATTCCGTGCCACCTTGTCCCGGAGGTCATCGAGGTCGAGGTGGCGCAGCTGTGCCATGGTGGCGATGCTGCGCTCGAGCGAGGCCTCTATCTTCCGCGCGGAGAAGGGTGCTCTCCCATGGGGAGGGAGGTCCGTCTCGGTGAGCAGACGCCCCAACGGCACCTGGCGGGCGTACTCGCGGCCACGCCGGGTGGCGAGCATCATCTCGTTGACGGAGAACCAGCATCCTGAGGTCACGGCGCGATGCAGCTCGTCCGAGCTATCGCTGAACCAGTGGAACACGCAGTGGCAGCGCTCGAGGCAGCCCGTGTCGGCAAGGATGTCGAGGCATGTGTCCGCCGCGCGCACGGAATGGATGGAGAGCACCGAGGAGGACGTCCGGGCAGCGGCTGCACAGACGCGCGCGAAGGCCGCTGCCTGGCGTCCGTGGGAGTCGGGTGCCGTGTGGGTGTCGGAGAAGTCGAGGCCCACCTCGCCCAACCAGCGCGTGTGGCCAGCGAGCTCCTCGAAGTGGCGGACATCCCGCTCTTTGCAGCGCCCGTCCGCGACCCACCAGGGATGGAGACCGAGGGCAAGGCACACGTTGGGGACGTCGTCCAGCTCCGGATGGGCCGCGTCATAGCCCGCGGGCGTCACCGTGGCGGCATAGAGGCCGAGCCCGTCTCGGGCGGCATCTGCGGCCACCTCTGCGGCATTGGACATGAAGTCCAGGTGCACGTGGGCGTCAACGAGTCTCATGGCTAGGCGTTCTCCCAGGTGAGATCGGCAAGGCGGCAGATGACGCGTCCCGCGATCATCTGGCCCATGATGGGTGGCATGTAGCTCATGGTACCGAGGATGGAGGCACCCTCGCGCACGAGGCCTGCCTCGTCGATGGCCTGTACCTTCCCCTCAGGCTCACGGGGTCGTTCGTCGGAGTAGAGCACCTCGAGTCCCCTGACGCCGCGCCTGCGGCACTCCTTGCGGACGGTACGCGCCAGGGGGTCTCCCGAGGTGCGCTCGATGCGTGCGAAGCGCAGTCGCGTGGGGTCGAGCTTGTTGCCCCCACCCATGGAGCTGATGAGGGGGATGTCCCGATCCTGGCACCACTGGGCAAGCACGAGCTTCTGGCTGACGGTGTCGATGGCGTCCACCACGTAGTCTGGACGGGGGAGTGTGGCAAGCGTGGTGGGGAGCCCCTCCCTCGAGAGGAAGACCCGCTGGGCGATGACGTCGCATGTGGGATTGACGTCTGCCACGATGCGGGCCATGACCTCGGCCTTCTCCTGGCCGATGGTGCTCTGGTAGGCCACTGCCTGGCGGTTGACGTTGCTTGGTGCCACCACGTCGCGGTCGAGGAGGACGAGCGACCCCACGCCACCACGTGCCAGCGCCTCGGCACAGTTTGATCCCACGCCACCCAAGCCGATGACCATCACGCGCGCGGCCTGCACACGCGCAAGCGCCTCGCTGCCCATTACCAGCCGCAGCCGGTCGAGCGCGGTCTCCTCGGTATCCATGTGCCTCCACTCGCATACGGTGCATATCCTCATTGTAGGGGAGGCATACGTCGAAGGCATGTGACGCGAGCCCACAATCCTTCGTCCGTTTGTGAGCTTGGGCTACGTCTGCCCAGTTGGCAAGCATGGTGCGTGCAATCTGTACGTGGATTGCACGCTCGGTAGGGCGCTAC
The DNA here is from genome assembly GCF_030811115.1 of Olsenella profusa DSM 13989. Lineage (NCBI taxonomy): Bacteria > Bacillati > Actinomycetota > Coriobacteriia > Coriobacteriales > Atopobiaceae > Olsenella > Olsenella profusa. The sequence continues at coordinate 2,361,297 of NZ_JAUSQK010000001.1, read as the reverse complement.
TGGGGGCACAGCGAGAGCGCCGCCTCGTCGGCGATGACCACGCAGTTGGTGTGCAGCTGCAGTATGGAGGCGGGGCACTGCGGGTCAACAGGGCCCAGGCACATGCCGCGCACGGCCTTGGCCTTGTCCCTCCCGCTGGCAATCACCAGCACGCCGCGGGCGTACATGATGGCCTGCACGCCCATGGTGTAGGCTTGGCGCGGCACGTTGTCGGGACTGTCGAACAGGCGGCTGTTGGCCTTGATGGTGCTCTCGGTGAGGTTCACCAGGTGGGTGCCCTTGGAAAAGACGGAGTCGGGCTCGTTGAAGCCGATGTGCCCATTGCGGCCGATGCCCAAAAGCTGGAGGTCGGGGTAGCCTGCTGCGGCCACCATGTGGTCGTACGCCTCACAGGCGGCCCTGACGTTGGGGTTGGAGCCATCGGGCACGTGGGTGTTGGCCAGGTCGATGTTGACGTGGTCGAAGAAGTTGACGCGCATGAAATGGTGATAGCTCTGGACATCCTCATGGGAGAGGCCGCGATACTCGTCCAGGTTGTAGGTGGATACCTGTGAGAAGTCCACGTCGCCGCGCTCGCACCACCGGGCCAGCTGCCTATAGGCCCCCAGGGGTGTGGTGCCGGTGGCCAGGCCCAGCACGCTCGTGGGCTTGAGGATCACCTGGGCGGAGATGACGTTGGCGGCCTTGCGGCTCATGTCGTCGTAGTCGGTGGTGCGGATGATCCTCATGGCGTCCTCCCGGTGCTCTCGCATCTATGCTCCCTGATGACGGTACTCCATTGCGATACCGAAAACATGCATATTATCTTGATACCAGTTGGTGTGGAACATCTGTGCGCCTGGTATGTGGAACGAAGGGTAGGAGGTGAGGGGAGCCTATCGTCCCTATGTCACATCTTCGCTTTTCGTCCGATTCGATATAGTCTTAGCTGCACATACACCCTGACCGTTCCCCTGCGTTCGGCGAGCGGTACACCGGGCGTGAGCGTTTCCCGTGCCGTTCCCAGTCGGCCCGAAGAAGGGCTACAGTTGGTATGTGGTAGTAACCAGTAAAGTCAGAGACTATCCAAGGGGTGGGCCATGACCAAGCTATCAGGGAAGCAGCCCCTGTACAGCCAGCTATTCGATGTCCTGCGGGACGGGATCCAAAGTGACATGTCGCCCGGTGACCTCCTGCCCTCGGAGCGGCAGCTCTCCGAGCGGTATGGCCTCTCACGTACGACCGTACGGCTCGCCCTCGAGAGACTGGAGAGTCGGGGGCTCATCCACCGCCGGCATGGCAAGGGAACCTTCGTGGCCGACGCAAGGCACTCCGCAGCGGACCTCTCCCTGTGCTACAGCTTCACCGATGAGATGCGCGCGCTGGGAAGGGTGCCGTCCACGCGCATCCTGGGCTTCGCCGAAAAGGAGGCCAACAAGGCCGTGAGCTCCGCGCTTGGCCTGCACCTGGGTACGCACGTCTACGACCTGTACCGTCTGCGCCTGGCCGATGGCGTGCCCATGCTGGCGGGTCACACCTACCTGCCCATGCGGCCGTTCCCCGGCCTCAGCCAGAAGATCGCCTCGGAGCGTCCCCTATACGACATCCTGGAGCACGAGTACCACCAGCAGATTGCGACGGCGGAGGAGGAGATTCGCGCGGGATGCACCCGTCCCTCCGACGCGGAGCAGCTGGGCATCCCCGCCGGCGCCCCCATGCTGGAGATCGCGCGCGTCACCCGCAACGTCGCCGGGGATGTCATCGAGTACACACAGAGCGTCGCACGGGCGGACAAGTTCAAGTATCACGTGGTGCACAGCAGGGTCTAGAGGCGAGCGCTCCGGTGCGGGCACGAGCCCGTGGACGAAGCCATGAGGAGGCATCCATGGAGGCATATGCGGTCAAGGCGGATCGGTTCTTCCTGCCGGGCAGGGTGAGTGGGGCGGGCTATCTCACGGTGGAGAATGGCAGGTGTGGTCGCTTCACGCGGCAGCGACCGGACTGCAGGGTCGTTGACCACACGGGCAGGTGGGTCGCGCCCGGTCTGGTGGACACCCACATCCACGGCTTTCTGGGCTATGACGTGCTGGACGCTGACCCCGAGGGCGTGGGCAGGGTCGCGCGCGGTCTCACTGCGCACGGCGTGACGTCCTGGCTTCCCACGGTCCTCACGGCAAGCGTGGGGCAGATGGGCGATGCCTGTGCCTCGGTGGCCGCAGCCGATGATGTGGGTGGTGCCCACGTGCGGGGCATCTTCCTGGAGGGGCCCTTCTTCACGGAGCGGCACAAGGGCGCACAGAACCCCAGGTACTTTCAGGATCCCTCGGTGGAAGTGTTCGACGGCTGGCAAAGGCGTGCCCGGGGGCTCGTGAGGAAGATCGCCATCGCACCCGAGCGCGCAGGGTCCATGGCGTTTACCGAGGCTCTCACCGCACAGGGCGTGCACGTGGCACTGGCACACAGCGACGCCAGCTACGAGCAGGCCATGGCGGCCGTGGACGCGGGCGCGGACGTCTTCGTGCACACCTACAACGGCATGAGCCCGCTCCATCACCGCGAGCCGGGCATGGTGGGCGCGGCCATGACCTCCCGTGGCACCTATGCCGAGGTCATCTGTGACGGCCTGCACGTGAGCCCGACGGCCGCGGAAGCGCTCGTGCGGGCCAATGGCACCGACCACACGGTGCTGGTGACGGACTGCCTGCGCTGCGGCGGCATGCCCGACGGCGACTACTACCTGGGCGAGTTTCCCATCGTGGTGCGGGATGGCGTGGCGCACCTCAGGGACGGTGGCAACCTGGCGGGCTCCACCCTCACGCTCGACCAGGCCGTGCGCAACGTGGTGGACTGGAACGTCGCGACGGCGGAGCAGGCCCTGCGCATGGCGAGCGAGGTTCCCGCACGGTCGAGCGGCCTTGCCGACGTGTGCGGCTCCCTGCGTCCCGGCCTGGACGCGGACTTCGTGGTGCTCGACCGCGACCTCACGGTAGAGGAGACCTACGTGAGCGGGAGCAGGGTGTATCAAAGAGGGGAGTAGGGAGGGTACGCGCGGTTGCGCCTCCCGTACGACCCGCACCCGCCTTTCGCAGCCTGTCTTTCGGAGTCGTATGCAATCCGCTCGCGTGTCGTTCCGAGTCGTATGCAATTCTGACGGCTGTTTGTCGGAGACATTCTCCATCACGAGACACCATGGCGAGAGGAACCGCAGGTATATGAGGTGAGCTGCAAGTGCCCGTCATTCCCTCACGACACAGGAATGCATACGACTCGCATGACCTCCGGGCAAAAGTGCGAACGACTCGTCGTGAAGCGCATTCAAGGGCTTTGCCATCCGTCTCTCATGGGAAGATAATGGCATGGCTGTTCCTACACTGAATTGGGGGATCCATGCCCACTGACCAGATTCGTATCGTCACGTTCGATGACGTGCTTAGCTATCTCGCTTCCCATGAACGTATCACGCATGACAAGGGCGACCTATGGGAACGCGTAACGGCGTGGTATCTGCGCAACGACCCTGAGCTGCGTCAGGTAGTGGGGCATGTCTGGCGATGGGATGACTTGGAGAAATGTCCGGCGAGATCGACATCTCGAAGGTGGAGCCGCCTGACTAGCGGAACAGCTCGTCGTGGGTGCCGGTTCTCTGGAAGGCTGCCACCTTGTCACTCGAGCGCCAGATGAGCAGCCAGTCGTCTGCGTTAGCTACGTGGCACTCGTGGCTGCCCGCCCAGCCGCCCTTGAGCGTGTGCATGTTGTGCCTGCGCTTGAGCTCGTCAAGCGCCTCGGAGTCGTTCTGGCACACAAGCTCGACGATGGTCTCCAGCGGGTCGAGGTCCACGTGCCGCTTGGCGAGCCTTTTCACGTCGCGGGAGAACGCCGGCGTGTAATCCGGCTCAAGCTTGCCCATACCACTAGTCTTTCAGTGCCGCGTCGAGCATCTCGCGGGCGCTGTGGTACCCATGCCCGCCCTTTGCCAGGATCTCCTCGGCATCCTTTGCGCTTTGCAGGCTCTCCTCGTTGGGCTCGCCGTACGAGAGGTTCAGGGGGATTCTGTTCTCCCGAACGATCTGCCGGTAGAAAGCCCTCGTGACCGACGAGAGGTCAAAGCCGAAATCCTCCACAATCGCTGTTGCCTCTGCCTTTGTCTCATCGTCCACACGCACTGTCACTGACGCCATAAGTACCTCCAATGTAAGACGTCTATATATTATTGCCTTACATGAGTTGCGTCAAATACAGTGATGCCAGCAGGCAGTCTACGCCGCCAAATAGCCATTTGTGCCTTTTCGTTCATTAGGTTATGGATGGTATCTGTGATGATTGGGCCACATTCATTTCCCCAATCAGGTCATCGACCAAATGCTGCATACGCCTTGTCTGGTCCTCCAGAACGCTTAGGGGTAAAACGATGACCGAACGATGACAGACGACTCCGCAGGAGCACTCCTCTTGATATGCCCCATCGTTGTCGTGCAATCTCTTGCCATAGTGATGAATGGCTGTATATGGTGTTTTATCCACATCCAATAGAACCAGTTCGGTCGCTTCGAAGATGTCACCCTTTTAGTATCGGCAAGTCAGCATGCGGACAGCCCCGCGGAGCCACCGCTACTCGGATGGTCGCCTAAAAGTGCGCGTTTCCGTCGTCTCGAGGGCCCGGACGATTTCTCGGACAGGCTAAGCAGCGATGCCCAGCCTCTTCCCTCTGCTTGCAAGGCCATAGAAGCATCTAATTCACTTGCAATCACCTCGCCGCGAAAGGCGGAAGGCATCCGCACTGGTCTGGTGCCAGCGCCTGACCTGCGTCCTTGGCATCGCCTTCAACGAAGATCGTCCGGCTGTACGGCAGCCAAGAGCCGCGGCGGCCATGCGGCGCAGGCCTCGCCGGACACGTCACGATCACTTCCATCGACTTGCCGGCCACGAGCGGCCTCATCATGGCGCTACAATCGAACCCGAACGTGCGTCCGCGACACACGTTGTTGAGCAGCGTGTGGGTTCGACCTGAGCATGCCGCGTTGATGCGTGGGACTACGGGAATGGGTGGGTCGCCCCGCTCGGTGGCCTGTTCCTTGCGCTCACGTTTGGGAGGGTGAGACATCATGGACATGTTGAGGGCACGCATATTCCTGGAGGCAATCAGCTCTGGAAGCCTCTCCCAGGCTGCCAGGCATTACGGATACACGCCCTCCGGCGTCAGCCATATGATGGATGCGCTGGAGAGCGAGGTGGGCTTCTCCCTTCTGGTTCGTACGAGGAAGGGCGTGGCACCCACGCCGAACGCAGAGAGGCTCATTCCCCTCATGCGGGATGCCTGCAACAAGGATGAGCAGCTCTCCCAAGCGATCTCCGAGGTAAGGGGCCTTGCCACGGGAACGTTGAGAATCGCCGCCTATGCCAGCATGGCAAGCAGATGGCTTCCCAAGGTCATCGCCTCGTTCCATAGGGACTACCCGCAGATCAGAATCGATCTGTTCGAGGGGGTGTGGCAAGAGGTTGCGAGCTACCTGTCCAACCAGAAGGCGGACATCGGCTTTTACAGTTACTTTCCCACCATTCCATATCGGTGGGTCTTTTTGAAGAAAGACCCCATGGTGGTCGCCGTTCCTCCCAACCATCGTCTTGCTGAACGATCCTTCGTGCGTCTTGAGGAGCTGGTCGACGAGCGTCTCATCTTTCCGGCCTACGGATCGGACGTAGACGTGCTCCACCTGATCGAGGGCACCGACATCAAGGCTGACTACCAGATCTCGACGCTTTACAATTACTCGGCCTTCAGCATGGTGGAGGAGGGCCTGGGCATCGTGATCACGAACCGATTGATCACCGAGGGGCTGGCCACACGCATCAAGCTGTTGCCCTTTGACCCACCGCGGTCAATTGATCTGGGTGTTGCCATCCCAGAGGAGAGTGAGCGCACGCCTGCCGTGCGCCGCTTCGTGGAACATGCGAGCAAGATCGTGCCCGAGCTGCCTTGATTTTTGCATCTCCTGTCGCATGTCGAATCACGTCGGACCCGTTCAAAGTAAGAACCTTACCTTTGACCGAAACGCCAGCTAAGCCAAAGCCCCAAGATGGGGCCCTTATGCTGTGGCATTGCGACCTGTTATGAGCCTGTCTCACATCATCTTGAAATTGTCGCAATTGTGCGGTTGCCTTCTTGGCCTAGATTCTTACATGAGATAGAAAGACATAATCGCAATTTGATTATCTAATTTCGTTGGTGCCTCTGCTTTTGCCCATGCCAGTCTCATGACGCTGAGGAGGAGGTGGAAATGACGGTCATAACCAACAACCCCCATCTGCGGGGAGCGGCAAACGTGCAGTTCGTGGACGGTAGCTTCAGGGATGTCCTCATCAAGGTCAGGGATTTGGTCTATGTCGGACACGAGCTTGTCAGCCACCCGCTGTTCGCGTCCTTGGGCATGATGTTCTCTCCCTATCGCACAGTCATCCTGAGCGAGCGCAAAGATACGCCCTCTGCCGAGCACGCACGTGTCGTAGAGGACTCGATTATCTCCTATGACCATGCGACGCAGGAACGTCAGCACGTCGGGCGCAATGACGAGGACTACGCACGGATGGACCTTGAGCTCTACAGATCTGCCTGTGAGGAGTGCGGGACGGCGCTTCGGGGACGTGAGGTATGCGAGGGGCTTGGGCGATAGCCTTGCGGGTATGGCGAGGCACGCGCCTCGCCTTACAGTGTCCGGGAGCCATGCGCACCGGATGACACGAGGTCACAGAAGGAGATGCTGACCTATGAGACTAGAAGAGGGTTTGATTCACATCAAAGACGTGGGTGCCGGTGACAGGACGGAAGTGAGGGATGGCATACTGACGGTCAATGTCGACGAGCTGAGGCAGTTGGTCATGCGGGACTCGAAGGTGGCGAGCGTCTCCGTTGACTTCGCCCGGCCAGGCGAGAGGGTTCGCATCATACCCGTCAAGGACGTCATCGAGCCACGCTACCAGGTGGATCGTGATGGCAACGGCTTCCCTGGAGCGACGTCGAAGTACGTGCAGTGCGGCAACGGGAAGGTGAACGTCCTCAAGGGTGCCGCCATCGTCACCATCGGTGACATCGTCGGCTTCCAGGAGGGCGTCATTGACATGTGGGGCGAGGGCGCCAAGTGGACGCCGTTTTCGAAGACCCTCAACATCGTCGTGGATGTCTCCGCGGTCGATGGCCTGGAGCCACACGAGCGCGAGACCGTCATGCGGACCGCAGGCCTGACGGCGGCGGAGTACGTCGGTGCGGCGGCAAGGAACGTCACCCCCGACGAGACCAAGGTCTTCGAGCTAGGTTCCCTCGACGAGGAGGCGGCCAGGTATCCCGACCTTCCCAAGGTCGCCTATGTCGAGATGACCATCTCGCAGGGGCTGCTGCACGACGTGTACCTGTACGGCTGTGATGCGAAGCAACTCATACCGACGTGGCTGCATCCCAACGAGGAGCTGGATGGCGCGGTGGTCTCGGGCAACTGTGTGGCTGCCTGTGACAAGATCACGACCTACCAGCATCAGAACAACTCACTGATCGAGGATCTGTATGCCCAGCATGGCAAGACCATCAACTACGTCGGCAACATCGTCTCGCCCGAGTTGACGACGCTGGATGGAAAGTTCAGGACCTGTGACTACACGGCCAAGCTTTGCGAGCTGCTTGGTGCGGATGGCGTCATCGTCTCTGAGGAGGGCTATGGCAACCCTGACTCCGACCTGGTCATGATCAGCCAACGGCTCGAGAGGAGGGGCATCAAGACGACGCTCGTCACTGACGAGTGCTCCGGTTGGGACGGCAAGAGCCAGCCCTTGGCCGACACCGCACGGGAGGCTGTCGCGGTCGTATCCACCGGTAACGTCAGCAAGGTCGTGGAACTGGGCGTGGCTGACAAGGTGCTGGGCAACGCGGAGGCGGTTCAAACCCTCGCGGGTGGCTGGCAGGGCTGCATCGACGAGGCGGGCAACATCAAGGCCGAACTGAACGCCGTTATCGGCTCCACCTCCGAGATCGGGTATCACAACTGCACCGTCGAGCTGCTTTAGGAGGACGTGCCATGAGCAATAAGCGGATAGTCTATTACGTAAACCAGTTCTTTGGCCAGCTCGGTGGCGAGGAGAAGGCCGATCTCGGCCCCGAGTACCGGGAGGAGGCCGTCGGGCCCGCGGCAGGCTTCCAGGGGCTGCTCAAGGACGAGGCGGATGTGGTTGGCACCATCATCTGCGGCGACAACTACTTCAACGAGAAGAACGACGATGCCCTGGCCTTCATCCTGAACGTCCTGCGGGAGCAGAAGCCCGACGTCGTGGTGGCGGGGCCGGCGTTTCTGGCCGGTCGCTATGGCATGGCGTGCATCGGCGTGTGCAAGGCAGCCAAGGGCGAGCTGGGGGTTCCCGTCGTTACGGGCATGCACGAGGAGAACCCCGGCGTCGACCTGGGCAGGGGGGATGCCATCATCGTCAAGACCGGTGGCTCTGCCGCGGACATGCGCAGGGCCCTGCCGAAGATGGCGCAGGTCGTGCGGAAGATCTGCAGGGGAGAGGCCATCCGTCCCGATGAGGACGGCTACTTTGCGCAGGGAATTCGTGATACGGTGTTCTCGGACAAGCGCGGGTCCGTCAGGGCCGTGGAGATGCTGTTGGCACGACTTCACGACGAGCCCTACAAGACCGAGCTCCCCATGCCTACGTTCGACAGCGTGGATCCCGCTGCGCCCATAGCCGACCTGTCCCATGCGACCATCGCCCTGGTCACCTCCGGTGGCATCGTTCCGAACGGTAACCCCGACCACCTCCAGTCGGCGTCGGCACAACAGTGGAACAAGTACGACATCACGGGTCAGAAGACGCTCAAGGGCGGCTACTGCACGATACATGGAGGCTTCGACCCAGTCTATGCCAACGACGACGCGAACCGCGTCATCCCACTGAACGTCCTGAGCGAACTGAAGGATCAGGGGGTCATCGGTGACATCTATCAGTACTTCTACACGACGACCGGCACCGGTACGTCGGTGGCCAACGGCCTTAGGTTCGGGCGGGAGATAGGCAGGGAGCTCAAGGAGGCCGGTGTGGACGGCGTGCTCCTTACCAGCACTTGAGGCACCTGCACTCGTTGCGGTGCAACGATGGTAAAAGAGATCGAGCGCTACGGCATCCCTATCGTCCACATGGCCACTATCACCACGATCTCCGAATCCGTGGGGGCAAACCGGATCGTTCCGACCGTCGCGATTCCCTATCCCGTGGGCAACCCCACGCTGACGCCACAGGACGAGCATTCCGTCCGTCGCGCGTTGGTGGAGCAGGCCCTGAGGGCCCTGACGACGGCTGTCGACGGGCCGACGCAGTTCGAGTGACGTCGCGGTCTGAGATCGCGGCCAAACGCTCCTGGGAGGCCATGGCGGCTGGCCGCTCTGACAGTCCTGGTTGCCCGGGGATGCTCGTCATGGGCGTGATCCTGGTACGGGTGGTCAGCCCCTGGCCATATGTTCAACGATTCTGATTCGTGATGGGAATGACATGAAAGACTCGAGCTTCCTAAGGATCATCGCGTTCTGTGGATCCTGCATAGCCTTCTACATCGGCGCTGGGTTTGCCACGATGCAGGAGGTCATGCAGTACGAGGCATCGTATGGTTCCCTCTTCATGGTGGTCATCGCGGTGGCAGCCGCAATCTACGTGTACACCAACCTGTCCTTCACGACAAACGGCAGCAAGCATCGGCTGACCACCGGTTCCGACGTCTTCACGCTGTACTGCGGCAGATACATCGGTGCATTCTACAAGTGGTTCGCCACCATCTTCTGCTACATGTGCTTCATCGTCATGTGCGGTGGCGCAAACTCCACCGCCATGCAGCAGTGGGGCCTTCCCAACGGGGTGGGTGCGGTGATTCTCACCGTGGCCGTCGTCGCGACTGCCGTCTTCGGGCTCGATGGCATCCTGAATGCCTTGGGCAAGATAGGCCCCGTCATCATCGTCTGCTTGCTGGTCGTTGCTATCATCTCGGTAGTCACGGGCATGCCGGACTATGCCGCGAACCTGCAGAAGGTCGACAGCGGTGTCTTCGACCTGAAGCAGGTGGGCGGCAACAACCCCTTCGCATCCGGCGCGTCGTATGGAGGGTTCGTCATCATCTGGTTCTCCACCTTCCTATCCGAGGTAGGCGCCAAGAATAACGTGAAGGAGGTCAACAGGGGCGTGTTGCTTTCGACCCTCTTCATCTTTGCGACTGCTGCCATCTGCTGCATCGCGCTCGTCGCGCACATCGACATCACGGCGACCGCGGACATTCCCACGCTGATGCTTGCGGACAGGATCAACCCCCTGCTCGCCCAGGCATTGGCCATCATCATCTTCTGCGGCATCTACACCACTGCGGTCCCGCTGCTGTGGACGGGCATCAGTGCCATCTCCAAGGAGGGCACGCCACGCTACAAGCTGCTCACGGTCATTGGAGGCGCGATCGGCTGTCTGGTGTCATCGTTCCTTCCTTACAAGGACCTGGTCAATGTCCTGTACGGCCTGAACGGCTACCTGGGGTTCATCCTCATTGCCTTCATGATCGTACACGACGTGCGTCACGCACTTGCAACGAGAAGGTCGACCGTACAGTAAGCAGGGCTGGGGCCTGCCCACGGCAGGGCCCGGGACCCAGGTTGCAAGAAGGGAGATGAGGGACCGGAGCAATCGACATGCTTCATCCAGGGGGTCCGCGCGCGGGCCCGTCACGTCACTTCTACGAGGAGGATCTCACATCATGGCCAAGAGAATCGCAACGGACGGCGCCCCGGCGGCTATCGGACCCTATTCGCAGGCGATCAAGGTCGGCAAGACCCTCTACGTCTCGGGGATGATGCCGATCGACCCGGAGACGGGAGCGTTCGCCGGCACCACCATAGAGGCGCAGGCCGAGCAGATTATGAAGAACATCGGCTCAGTGCTGCGGGAGGCCGGCTTTGGCTTCCAAGATGTGGTGAAAGCCACCTGCTTCCTCTCCGACATGAATGACTTCGCAAAGTTCAACGAGGTCTACGCCGGCTACTTTGTCAGCCTTCCCGCGCGTTCCTGTGTGGCAGTGAGGCAGATTCCCAAAGGCGCCCTTGCAGAGGTCGAGGTCATCGCCGTCAAGGAGCAGTAGCGTCCGTGCATGGATCGCACCTGTCTGGCTCGCGTCCTTGGCAGGGGTGCTGCGGCCAGCAGCGGTGGACGTGCTATCCTGTTAATCCACCTGTCGATACATGAGCCGTACGACCCAAGGCCGTACGGCTCACAGCTATGAAGGGGCCATCGTGGAAGAGATGCCAAAGACCTACGACCCGGGTGCCGTCGAGCCCGAGCTCATCGAAGCATGGATGAACGCCGGGTGCTATCAGCGCTCCAAGGGCACAGGCGACTGTACTGTCACCATACCGCCCCCCAACGTCACCGGCATCCTCCACATGGGCCACGCCATGGATGACACCATCCAGGACACCTACGTGCGCTACAGCCGCATGCGCGGCCGCTCCACCCGTTGGATCCTGGGTACCGACCACGCCGGCATCGCCACGCAGACCAAGGTGGACAAGAAGCTCAAGGAGGAGGGTATCTCTCGTCTTCAGATGGGGCGCGAGAGGTTCCTCGAGGCCTGTTGGGACTGGCGCCGCGAATACGGAGGCACCATCGTCAACCAGATCAGGCGCATGGGCTGCTCCATCGACTTCGACGACGAGAAGTTCACGATGAGTCCCGAGTACGCCCGGGCCGTGCGCAAGGTGTTCTGCGACTGGTACCATGATGGCCTCATCTACCGCGGCAGGCGCATCGTCAACTGGTGTCCCAGCTGCAAGACGGCCATCAGCGACGACGAGGCCGAGTACCGGGGCGAGAAGGGTCACCTCTGGTACCTGCGCTACCCCTTGACCGAGCCCGTTGACGGCATCGATCACATCACGGTGGCCACCACGCGACCCGAGACCATGCTCGGCGACACGGGCATCGCCGTCTCGCCGGAGGATCCGGAGAAGGCCAAGCTCGTGGGCAAGACCGTGATGCTTCCCATCGTGAACAGGGAGATTCCAATCTTCTCCGACTGGCATGTGGACGTGGGCTTTGGCACCGGTTTCGTGAAGGTCACGCCCGCGCACGACCCCAACGACTATGCCATGGGCCAGGCGCATGACCTGCCGCAGATCAACGTCTTCGATGCAACCGCCCACGTAGTCGAAGGCTATGGCGCGTTCAGCGGCATGGATCGCGACGAGGCGCGTGACGCCATCGTCGTCTGGTTCGACGAGCATGGCCTCCTGGAGAGGGTCGAGGAGCTCGACCACTCCGTCATGCACTGCTACCGCTGCGGCACGGCGCTGGAGCCCTGGCTCTCCGAGCAGTGGTTCGTTGCCGTGGACAGGCTCAAGGGCCGCGCCACCGAGGTCGTGCGCTCGGGGGAGGTCACGTTCCACCCCACGCGCTGGACGGACACCTACCTCACCTGGATGGACAACCTCAAGGACTGGTGTATCAGTCGCCAGCTGTGGTGGGGCCACCGCATCCCCGTGTTCTACTGCGACGACTGCGGCTGGCAGGACGCCCTCATGGAGGATGTCGACGCCTGCCCCAACTGCGGCGGTCACCACGTGCACCAGGACGAGGACGTGCTGGACACCTGGTTCAGCTCGCAGCTGTGGACCTTCGCCACGCAGGGCTGGCCCGACCACCCCGAGCAGATGCGGGGCCATCACCCCACCAAGGTCCTCGTCACCGCCCGCGACATCATCGCGCTGTGGGTGGCGCGCATGATCATGAGTTCGCTCTACTTCACCGACGAGATCCCCTTCCATGACGTCTACATCTACGCGACCATCCTCGCCAAGGACGGCAGCCGCATGAGCAAGTCCAAGGGCAACGGCGTGGATCCCATGGATCTCATGGAGAAGTACGGCGCGGACGCCATGCGCCACAACCTGCTGACCCTCATCACCAACAATCAGGACGTCAAGTTCGACGCCAACCTGGACAAGAGGACCCATGCCCTCATCGACAGCCCCCGCACCGAGCAGGCCAAGGGCTTCGTGACCAAGATCTGGAACGCGAGTCGCTTCGTGCGGATGAACCTCGACGGCTACACGCCCGGCGAGCCCAAGGCCGAGACCCCCGAGGACGCCTGGATGCTCTCGCGCCTTGCAAGGGTCGTGGCCGAGTCAACCTGCGAGCTCGAGGACTACACCTTTGGTGACTACGCCCGCGGCCTGCAGTCCTTCTTCTGGAACGAGGTCTGCGACTGGTACATAGAGCTCTGCAAGGGACGCCTGCTGGACGGCACGTCCAGGGAGCGCCTGCAGGTGCAGCGCAACCTCGTCTTCGTGCTGGACACGTCCCTGCGCCTGCTGCACCCCATGATGCCGTTCGTGACCGAGAGGGTCTGGGACGCGCTGCCCGAAAGCGTTCTTGGTCGCGCGTTGGCAGACGGCGAGGGGGAGGCCCGCTTCCTCATGCTGGCGGCCTGGCCCGAGCCCGACGACTTTGACCAGTTTGAGAACGACAGGGCCGAGTACGACTTTGACCTCGCCAAGCGCGTGATCTCTGCGGTGCGCTCCACGCGCGCACGCTATCGTCTGTCTCCCAAGGCCGAGCTCGACGTTGCCGTGCGCAGCTCCGTGGACGACGTCCCCGCCCTCGAGGCGCAGCGCGGCTTCATCTGCTCCGTGGGTCACGTGGACCAGCTCGCGCTCGGTGCTGCGCAGGACAAGCCCCAGGGCTCCGTCTCCGTGTCCGATGGCACGCTGGAGGTCTTTGTGGCCCTGGGCGGCCTCGTCGACCTCGCTGCCGAGACCAGGCGCCTGGAGAAGGAGCTCGAAAAGGCGCAGGGGGAGCTTGCCAGCGTGACGCGGACCCTCTCCAACGAGGGCTTCATCGCCAAGGCGGCGTCCGAGGTCATCCAGAGGAAGCGTGGCCAGAAGACCGAGCTCGAGCGGGCCATCGCCCAGCTCAAGGCCCAGGTGGCCGACCTGGCATAGCCGCCGCGCGCGTGGCCGAGGCCCACCCCCGCTCGGTGGGATGGGCCCTTGCGCTCCATGGGACCATGTCGGGCGGATGATTGGCCGCCGTGGGTCCTATGCGGTACGGTTGACAGGGGAGAGGAGGGACCATGGCAAGCGCAAAGGAGGAGCTGCGCGGGCGGCTGCTTCGACAGCGGGATGCGCTGGTGCCACGCGAGCGCTCGGCAATCGATGACGCCATCGCCCGACACGTGCTCTCCCTTCCAGAGTTCCATGACGCCAGGGTCGTGCTGTGCTACCTCTCCATGGACTCCGAGGTGGAGACGCGCGACGTCATCGAGGCGTCGTGGCGGGCGGGCAAGGTGGTCGCTCTGCCGCGTGTGATGGGGGCACATAGCATGCGCTGGTATCGCGTGGATGGCCCCGATGGGCTTGCCGCGCTGGAGCGTAGCCCCTTTGGGGTGCTGGAGCCGGTGGCGGATTCCGCACGGGAGGTGGCACCGGACGCCGTGACGCTCGTCCTCGTCCCTGGCCTCGCCTTCGATCGCGTCGGCCAGCGCCTGGGCTATGGCGGCGGCTTCTACGACGTGTTCCTCGCGGACTTCGTGGGCCCCTCCATCGGCCTGTGCCGAAGCGCCGCCCTCGTCGAGACCCTGCCGTGCACGGAGCCACACGACCTTCCCGTGCAGAAGGTCGTGACGGAACGCGGCGTCGTGGGGGCCTAGCCAAGCCGCAACGTCGTGGAGGGTCGTGCGCCGCGGAACGCAGGGATCCCGCACGCAGCTCGCCTCGCGCTAGCCCGTCTCCCGCAGCTTTGCGATCATGCCGCGTAGCCAGGGTAGCTGGGTGGGCAGGTAGGCCCGCAGCGTGTACTTGTCGAGCACGGTCGAGTCCACGAACTCGCAGTCCTCGAGCTCGAGCATGTCGGTGAGGCGCTGCAGCTCCTCCAGGCGCTGCTTGGGAGTGAGCTCGTGGAACTCTCCCCGGCTCACGAGTGCGGCGAGGGGCGTGTGAGGCCACACGAGCAGGCGCGAGATCCACAGGCGCTTGGGTTGCGTCCTGTTGAGAAAGACCGCCGAATGGTAGGCGTGCTCGGGCGACATGTTCTGCCCGCCCAACCCCGAGATCATCGTGAAGGTGTAGTCGATGCCATGCTCTCTGAGCTGCTTGCAGGCAAGCTCTGCGGCGGGGATCCTGACGCCCTTGTCCATGTAGTCAAGCAGGTGCTGGTAGCCCGTCTCCATGCCGATGTGCAGTTCCTTGAGGCCACACTCATGCAGGAGCTGGAGCTCTTGATCGGTCTTGCCCAGCACGTCGGTGTAGCGGGAGTACATCGAGAACCCTTCGATCCAGGGCATGTACCTGAGCACGATCTGGATGATCTTCAGCAGCTTGACGGCGGTGTAGTGCATGGGGTTGGCACCCAGGAGGAACATGCGGGCCTTTCCCTGTGCATGGGGCGCGAGCTGCTGCGCCTTCAGCTCGATCTCCTCAAGGGGGAGCTCGCGATAGCCGTCATTGGGGAAGTCGCAGAACTTGCAACGTCCCCAGCTACAGCCAATCTGCACTTCGAGCAGGGCGCTGTCCTGCTCGAAGATGGGCCTGTACACCTCTTCGCTCGAATAGAGGGGAACATTTGCGATGTCGCCCATGATGCCCTCCCGCCACGTGGCCCTGTGAGTCAGGAGGGAGTATACCCAGGCACGTCCGCCGCCCCAGGAAGCGGATGCCCCACGTCGACAGGAGGGAACGAGTGGCATGCAGAGTGCTCTGTCAGGTACACAGAATTTTGTGAAACCGTGAGCTTGTCTCACGTTTGTCCAGGTGGTGGATGAGAGGCGCACATAGATTCAAGAATCTGTGAGCACGCGCACCCAGGCTTGGGAGTGTGGTCTGCATCGCCTTGCCCCTTGCGGACATTCTCCCGCATTTCGGCATTCCGTTGCAGCCTGTCGCATGATCCTCCCCATCATGGTGCCAACGGAATCATGCGGGGCCATGCGTGTGCCCACATGGGGAGGGAGAACACATGAACAGCTTGTTTGACCGTACCAGCTTGGGAACCATGAAGCCCAAGAACCGTATCTTCATGTCACCCATGGGCACGACGGGGGAGTCCGATGGCTCCTACCGCGATGAGGGCATCGACTACTTTGAGGAGCATGCCAGGGGAGGGGTCAGGCTCATCATAGCGGGCGCCAACATGGTTTCCACCAAGTGCGAACCGTTTCCATACCATTGACGAGGAAAAGGAGATGGCATGGGTTCTCGAGGGGGCTGGTGTGGCTGCATTGCATGTGGATACGGGTCGCTATGAGGAGTGTCTCCAGGCCATTGCGACCATCTATCCCAAGCCGGGTCACAAGCTTGACGTGCAGCATGCTATCAAGGAAGCTGCTAACGTGCTCGTGATCGGTGGTAGCCCCGCCGATGTTGCGGCGGCCATCACCGCACGCAGGCGCGGCTACTATGTCGAACTTTGGGAGAAGGAGGACCGACAGGGGGATAACCTCTGGGCTGCGGGTGGTCCCGTCTTCAAGACCGACATCCTCAAGCTCATCAGGTATCAGGTCCTGCAAGGTAACAAGCTGGGCGTCAAGCTGTGCCTCAATCGCTCGGCCGATGAGCACAACGTGTGCGGGGGCATCTGGGACAAGGTTATTCCTGCCGCAGGCGCCTCTCCCGCCCTGCCTCCCATCAAGGGCGTTGAGGATGCGGCGCCCGCCGTCGACAATCTCACTTACAGGGTCACAGGGCCAGCGTTGGCAAGGGCGTTGTCATCACCGGTGATGGGCTGGCGGGCACCGAGGCGGTGTGCGACATCGCAGCTACGGCGGAGAGCGTCACCATTCTTGAGATGCTGCCAGATATCCTCCTTGCATCGGAGGGGTGCCCCAACAGCGGCCAGCACCTGCGCACGATGGCCGGGAATCGCGACATTCACGTGATGGTCGGCGCCACGGTCGGGGAGATTGGCCCTTCGGGCGTCACCTCTACGAAAGGGATGGCGAGATCCATACGATTGCCTGTGACACTGTGCTCAATGCTGCTGGCTTTCGGACGGGCGACCAGCTCGAGGATGTGCTTGAGGATGCCCATGATGACGTGTCCATCGTGGGCGATGCTGTCCGCCCGTGCAAGATCCTTGATGCCGTTCACGAGGGATGCCACGCCATCCGCGTTATGGGGTAATCTGCTATCGGATGCGGCGGGCGGGCTGGACGCTTGATCGATTTGGCGCGGTCTTCCACGATTCCCGTGCGCTTTTGGTCATTTCCAGATCTTTTACAGCTTGTAAGGGCTCTTCTCACGTACAATGGAAGAGAGTAAGAAAATGAGATATCAATAAATTAGGGCAGGTAGAAATGGCTGGCTATACCGAGCGCGAATGGTGGGGCAAGCGGGAGGACAAAGACATCTACGGCAAGCTCTTCCTGCCCGAGGGCATCGAGGATGGCCGTCCGCGCGCGACCGCGGTCTTCTCACATGGTCTGTCGACCAACCACGGTGACATGGAGCCCTATGCGCGCACGGCCGCAGAGCGCGGCATGGTCACCTACGTGTTTGACTTCTGTGGCTCCGGGCGATACAGCCGCTCGAGCGAGCAGCCGGGGGGCATGTCCCTCTTTACCGAACAGCACGACCTCGAGTCCGTCACGTGGGAGCTCTCGCGCGAGCCCTTTGTGGACGAGAACAACATGTTCCTCATGGGCGCGAGCCTGGGGGCCACGATCACGCTCATGGCAGCGCGCGCCAACGCCGAGCTGGTGCACGGTTGTGCCCTGCTGTATCCTGCCTTCAACCTCTACGATGCCGTGCATGCGGCGGTTCCCAGCCGCGACCAGCTGCCCGACGGCTACCAGATCATGTCGGCCACGGTGAGCAAGGCCTTCCTCTGCAGCTGCTGGGACTACGACTTCTTCGATCACATCGGCTTCTTCCCGCGCGACGTCATCCTGTTCCACGGCGACGCGGATCCCAACGTGCCCCTTGAGTACTCCGAGCGTGCGGCCAGGGTCTTCCCCCACTGCGAGCTGCACGTGATCCATGGCGGCGGCCACGGCTTTGAGGAGCCAGCCTACAGCGAGGTCGTCAACACCACGGCGGATTGGCTGCTTGCGCACATCCAGCACTAGGCCCCGCTCACACTTTGTGGGAGGCATGCGATCCTTGCTCGCATTTGACCAGGTCGTGAGTGGAATGTTCGGGCATTGCCACGGAGCTGCGAGGTCCGGTCGGCTCCGGAGTGGCCGCTGAGATGTTCCTTCAGAATGATGCCAGCGGACGCGTGCCAAGTGAGCCACAATGGGGACCAGGTCAGTCGTCCCGTGAAACCCGGTAACCTTTGGCGCGGTTGGCCAACCGCGCCATGAAGCGAAGAGGAGAGCCCAGTCATGGTCAAGCCCGACATCGAGATTGCCCAGGAAGCCACGATGCTGCCCATCACCGAGGTGGCGAGCAAGGTGGGGCTCACGCCGGAGCAGCTCGAGCTCTACGGTAGCCACAAGGCCAAGGTCGACATCCATACGCTTGCGGACAGGCCGATGCGCGGCAAGCTCATCCTCGTGACCGCCATCAACCCCACGCCTGCGGGCGAGGGCAAGACCACCACGTCGGTGGGTCTGGCGGACGCCATGAACCTCCTGGGCCACCAAACCATGCTGGCCCTGCGCGAACCGAGTCTCGGTCCCGTCTTTGGCATCAAGGGCGGCGCGGCCGGTGGCGGCTACGCCCAGGTGGTGCCCATGGAGGACATCAACCTGCACTTCACCGGGGACTTCCACGCCATCGGCGCGGCCAACAACCTCTGCGCGGCCCTGCTCGACAACCACGTCAAGCAGGGTAACGCCTTGGGCATCGACCCGCGGCGCATCGTGTGGAGGCGCTGCGTGGACATGAACGACCGCCAGCTGCGCGACATCGTGGATGGCCTCGGCGGCGTGGCCAACGGCATGCCGCGCGAGGACGGCTTCGACATCACGGTGGCCTCCGAGGTCATGGCCGTGTTCTGTCTGGCGACGGATCTCATGGATCTCAAGTGCCGCCTTGGCCGCATGGTGGTTGCCTACACGTACGACCAGAGGCCCGTCACCGTGCACGACATCAAGGCCGAGGGTGCCATGTGCGCCCTGCTCAAGGATGCCCTCAAGCCCAACCTCGTGCAGACGCTCGAGGGCAGTCCCGCGTTCGTGCACGGCGGCCCCTTCGCCAACATCGCCCACGGCTGCAACTCCGTGGAGGCCACGACGACGGCGCTCAGGCTCGCGGACTACGTGGTCACCGAGGCTGGCTTCGGTGCGGATCTCGGTGCGGAGAAGTTCTGCGACATCAAGAGCCGCATGGCCGGCCTGCACCCGGATGCCGTGGTGCTCGTGGCCACCGTGCGTGCGCTCAAGTACAATGGAGGCGTCCCCAAGGCTGAGCTCACCACGGAGGACCTCGAGGCGCTCAGGGCGGGCATGCCCAACCTCATCCAGCACGTGGGCAACATGCGGGACGTCTTTGGCCTGCCCGTGGTGGTGGCCATCAACGCCTTCCCCACGGACACCACGGCGGAGCTCGCGCTCGTGCGCGAGGAGTGCGAGAGGGTTGGCGTCGGCGTGGCACTCTCCGAGGTGTGGGCCAAGGGCGGTGCGGGTGGCGAGGCGCTTGCGCGCGAGGTCATTCGCCTGTGTGACAAGCCGAACGACTTCCGCTTTGCCTATGACGCCGATGCCCCCCTCAAGGACAAGATCGCCGCCATTGCGACCAAGGTGTACCACGCGGATGGTGTCGACTACACGCCCATGGCGGAGCGGCAGATCAGGCAGCTCGAGGACAATGGCTTTGGCGGTCTGCCCATCTGCGTGGCCAAGACCCAATACTCGTTTTCGGACGACCAGGCCAGGCTCGGGGCGCCGCGTGGCTTCCGCATCACGGTGCGCACCGTGCGGGCGTCTGCGGGCGCCGGCTTCGTGGTGGCACTCACGGGCAGCATCATGACGATGCCAGGCCTGCCCAAGGCCCCCGCCGCCGAGAGGATCGACGTTACCGAGGACGGCGGGATCGTCGGGTTGTTCTAATTCCTTGGGCCCCGTCGTTCTCGCTGAGTCACCTCGCTTCGCCCAGAAGGGCCTCTTAGAGAGTGACGGAGCCCCATGTCGCAACATCCGGCCTGCATGTTCGTGGCGTCGATCCCCTCGGCGCACCATGGGCAGGCCATGTGCGGGGGATGGAGAAGGTCAAGGTCACTGGGATGCTGGGAGGTTGTGAGGCGTTGACAGAGGATACTCGCGAGGTCGTGCTGCCGAGGGAGAGCATGACCTACTTTGCCGATGAGCTGGCGGCGCGGAAGCCCACTCCCGGTGGCGGTGGCGCCGCTGCCTATGTGGGCGCCCTCGGCGCAGCCCTCGCCTCCATGGCGGGCCACTTCACACTGGGCAAGCCACGCTATGCGGATGTGGAGGATGACGTCCGCCGCCTGCTGGGAGAGGCGGAGGAGGTTCGTTGCGCGCTGCTCGACCTTGTCGATGACGATGCCCGCGCCTTCCAGAGGGTGACGTCGGCCCTGTCCATCCCCAGGGGGAACCCCCGTCGCGCCGGTGCGCTCGAGGCGGCCACGCGTGGTGCCTGCGAGCCACCGCTCACGATGATGGACTGTACGACGGAGGTCATCGGGATCCTCGAGGAGCTCCACCATAAGTGCTCGCGCCTGCTGCTTACGGATGTGGGCTGCGCTGCCGTGCTCTGCTCCGCATCGCTCAGGGCGGCCAGCCTCAACGTATACGTGAACACACGGTCCCTCTCCGACCGCGCGGCGGCCCGTGAGCTCGATGGGCGCTGTGACGCCTTGCTGGCGAAGTGGGTGGGCCGCGCCGACGTCCTTGCCGAGGGCATCACGGCTGACGTGAGGGGTGAGTCCTAGCATGGCCCGTCTGCTCAAGGGGGCGCCCGTCACCAGGAGGCTCATCGAGTCGCTTGTCCGTCGTGCCGCGGCGCTGCGAGATGGGGGCATCGATCCCACGCTGGCCATCGTGCGAGTGGGCGCGCGTGAGGACGACCTCGGCTATGAGCGTGCCCTTGCCAAGCGCTGCGACGCGGTGGGCATTGGGATGCACGCCGAGGTGCTGCCCGCGGACTGCTCCCAGGCCGCCCTCAAGGAGACGATCGCGCACATCAACGGGGATGCCGGCGTTCATGGCTGCCTGCTCATGAGGCCCCTTCCGCCGCAGCTCGACGAGCGTGCCGCAACGGGCCTCATCGCGCCTGGCAAGGACGCGGACGGGGCGACGGACGCATCGCTTGCCGCCGTGCTCACGGGCACGGGGGTGGGCCATGCTCCCTGCACGGCCGATGCCGTCATGGAGTTGCTGCGCTTCTACGACGTGCCGCTCGATGGCGTGCGTGCGTGCGTGGTCGGTCGCTCCCTGGTCGTTGGCAGGCCGGTGGCGCTGCTCCTGCAGGCGGCAAACGCCACCGTGACGCTCTGCCATAGCCATACGAGGGACCTGGCCACGGAGTGCCATCGTGCGGATGTCGTGGTGGTTGCCACGGGGCGCCCCGCCACGCTTGTGGCTGCGTGCGCCCGGCCCGGCCAGACCGTTGTCGACGTGGGCATCCACTGGGACGAGCGACGACAGCGCCTTGTGGGCGACGTGGACTTCGATGCCGTGGAGCCCATCGTGGGGGCCATCACGCCCGTGCCGGGTGGCGTGGGTTCGCTTACGACCGCCATCCTGGCACGCCATGTCATCGATGCGGCGGAGCGCGCGGCTGGAGGGACGATGGGCGCATGACATATCGGCTTCCCTTTGAGGTCCCCGAGCTCACCTACGGGGCAGCGCTCGAGACGCTGCATGCCGCGCTCACGTTTGGCATCCAACCGCTGCTGGAGACCGTGGTGGACATGCTTGTCGAGCTGGGTGGCCCCGACCGGTGCTTCCGTGCCGTGCAGATTGCGGGCACCAACGGCAAGACGTCGACGGCCCGCTACACGGCGGCCGTCCTTGCAGGAGAGGGGTTGCGGTGCGCCCTCTACACCTCGCCCGAGCTCGTGAGCTATACGGAACGCATCGAGATAGACGGCCATCCCGTGGGCGAGAGTGCCTTCGCCCACGGCATCGCAGCCGCTCACGAGGCTGGGCTGCGCGTGAACGCGCGGCGCAGCGCGACAGGGGAGCGGCCCTATGACGTGACGGAGTTCGACACGCTCACGGTGGCAGCTTGCGTGCTCTTTGCGGAGGCAGGCGTGGACGTGGCCGTGCTCGAGTGTGGCATGGGCGGGCGCTGGGATGCCACGAGCGCCGTGGGCTCCATCGAGTCCGTGGCTGTGACGGGCGTGGGGCTCGACCATACGCGCATCCTGGGCGACACCCTCGAGGCCATCGCGGGTGAGAAGGCCGCCATCATCAAATGGGGACGAGGCTGCGTGCTGGGCGTGGGTACGACGACACCCGCCTCGGTGGAGGACGTGTTCCTGGGGCAGTGCGCCTGCGAGGGGGTGGTGCCCACGCTGCTTCGCCCCGAGGACCCTGCGGATGCGACGGGGGAGATGCGGCCCGGTGCGCCTCGCCCGCACGCCGAGCTTCCCCATGCGAGCTACCGCGTGACGAGGCGTCCGCGTCGCTTGGGCTTTCCTGTGGAGCTCACGGTGACGACGCCGCGTACCACCTATGCGGGGCTTGCCGCCCTCAAGCCCACCTACCAGGCCGCCAACATCGCCTGTGCCGTGGCGCTTGCGGAGGGTTTCCTGGGTCGGGCACTCGACCAGGACCGCCTGTACGAGGGTGTCGTTGCCTGTCCCACGCCAGGGCGCTTCCAGCTCGTGCGCCCCGATCCGCCCCTCCTCATCGATGCCTGCCACAACCCCCAGTCGGTGGCCACGTTCCTCTCGTCGCTGGAGGAGATGGCTCCGAGCGTGCAGGAGCGTCCGGCGCTGCTCTGCGCCGTGCTCGCCGACAAGGATGCCGCGGGGATGGCGGAGCTGCTCGCACCGGCGTTCCTGCGGGTGTATGTCACGCAGACGACCTCGCCGCGCGCCCTGCCCGCCCGGGAGCTTGGCCTGCTCTTTGTGGCGCGGGGCAGGAAGCCCGTCGATGCGTTCCCGTCGGTGAGCGAGGCGCTGCGTGCCCTTTCCCACACGCCCCTCGTGGCTTGTGGCTCCATCACGCTGGCTGGTGAGGTTGCGGCGCAGCTCCGATAGATTTGCTACAATCGCAAGAGGTTATCTGTCCGTGATGTCAGGCTGCGGCGCCTGAACCGATAGCAAAGGAGCACGCGCTCTATGTCAGACCTGCTTGATCAGCTCATCACCCCTGAGGTCCGTATGGTGCTCTACCTCATGGTGGCAACGGTCGTGATGCTCTATGTGCTGTCCATCGTCTATGTCATCCGCGACGCCCAGCGTCGCGGCGCAGAGCCCTGGTGGCTCTGGGCGCTCATCTCGGTCATCCCCATTGTGGGCCTGCTTGCCTATGTCATCCTGCGCCCCAGCTCCTACCTCGTCGATCGCGAGGAGCAGGACCTGGACATCGCCCTGCGCGAGCATCAGCTCTCGCACTATGGCATCTGCCCCAAGTGCGGCGCGCCCATCGACCGCGACTTCGTGGTCTGCCCCGTCTGCAACACGCAGGTGCGCAACGTGTGCCCCACCTGCCATAGGCCCCTCAATGCGGACTGGAAGGTGTGTCCCTACTGCCGCACCCGCATCCAGTAGGGTAGGGCGTGTGGGTACGCACGTCCGGCATAAGCCGTTCCCACGCATCCCTCACCCCCACGCCCATCGTTTCCGAGCCGTCCATTCTCGCGTCCTGTGTCAGGCGCACAACGTATGCATCGCGTTGCGTGCCTTTCGGGTACGGTCTATGTGAGGGTCCATCCCTGCCATGTGGCTCGTCATTGCCTGGCGTGACGCCCTGCCAAGGTGACGGGTAGGGTGGCTGTCCCCTATGCTGTGCCATCGTTGCAGGTAGCTGCGGTAGCTGCCGCTACAGTGTGCAAGCTGGCGCCCCGCCCCGACGAATCGTAACGTGTCCTCGTCCATCTCCTGCCTGAGAGACCGTGCGTGTTAGACTGACCTGGCTTCTGGACATTGGCAGGAAGGGACACGACATGTTTTGTCCGCACTGTGGCAGGCCCGTCGCGGATGGTACCAAGTTCTGTGGCAACTGCGGTCAGCCCCTAGGCGCGAGGGAGGTCCCGACGTCTGAGGCCCAACCGGCCGCGGCTCCTGCGACTGAACCCGGGCCTGCTCCCACGGCCAGAGCTGAGCCGGAGGGCGTCCAGTCCCAGTACCAGCCGCAGCCCATGCCGATGGTGCCTCCGCAGCAGCCGGGCTGCCTCGGCAGCGCCTGGCACGACATCACCTCGTCTCCCAATTGGGTGAGGTGGGTCCTTTTGCTCATGGTCATGAAGTGTGTGCCCATCCTGGGGTTCCATGTGACGGGCTATGGGCTCGAATGGTCGGCCGACGCGGCGCGCGGCAGCGTTTCGACCCAGCTTCCCCAGGGCAACTTCAGCACGAGGACCTTCCTTACGGGCCTGTTCGCCGCCATCCTCGGCCTCCTGTTCGGCATCGCGAACGTCTGGCTGTTGGCGCTGGCAGCGATTCCCGTTCTCGGTTGGGTCATCCCCATCGCCGTCCTCGTCTTCGGCAGCGCCCTCTACACGCTCGCCTGCGTCCGCATGGCGTTGTTCGGTAGGTTCGGCCAGGCCTTCCAGCTCTCTGACCTGTTCTCGGCGTACAAGAGGGGCGTCGGCTCCCTGGTGGCCGCCGTCGTGCTACCGGTCGTCATCGTGAACGCCATCTACTTCCTGATCGTCCTGCTCTTTGGCGACGGCACCGCCGTCGGCCTGTTCCTGACGTCCCTGCGTGGTAGCACCTATGGTGCCGCTCACATGGCGTCGCCTGTCGGCACCCTCTTCGGTCTCGGCGCGCTGTTCGTCGTGCTGTGCCTCATCGGCCAGTTCCTCAACGGCTTCGCCGAGATCTGGTCCTTCCGAGCAGCCGGCATCTGGGTCAGGCGCAACGCCCCCGAGTGGGCCAGCGAGGCCCAGGGCATGGCCCGACGTCGGTGCTCGAGACCGCCATGGATGTGACCGTGCCACCATGCCCATAGTCGCGCATCGTGGCACGACCTGCCCCATTTGTCGCCTTTTTGGTGGCGAGCGGTCAAGGCGGCGAATGTTGTAGACTAGCCGTGCAGTACGAGCATGGTATGGTCGCGGCGACCTGAGCCACACGAGGCCCAGGTCGCCGCCCGTATGGGCCAAAGAGAGGTCGATATGAAAGCACTGTTCAACGATGGCCGCGTCGACGAGATCCCCGAGGACGAGGAGCTCCATGTCATCCGCCACTCCGCGGCCCACATCATGGCCCAGGCCATCAAGCGCCTGTACCCAGAGGCTGACTTCGCCTATGGCCCCGCCACGGAAGGCGGCTTCTACTACGACATCGACCTCCCCGAGGGCACCAGGATCTCCGAGGACGACCTCCCTGCCATCGAGGAGGAGATGAGGAGGATCTGCAAGGAGAACCTCAAGTTCGAGACCTACGAGCTCCCCCGCGAGAAGGCCCTCGCCCACATGCGGGAGCGTGGCGCGAAGTACAAGGTGGAGCACATCGCCGACCTTCCCGCCGATGCCCGCATCACCTTCTACAGGCAGGGCGAGTATGTCGACATGTGCGTGGGCCCCCACCTGCTCTACACCAAGGCGCTCAAGGCCTTCAGGCTCACGGGCGTCTCGGGCGCCTATTGGAGGGGCGACAAGGCCAACAAGATGCTCACGCGCGTGAGTGGCGTGGCATTCCGCAGCAAGGCCGAGATGGACGAGCACTTCAGGCTGCTCGCCGAGGCCGAGAGGCGCGACCACCGCAGGATCGGTCGCGAGATGGAGCTCTTCATGACGAGCGACGCCGGCCCGGGCTTCCCGTTCTGGCTGCCCAACGGCATGCGCGTGAAGAACGCCCTCATGCAGTACTGGCAGGAGATGCAGGACGCCTACGGCTACGAGCAGGTGCAGACCCCCATCATCCTCTCGCGCAGCCTCTGGGAGACCTCCGGCCACTGGGACCACTACAAGGACAACATGTACACGACCCGGATCGACGACGAGGACTTCGCCGTCAAGCCCATGAACTGCCCAGGCGCCTGCCTCATCTACAGGAGCCGGCCGCGCTCCTACCGTGACCTCCCGCTCAAGCTGGCGGAGGCGGGGCTGGACCACCGCCACGAGCTCAAGGGAGCGCTCCACGGCCTCTTCCGCGTGCGCGAGTTCACGCAGGACGACGCCCACCTCTTCATCACACCCGAGCAGATCACCGATCAGGTCACCGACACCGCGCACCTCATCACCACCTACTATCACCAGTTTGGCTTCCCCTACAGGGTTGAGCTCTCCACCCGTCCCGACGACTGCATGGGTTCCGACGAGGACTGGGAGCGGGCCGAGGCCGGCCTCAAGGAGGCCCTGGAGTCCATGGGCGTCGCGTACACCCTCAACCCGGGCGACGGCGCGTTCTACGGCCCCAAGATCGACTTCCACCTGCAGGACTGTCTGGGGCGCACCTGGCAGTGCGGCACCATCCAGCTGGACTTCCAGCTGCCCGAGCGCTTCGAGCTCGAGTACACCGCATCCGATGGCAGCAAGCGGCGTCCCATCATGATCCATCGCGCGGGCTTCGGTAGCTTCGAGCGCTTCTGCGGCATGCTCATCGAGCAGTACGAGGGCAAGTTCCCCACGTGGCTCTCGCCCTGCCAGGTGAAGGTGCTGCCCGTCTCCGAGAAGAGCCTTGCCTATGCCGAGGACGTGGGCAGGAGCCTGCGCGCTGCCGGTCTGCGCGTGAAGGTGGACGGGCGCAACGAGAAGATCGGCTACAAGATCCGCGAGGCACGTTCCATCGACCGTGTCCCCTACATGCTCATCCTGGGCGAGAGGGAGGTCGAGGCGGGCAACATCTCCGTGCGCGATCGCTCGGGGGAGACCGTGCAGCGCAGCCTGGACGACTTCATCGCAGACGTGACGGCGGAGGTCGCCGAACGCCGCGGCTAGGGCATCACACAGAGCGATTGAGAGGGGGCTTCCATGGGTGCGTCCGTGAGGCATGCTGGTTCGGGAGACTCCCCGCGCCCCGCTCCCGACCGGCTGTTGGCGCGGGCGCTGGGCGCACATGCCAAGGTGTGGCTCGTGCCGGCGGCGGACGTGGCCACCTGCGTCGAGATGCTGGGGCTGGATGCCGGGGATGTGGTGGCACCGCTCTCGGGCAGACCCATCGCGATGCACGACGTCCGCGCGCTGGCGCGCCAGCGCGCGGCGGCGGGCACGCCCCTTGTGGTCGACCTTACGCTCACGACGTTCTTTGGCTGTGCCGCCACCCGCCTGGGGGCTGATGTCTCCCTGGCACCCGTTGGTGAGGGGGGAGAGGCCGCATCCCTCGTCGCCGTAGGGCTCAGCCGTGACGCAGGGCAGGGTGCCCATGGCTGTGCCGGCCTTGCGGCGCGCCTCGACGCCCGGGCCACGCGGCGGTGCGCCCCCACTGCGGACACGCTCCATGCACTCGACGCGCGCCGGCGTGCGGCCGGTGATGCCGCGCAGGCGGTCGCGTCGTATCTGTGCTGCCATCCATGCGTGGGGGAGGTGCGCTACCCCGGTCTGAAGACGGACCCCAGCTTCCCCGTTGCCTCGTCCCAGCTCACGGGCGGCTTTGGCCCCCTCGTCGATTTCCGGCTGCGCAACGAGGATGGCTGGCGTCGTATCATCGCCGTACCAGAGAATGCAAAGTTCCAGGTCATGGATCTGGAACGCAAGCTTGCACGCGAGTGGGCGCATGCGTGAGGCGATGTCTCCCCACACCAGAGGTTCGCTCCCAAATCCACCGACGGAGCCGAGACTATGGCCTATAATGAAATGTGGCAGTCACTGGTCGCCTTTTCCGCGAGTGGTGCCCAAAGAGAATTGAGCGTGCGGTTCTCCTCGGCAAGCGGTCGATAACGGTGCCACGCTGCCGCACTGCCTGTTGTTCGTAGGCTCGTCTTCCCGTTTGGTGTCTGTCATGCGTGCTTCCAAGAGGGGCATATGTCAGGGACGGGGGGCGTTCGTGTCAGACGCGAGTACGTAGGGGGAGCACATGGATCAGACAGCAACCAGGATCGACAGCGTCGAGGCGCTGGCTACCCGCATTCAGGAGATGCGTGCAGCACAGGCTGAGTTTGCAACGTTCAGCCAGGAGAAGGTCGACGAGATCTTCTACCAGGCTGCTCTTGCTGCCAACAAGGCCCGTATCCCACTCGCCCAGATGGCGGTCGACGAGACCGGCATGGGCGTCATGGAGGACAAGGTCATCAAGAACCATTACGCCTCCGAGTACATCTACAACGCCTACAAGCACACCAAGACCTGTGGCGTCATCGAGGAGGACAAGGCCTACGGCTTCAAGAGGATCGCCGAGCCCCTGGGCATCATTGCGGCAGTCATCCCTACGACCAATCCCACCTCCACGGCCGTCTTCAAGACGCTCGTCTGCCTGAAGACGCGTAATGCCATCATCATCAGCCCGCATCCCCGTGCCAAGGCATGCACCATCGAGGCCGCGCGCATCGTGCGCGATGCGGCGGAGGCCGCCGGATGTCCCAAGGGCATCATCGACTGGGTGCCATCTCCCACCATCGAGCTCACGGGTGCCCTCATGGGTTCCGTGGACTGCATCCTGGCGACGGGTGGCCCTGGCATGGTGAGTGCCGCCTACAGCTCCGGCAAGCCCGCCTTGGGCGTGGGGCCGGGCAACAACCCCGCCATCATCGACAGCTCCGCCGACATTCAGCTCTCCGTCAATTCCATCATCCATTCCAAGACGTTCGACAATGGCATGATCTGTGCCACCGAACAGAACGTCATCGTCCTGGACGACGTGTACGATGCCGTGAAGGCCGAGTTCGAACGCCGTGGCTGCTACTTCCTCAAGGGCGACGAGATTGCCAAGGTCGGCAACACCGTCATCGTCAACGGTGGCGTCAACGCCAAGATGGTCGGCCAGAAGGCCCCCTACATCGCCGAAGCGGCAGGGGTTTCCGTGCCCGCCAGCACCAAGGTGCTCATTGGCGAGGTGACCTCCGTCGACCCCTCCGAGCCGTGGGCTCACGAAAAGCTCACGACCATCCTGGGCATGTATCGTGCATCCGACTTCGACGATGCTCTGGCCAAGGCCTCGCGCCTCATTGCCGACGGCGGCTATGGCCATACCAGCTCGCTCTTCATCGACACGCACGAGAGCGAGAGGATGGCCAAGCACGAGAGCGCCATGAAGACCTGCCGCATCCTCATCAACACCCCGGCAGCCCAGGGTGGCATCGGCGACATCTACAACTTCATGCTCACCCCATCGCTCACGCTGGGATGTGGCTCCTACGGCGGCAACTCCGTGAGCGGCAACGTGGGCGTCAACAACCTCCTGAACATAAAGTCCGTCGCTGAGAGGCGTGAGAACATGCTGTGGCTTCGCACCCCCGAGAAGGTCTACTTCAAGAAGGGCTGCATGCCCGTCGCGCTCCGCGAGCTCAAGGAGGTCTATGGCAAGAGGCGCGCCTTCATCGTCACGGACAAGTTCCTGTTCGAGAGCGGATTTACGCGCAAGATCGAGGAACCCCTCGACAAGATGGGCATCGTGCACTCCAGCTTCTGGAACATCTCGCCCGACCCCAAGCTGCAGGACGCGCTCGAGGGCGTCAAGCAGCTGCGCGCCTTCGCCCCTGATGTGATCATCGCCATCGGCGGTGGGTCGGCCATGGACGCCGGCAAGATCATGTGGTCCATGTACGAGAACCCCGACGAGCGCTTCGAGGACATGTCCATGGACTTCATGGACATCCGCAAGAGGGTCTACGACTTCCCCAAGATGGGCAAGAAGGCCTTCTTCGTCGCCATCCCCACCAGCTCCGGCACGGGCTCCGAGGTCACGCCGTTCGCCATCATCACCGATGCCGAGACGGGCGTGAAGTGGCCCATCACCGACTACGAGCTCATGCCCAACATGGCCATCGTGGATACCGACAACATGATGACGCAGCCCAAGGGCCTCACCTCCGCCTCCGGCGTGGACGTGCTCACGCACTGCCTTGAGGCCTACGTCTCCGTCATGGCCTCTGACATGACGGACGGCTATGCCCTGCGCGGCATGAGGCTCGTCTTCGACTATCTGCCTCGCGCGTATGACAACCCCAACGACGTCGAGGCACGCGACCACATGGCCAATGCCTCCTGCCTGGGTGGCCTTGCCTTTGCCAGTGCGTTTCTGGGCGTCAACCACTCCATGGCCCACAAGCTGGGTGCCTTCCACCACATTCCGCACGGTTGGGCCAACGCGGTCATCCTGCGGCGCATCATGCGCTACAACGCGGCCGAGCGCCCCTGCAAGATGGGCACCTTCCCGCAGTACGACCATCCCAAGACCCTGGCCCGCTATGCCGAGGCCGCGCGCTACTGTGGCGTCACGGGCACGGATGATGCCGAGGTCTTCGAGAAGTTCCTCGACAAGATCGGCGAGCTCTTCGATTACGTGGGCGTCAAGCACACCATCGCGGAGTATGGCGTGGACGAGGACTACTTCCTCAAGACGCTGGACGAGATGAGTCTCCAGGCATTCAACGATCAATGCACAGGCGCCAACCCCCGCTATCCACTTGTGAGCGAGATCAAGGAACTCTACCTTGATGCCTACTATGATCGCCCCGCAAGTTCCTACGAGGATTAACCGCTACGCTCAATTGGGAGGAAGCACAGGATGGAGCTATCAGGCAACAAGGTTGAGCTTGTCACCCGACACAACAAGGTCGTCTATCGTGATGGCGACAGAATCGTAAAGGCATTCGTTCCCACCAAGCCCGCCAGCGACGTCTTCCGCGAGGCGCTCAACCTCGCACGCGTTGCCGAGGGTGACCTTCCGGTTGAGACGCCCGAGGTCATTGAGGTGTCTCGTCTCAAGGACGGCAGCTGGGCACTTGCGACGGATTGCTTCGAGGGCACGACGCTCGCGGAGCAGCTGCTGGATGCAGGGGGTACGCCCAGGGAGGGCGAGCTGCTCGACCAGTTCGTTGACCTCCAGATCAAGGTTCAGCAAGCCCCCGTGCCCGCCGCGCTCACCCATCAGTCCGCGAAGGTCGTGCGTATGATCGGGCGCGTGGAGGGTCTCGACCCCAGTGCTCGCTACGATCTGCAGATGAGGGCCGACCGTCTGCGCTCCGGCAGGGCCATCTGTCATGGCGACTTCAATCCCTCCAATGTGGTCGTGGGGGAGCAGGGCGTCTGCGTCTGCGACTGGACGCACGTCACTATTGGCTTGCCCGAGGCGGATGCGGCCATGACCTACATCCTCTTCAAGCTCACCTTCCCTGCCCTTGCGGACGCCTATCTCGATGCGTACTCCAGGTACGCGGACATGCCCAAGCAGAAGGTTCGCTACTGGCTGCCCGTCGTGGCCGCCGCCGAGCTCTCGCGTGGCCGCAAGGGGAACGAGGAGTTCCTGCGCTCCATGGTGAGCGAGTCAAACGACTACGAGTGAGGCCGGGCATCACCCTAGCGCTATCGGGCCGGGTCCCACAGGACCCGGCCCACGCCGCGCCGGTGTCACCCTCTCATTCGAAGGGGTGGCGATACCGTCTCGTGAAGTACTCTATGCGCACAAGAGGCTTTCTCTGCCATATGCATGGGGGAGGAGACATGAACGCACGAAGCATGATGCGACGCATGGTGACCGTGGCCGGCGCCGCCGCCGTCGCTGCCGACATGACCGTGGGTTTCTACCTGTCAGAACGACCAGGAGCTCATCGAGTCTTCCACGAAGGACGTGACGCATGTAAGAACCCCACCGAGGAGAGAACCTCAGGCCCTACATGGGTAATGTCGGCCAGTCCGATCTGGATGGGATGGAGCGGCATGACATCGACCCCTACGAGTTGAGGGGTCATGTGCTCAAGCACTTCGACTATGAGATCGAGGACGTCAAGGTGGATGGTGACAAGGTGACGGTCTCGCCGTCAGTGACTAACGCCAACGTCAAGGACAAGGATGCCGCTGAGAGGCCATCAAGGAGATCGAAGAGGGGGCACGACGCGTGGCATGAGGGGGCTTCCGGCTGATGCCGGGAGCCCCCTTCTTGCTCGTGGATGTGTCTGGGCGTCATGCGCCGCGACGATAGGTGACGTACTCGAACGTGACGCCGTCATCCGTAGTGCCGCCCGAGCTGCGCCGCACGACCTCCCATGCGGCATCCTCGTCGAGGTCGGGAAAGAAGGCGTCCGCGGGGATGCACGTGTCATTTTTGGTGACCTCCACCTCACTGCAGGCCGGGAGCAGGGCGCGGTACAGGCTCTCGCCCCCTATGAGCCACACCCGGTCGGCGCCGTCGCCCGCGACGGCCGTCAAGGCGTCCTCGAAGGAAGTGCACACCTCATAGCCAGGAACGTCACCCGAGCCCGTTCGCGGGAACCCGGTGCGCTCGTAGGTGCCGTTGTGGGAGACGATGACGTTACGCCTTCCCCTGAGGGGCCCCTTGGGAAGGCCCTCGAACGTCATGCGTCCCATGAGCACGGTGCAGCCACGTGTGAGCTCCACGAAGTGATGCATGTCCGCCTTGTTGGGCACCAGCAGCCGCCCATCTCGGCCAATGCCCCAATCGTTCGTCACGGAGACGATTGCCCTCATGGTCTCTCCTCGATGCTAGATGGCGATGGGAATGTCCCTCACCTGCGGGCCGTGCTCGTAGCCCTCCACGATGAGGTCATCGGTCGTGAAGTCGTAGAAGTTCGTGACCAGGGGGTTGAGGGCCACGTGCGGAGCGGGGTGGTGCGGTCGCCGGACGAGCTCCCTGACGATGTCCACATGGCGGTCGTAGATGTGGGCGTCGGCGATCATGTGCACCAGCTCGCCGGCCACCATGTCCACGGACTGGGCCACCATCATGAGCAGGAGGGCGTACTGGCAGACGTTCCAGTTGTTGGCGGCGAGCACGTCCTGGCTGCGCTGCACGAGCAGCATGTTGAGGGTGGGCTTCTCGACCCCGGGCTCCTGCGTCACGTTGTAGATGGCATTGTAGGCGCAGGGGTAGAGGTGCATCTCGGAGAGGTCGGAGAACGTGTAGAGATTCGTCATGATGCGACGGCTATAGGGGTTCTCGCGGAGGTCCTTGAGAACGCGATCCATCTGGTCGAAGTCCCCATCGGGGTAATGGGAGACCTGACCCACCTGATAGCCGTAGGCCTTGCCGATGGAGCCCGTCTCGTCTGCCCACTCGTCCCAGATGTGGCTGTTGAGGTCGTGGATGTCGTTGGACTTTCGCTGGTAGATCCAGAGGATCTCGTCCATGGCGCTCTTGAGGGCCGTACGCCTGAGGGTGAGGGCGGGGAACTCCTCCCTCAGGTCGTAGCGGTTGCAGATGCCGAAACGCTTGATGGTGTAGGCAGGGGTTCCGTCGGGCCAGTGAGGACGGACCCTTTGCCCCTCGGTTGTGACACCATGCTCGATGATGTCCGTGCACATCCGCCCGAAGATGTCATCGGCCCTACTCAAGGAAGTCTTCCAAGGTCAGGCTGGCGTCCTGGTGCTGTCGGGAGTTGTCGCCATTGTTGGTGCCATAGGGGCTGGTGTTGCGCTTCTTGGGGGCACCGCTGTCGTCCTTGTCCCTGCTCTTGTCTCTCGTGCTGGTGCCCTTGTCACGGGTGGTGGTCGTGCTTTCGCCGTTCCTGCCGGTGGGACGGGAAGGCGTCACTTGGCTGCCGAAGGTCATGGCCAGTGCTACGACGAATACCACCAGTGCGGCTATCACGACGCCGATGATGGCGTACGCCCGCCTGTTTGAGCCGGTGCTGTTGGGTGGGACCGTGGCGGAGATGGGCTGTGTGGGCATCTGGGGCGTGCGGGGCGGCTGGTAGGCTGCCTGCTGGGGTGTCGGCTGTGGCGCCTGCGCCTGCTGGTACGGGGCCTGCTGCTGGGGTGTCGGCTGTGGCGCCTGCGCCTGCTGGTACGGGGCCTGCTGGGGCTGCTGCTGGTTGGGCGTGGGGTCCATGACGCTTCCTTTCTTTGTGGTTCCTGTCATCTTATCGCTTGTGGACGGTGTCGCGCCACCTCTCGAGATTCACGATGGCATAGGGGTTGCCCCTCTTGTCCATGAGCCCAACGGTTCTGTCGCCGGCCGTACCATAGAGGCGCGGGTGAATGGTGTCACCGAGAAGAGCCATGCTTCTGTACTGCGCGTAGATGCGGTGGGGGATGTGATACCCATCGGCATGCGCTGCGCCGTCGAGCGCCATCTGGATGTAGTTCGCATTGTTGACGTGACGATTCGTGTCAAGCAGCCGCTCCGACACCACGATGGGGGCCAGCTCGACGAAGGGACCCTCCACCTGCGCCCTGCGCCGTGTGGGCGGTAGGTCTATGCGAGGCTCGCCGGAGACGTAGGCCAATTGGCTCGGGGGCACGCGTATGGGCATGCCCTTCTGGGTATCGAACACGAACCACAACGAGTCGGCCCTTACGAGTACCGTGCCCGAGGACGAGGTGATGGTAAAGCAGCGCACGGCCTGTGAGCGCCTGAGGCCTGGGCACCATGTGCCCGTGGTGATGGTCTCACCCAGGGCCGGCAGGCCCTCGATCTCTATCTGCCAGGCGGCGACGAGCCAGCTGTAGTGGTTCCGCCTCATGTGCTCGGGTCCCAACCCCAGCTCGATGGCATGAAAGGTGGAGCAGTCCTGGAGGTAGTCGATCATCCCCCGTATGGAGAGGCTGCCCGTTTCGTCACACTCGCTGTAGCGGATCCTGCTCTCGAAGGAGTACACCGCTACCTCCCCCCGTGGACGTCGACGGTGCCACGTACGAGGCGCGCGCTGGTGTGATAGGGGCTGGCATGGTCGATGGTCAGGCGTGTTGAGGCAGGACGCACCTGTGCGGAGAAACCGTGCGTGCATCCCTCGATGACCTCGCCATCAATCTGCATCGGCATGGAGCTGTCGGACTGCACGGATATGCGTCTGCCCCTGAAGTGCTCGATGTGGGGTCGGCCGATGCTTTTGCCCGTACGGTCGAGCACGCCCGCAAAGATGGGGCGCAGGAGCCCTGCGGCCTCCGATGCCTCGAGCACGATGACGTCAAGCTTCCCATCGTCCATGCGGCAGTCCGAGACGATCTCGATCTCGCCCTGCATCATAGCGTTGTTGGCGACCATGCAGGAGATGCCGTCACGCTCGCAGACGGTGCCATCGCAGTCGATGGTGAAGTGCAGCATGGTTGGATGGAGGTTCGAGAAGGCGGCGGCGAAGTAGGCAGCCTCGCCCATACGCCGCTTGTTGGGCAGTGCCGCTCTCATGAGCTGCGCGTCAAAGCCCATGCCCGCCATGAGGGCAAAGCCCCGGGCATGATCGGAGCCACCATCCGTGTGCCAGCTCATCGTGCCCAGGTCGCCTCGGAAGCAGGTGAGCTCATGGCAGGCATGCGCCATGGCCTGCGGCTCCATGGCGTTGCCAAGGTTGGCAAAGAGCAGGTTGGCCGTGCCTGACGGGAAGATGCAGGTGGGAATGTCGCGTCCTGCGAGGACGTCCAGGGCGTTCGCGACCGTCCCGTCACCCCCTGAGAGGATCACGAGGTCAAACGAGGAGGCATCCCGCAGCGCGTGCTCGATGGCCTCCCCCTCGTCCAACACCCGCAGCACGCACTCGTCGCCCGGGCGGACAAGGAAGCGCTCGAACTCGAAGATGGCATCCGAGCCAAAGCCAGAGCGATTGTTGTGGACGATGAGGCTCCGCACACGCAGGTACCCTTCATTCGCTATGATAGTTGGCATTGCGCACACAGCGCGTGCTCCCATGATACTCCATGGCGGCCCCTGCGCCGCTCACAGACCGAATCGAGACCTCGTGTACATATCCGATCCTGTTGGACTGTCGTCATTTTGCGAGAGGGCGCGGCATCACAAGGTGTTGGCCGTCGACACGGAGTTCATCAGGGAACGGACATATTACCCCCAGCTCTGCCTCGTCCAGGTGGGGACGGGAGAGGAATGCGCCTGCATCGACCCCATCCTCCTCGATGACCTTGCCCCGCTTGCCGACCTCCTGGCTGATGACGACATCATCAAGGTGTTCCATGCGTGTACGCAGGACCTGGAAGTCATCCATACCACCCTGGGCATCGAGTGTGCGCCGGTGTTTGACACGCAGGTGGCGGCGGCCTTCCTGGGCCTGCGTCAGCAGATTGGCTACGGTGCGCTCGTCGAGTCCTACTGCAAGGTGCATCTGCCCAAGGCGGAGTCGCTGTCCGATTGGTCGCGCCGTCCACTTGATGCCGACGAGCTGCAATATGCCGAGGATGACGTGCGGTATCTGCCGCACATCCACGAGCGCATGGTAGAGGACCTCGCCCGCCGCGGGCGGCTCTCGTGGGTCGAGCCCGAGATGGCGCTCGTGACGGATGCGAGCCACTACGTCCGTGATCCTCGCAAGGCCTACACGCACCTCAAGCGTGTGAACTCGCTCACGCGCAAGCAGCTTGCCGTTGCCCGAGAGCTCTGTGCCTGGCGTGAGGAGCTTGCGGCACAGCGGGACATGCCGCGCAAGTGGGTCGTCTCCGACGAGGTCGTCGTGGAGGCCTGCAAACGCCTGCCGCACTCGCCCGAGCGCCTGCGACGCATTCGCGGTGCCGAGCAGCTCAAGGGCAGGGACGCCCAGGGCGCCCTTGCCGCCATCGAGCGCGGTGCCAAGGCACGTCCCGAGACATATCCCAAGAGGAGCCACCACGAGCGCCCCTCCCAGGAGGTGGAGGGCGTGCTCGACCTCATGTATGCCATGCTCAGGGTCGTCTCCAACAAGAGTGGCATTGCGTCACAGGTCATTGCCACCAAGGATGACCTCCTGGACTTCATGCAGGGGCGCAGTGAGGCGCGCATCCGCACGTCCGGCTGGCGCTACGAGCTGGTGGGCAGGCAGTTGGAGCGGCTTCTTGCGGGCGAGACGGGGCTCACCGTCAAGGAGGGACGCGTGGAGCTCCTCTAGCCTAGGGTCATGGTTCGTTGTTGTAGCATATGCATGGTATCTTCCCTGTATGGGTGGTCTGCGCTGCGCAGGGGGTACACATCACCCAGTATCTCTACGTCAGGAGGCCTTCCATGCATACCTCTCTCTTGTACGGAGACATGAGCTACTGGCTCATCATCATCGTCTCTCTCGTTCTGGGCGGTCTCACCCAGGCATACATCAAGCGCACGTACGCGCGCTGGTCAGCGGTTCCCGCCTCATCGGGGCAGACGGGGGCGGAGGTCGCCCGTCGCATGCTGGATGCGGAGGGCGCGTCCTTCGTGGGCATCGGCAGCGTCGCCGGCCACCTCACGGACTACTTCGACCCACGTGACAGCATGCTGCACCTCTCGCCCGAGAACAGCGGCGGCGGCTCCGTCGCGTCCGTGGCCGTTGCCTGCCATGAGGCGGGCCATGCCGTTCAGACGGCCCGTGGCTATCTGCCCGGCCGCATCCGCACGACCCTCGTGCCCGTCGTCAACTTCACCAGTAATGCCTGGGGCGTCGTTCTTCTGACGGGCATACTCCTCAACTTCCTGGGACTCATGCGCCTAGCCGTGTTCCTCTTCGCGTTCACGGTGCTCTTCCAGCTGGTCACGCTGCCGGTGGAGATTGACGCGTCCCGTCGGGCCGTCGCTTTTCTCGGCAGCAATGGTGGTGGCATCGATCAGCGGGGCGCCCGTCAGGTGCTGACCGCGGCGGCCCTCACCTATGTGGCATCGGCTCTCGTGTCCGTGATGCAGCTGCTCTACTACATGGGCCGCGTCAACAGGAGGAGCTAGCATGGCGAACGAGCGAGTCCTCAGCGTCAGCGAGGCCGTGCGCATCGCCAAGGGGGCCGTATCCGCCATCCCGACCCTTGTGGTCATCGGCGAGGTGAGTGGGTTCAGGGGACCCAACGCACGCTCGGGACACTGCTACTTTGAGGTCAAGGACGCTGAGTCATCCCTGTCGGTCATCGTGTGGCGTGGCATCTATGCAGGCTGTGGCTTCAAGCTCAAGGATGGCCTCAGGATTCAGCTGACGGGCTCGTTTGACGTCTACCAGGGATCGGGCCGTCTCTCCTTCATTGTCAAGAGCCTGTCCCAGGAAGGCGAGGGGCGTCTGCGTCAGCAGGTTGCCAAACTCGCGCGTAAGCTTGAGCGCGAGGGGCTTATGGATCTGGCACGCAAGCGCCCCATACCGCGCTTCTGCACGCGCGTGGCCGTGGTCACGTCCCTCTCGGGCAGCGTCATCGAGGATGTCAGGCGCACGCTCGCACGCAGGAACCCCCTCGTGGAGATTCTGGAGGTGGGCTGCTCCGTTCAGGGGTCCGAGGCTCCCGCAACCATCATGCGCGCGCTTGATGTGGCCGCCGCCGCGCACCCCGATTGCATCCTGCTGGTGCGTGGCGGAGGCTCCTTCGAGGATCTCATGACCTTCAACGACGAGGCACTGGCTCGTGCGGTTGCTGCCTGCCCCGTTCCGGTGGTCACAGGCATCGGTCACGAGCCCGACACCTCCATCTGTGACATGGTCTCCGACCGGCGCCAGTCCACGCCTACGGCGGCAGCGGAGTCCGTTGCGCCGGCATTCGACGAGCTGGTGAGCATCACGCAGACGCGCGCAAGTCGCCTCGCGCATGCCTTTGGACAGACGGTGGCGCTCGGGAAGGAGCGCGTGGGGGTGCTCTCGGCCGAGCTTGCCAAGGCCATGCGGGGCGGGCTTTCCTCCCGTGCCGCACGGCTTGACGCCTATGCCGCACGCCCCTGTCTGACCGACCCTGCCGCGCAGCTTCACGCGCGGGAGAGCGACCTCGCGCAGACGGCCGAGCGGCTGCAGGGTGCCATGCCCCGCATGCTGAGGCAACAGGGTGCCGCCCTTGCCCAGAGCGAACGGCACCTGCGAGCGCTTCCCGGCCGTATCCTGCGTCCCTTCGAGGCGGTGATGGCGCGCAGTGCCGGCACGCTGGAGGCGCTCTCGCCCCTCAAGGTGCTCGCTCGCGGCTATGCCATCGTGCGGGATGGGAGGGGCCGCGTGGTGTCGCATGCCGCGTCGCTCGCTAGGGGCCAGGAGGTCTTCGTCCTGTTGGGGCAGGGCTCGTTTGCGGCACAGGTGAGTGGTATCAAGACAGGGAATGCCGACGGGGACGTCAGCACGGGAGATGGGAGCCATCGTGGCTGAGACGTTTGACAGGAAGATCGAGGACATGAGCTTCAAGGAGGCGTCCGTGGAGCTCGAGCGCATCGTTCGCGAGCTGGAATCCGGAGACCTCGAGCTCGAGGACTCGCTGGCCTACTACGGCAGGGGGGTGGAGCTCCTTGCCAGCCTCCGCGCACGGCTCGCCGAGGCCGAGCAGAAGGTGCAGGTGCTTACGGGTGACGACGACGTGTCGGCTGACGTTCCCGACACCACCTCGGCGCCTGCGGCATCGTTCGTCGACGAGTAGGGAGGGTTGCCATGGCCACCAAGGACGACTGCATCTTCTGTAAGATCGCGAATCACGAAATCGAGTCTGAGTACGTGTACGAGGACGACAGGGTTACGGCCTTCAAGGATGCCCACCCCCTTGCGCCCGTGCATGTGCTCGTGGTTCCGAAGAATCACTATGAGAACATCACCGATGGCGTCCCTGCCGACCTGCTCGAGGCGCTCGTACATGGTGTTGGCGAGGTCGCGCGCATCACGGGTGTGGACAAGACGGGGTTCCGTGTGATCACCAACACCGGCAACGATGCCGGCCAGACGATCCATCACCTCCACATGCACGTCCTTGGCGGGCGGATCATGACCGATGGTGGTCCAGAGGGCGCGGGCACTGTGGAGTAAGGGTCACGGAGGGCTATCATGTCCACGTCTACGCAGGCACGGGGGGCACAGCCCGCGAGAGGAGAGTCATGAGGGTACTGGTCATCAACGCAGGCAGCTCGTCGCTCAAGTATCAGCTGCTCGACACCAAGACGCAGGAGGTGTACGCGAAGGGCAACTGCGAGCGCATCGGCATCGACGGCTCCTTCGTGGGGCATGAGGAGGACGGTGGCGAGAGGCAGAGGCTCGAGGTCGCGCTGCCCGATCACAAGCATGCCATCAAGCACGTGTTCGAGATTCTCGATGCCGCTGGCTTTGACGAGGGCAAGATCGAGGGCATCGGGCATCGCGTGGTGCAGGGCGGCTGGTACTTCCCCGAGTCCAAGGTCGTCACGGACGAGACGCTGGGCTGGGTGCGCGAGGTGGCCCCCCTGGCGCCGCTGCACAACTATGTGGAGGCCGACGTCATCGAGATCTGCCGCGAAATGTTCCCCTCCATCGGCAACGTCATCGTTGCCGACACGTCCTTCCACTACGGCATGCCCGAGAAGGCCTGGCGCTACGCCCTGCCGCGCCATGTGGTGGACAAGCTGCACATCCGCAAGTATGGTGCGCATGGCACCTCGCATCGCTACATCTGGAGGCGCACGAGCGAGTTCCTGAGGGGGGACGTGCACAAGCTGGTGTCCTGTCACCTGGGTTCCGGGGCATCGCTCTCTGCCATCCAGGATGGTCATGACATGGACACCACCATGGGGCTCACGCCGCTCGATGGCCTCATCATGGGCACCCGCTGCGGCTCCATCGACCCCGCCACGGTGTTCTACCTCAACCGCGTGGGCGGTTACTCCATCGACGAGATCGACACCATGATGAACAAACAGTCCGGCCTGCTTGCCCTCTCTGCCGTCTCCTCCGACTCTCGTGACATCGAGGAGGGCATGAACAGGGGGGATGCCAACTGTACGTTGGCACTGGACATGTTCTACTACCGCACGGGCCAGCTCATCGCCGAAATGGCGCAGGCCATGCATGGCTTTGACACCATGGTCTTCACCGCGGGCATTGGTGAGAATTCATCAACTATGCGCATGGGCATCGCCCGGGAGCTCGCGTGGCTCGGCGTCAGGGTCGACGAGACCAGCAATGCCGTCCGCTCCGATGAGCCCTATGCCATCTCTGCGGACGATTCCGCGGTCAAGGTGCTCGTGGTTCCCACGAACGAGGAGCTCATGATCGCCCTCGATGTCGAGGAGCTGCTTGGTTAGCGGCCCTGTGCGTGATGAAGGCACGCACAGGGCCGAGGCCCGTCCGACCCAGTGCCGGGCGGGCCTCGCATGCCTCTGGGCGCGTTGCCTAGAACGGACGGATGGTGAAGGCATGGGACGCCGTCTCGCCGGGGGCGAGCGAGCTCATGCCCCGCTTGTGCTCGAAGACGTCGTCCTCGTCGGTGGCGGTGGCACAGCCCGTCCACGGCTCGAGCGCCACGAAGGGGGCATCGTGCGCGGCGGACCAGACACCCAGGTACTGGAAGTCCTCGAACGAGACCTCGATGCCATGACCCGCATCGGAGAGCAGGGTGACCGTGCATTCGGGCACATCCTCGAAGACGAGCGTGTCCACGGAGAACAGTGCGTGCGTGAGTGCGAGCGTGTCGCTGTCATCCAGGAGCGGCAGGCGGTCGGAGAAGTCCAGCAGGCCCGTCTTGGTGTCGATGCGTGGGGTGGCATAGGTCCAGGGACGGGCGAACTCCAGGCGATAGGAGGAGAAGTCGTTCTCGCTCTGGGGTGTGGGCACGTTGAAGGCGGGGTGTCCTCCCACGGCATAGGGGAGGGCGACCGTGCCGGTGTTGACGATGTCGAAGCGCTCCTCGAGTGTGCCGGCATGAACCGCATAGCTCACGTTGAGACGGAAGTCATAGGGGTAGAGCTCGTGGGTCTCCTCGGTGCTGACAAGCTCGAACCTGACGTCATCCTCGGAGGAGGAGACGATTGTGTGATCGAGGGTGCGTGCGAGCCCATGACGCTTGAGCGACACCTTGCCTGCGGTGCTCAGGGCATTGTCGCCGCGCAGGCTCCCCACGATGGGGAAGAGAACAGGGGATCGACGGGGCCACCAGGTGGCGTTCCCCTGCCAGAGGAACTCGTCTTCCGCAAGACGGATGCTCTGCAGTTCGGCCCCATGGGGGCTCACCTCCGCGGAGAGGCTCCCATTTGCGATGGTTACGTTCTCGGCCATGGCGCTCCTTTCTTTGGTGGATCTAGCTTACCGTGAGTTGCCAGCGGGGTACGTGAGAACGCAGCATTGTTACAAGTTGTGCGCTTGTGGCGCAATCGGGTTACCCTAATAAGGCTAGAGAAGGAACCAATCACTCAGGGAGGTCCAATGATTCACGACGAACTCAAGGCGTGTGGACTCGGGGAATGCCATGGCTCCATCTTGGTGGATGCCTCGCCGGCGGTCCTGGTGGAGAAGGCGCTCGCGTCGAACGAGGGCAGCCTCACGGAGACGGGTGCGCTCGCCGTCAAGACCGGGCGCTACACGGGCCGCTCGCCCCAGGATCGCTTCATCGTCGACACGCCCGACGTACACGACCAGATCGCCTGGGGGTCGGTCAACAAGCCCTTCTCACAGGAGGGCTATGCCAAGGTGAAGGAGGCCGTCTGTGACTACCTTGAGGCGCGCGACCTCTACATCGTCCATGCCATCGCAGGGGCGGATCGACGGTGGGGTCGCACGTTCCTGGTGGTGTGCGAGCGGGCGAGCCAGGCACTCTTCGCCCGTCAGCTGCTCGTTCGTCCCTCTCGTCGCCAGCTCGTGGACTTCGATCCCCAGGACTTCTCGGTGCTGGTGGCTCCGGGCCTCAAGCTCGATCCTGCGGTCTATGGCACGCATTCCGAGGCCGTGGTGCTGCTCAACTTCCAGGAGCATGAGATCCTCATTGCGGGCACCAAGTACTCCGGAGAGATCAAGAAGTCCATCTTCTCGGTCATGAACTACCTCATGCCCATCGAGGAGAACGTGCTGCCCATGCACTCCTCTGCGAACATGGACCCGCGTACCGGTGAGTCGGCCGTGTTCTTTGGCCTTTCGGGCACCGGCAAGACCACGCTCTCGGCGGATCCCCAGCGCACGCTCATAGGGGACGACGAACATGGGTGGGCCGAGAACAGCATCTTCAACTTCGAGGGTGGCTGCTACGCCAAGGCCATCCGCATCTCCGCGGTCACGGAGCCGGAGATCTTCAACGCCATCCGGTTTGGCTCCATCTGCGAGAACGTGGTCGTCGACCCCGTCTCGCGCAGGCCTGACTACTACGATGACGCGATCACGGAGAACACGCGCGTCGCCTATCCCATCGACTTCATTGATAACGCACAGATCATGGGCCAAGGCCGCTACCCCAACGTCGTCATCTTCCTTACCTGCGACTCGTTTGGCGTGCTGCCTCCCATCAGCAGGCTCGACACCAATGGCGCGATGTATCACTTCCTCTCGGGCTTCACGAGCAAGGTCGCAGGCACCGAGCGCGGCGTCACCGAGCCCACGCCCACGTTCTCGACGCTCTTTGGCGAGCCCTTCATGCCGCTCTCGCCGCTCCTGTATGCCGACATGTTCGGTAGGAAGATGGATCGTGTGGGCACGCGCGTGTACCTCATCAACACGGGGTGGACGGGCGGTCCCTACGGCACGGGCAAGCGTATGGATCTCGCCTCCACACGTCTGATGGTGAGCGCCGCGCTCAACGGCTCGGCCGAGAACACCCAGTACGTGCACGACCCCGTGCTCAACGTCGACGTCCCCCAGCACATCGAGGGCGTCGACGAGCACGTGCTCAACCCGCGGGACACGTGGGCGGACAAGGGGGCATACGACAGGTCCGCGCGTTCCCTCGCGCAGATGTTCGTGGACAACGCCGCCGAGAAGTACCCCGACATGGCCGATGAGGTGCGCGCGGCTGGTCCCCACCCGGACGCCCAGCCCCCTTCCGCCGCGTAGCGCCTCGGCGCGCGCGCCGTTTCCTGTCCCTTTGGTCTGGTCGGCGATGGCGTGGTTTTTCTTTCTTGATTGCGTGCGGCTTTTTGGCGAGTATTCTGTGGATGGTGGATCCATAGGCCCACCGCGGCTACGGCCGCGACCATGTCCACGCCCACTGGGGCGCTCTGAAGGGAGACCCATGTCCAACGGCCCATCCTCCAGCCTTACCAGGCGTCAGTTCGTTGGCATTGCCGGCGCGGGCACAGCCCTCTCGGCCCTTGCGCTCGCAGGCTGCGGCGGCTCCCCGTCGGGCGCCGACGCCAGGTCCATTGACACGCTGCACATCGGGTTCGTGCCCTCGAAGGATCCCGATGACATCATCACGACTACCGAGCCCCTGAAGCAGATGCTCAAGGACGGGCTCTCCAACCAGGGCTACACCGTCAACGACGTGGACATCACGGTGGGCACGAG
Source organism: Olsenella profusa DSM 13989 (assembly GCF_030811115.1). Classification (NCBI taxonomy): domain Bacteria; kingdom Bacillati; phylum Actinomycetota; class Coriobacteriia; order Coriobacteriales; family Atopobiaceae; genus Olsenella; species Olsenella profusa. Next base: position 2,317,064 of record NZ_JAUSQK010000001.1, on the reverse strand, counting down.
CTATGAGGCCGTCGGGGAGGCGCTGAGCTCGGGCACCACCGACGTGGGCTTCATTCCCGCCGGCACGTACGTGCTCTACTCCGATGGCTGTGAGGTGCTCCTCACCGCCACGCGCGATGGCCTGTCCATCGATGCCGACGACGCCAAGGACTGGAACGACCAGAAGCCGACCCAAGCAACCTCCGAGCAGGTCGCGTCCTATCGTGCCCTCATGATTGCCGGCCCCTCCGACAAGGGCGTCGCGCTTGGGGCCAAGGTCAACGATGGCGAGGATCTCACCTGGGATGACCTTGCGGATGCCAACTGGAGCATCATGAACTCCTCGTCGTCGGCGGGCTATATCTACCCGTCCCTCTGGCTGAAGGACAACTACCAGAAAACGATCCTCGACCTGCCCCATGCCGTACAGGCCGACTCCTACGGCTCTGCGTTCGCGCGCCTTGCCTCGGGCCAGGTCGACGTGCTCTGCGTCTATGCGGACGGCAGGCGCGACTACGAGTCCAAGTGGCAGTCCGACTACGGTCGGAGCGCCAGCATCTGGGAAGAGACCAACGTGATTGGCGTCACCCAGGCCATCCACAACGACACGGTGAGCTGCAGCAAGTCCTCGCCCACGATGACCGATGACTTCAAGCGGGCCTTCTCCACGGTCATGATCGACATCGGCAACACTGACGAGGGCAAGCAGGTCATCGCCATCTACAGCCACAAGGGCTACGTGGAGGCCAAGGACTCCGACTACGATGGGGAGCGCGAGGCCCAGGAACTGATCAAGCAGCTCAAATCCCAGGGTAACTAGCATGCGACCCGAGGCCCGGCGCGGCGTCCAGCCCACCGGGCCTCTCTCGTGCACGCCTGGCACATCCGCCATCCATCATCGAATGGGACGCACATGATCGAGTTCTCCCACATGTATATGAGGTATCCCAATGGCTTTGAGGCGCTCAAGGACGTCGACCTCACCATCGAGGACGGGCGCTTCGTGGCCATCATCGGCCGTTCGGGCGCGGGCAAGTCGACCCTCATCCGCACCGTCAACCGCCTGAACCCCATCAGCCAGGGCACGATCGTAGTCGATGGCACCGACGTGGGAAGCCTGCACGGCGCCTCGCTCAGGAAGTTTCGGCGCAACATCGGCATGATCTTCCAGTCGTTCAACCTCATCACGCGCACGACTGTCATCAAGAACGTGCTCACGGCATTCGTGCCCGACGTTCCCTGGTGGCGTTCCGTCCTGGGCATCTTCACCAAGGACGAGAGGCTGAGGGCGCTGGAATCCCTCGACAAGATGGGCATCCTGGACAAGGCCTACGTCCGCGTGGACCAGCTCTCCGGCGGCCAGCAGCAGCGTGTGGCACTGGCGCGCACGCTCACGCAGGATCCCACGATCATCCTGGCCGACGAGCCCGTGGCCTCCCTCGACCCCATGACGGCCCGGCGCGTGATGGGCGACCTCAAGCGCATCAACCAGGAGATGGGCATCACCGTCCTGCTCAACATCCACCATGTGGACCTGGCCCTGGAGTACTGCGACAGCGTGCTGGGCATCAGTGCGGGCGAGGTCGTGTACTGGGGTGACGCCAGGGACGTCAACCAGTCCGTGCTCGCGAGGATCTATGGTGCGGACGAGGCGGCCCACCTGCTGGACGAGAGGATCCCCGAGGGAGGGGAGGGCGCCGATGGGAACGAGTAGGGGCGGGGGGCCCACCATCTCAGGCGGCATCCGCCTCACGGCCTTCGACCACATCTTCAGGCCGACGACCATCACGCTGCCCAACGGCTCCACGGTCACCAAGCGGGCGAGCAGGGTTCCTTTGGCCGCCCTGTTCATCCTGGCGCTCTCGGTGCTCTCCATACGGGTCACCAAATTCGACCCCGCGGTGCTCGCCGCCAGGGGCTCCGCCTTCTTCGACATCCTGAGGGCCATGGCTCCCCCCAACTGGTCGTACATGGGTGACGTGTGGCAGCCGCTGTTCGACACCATCAAGATGTCGCTGCTGGGCTCGTTCGTCGGCTCGGTCCTCGTGATCCCCTTTGCCGTCGCAGCCTCCACCAACATCGTGCACAGTCGTGTGGTCGTCGCCATCATGCGCCTGCTGCTGAGCATCATCCGCACGCTGCCTACCATCGTCACGGCGCTCATCGCCACCTACATCTTTGGCCTGGGCACGCTGGCGGGCACGACGGCCATTGCGGTCTTCACCTTTGCCTACGTGGGCAAGATCCTCTACGAGGAGATCGAGGTCGTCGACATGGGCGCCTTCGAGGCCATGGAGGCCATGGGCGCGGGCAAGGTACGCGCCTGTCGGTGGGCCATCCTGCCGCAGATTGCGCCGTCCTACCTCTCCAACTGCCTCTACTGCTTCGAGGGCAATGTGCGCTATGCCTCCATCTTGGGCTATGTGGGCGCCGGCGGCCTGGGCCTGCTCCTCAACGAGCGTCTCGGCTGGCGCATGTATCCCGACGTGGGCATGGTGATCGTGGCGCTGTTCGTGACCGTGTTCGTCATCGAGACCGTCAGCCGTGCCGCGCGCAGGCGCCTGAGCTAGGGGGTGGCCCATGAATGACAGCATCCGGCGCGCCTACGAGGAGCGCCCGCGTCCGTGGGTCTTCGAGCTTGCCGTGACGCTGGTGGTCGTGGCGCTGCTCGTGTGGAGCGGCAGCGCCGTCGAGGCGGCGGGCACGGGGCAGAACGGCACGCAGATAGCCCTCAACATCCTGGGCGGCATCGCGCACCCTGACCCGTCCCTGCTGTTCAACCTCACGACGCAGGGCGTTCCCTACCTGCTCCTCGAGACCATCTGCATAGCGTTCCTCGGCACGGTCGTCGGGGCCATCATCTCCATCCCACTGGCGTTCTTGGCCTCGTCGAATCTCGTCTCCCGGCCCATCGCCCTCATCGCCCGCCTCCTCATCATGGCCGTGCGTACCATCCCACCCTTCGTCTACGGCCTCATGTTCGTGCGCGTGACCGGTCCGGGGGCCTTTGCGGGCCTGCTCACGATGTCGCTGTGCTCCGTGGGCATGGTGTGCAAGATGTACATCGAGTCCATCGAGGACCTCGACAGGCGCGTGCTGGAGTCGCTCGACGCCGAGGGTTGCACCACCTGGCGCAAGATTCGCTTCGGCGTGATTCCCCAGCTGGCCTCGAGCTTTGTCTCGACGGCCATCTACCGCTTTGACATGAACCTCCGCGACGCCACGGTGCTGGGCCTCGTGGGTGCCGGCGGCATCGGCGCGCCGCTCATCTTTGCCATGAACAGCTACCGGTGGAACCAGGCGGGATCCATCCTCGTGGGGTTGGTCGTGCTCATCCTCGTGGTGGAGTGGGTCTCCACGCGCATCAGGACCAGGCTCACGCGGGGGGCGTAGCCCATGGGCCGCACATCCCTGCGCGTGGTGTTCACCTCGGACACCCATGGGCACCTCCTGCCGGTGGACTATGCCACGGGCGCGCGCCTGGGTGCGGGCGTCTCGGCGATTGCACGCTCGGCATGGGAGGGTCCGGAGGCATCCGGCGTGCCTCGCGGCGACACCCTGGTGATCGATGGGGGCGACAGCCTGCAGGGCACGCCCCTCATGCGACGGTGGATGCAGCGGGGCGCCCTGGGCACGAACCCCGCCGCACGCGCGTTCAACGCCCTGGGCGTGGACGTCTTCACCCTGGGCAACCACGACTTCAATTTTGGCCGCGACATCCTTGCGGGCTACCTCCAGGACATGGATGGCCAGTGTGTCTGCGCCAATGTCACGGACGCGCGCCGGGAGCTCCCCATCGTGCCCTGGGTCATGCGGACGCTGGAGAGCGGCCTCGTCGTGGGCATCACGGGCATCGTCACGGACTACGTGAACGTGTGGGAGCGTCCCGGGAACCTCGACGGTCTCGTGGTGGGCGACACCATGGAGGCGGCGCGTCGCGTGGCGCACGAGCTTGCCGGCGCGTGCGACGTCTCGATCTGCATCTACCATGGGGGTTTCGAGGAGGATCTCGAGACGGGGCGCCGGCTCTCTCCCACGCGCGAGAACCTGGCCTGCGAGATGGCGCGCGGCTGTGGCTTCGACCTCCTGCTCACGGGGCACCAACATATGGCCGTTCCCGGCGTGCGGATTGGCTCCACCTGGGCGGTGCAGCCGGCAGCCAACGCGCTGCACTACGTCGACGTGCGGGGTACGTGGGATGATGGGGCGGGCATGAGCTGGACGTCCCACCTGGTGCCTGCGGGAGCCTCCGTGGACGGGCGCGTCGTGCGTGCGCTCTCCTCCCTCGAGGAGGATGTCGAGCGATGGCTTGATGAGCCCGTGGGCAGGCTGGTCGAGGCCATCCCCTGCGAGGGGAAGCTGGATGTGGCGCTCTCGGGCAGCCGCGTGGCCACGCTCGTCAACGCGGCGCAACTTGATGCCACGGGTGCGGACCTGTCCTGCACGGCGCTGCCCAACGGGGCCGTGGGCCTGGGCGAGGTGGTCACCCAGCGCGCCATCTGCGTGGCCTACCCCTTCTCCAACCTGCTCATGGTGCTGAGCGTGTCCCGGGAGGCGCTCAGGGGTGCCCTCGAGCGCTGCGCTTCCTACCTGGAGCTCGACGAGTCAGGCTCGCCACGCGTGAGCGACCTCTTCCTGCGTCCTAAGGAGGAGCACTACAACTTCGACCTCTATGAGGGCATCAGTGCCGTGGCGGACCTGAGTCGCCCCGTGGGAGAACGCATCGTCTCGCTCGCACTGGCGGATGGTGGCCCTGTGCCCGACGTCATGCGGCTCGCCTGCAACGACTACCGTGCCACGGGCACGGGTAGCTACGGGATGCTGGGGGAGTGCCCGGTCGTGGGCACCGTCGCCGTCGAGGTGCCCGACCTGCTCGCCCGCTTCCTCGAGGGGCACTCGCCCTGGGAGCCTTCCCGTCACCGGGGCCTGCGCTTCGTGTGGTAGGGCATCTACCGTCGCGTTTGCCGATGACACGCTTCCTCTAGCCGCCTCGGGAAGTGAAGCCGCCCCTCCAGCCCATGTGTGGGGCTACCATCTTCTCTTGGCGTACGTCTTCCGGGGCGCGCGCCTCCATAGGGGGCCGCGCACCGTGGGGACGATGTGGGCCACCGGAGGGGAGAGGAGTGCCATGGCGCGCATGCATGTCATGGAGCGCAGCGAAGAGCAGCAGATCATGGATGAGCTGCACGCGGCGCTGGGACGGAGGCTGGCCGTCAGCTCGCTGGCGCCCTGCCCGGTGGAGTTCACGATGGCGTTCGTGGACATGTGCTCCACGCAGAGCTGCGGTAAGTGCACACCCTGCCGCGTGGGGCTGAGGACACTCAGGCACCTGCTGTCGGACGTGCTCAACGGCTCGGCCACGATGGATACGCTTACGGAGATCGAGCGCCTCTCGAGGAGTGTCTACCTCTCGGCGGATTGTGCCATCGGCTTCGAGGCCGGTGCCATGGCGCTGCGGGCGGTCAAGGGCTTCCATGACGACTTCATGCACCATATCACCCGTCGCTCGTGCGGCTTCGAGCAGTCGAGCCTCGTGCCCTGTGTCTCCGGGTGTCCCGCAGGCGTGGACATCCCGGGTTACATCGCCCTTGTCGCCGCCGGTCGCAATACGGATGCCGTGCGTCTCATCCGCAAGGACAATCCGCTGCCGCTTGTGTGCGGCCTCGTGTGCGAGCATCCCTGCGAGATCAACTGCCGCCGTGGCATGATTGACGATCCCATGAACATCCGTGCCATCAAGCGCTATGCCTGCGAGCACATGGAGGGGAGCTACATGCCTCGGATGGCCGAGGGGACCGGAAAGGAGATAGCCGTCGTTGGTGGCGGGCCTGCCGGCCTCAGCTGTGCCTACTACCTCACGCTCATGGGGCACCATGTCACGATCCTCGAGCAGCGCAAGCACCTGGGCGGCATGCTGCGCTATGGCATCCCGGCCTATCGTCTTCCGCGCGAGCAGCTCGACGGCGAGATTCAATGGATCCTCGGCCGCGGCATCGATGTGGTGCGTGAGACACGGGTGACGGACATCGCTGCGTTGAGGGACGCCTACGATGCCGTCTATATCGCCATTGGTGCGCATGCTGATCGCAAGCTTGGACTCGACGGCGAGGATGCTGAAGGCGTTGCCTCTGCCGTTGACATGCTGCGCGCCATAGGGGACGACGAGACGCCGGACTTCTCCGGCCAGCGCGTGTGCATCATCGGTGGTGGCAACGTGGCCATGGACGCCGCACGCTCCTCGGTGCGCTGTGGGGCTGACAAGGTCACGATCGTCTACCGTCGCCGCGTGGCGGACATGACCGCCCAGGACGAGGAGATCGGGGGTGCCGAGGCGGAGGGCTGTGAGCTCCTGCAACTCAACGCACCCGTGCGCATCGAGACCGACGAGGCGGGTGCGGTGTGTGGCCTTGTTGTGCAGCCACAGGTCATTGGTGCCTTCAAGGGTGGGCGGCCGGCGCCACGCCCTGCCGATGCCTCCGAGGTGACGCTGCCCTGCGAACGCGTCATCGTCGCCATCGGCCAGGCCATCGACTCCGCGCCCTTCGAGGAGGGGGGCTTTCAGACCAAGCACGGCAGGTTCGTCACCAAGAGCGACGCCTCGGCGCCGGGATTCGACGACGTGTATGTGGGTGGCGACTGCCAGAGTGGCCCTGCGACGGTCATCCGGGCCATCAACGCCGGCAAGATCGCTGCAGGCAACATCGACAACTACCTCGGTTTCAATCACAAGATCGAGCTTGACTTCGACATCCCTCCCATACAGTTTCGGGATGTGGGTCCCTGTGGCCGGTCGGAGACCACCCTCAGGGAGGCCGACGAGCGCGTGCGCGACTTTGACGAGATAGAGGTGGGCCTCTCCAAGGAGGAGGTCATGCAGGAGGCATCGCGATGCCTGCACTGCGACCACTTTGGCTATGGTGCGTTCCGCGGGGGGAGGGTGTTCGAGTGGTAACACAGCTCACATCACACATGAACGAGGGCGAGGCGGAGGAGCCGGTCACGCTTGTCGTTGACGGTACGCGGGTGACGGTGCCGCGCAGCGCGACCATCCTCGAGGCATGTCGCCAGGCAGGGCAGGATGTCCCCACGCTCTGCTTTCTCAAGGGCATCAACGAGATTGGCTCATGTCGCATCTGCATGGTGGAGGTCGAGGGGTCAGAGCGTCTGGTGGCCTCGTGCAACAACTATGTGGCCGAGGGTATGGTCATCCACACCAACTCACCCAAGGTGCGTCTCGCGCGCCGCGAGAACACGAGGCTCCTGCTCTCCCAGCATGACGTCGAATGCCCCACGTGCACGAGGTCGGACAGCTGTCACCTCCTGGACATCGCCACGAGCCTGGGCGTCATCGGCAAGCCACGGCAGCAGATGCTCATGCACTCCCCATGGCCCCAGGGCTTCCCGCTCATCCGCGACAACGATAAGTGCATCCGTTGCATGCGCTGCATCCAAGTGTGTGACAAGATGCAGTCCTCGCATGTGTGGGACATCACCAACCGCGCCACCCACACCTTCGTGGACGTGGCACGTGGCGCCGACATCAACGACGTGGACTGCACGCTCTGCGGCCAGTGCATCACGCACTGCCCCACGGGCGCCCTACGCGAGCGCGACGACGTGGAGCGCGTGTACGACGCGCTTGCGGATCCCACGGTGACCACCATCGTGCAGATTGCCCCCTCGGTGCGCACGAGCTGGGGTGACTTCTGGGGCCTTGATGACGAGCAGGCCACCATCGAGCACCTCGTGGCGGCCCTGCGTCCCATGGGCTTCGACTACGTCGTGAACACCGACTTCTCGGCCGACCTCACCATCGTGGAGGAGTCCGCCGAGCTGCTCGTGCACATGCGGAGGAACGCCTCGGGCGAGGGCTCCGGCTACCCCATGTTCACCTCGTGCTGCCCCGGGTGGGTGCGCTTCTGCAAGGCGCACTATCCCCAGCTCGTTGATGGCCTCTCGACCAGCAAGAGCCCTCAGGGCATGTTCGGTGCCGTGGTCAAGAGCTATTACGCCGAGCGGCTTGGCATAGACCCGCATCGGATCTTCTGCCTCTCCATCATGCCGTGTCTGGCCAAGAAGGCCGAGGTCGCCTATCCCAACCTCAATGATGCCTGCGGTGATCCGGACATGGACTGCTCGCTCACGGTGCGCGAGATCGTACGCATGCTGCGGGCCGATCATGTGGATGTGTCCGCCCTGAAGCCCGAACCGTTTGATGAGCCCTTAGGCTACGGCTCGGGCGCCGGCATCATCTTTGGTGCCACGGGCGGCGTCATGGAGGCCGCCCTCAGGACCGCCTACCACGTCGTGACGGGGGAGGCGCCCAAGAGCGACATGTTCGAGGACGTGCGTGGCCTCGAGGGATGGAAGGAGGCCACGTTTGACATGGCGGGCACCGAGGTGCGCGTCGCCGTTGCCTCGGGCCTTGGGAACGCCCGCAGGCTGTGCGACGCGATCGTCGCCGGTGAGGCCTCCTACGACTTCGTGGAGGTCATGGCCTGCCCCGGTGGCTGTGTCGGCGGTGGCGGACAGCCCATCCACGAGGGCGAGGAGCTTGCCGGCGCACGCGGCCAGGTCCTCTATGGCCTCGACCGTCACGAGACGTACCGAAACTCCTACGAGAACCCCTCCATCGTCCAGTGCTACGAGGAGTACTTCGGAGAGCCCCTCAGCGAGCGGGCCGAGGAGCTGCTCCATACGGATCAGCACGGCTGGCTCATGCCCGCGGAGTGGATCCGCCAGGCAGAGGAGGCGCCCACCGCAGAATAGCTGGCCCCAGACGCCCGTCATGCCAGGGGGCGACGGAACCGTCCGTCGCCCCCGTCCATGGGCGCATGTGTGAGCGCCTTGCCTATGCCCCCTCGGCCATCTGGGCCTGGACGGCCGTGATGGCCACGACGCCCACGATGTCCTCGGCGGAGCATCCACGGGAGAGGTCGTTGACGGGCTTGGCGATGCCCTGCAGGATGGGGCCGTAGGCGTCGGCCTTGGCAAAGCGCTGTACGAGCTTGTAGCCGATGTTGCCCGCCGCGAGGTTGGGAAAGACGAGGACGTCTGCGTGACCGGCAACGGTGGAGCCAGGGGCCTTGAGGGCGGCAGCGTTCGGCTCGAGGGCGGCATCAAGTTGGAGGTCGCCATCGAGGGCGAGGCCGGGATCCTTCTGATGGGCGAGCTCGGTGGCCTCCTGCACCTTGGTGGGCACCTCTCCCTTGGCCGACCCCTTGGTGGAGAAGGAGAGCATGGCCACCTTGGGCTCCACGGACATGAACTGCCTCCAGGTGTGGGCCGTGGCAAGGGCGATCTCGGAGAGCTCGTCGGCGGTGGGGTCGATGTTGAGGCCGCAGTCGGCGAACATCAGGGTACCATGCTCGCCGTACTCGGAGTGGGTGCACATGACGAAGAAGGCGGAGACGAGCTTGGTGCCAGGGGCCGTCCTCAGGATCTGGAGGGCGGGACGCAGGGTGTTGGCCGTGGAGTGGCAGGCGCCCGAGACGAGGCCGTCGGCGTCGCCCATCTTGACCATCATCGTGCCGAAGTAGGTGGCGTCGTCCATCTGACCGCGGGCCTGCTCGATGGTGACGCCCTTCTTGGCGCGCAGCTCGGCGAACCTCTGGGCATAGACCTCGTGTCGATCGGAGGTCGTGGGGTCGATGACGGTGGCGCCCGCGACGGAGATTGTGTTGGGGTCACCAAGGATGATGAGGTGTGCCAGGCCCCCTGCCACGATCTGCCGGGCGGCCTCGATGGTGCGGGGGTCTTCGCCCTCGGGCAGGACGATGGTCTTCCGTATGGCCTGGGCCTGCGACTTCATGCGTTCCAGAAAGCTGCTCATGTATCCTCTCCTCGAGATGTCGTGAATGACCCGCCACGGATGCCGTGGCACTGGGCGGTGCGGGGCCGTTTATGGCTCACAGGGCCCATTATATGTGCGCGTGGTAGAATTGCCCGAGGTATTCTTCCTGTGGTACCGTCAGTGGTGCCGCCAACATCCGAGGAGTCATCCACATGAGCATCTCTCACGGTCTGCCCGAAGGCTTCGATCCCCTGGCCTACGATGCCGTCGTTGTCGGTGCAGGCTATGCGGGTGCGGTCTGCGCGCGCCGGTTCGCGGAGGCATGTGGCTACAAGGTCGCCATCCTCGAGCGGCGGAACCACATCGCGGGCAATGCGTACGACTTCAAGGACGAGGCAGGCATACTCGTCCACAAGTACGGCCCGCACATCTATCACACCACCAACGAGCGCGTCCATGAGTTCCTCTCACGCTTCACGGAGTGGACGGCCTATGATCACAAGGTGCGTGCCAGCGTGCGTGGCACGCTCGTTCCGGTGCCCTTCAACCATCAGTCGCTCAGGATCGTGTTTGGCGACGAGAGGGGCGAGCACCTCTACCGGAAGCTCGTTGCCACCTTTGGCGAGAACAAGAAGGTTCCCATCATGGATCTCAGGGAGAAGAACGACCCCGAGCTCTCCGAGGTGGCCGATTACGTGTACGAGAACGTCTTTTTGCGCTACACCATGAAGCAGTGGGGCAAGACGCCCGACCAGATCGACCCTGCCGTCATGGGGCGCGTGCCCGTGTTCGTGGGCGATGACGACCGCTACTTCCCGCAGGCCCCCCACCAGGGCATGCCTGCGGAGGGCTATACCAGGCTCTTCGAGCGCATGCTCGATCACGACCTCATCGACGTCTTCCTCGATGTGGACGTGCGCGACCTCGTCTCGGTGAGCGGCACGCAGGTGAGGCTCTGCGACAGGGTCTATGGCGGCGAGCTCGTCTACACGGGTGCGCTCGACGAGCTCTTTGGCTTTGATGCGGGTGCGCTGCCGTATCGCACGGTCGACATGGTCTTCGAGACCCTGCCGGTCGATCAGTTCCAGCCCGTTGGCACCGTCAACTACACCGTCTCGGAGAACTTCACGCGCATCACGGAGTTCAAGCACATGACGGGCCAGGAGGTGCCGGGCAGGACGACCATCATGCGCGAGTACTCCCGCACGTATCTGCCGGGTATGGGCGAGACGCCCTACTATGTCATCAACGAGCCTGCAAACGTTGAGCTCTACGAGGGCTACCGCGAGCGCGTCGAGGGTGTTGTGAACTTCCATGTGGTCGGACGCCTTGCGGAGTATCGCTACTACGACATGGACGGTGTCGTTGCCTCCGCCCTCGAGCTCTCGGATGATCTCATCCAGAGCCATTAGCCCGTCACCGTCCTCACACGACCCCGTTCCGTAGGAGCGTTCTCTCCATGCACAAGATCATCAGCTTTGCCATCCCCTGCTACGACTCTGCCGCTTACATGGACCACTGCATCGGCTCCATCCTGGAGGGGTCAGGCTATGCGGAGGACGTGCAGGTCATCGTCGTGGATGACGGGTCGGCCAAGGACGACACCCTTGCCAAGGCGCAGGACTGGCAGAGGCGCTGCCCCACCATCGTGAAGGCCGTGCACCAGGGGAACGGCGGCCATGGCATGGCCGTGCTCAAGGGCCTCGAGAACGCCGAGGGCACGTACTTCAAGGTGGTTGACTCCGACGACTGGGTCGATGGCGCCGCCCTCAAGGCGCTGCTGGAGAAGATTCGCCACTTCGAGCGGCACGAGGAGCGCGTGGACCTCATCATCAGCAACTACGTGTACGAGCATGTGGAGGACCACACCCAGAAGGTCGTGAGCTACGGCTTTGCCCTGCCCGTGCACCGCGTCTTCGGCTGGAACGACATCGGGCACTTCCGCATGACGCAGTACCTGCTCATGCACGCGCTCTGCTACCGTGCCGACGTCCTGCGGGACGGGGGCATTCCCATGCCGGCCCACACGTTCTATGTGGACAACATCTATGCCTACGTCCCCCTGCCGCGCTGCAGGACCTTGTACTATCTGGACGTCGACCTCTACCGCTACTTCATCGGCCGTGAGGACCAGTCGGTCAACGAGAAGGTGCTCACGAGCAGGATCGACCACTACTGGCGCGTTGCCCGTCTCATGATGCATGCGTACCATCTCTATGATGACATCGACTGTGCCAAGCTCAAGGGCTACATGGTGGGCTACTTCACCATCATCATGGCCATCTGCTCGGTGTTCTCGCGCCTCTCCGATCATCCTGACGCCATGGACGAATGTCAGAGGCTGTGGGACGAGCTGAGGGCCTATGACAGGCGCATGTATCGCCGTGCGCGCCATGGCTTCGTGGGTACGGTCACCAACCTGCCCACCGCTGCAGGCAGGAGGGCGACGGTCAACGTGTACCGCCTGGCACAGAGACTCGTGAAGTTCAACTAGGGCGCGGGCGCCGTGCCTGGCTAGGTGATGTCTCCGCCGATGGCCACGTAGGCCTTGATGAGGCTGGTGCGGCGCTTGGTACCCGGGGGACAGAGGTAGTCAAACGCTGGGAAGACGCCCTTGAAGATGACATTGACCTTTGCCCGGTTGGCGCGTCCCTCCATGCTCTCGCGCGAGTGCTCGAGGCGGAGGCCAAGCTCGGCCGCAAAGGCGCTCCTGGTGGCAAAGTCCCAGAAGACATCTGCCATGTCGCAGCCGGGATAGTCCCACGGGCGGTCGTCGGGCCCGGCGTAGTGAATGATGGCGGGGCTGGAACGCGCCTCCTCGTACTGGGCACGCACATCCTCGGGCGCCTGGGCGATGATGTGCTCGCGGCGGAGGTGCTTCCAGTCCATGAGCGTGTTCCATCTCATGGGTACCTGCACGTATTCGCCATCTGCCAGCATGTTGAGAATGTCCTGGTCGAGCCAGCGCCACATGCGCTGACAGGAGAGTTCGAGCATGTCGGCGATGGCGAAGATGGAGCGGAACGCCTCGAGGTTGAGCAGCACGACCCCCGCCTGAAAATAGCGGGTGGGGTCCGCAAGGCCCAGCTCTTGGGAGAGGTAGGGCTCCACGGTGCCGTCGTAGCCGCAGATCTGTCCCATCATGTCGGCGTCGCGCGTTGCGGCAAGCAGGTACCCCTCGACGTTCGTGTCGTAGAGCTTGGCGATGTCATCGAGCACCACCAGGTCGCTGTCAAGGTAGACGGCCTTGCCGACGTTGGGCAGCAGCCATGGTGCGAGTAGGCGGAAGAACGTCTCGGGGCGAAAGTGGCCGTGGCAGGGAAGCCGTGTCCCCCGGAGCGCGACCTCCGCATCCAGGAATCCCACATGGACGTTATCGTATGCCTCAAGATGCCGCTGGAGCGTGGCGATGGTCGAGGGCACGATGTCGCGCGTGAGGACGATGACGTCATAGGTACGCTCACGGCTTGCGTTCTCAACGAGCGACTGAAGCGCGACGGACATGTAGGGCGCAAAGTACTCGTTGCTGGCAAACACCACGACGACGTCCTCAAAGCCCAGACCAAGCTGATCGGCGCTGGTGGCAGGGGGGGGGTGTCCGGATGCTTGCCGTGGCGGCGTCTTCCATCAATTGCATGCGCCTCGTTTGCTCGTTTCGGGAACAGGGGACGAGCCCGATGGTCGGGCTCGCACGGCCCCTCATTCTACCAGACAGCCCATGGGTGCCAGAGGCCAGGAGCGCACCTTAGGGAAGGTCGCATGCCGCCTTGAGCCCAAAGGCCCCCCGTGCGCTGCATACCCCGTCGGCAATGGCGCCCTCGAGTGCCTGCGTCGCGAGGATGCCAATGGTGTCCACGCCTGCCTCCACCTCACCCGTCGCCATGACGAAAATGGCATCGCCGTCGTTGGTGGTGTGGGTGGGATAGATGGTGTGTGCATAGGCATCGGCGGAGATCTGGGCGACCTTGGTGGCCTTGGCCTTGGTGAGGCGGGCGTTGGTGATGACGCAGGAGATGGTCGTGTTCGTGCGCAGGGGAGGGGTGGCGTCCAGCGCGGTGGCCAACGCGTCCATCGGAGCGAGTACGCTCGCTCCCTCTTCGTCAAGCATGCCTGCGATGGGCGCGCCCGTGATGGGGTCGCGTATGCTCCCGCAGGCGTTGACGGCGCTCACGGCTCCGCAGACGAGTCTGCCGGCCTGTCGGACGGACTGTCCCAGCCCGCCCTTCATGGCGCGCAGGGGTCCCGCCAGCTTACCGACCGTGCAGCCCGCGCCCGCACCAACGTTGCCGGAGGCGAGGGGTGCCGTGTCATCGAGCGCGGCCGCCGTCGCCGCCGCGCCCATGGCAGCCGTCGGCCATGCCGTGGCACTGCCGCAAGCGAGGTCGAACACGCAGGCACCGCTCACGATGGGGACCCTGCCCACGCCCACGTCGAGGCCGATGCCCCGACGCTCGAGCTCCTCGGCGACACCGCAGGAGGCCGCAAGGCCAAAGGCGCTGCCACCCGCAAGCACGATCGCGTGAAGCTCCTGGACGGTCTCCTCGGGACGCAGCAGGTCGGTCTCGCGCGTGGCCGGTGCACCGCCCCGCACGTCCACGCCACCCATGGCACCCTGGGGGCAGAGGATGACCGTGCAGCCGGTACCTGCCTGTCCGTTGGTCGCATGGGCAGCATGGATGTGCGGGATCTGGGTGATGTTGGTGACGTCGCTAGGCATGGCGGCCTCCTGTGAGGGCAGTTTCGCAGAGCGTAGGTGCAGTGGGACAGAGCCGATCCAGCTCGCGCACGACGCGCGCCAGGGGTAGACCGACGACGTTGTCGTAGTCGCCCTCGATGCCCCTCACGAGGAGCGAGCCCAGGCCCTGGATGCCATAGGCGCCCGCCTTGTCCCGAGGCTCGCCCGAGGAGGCATAGGCGGCGATCTCTCCCTCGGTGAGCTCATGGAACGTGACCGTCGTGGTCTCCACGAAGGATGTCTCGCGGCCGTCTGGCGCTATGAGGGCGACGCCGGTCGAGACGTGGTGGCTCCTGCCGGAGAGACTGCGCAGCATGGCCCTGGCGTCCTTGGTGTCCCGGGGCTTGCCGAGGACGGTGCCATCGGTCCAGACGACGGTGTCGGCGGCAAGCACCACGTCATTCACGGGTCCTGCCATGCCATCCCGACAGGCGTGCGCCTTGCCCCGTGCCAGCCGCACCACGAGCTCACGTGGCGCCTCGTCCTCCCGGCGCGTCTCGTCGATGTCCACTGGGCGCACGATGGGTGCGATGCCGATCCGCCCCAGCAGCTCGCTGCGCCGGGGTGACCGTGACGCCAGGATCATGGGCATGTCCCTTCATAGGGCGGCGGGCCCGCATGCGGGCCCGCCGGTGACAGTCTGTGCTCGGATGAGCTATGCAAGCTCGATGGCGCCAACGGGACAGTTGTCGCATGCCTCCTGGGCGGCGTCCTCGTTCTCCTCGGGAACCTCATCGACGGTGACCTCGGCGATGCCCTCGTCACCGATGACAAAGACCTCAGGACACGTGGACTCGCAGAGACCGCAGCCGATGCACTCGTCGCTCACGGTAGCCTTCATGATAGCTTCCTCTCACTTACGATACTTGGGCCCCTTACCCAAGCCTGTCTTGAACCTTTTTACTATTAATGGGTGCAAAACGCTAGTGGCAATTGGGCAGATGACGCATTTTCGAGACGCCCCCGCCACCCGCGCAGACGCCTAGGCGGAGCGTCGGCCTCGTATCCGTCCGAGTATCGTGACCGTCTCCACATGGAAGGTCTGGGGGAAGAGGTCGACGGGCGTCACCGAGCGGGGCACGAATGCGCCCGCCCGCTCGAAGCGCCCGAGGTCACGTGCGAGCGTTGCCGGGTCGCAGGACACATAGGCGATGGCGCGTGCGGGCTGGCTCGAGAGCTTGGCCACGACATCGGCGGCCAGGCCTGCCCGTGGGGGATCGACCACGATGACGTCTGCATCGGTGTCGGGAAACTCGCGCCCGACGTCACCGCCCACGGCGTCCACGTTCCCAAGGTGCGCACCCTCGAGGTTGCGTCGGAGGTCACGTATGGCGGGGCCGTATGACTCGACGGCATCGACCCAGCCCACGCGACGCGCCAGGGGCAGCGTGAACGTGCCCGCACCAGCATAGAGGTCCATCGCCGCATCGTCCTTGCGAGGGGAGAGACCCGCGAGCACGAGGTCCACGAGCCTCTCCGCCCCCCGTGTGTTCACCTGGAAGAAGGAAGGTGCGCTTACGCGCATGCGCTCCTCGCCCACGAGCTCTCCCCAGGAGCCCTTGCCCCAGAGGCGCTCCACGCCCACGATGCGTCGCGCCTTGGCCGACCCCTTGGTGAGCACGCGCACGACGGAGGTGGCCCCGGTGCCTTCGTGCACCACCTTTGCCACCTGTGCGCGCGGGAAGGGCCCGGGCTCGGTCCAGAGCGCGACCTCGACCTCGCGCGTGCGCGCGGAGCTGCGGATGCCGATGCGCTCGAAGGAGAGCCGGTGTGAGTTGGCCAGGTAGGAGACGGCACCGGACACCGCCTTGGCAAGCTTGGCGGAATCCCCCTGCAGCAGGGGACATGCGCTCACCTTGACGACGTCCGTGCCGGCGCGGTCGTGCATCCCCATGAGCGCCCTGCCGTTCCTGTGCGCGAAGGCCAGCTCGACCTTGTTGCGGTAGCCCCAGGGCTCCGCCGGGGCGACGCAGGGGGCGACGAGCCTCTCCGCGCGCGCCGCGTCCATGTGCCCGATGCGCGTGAGCGCGTCCATCACGTTCGCACGCTTGGCCTCAAGCTGGGCGCCATAGGCCATGTGGCCCCAGGGGCATCCACCGCAGACGTCCACAAGGGGGCAGGGGGCCTCGACGCGGCTGGGCGAGGGCTCGAGGATGCGCTCGGCGACTGCCCTGGAGAAGCTCCTGCCATCGTCCGTGGGGCGCGCCTCCACCACGTCACCGGGGATCGCTCCCGCTACGAACACGGTCTTGCCCTCCTCGGTGTGCCCTATGCAGTCCGCACCATAGGTGGCGCGCTCGATGGTGAGCCTCGAGGTGTCCATACGCCCCCTCCCTGTCGGGCCGGCATGATCGGCCTTTGATTCTAACAGGCGCCGCGCCCCCGCCCCGTATGCATGATGGGTGAGGCCGGGCAAACACACATACAATGGGGCAACGAGCAAGGCGTCTGCGACGAAAGCGAGAGGGGACGGGCATGGCCAACCTGCTGTACGTGCATAACGAGATCGGGCGTCTACAGAGGGTGCTTGTGCACAGGCCTGGCAGGGAGCTGCTCAACCTCATGCCGCGCGACCTCAACAGGCTGCTCTTCGATGACATTCCCTTCCTCGAGGTGGCACGCGAGGAGCACGACCAGTTTGTAGAGCTGCTGCGTGCCGGGGGGGCACAGGTGGTCTACCTGGAGGACCTGTGCGCCGAGGCACTTGATGCGGCGGGGTCGCGTGGCGAGTTCACCGACGCCTGGCTCGACGAGTCGGGTCTTAAGGGCGGGCGCGTGCGCGCCGCCGTGCACGAGTACCTGGATGCCCTCCCCACGACGCGCGCCCTGGTGGACCGGTGCATCGCCGGCCTGCGCAAGAACGAGCTTGACCTGTCTGGCCATGCAGGCACGACGCTCGCGAGCATCGTGGGGTACGACCGGGACACCGAGACGGACCTCCTCATCGAGCCCATGCCCAACGCCTACTTCACGCGCGATCCCTTCGCCGTGGTGGGGAGGGGCGTTGCGCTCAACCACATGTACTCCAAGACCCGGCGTCGCGAGACGCTGCTGGGCAGGTTCGTCTTCCGGGATCACCCCGACTATCGCGATGCCCCGCTGTGGTATCGCCGCGACGCCACATACCACATGGAGGGTGGTGACATCCTCAACCTGGGGCCTCGCACGCTTGCCATCGGCATCTCCCAGCGCACCGAGGCAGCGGCCATCGACGACCTCGCCCAGCATATGCTCTGGGCGCTTGCCGAGCACTGCGAGATAGAGGCCATCTATGCCTTCAACATTCCGGTGTCGCGCGCATTCATGCATCTGGACACCGTGTTCACCCAGATAGACGTCGACAAGTTCACGGTTCATCCCGCGATTCTCGGCAACCTCCAGGTGTTCAGGCTCACGCGTGGCGTACGCCGGGGCGAGGTGCGCATCGAGGAGATGAACGATCACCTGGAGCGCGTGCTCGCCCACGCGTTGGGGCTCGACTGCGTCACGCTCATCAGATGCGGTGGGGGAGACCCGGTGGCCGCGGCGCGCGAGCAGTGGAACGATGGCTCCAACACCCTGGCGGTCGCACCGGGGCGCATCTGCGTCTACCAGCGAAACACCGTCACGAACGAGGCGCTGTACAGGGCCGGGCTCGAGCTGATCGAGGTGCCCTCGGCCGAGCTCTCGCGGGGCAGGGGCGGCCCACGCTGCATGAGCATGCCGCTGGCGCGCGCGGACGTCTGAGCACCAGGGGACGGCCACCCGAACGTCACCCTCAGGCGGAGGGAACGTCCTTTTGGGTGCATACTGAGCATCTATCGGCATGCGAGCGACGGCGGTCGCTTCACAGGATGGGAGGCTATCATATGGGCGTGAAACTCACGGGACGCAGCTTCCTCAAGCTGCTGGACTTCTCCACGGCGGAGATAGAGTACCTGCTCGACCTTTCTGCTGACCTCAAGCGCATGAAGCGAGCGGGCGAGCCCCATCGCTGTCTCGAGGGCAGGAACGTGGCCCTCATCTTCGAGAAGACGTCCACACGAACGCGGTGCTCCTTCGAGGTCGCTGCCCATGACCTTGGCATGGGCAGCGTGTGCCTTGACCCCGCGGGATCGCAGATCGGTCACAAGGAGTCCATCGCCGACACGGCCCGGGTGCTGGGGCGCATGTTTGATGGCATCGAGTATCGTGGCTTCGAGCAGGCGACGGTCGAGGAGCTGGCCGCATATGCCGGCGTCCCCGTGTGGAACGGCCTCACGAACGAGTTCCACCCAACCCAGATGCTTGCGGACATGCTCACCATGCGCGAGAGCCTTGGCGAGCTGCGCGGTCGCACGCTCGCCTTCATGGGGGATGCGGGCAACAACGTGGGCAACTCGCTCATGGTGGCCTGTGCCAAGCTGGGCGTGAACTTCGTGGCATGTGGTCCCCAGCAGAGCATGCCCACACCGGAGCTGGTGGCCACCTGCCAGGCGATCGCACGGGAGCAGGGCAGCGCCATCCTGCTCACGCAGGACGTCCATGAGGGTGTTCGCGATGCCGATGCCATCTACACTGACATCTGGGTGTCCATGGGCGAGCCGGACGAGCTCTATGCCGAGCGCATCCCCCTCATGGAGCCCTACCGCGTGACCGCCGATGTCATGGCGCAGGCGCACGATGGGTGCATCTTCCTGCACTGCCTGCCGGCGTTTCATGACACCAGGACCACGAAGGGTGCCGAGGTGGCCAAGAGGTTTGGCATCACCGAGATGGAGGTCACCGACGAGGTCTTCGAGTCCCGTGCGTCCAAGGTCTTCGACGAGGCGGAGAATCGCATGCACACCATCAAGGCCGTGATGTGTGCGACGCTCACGTAGGCGCGGCCTAAGGCATGCGCCTGCCCTGCGGGTTCCTCTCGGATGCGGGCACGGGGGCCTGACCATGCGCGCCCACCCAAGGTGTTCCCTGCTTGGGCGGCGCATGGCCGTATATATAAACAAAGATATAAATATTTTATTATCATGTAGCAGGCATTTACTGAACAATATGATAATGCGTTTAGAAAAACTCCTGTTAAACGGATTGAATCCGTTCATAACTGTTTTATTACCGTTCACAGTACTCGTTCAACTTCTCCAGTGACGATAAGAAGAGAATCCTCTCAAGGGAATGCGTCCCGGCATGGGTCGGATTGATGGCGCACTGACGGATGTCATACGGGCAATGCGCCAATGGGCCTTGCGCGAGCAGGGAATAGAAGGGGGTCTCGTCATGAGCAGTCTGTCTAGGCGCAACTTCGTCAAGTTTTGGAGCGTTGCGGGAGCCGGCCTCGGGGTGGCATCGTTGCTGACCGCCTGCGGCGGCACGGGCTCTGGTGGCTCCGGCGAGGGCGGGAAGATCAAGATTGGCGTCTCCACCTGGAGCTCCACGGATGCGCTTGGCTCCCTGTCCGTCGACATCATCAAGAAGGCCGCCGACGTCTTGGGCGTCGAGACCACGATCGTCGACCAGGGCCACGTCTCCGAGCAGGTCACCGCCTCCGCCGAGACGCTTGCCGCGGCGGGCTGCGACGGCATCGTCATCTGCAACTCCGCAGACTCCGAGATGACCTCCGTCATCAACACCTGCAACGAGAACGAGATGTACGTCACGCAGTTCTATCGCATGATCTCCAAGGATGCCTCTCCCGATGTGTACAAGGCGGCACAGGACTCCAAGTACTATGTGGGCGCCGTCCATGAGGACGAGGTGCTCAATGGCAAGACGCTCATGGGCCTCCTGACCGAGAAGGGCGGCCCCAACGGCACCGGCGCCCGCACCATCTGCCTCGAGGGCTGGACGGTTGGCGACGCCACGTTCCAACTGCGCTGGCAGGGCTACAAGGAGGGTCTCGACGAGTGGAACGACACCCATCCCGACGATCGGGCCACGATGACCGAGCCCGTCTACGCCAACACGTCCTCCGCCGAGGGCGCCAAGGTCACCGAGCAGTTCGTCAACACCTACCCCACCATGGACGGCCTCATCGTCGCCGGCGGGGGTGGGGATCCTCTGGTTGGCTCCATCGGCCAGCTTGCCAACATGGGCAGAACCGGCCAGATCTCCGTCGTGTCGACGGACTTCCTCTCCGACCTCGCCGACCAGCTCGAGAGCGGTGGCATCTTCGCCGAGTCCGGCGGCCACTTCTGTGATCCCCTCTATGCGTTTTTGCTCACATACCAGGCCTGCAAGGGTAAGCTCGCCAAAAAGGAGGGCGAGTTTGGTGCCGAGATCAAGTTCCCCTATGTGTACGTCTCCAGCGTTGACGAGTACCACGAGTACGAGAAGTACTTCGTCGACGCCGCGCCCTACTCCGACGACGAGATCAAGCAGCTCGCAGACATGGGCTTCGATGACCTCAACAAGTGGGCCACGACCCTCAGCATCGATGACGTCAGGCAGCGTCATAGCGCATGACACATCCCTGCCGTTCCCTTGGGGGCATGCGGGGCGAGAGGGAGTCCACATGGTTCCCGTCTGGGCGCTCTCTCGCATATCCACCAGGTGAGAGGATTATTGATGCAAACGTTGCTCAAAAGGCCGCGGCAGAGCCAGTGGCATGGCGTGGGGTTGCTGCTTCTCATTGCGCTTCTGCTTTGGGTCGTCTTCAAGGTCGCCGCGCCGGATACGTTTGGTGCGCCCGACAAGCTCATGTCATACCTCCAGTCGGCCCTCATCTACGCCATCGGTGGCTGTGGTCTGTACTTCATCTGCGTCATGGGCCTCTTCGACTTCTCGATCGGCTCGATGCTCGTACTCTCCGAGCTGCTGGCCATCGCCTTCATTCCCCAGCTGGGATGGGTGGCCATCATCGTCATCCCCATCCTGACCGGTCTCGTCCTAGGCACCCTCAACGGGCTGGCATACATCAAGATGCATATCCCCTCGATCATCGTCACGACGGGCCTCTCGCTCATCTATGAGAGCCTCTCGGTGTGGGTCGCCAACATCAACGGCACCCGCCTTTCCGACTCGTTCAAGCTCTTTGGCGCCTACCCCTGGAACCTGATCGTGGCCGTCGCTGCCTATCTGCTGTGTTGGTTCATCCTCAAGTACACCAAGGTGGGCACCTACACCAACGCCATCGGCGCCAACGAGCTCGTCGCAAGGAACATGGGCGTCGATGTGGATCGCTACAAGGCGATCGCCTTCATGCTGTGCGGTACCTTCATGGGCATCATGTCCATCCTGTACCTGGGCTACGGTACGGCACAGACCCCACTGACGGGCATGCTCTCCCAGGCGCTCAACTTCCAGCCGCTCATGGGCACGTTCTTCGGCCTCGCATTCAGGAAGTACGGGCACCCCGTGATCTCCATCCTCATCGGCGAGTACATCGTGGCCATGATCTTTGCGGGCTTCGTCGCGCTTGGCATGCCCACCACCGTCAACAACATCGTGACCGGCGCCACGCTCCTGGTCATCGTCACGCTCACCACCAGGCGTCGCAACGGCGCCGTCGTCAAGTAGGAGGGGAGGACGCATCATGGCACACGACGTCATGCTTCGTGCGGTGGGCATCGACAGGCGGTTTGGCCCTACCCATGCCGTGGATCACGTCTCTCTTGACTTCCACAAGGGAGAGATCCACGCGCTCATCGGTGAGAACGGTTCCGGCAAGTCCACGTTCACGAACATGCTCACGGGCATCATCCCCATCGGGGAGGGCAGCTTCGAGCTGGACGGGGAGAGGATCGCTCCCAAGAACCAGGTTGACGCGAACCATCACGGTGCCGCCGTCATCGTTCAGGAGCAGGGCACCCTCGACGGCCTGACCGTGGCCGAGAACATGTTCTTGGGCGACGAGGGACAGTTCATGAAGGGTGGCATCAAGAACGCCGCCGCCATGCTCAAAAGGGCCCAGGAGCTGCTCGACGACTATGGGCTGAGCCACATACGGGCAGCCGACCCCATCGAGCACTATGCGTTCGAGGACCGCAAGCTCGTCGAGATCGTGAAGTCCACCTGGTTCAAGCCCAAGGTGCTCGTCGTGGACGAGACGACGACGGCCCTCAGCCAGAACGGCCGCCACAAGCTCTTCGACATCGTGAACTCCATCCGTGACGATGGCCGTACGGTCATCTTCATCAGCCATGACATGACCGAGGTCCTGGCGATGTCCGACACGATCTCCATCCTGCGCGATGGGGAGTTCGTCAAGACCGTGTCGGCCAGGGACGTCACCGAGGACGATCTCAAGACCCTCATGGTCGGTCGCCGGATGAGCGCTCATTACTATCGAGAGGACTATGGCGAGTCCCTGGCGAGCGACGTGGCGCTCTCGATGCGCAACGTGAGCGTCCCCGGCGAGCTCGAGGACGTCTCGCTCGATCTGCACAGGGGAGAGATCCTGGGCATCGGCGGCCTCTCCGAGTGCGGCATGCACGAGGTCGGCAAGGCGCTCTTTGGTGCCTCCTATGACCGCAGCGGCGAGGTCACGCTCGCAGACGGCACACCGGTCGACGGCATCGACACTGCCATCGACCACTCCATCGCCTATGCCTCCAAGGACCGTGACAACGAGTCTCTGCTCATCGCCGACACCATTCAGGACAACATCACGCTGCCCTCCCTACGCAAGATGGGGCTGCCCCTCCTTGGCACGCGGCAGCGCGCGTTCGCCGAGAGGTATGCCAGGGAGATGTCGGTCAAGATGGTGGACGTGAGCCAGTTCGTCTCGGCGCTCTCGGGTGGCAACAGGCAGAAGGTGGTCCTTGCCCGCTGGCTGGGCGCCGAGTCCGACGTCCTCCTGCTCGACTCTCCCACGCGCGGCATAGACATCAAGGTCAAGGCCGACATATACGACCTGCTCGACCAGATGCGCAGGGAGGGCAAGGCCATCCTCGTGATCTCCGAGGAGATCATGGAGCTCATCGGCATGTGCGATCGCATTCTCGTGATGAGGGACCACAGGGTCGCCGGCGAGCTCGCACGCTCCAAGGACATGACCGAGCAAGACCTCATCTCCCTGATGGTTTAGGAGGCACACGAGATGACTGACACCAAGACCGCCTCGGTGACCGTCGCCGGGGACCCCCAGGACGGCAAGGGGGGCATCCTCTCGCGGATCAACGTCCGTTCCGTCCTGCCGCTGTTGGGCTTTCTGCTCATCCTCGGATTCTTTGCCGTGGCGACGGGGGGTTCCATCGTTCATCCCAAGAACGTGAGGCTCATCCTCAACTCGACCTATGCGCTCATGATCGCCTCCATCGGCGTGTTCATGATCATGTCCATGGGATCGCTCGACTTCTCACAGGGCTCCATGATCGGCGTGTCCTGCATCGTGGTGTGCACACTGTCCAACGTCAACCCAATCCTTGCCGTCGTGGGTGGCGTGGCGACCGGTGCTCTCATCGGCGCCGTCAACGCCTACTTCCACGTGCGTCGCCAGATAGCATCGTTTATCGTCACGATCTGCACCATGTTCCTGCTTCGTGGCGTGGTCGCCTTCCTGACGACGAACTCGCCCGCTCAGGGCGCTGGCTACCTGCAGAGCCAACTCAATGACCCCACGCTGCTCCTGGCAATCACCATCGGCTGCCTCGTGGTCTTCTACCTGGCCTTTACCTTCACCCCCCTGGGGGCCAGCCTCAAGGCCATCGGTGCTGGACAGACCGCCGCACGCTTTGCGAGTGTCAATGTGCCGCGCACCAAGGCCCTCGTCTACATCGCCGCGGGTGCCATCACCGGCTTCGCGGCGTTCGTCCTCGCCATTCGCAACGGCTCGGTGACCGCCACAGGCGGCAGCATGATGGAGACGCAGATAATGCTGGCATTGGTGCTGGGCGGCCTGCCCATCTCGGGTGGTGCGAAGGTACGTTTCTCCAACATCGTCGTCGGTGTCCTCACATACTGCATCCTCGACCGTGGCCTGTCGATGATGGGGCTTGAGGCTGCTCCCAAGCAGCTCGTCATGGGCATCGTCTTTCTGGTGTTTCTTGCCCTCTTCTCCGATCGCGAGGCCAACCAGGTCATCAAGTAGCCATCTGTCGCCCATCGCCCAGACGGGTGATGTCATCTCGTATGCATCTGTCACCAGGAGGTATTGTCATGCTTGGCATCAAGAGGTATCAGTTCTGGTTCTGCCCCTGCACGCAGGATCTCTATGGCGATGAGGTCCTCGCCCACGTCGCGGAGCACTCCGCCGAGGTCGTCGGTGCCCTCAATGCCAGCGACGAGGTTCCCTATGAGGTCGTGCTCAAGCCCAACCTGCTGACCTCCGACGTCATCCAGGCCACCTTCGATGCTGCGAACGCCGATGACTCGTGTGCCGGCATCATCACCTGGGCGCATACCTTCTCGCCGGCAAAGTCCTACATCCACGGCCTGCAGGACCTGAGGAAGCCCCTCTGCCAGTTTGCGACCCAATACAATGAGGAGATTCCCTGGGACACCATAGACATGGACTTCATGAACGAGAACCAGGCAGCTCACGGCGAACGCGAGCTGGGCCATATCTTTGCCCGCATGCGCTGGGCGCACAAGGTGGTCTTTGGACATTGGAGGGATCGTGACGTCCAGGCGGACCTGGGCCGCTGGATGCGCGTCGCCGTTGGCGTCAACGAGAGCCGTGCCATCCGCGTGTGCCGCTTTGCGGACACCATGCGCAACGTGGCGGTGACCGACGGCGACAAGGTCGAGGCCGAGGTCAAGCTGGGATGGACCGTTGACGCCTGGCCCGTGAACGACCTCGCCCCCTACGTCGAATCCGTCTCCGATGCCGAGGCAAGGGCCCTTGCCGACGAGTACTACGAGACCTATGACCTTGTGCTCGATGGTCGCGACCTCAAGGAGTTCCGCCGTCACGTCGAGGTGCAGGCGGCCCAGGAGATCGGCATCGAGCGCTTCCTGACGGAGCACGATTACAACGCCTTCTCCGATCACTTCGGTGACCTTGGAGCCCTCAGGCAGCTCCCGTCCCTGGCCATACAGCGTCTCATGCAGAAGGGGTTTGGCTTTGGCCCCGAGGGCGACTGGAAGACGCCCGCCATGGTTCGCCTCATGAAGGTCATGACGGCCGGCATGAAGGGTGGGCGCGGCTCTGCGTTGATGGAGGACTACACCTACAACCTGGTCAGAGGCAAGGAGGGCATCCTCGAGTCCCACATGGCAGAGGTCGATCCCTCCGTTGCGGAGGGGAGGATCGCCATGCGCGTGACCCCACTCTCCATGGGCGAGCGCGAGGACCCCGCACGCCTCATCTTCACGGGAAAGACGGGGCCTGCCATCGCCACGTCCCTCGTTGACATGGGTAACCGCTTCCGTCTCATCATTCAGGACGTCGATTGCAAGAAGGTCGAGAGGCCCATGCCCCTGCTGCCGACCGGCACCCTGTTCTGGGAGCCTCGCCCCAACCTCAGGGTGGGTACCACGGCCTGGATCTATGCGGGCGGCGCCCACCATACGGCCATGTCCTTCGACCTCTCTGCCGATCAGATGGCCGACTGGGCGGAGCTCATGGGCATCGAGCCCGTCATCATCGACGCCAACACCAACCTGCGCGACTTTCAGCGCGACCTCAAGTTGGGCGAGATCTGCTACCGCTAGGCCCTGGATCGCTCGCATGGCGGCTTGAGCACATCCCCGGCCGCGCTCCCCCCTGGGACGCGGTCCCTTCCACAAGGAGGAGGACTATGGCACGAGACAGTCAGGACATCAAGTACGACCTCGACGCGGGCACGTGCGTTCTCGGCTTGGAGTATGGCTCCACGCGCATCAAGGCGGTGCTCATCGACTCTGCCAACGAACCAGTGGCCATAGGCACCTTCGACTGGCAAAACAGCTTTGACGGCACCTACTGGACCTACCCTGAAAAGGAGCTGCTGGGTGGCATGCAAGCCGCCTACGCCTCCCTCAAGGCGGATGTCAAGGCTCGTTACGGGATGACGCTCCGCCGCATCGGGGCCATGGGCATCTCGGCCATGATGCATGGGTACCTGCCCTTTGACGCCGAGGGCACGCTGCTGGTTCCCTTTCGCACCTGGCGCAACACGACTGCGGCCCAGGCGGCCCGCGAGCTGTCCGACCTCCTTCGGTTCCATGTGCCCGAGCGCTGGAGCGTCAGCCACTTCTATCAGGCGGTGCTTGATGGGGAGGCGCATGTGCCGCACGTCTCCTTCCTCACGACGCTCGCGGGGTATGCCCATTGGAGGCTTACGGGCAAGCGGGTGCTTTCCGTTGGTGACGCCTCGGGCATGTTCCCCATCGATTCCCTCACCAGGGACTACGATGCAGCGATGCTGGACAGCCTTGACAGGGCCCTGGCCCAGAGGGGGGTCAGGCAGAGCTTCGGGGACCTGCTGCCCGAAGTACTGACTGCGGGGTCAGAGGCGGGGCGCCTGAGCGATGCGGGCGCACACCTCCTGGATGTGGGGGGTGACCTCGAGGCGGGCTGTCCCCTCTGTCCACCGGAGGGAGACGCCGGCACCGGTATGATGGCCACGAACTCCGTCGCCCGGCGTACGGGCAACGTGTCCGCAGGCACGTCGGTCTTCTCGATGGTGGTGTTGGAGCATCCCCTCAGGGATGCGACGCTGTCCCAGATCGACCTGGTGGCGACGCCCGTTGGCGATCCCGTTGCGATGATTCACTGCAACAACTGCACGTCCGACATAAACGACTGGGTCGAGTTCCTGATGGACTACTCCCAGACCATGGGAACCCCCGTGGACAGGGACGACGTCTACACCACGCTCTTCAATGCGGCGCTTGGCGCCGACAGGGACGCGGGTGGCCTCGTGAGTCTGCCGTTCGTTTCCGGAGAGACGGTCATGGGCGTGCGGACGGGCCACCCGCTCTTCATGCGCAAGCGAAACGCACGCTTCACCATCGCGAACTTCATGCGCATGAACGTCATGGCCGCCTTCGGGGCGCTTGCGGTAGGCCATGAGGCCCTCAAGGCCGAGGACGTGCGGATCGACAGGCTCTATGCGCATGGTGGCATGTTCAAGACGCCCGGGGTCGCCCAGACGATCCTCGCGGCCGCGCTTGACGTGCCCGTGACCGTGATGGCGACGGCAGGGGAGGGCGGTGCCTGGGGTCAGGCGCTAGCCGCATCCTACATGCTCAATGGGGGAGAGGGAGAGTCTCTCGCCGACTTCCTGTCCCGGCGCGTCTTCTCGAACATGGAGAGCGTCACGATTGGGCCCGACGCGGACGATGTGGCGGGTTACAGAACCTTTCTGAAGGACTTCACGAAGGGCAACGAGGTCGAGAAGGCCGCCGAACGACACTTTGCCTGAGGCCGACTCGTCACAGGCTCGTGTGCTAGAGGGTTCTCACGCTGTCCCGCTCGACGAACGAGGTCGAGATGTGGGTTGTGCACACAAAGCTCTGGGGGCTCTTGACCTGTGCCATGAGCTTCTGTACGGCCATGATCCCCATGTCGTGCTTGGGAACGTGGATCGTCGTGAGGGCGGGAAGCATGACGGTGGCAATGGGCAGGTCGTCGAAGCCCACCAGCGAGACATCCTCGGGAACGCGGATGCCTCGCTCGAGCAGGGCGCGCATCATGCCACAGGCCATGACGTCGTTTTCAGCGAAGAACGCCGTCGGGAGTTCGGGGTTGGTGTCCAGCCACCTCTTGGAGTCCCGATAGGCCAGGGAGAGCGTGGTGCCCACGGTCACGCAGTACCTGTCATCAAAGGACAGGCCAACCTCGGCGAGGGCATGCCTGCAGCCTCGCTCGCGCAGGGGGAAGTTGCGGATGACGGGGTCGCCCTTGAGGTAGCCGATGCGCTCGTGCCCGTGGGAGATGAGGTAGCGCACCGCACGGTACGAGGAGCTCTCGTTCGAGATGACGATGGACTCGATGAAGTCGTGGTAGCACCAACCGTCAACGATGACAAGTGGAACGGATGGGCTGTGAAGCGGCCTGTAGTCCTCCTCGTCCATCTCGGTTCCCAAGAGGACGATGCCCGAACCGACATCCTGGCACAGCCGTCGCATCTGCAGGGAGGAGTCGGGATCGCTCAGGTCTATGGTCACATAGCCCGTGCCCAGGCCATTCTTTCGGGCCTCACGCTCGACGCCATTGATGACCGCAGGATGGAAGTCCGACTCGTCGAGGACGAGGCCGCTTTTTCGGACGATCACGAACTGGATGCGCGTGAGACGGCTTGGGAGGTTGTATCTCAGCCTTTGCGCAGCGCTGAGGATGGCCTTGGAGGTCTCTCGCCTCACGCCGTGCTTATGGTTGAGCGCGTTGGAGACCGTTGCCGGCGAGAAGCCGGTCTCTCTGGCTATGTCGCGGATCGAGACGCCCATGATTCAGTCCAAAAAACGTTTATATCAGTGTTTACTACACTGTACCCTATCGAGCGGAGCAGGCCCGCGGCATCGAAGGCCCACGGCTCATGCCCTAGTACACCATGCCCATGACCTCGCGCACCTCGTCGAGCGTCCTGGTGGCAATCTCGTTGGCACGGCGGTTGCCGTCATGGATCACGTCCCTGACGTAGTCCAGGTCGCCCTCGTACTGGTGGCGCCGCTCGCGGATGGGGGCGAAGCAGTCATTCACGGCCTGCGTCACGTACTGCTTGAGCTGACCGGCACCGCCCCCACCGATCTCCGCGGCAATGTCTGCGGGGTCGCGGTTGGTACAGATGCCGGCAGTGGTGAGCAGTGCGGACACGCCGGGACGGTTCTCGGGATCGAACGTGATGGTGCGCTCGGAGTCGGTCTTGGACTTCCTGATGAGCCTGGCCGTCTCCTCTGGCGTCATGCTGATGGAGATGGCGTTGCCATAGCTCTTGCTCATCTTACGGCCGTCGAGGCCGGGGATGAGCGGCGTCGACGTGAGGAGGCCCGCCACGTCGGGGAAGACCCTGCCATAGCGCTCGTT
Organism: Olsenella profusa DSM 13989; assembly: GCF_030811115.1. Lineage (NCBI taxonomy): Bacteria > Bacillati > Actinomycetota > Coriobacteriia > Coriobacteriales > Atopobiaceae > Olsenella > Olsenella profusa. The sequence goes on along the minus strand of NZ_JAUSQK010000001.1, from coordinate 2,287,712 downwards.
GAAGCGGCGGGCGATCCTTGCCGCCATCTCGATGTGGGGGAGCTGGTCGCGTCCCACCGGCACGATGTTGCCCTTGCAGAACAGGATGTCGCAGGCCTGGTGCACGGGGTAGGTGAGCAGGAGTCCCGTGAGGGCGTGGCCCGATGCCGCCTGCTCGGCCTTGACGGTGGGGTTGCGCCTCATCTCCGTCTCGGTCACGAGCGAGAGGAACGGCAGCATGAGCTGGTTTGCCGCCGGCACGGCAGAGTGCGTGAAGATCATGGTCCTGGCGGGGTCGATGCCGCAGGCGAGGTAGTCCATGACCATGTTATAGACGTTGTCCCGGACGTGTTCGGTGGTGTCACGGTCGGTGATGACCTGGTAGTCCGCGATGATGATGCTGGTGCTGACACCCAGGTCCTGCAGGCGAACGCGCTCCTTGATGGTGCCAAAGTAGTGGCCAAGATGGAGTCGTCCGGTGGGACGGTCGCCCGTGAGCACGCGGTACCTGTCGGGGTTGGCCCCGAGGTCGTCCCGGATCTGGTTGCTGCGGCGCAATGCCGCCTCGTAGCTGCCCTCGTTTGGCATGTATGCTCCTCGTCATCCGATGTGCGACGCTCCCCATGATACGGCACCGGAGGCAGCGATGCGCCCTCATCGCTGCGGGGGATCGTCGCGCAGCTGGGCGCGCGCCTCGCTCCAATGGGGATGGTATAGGCCCATGAGCCTGTAGAAGTTCTGGTCGTGGCTGGGTTCAAGCAGGTGGCAGAGCTCGTGGACGACCACGGACTCCAGGCAGGGGGGCTCGCGGTAGGCCAGCTCAAGGTTGATGGTGATGTCGCCCGTGCGTACGTTGCAGGAACCCCAGCGGCTCGTCATGCGACGTATGCGCGTGCGTGCGTGACGTACGTCCATCGCGCGCTCATACCGATAGAAGAGCTCCTTGAGCCTGTCCGCGAGCATGCGCTTGGCCAGCGCGTCGACGGTGGCGCGGACGCCGTCCACGTATGGGCTCCCCTCGGGGAGACCCACCCACAGCACATCCCCATCCAATCGCGCGAGGCGGCGTGGCGCCACCTGAACCGAGAGGACGTACGTGGTTCCGAGCAGGACTATGCGGCTACCATTCTGCCAGCGCGTTCGCTCGTGCAGGGAGCGGTCCCTCATCTCCCGAAGTCGCCCGTCAATCCAATCGGCGTGCCCCATCACCATGCGCTCAAGGTCTTGCGCACCCACGCGCAGAGGCGCGCTGATGCGGAGCGTGCCGTCGGGACGCACGCGCATGTTGATGTGGCGCACGCCGCCACGATGGAGCGCTACGTCATAGGGGCCCATGCGAACCATGCGCTCGCGCTCTGTCCCACCACATGCGACCATTGACCATCTTTTCGTGTGCTTCGCCATTTGACAGAACTTTGATCAGGAGTCTAGGCTATCGTAGCCTCAATTGTTTTGTACATTGCGTAGGAGATGGGATGATGGCAAGCTCTCGGGGTGAGGACGCCAGCAAGGATGCGTTGCGTAATGGTTACATCACTGCGTGCGATGGCCTTTCGTCCCGCATACGCAAGCGTATGGACAGCGAGCTTCTCGTCCATCTGATCAACCTCTCCGAACTGCGCCGTGCGCATGTGCTCTTGGGCTATGTCCCCTATCGCGGCGAGGTCGATTGCATGCCCGTCATGGAGGACGCCCTCTCTCGGGGCGTTGCCGTCGGGTTGCCCAAGGCAACCAACGACGAGCGGTCGCTGAGGTTTGTGCGGGTGGACTCCCTCTCCCATCTCAGGCGGGGCCCTCGTGGCTTCCTCGAGCCGCACCCACGTCACAGTGAGCCTCTGGACACGAATGACAGGGAGTCGGTCTGCCTCGTGCCCGGTCTGGTCTTTGACGCGCGCGGCTATCGCATAGGCTACGGCGCAGGCTACTATGACAACTTCCTGAGGTGGTATCCCGGACTTAAGGTGGGCGTCGCCCGCAGCCTGCAGGTAAGCGGGAGCCCCCTTCCCATAGAAGCGCACGACGTGCCTGTCGACATGCTCGTGAGCGATGCCGCCATCTGGCAGTGCCGCAGGAAGCACGATCTGGCCTAGCCCCTGCCCGTGTGGGGATGCGGCGTGAGGGGGCTGCCACCCTCCCGTGCGTCCCCCAGATGGTCGGCAAGGCTTCTGATGGCGTGCGCATAGCCTTGGATGCCCTCGCCCGCGATGGTCTCGAGACAGGCGGAACGCAGGTAGGAGACCTGTCGAAAGTCCTCTCGCATATCCACCCGTGAGATGTGAACCTCTATGGTGGGTATCGAGACAGCCCTGAGGGCGTCAAGGAGGGCAACCGAGGTGTGCGTGTACGCTGCGGGGTTGATGACGATGCCATCAAAGACGCCATAGGCGTCCTGGATGGTATCAACGATGTCTCCCTCATGGTTTGACTGGAAGCAGGTGCAGCGAGCGAACCCAGCCTCGTGCGCCGTCGTGTGGCACAGTTCGAGGAGGGTGTCAAAGCTCTCGCTACCGTAGAGGTCGGGCTCCCTAATGCCCAGCATGTTGATGTTGGGGCCGTTCACGACAAGCAGGGCGGGCCGCCCCGTGGGCTCGCCCTCGTCCTCTTCCTCCTCGACGTCCGCCAGCAGCGACGCAAGGAAGTCCACCTCGTCATGGGCGTCGTCCTCGTCGTCCGCATCAAGCGTGGAGGAGACGAGTGTCCCGACGTCCTCCTCGCCATGCGACCCTCGAATGACGCTCACCTTGAGACGGTGCTCCTGGTTGGCCGGGGCATCCTCGGTGTCCACGCCCCCATTCGTCCCGCAGAGCTGTGACACGGCGTCGTACACGCTGTGCACCGCATTGGGGCCAAAGACCACCTCTATGCCGCTGTGCCCCCGCTTGGTTATGCCCAGCACGCCAGGGACGTCAAAGAGGGCCGTCTGGTCAACCTTGTCTGGGTCGACGAGTGCCAGCCTCAGGCGTGTCATGCAGAGCGTGCTGGAGACGACGTTCTGTGCGCCGCCAACGCTTTGGAGCACCTTGCTCGCCACTGCATCCACATCCATACCGGGCACCTCCGCCATTCATGCGTACCGTCACCGTTCCGAGTATAGGCAGCGCCGCAAAGGTACCTTGTCATACTTTCGGCGAGCGTCGGGGTCTCAAAACGCAGATGAGGGATGGGAGAGGAGTCTCTGTATGAGTTGCGCGTCCGATGCGGCCGACCCCGTGCAGTCGATCGTGACGTCCGCCCATCGCTCGTAGAGGGCCGTGCGCTCGGCGGCCAGGGCCTCGATGCCCCGCGAGATGGAGAGGGGGCGGCCCTCGCTCGAGAGCTCGTCAAGCGGGCGTCTGATGAGAACGATGGTCGCGTTCTGGTGAAGGAGCCAATAGTTCTCGGGACGCGTGACGATGCCGCCACCACAGGCGATCACCATGCCCGAGCGGGCACCATAGTTGCTGGCGACGGCAGTCTCGATGGCCCTGAAGGCATCCTCGCCGTCACGCTTGATGATGTCCTCGGGCGATGCCTGCCTGAGCCGGATGGCCTCGTCGAGGTCGACAAAGGGGCGCCTCATCAGACGGGCCAGGCTCCTGCCCGTGCTGCTCTTCCCTGAGCCAGGCATGCCTATGAGGGCCACGTTGAGGCGGCGTGCGCGCAGGGAGGCGACCAGGGCATCCATGCGCTTGCCTGGAATCGTGCCTCCTTGGAAGAGCTCGCTGGATCGGACGGCCTGCCCCACCAGCATGGCAAGGCCCGACTCGCAGGGGATGCCGCGCTCCTCCGCCATGAGGCAGAGCCCCGTGCGCAGGGGGTTGTAGACCACGTCCAGGATGCCGCCGAGATGGGGCAGTCCATCCAGATGGTGCCTTGAGAGCGGCGAGGCGGGGCAGGTGGGACACATGCCCACGGGCGTTGCGTTGACCACGAGGGTCGTGTTACCCTGTCGCTCGACGAGGGTGTCGTAGGTGTTCGCGCCCGTGCGGGAGATGACCGTCACGTGGGCGCCGGCATCGGAAAGCGCGGCCTGGACGGCCTGGCTCGCCCCCCCCGATCCCAACACGAGCGCCCTTGTGCCCGCGAGCGCCCCTTCGGCGGGAGCCCCCCACACGCGACGGGCGAACCTGTCGAGCATCCACGCGAAGCCGGCGTAGTCCGTGTTGTCGGCATAGATGCTGCCGTCAGGCCTCCGCACGAGCGTGTTGGCCACACCGAGGCGTCGCGCCCGCACGCTTGCCTCGTCGGCAAGCTCGAAGGCCCTGCGCTTGTAGGGTATGGTCACGTTGATGCCACGCCAGCTTCCGGCGCGGACGAATGACTCGACGTCCTCGGGCTCACGCTCGAAGAGCTCATAGGGGGCCGACCCCAGCTCCGTGTGAATGGCTGGCGACCAACTGTGCCCCAGCGTACGACCCAGAAGGCCAAAGGGCGCATCCACTTGGGACGATGGGCTCTCGGCGGGCATCAGATGACCTCCGCATAGCTACCCAGATAGCGCAGTTCCTGGCAGCTGCCCTCGAGGGTGCGCATGAGCCTGAGGAACTCGGGGGACGTCGCATCTGCGGCAAGGTCGAAGTAGAACATGAACTCGAAGTCGCGGTCGGGGATGGGACGGCTCTCCAGCTTGGTGATGTTGATGTCGAGCGCATAGAAGGTGCCGAGCACCTTGTAGAGGGCGCCTGGCTCGTGGTCAAGCACGAGCATGAGCGTCGTCTTGTCCGCGCCCGGGTAGATGACGAGGTCCTTGGCGATGCACGCGAAGCGCGTGTAGTTGTTGTCCTGGTCCTGCACGTTGCGGGCGAGCACGTTGAGCCCGTAGAGGTCGGCGCACGCCCGCGACGCCAGCGCGGCGATGCCCCTGTCCGGGCTCTCTGCGACCCTGCGCGAGGCCGAGGCGGTGTTCTCGCAGGCATGGACGCACACGCCCCCGAGCCCCGCGAGGAACCCCTCGCACTGTCTGATGGCCTGCTCATGGCTGTAGACGTCCGTGATGTCCGCCAGGGTGCAGCCGGGCTTGGCGAGCAGGTTGTGGTCTATCTTCACGCGACAGCTGCGCGCGATGTGGAAGTCGTGGCGCATCATGAGGTCAAAGACCTGGTTGACCGAACCGGCCGTGCTGTTTTCCAAGGGCAGTATGCCGTATTGGCAGAGGCCCTCCTCGACAACCTTGAAGACGCCCTCGAAGCTGTCGAAGTAGGTGATGTCCGCATGGCGGAAGAGACGATCGGCGGCGATTTGCTGGTAGGCGCCCTCGCTACCCTGCGTCGCCACGAACGCGCTGGTGGGAAACGATCGCGGCATGGCGCCGAGGGCCTGGGTGATGGCATCGGAGATGTGCGTGTCGGTGCCCAGGTGCTGGGACTGTCGGGCACGGGAGATGGACATGAGCAGCTCCATCAGGACGGCCGTCTGGTCCTTGAGGCCCTCTGGGGCGCGCTGCATGGCGCAGCGCACGACGGCACGCTCACGCGAGCGGTCGAGCACGGGGATGCCATGGGCCGCCTTGTATGCCGCAACCCTGTCGGCGCAGTCCATGCGCTCTACGAGGAGATCCACCATCTGGCGGTCGATCCTATCGATATCCTGGCGAATCTGTCGGAGGTCTTCCACAGGTGCTCCTTAGGCGTTGCGTCGGGCGTGCTCGGGAGGGAAGGAGAGCCAGGCGTCCAGCAGGGCAAGCGCGCAGGTGGCCTCCACCACGGGGACGGCGCGCGGTGCGATGCAGGGGTCGTGGCGCCCGGCGACCTCCACGGTGTCATCCTTTCCGCGCACCATGTCAATCGTCTGCTGGGGACGGCTGATGCTCGAGGTGGGCTTGATGGCGACGCGCAGGATGATGGGGGCACCGGTGCTGAGGCCCCCCAGGATGCCCCCCGCGTTGTTGCTCGTGGGCATCACCTCGGACCCATCGGTGTGCCAGGGGTCGTTGTCCTCGCTGCCGCGCAGGCGGGCCGCTGCAAAGCCCGCACCGAATTCCACGCCCTTGATGGCGGGGATGCCAAAGAGCGCCCGGGCAAGCAGGTTCTCCAGGCCGTCGAACATGGGCGAGCCCACACCCGCGGGAAGTCCGGTGGCCACGCATTCGATGGTCCCGCCAACGGAGTCCTGGTCCCCGCGCGCGGCATCGATGGCCTGCGCCATGCGCCTCGCCACGGCAGAGTCGATGGTGGTGAGGGGCCGCGCCGCGGTCACCGCCTCCAGCTGTCGGTCGAGCACGGTGCCGGGCAGGGGGGCGAAGGGCTCGTCTTCCACCTCCGCAATGCTCGCAAGGTGTGCCGCCACACGCACGCCGCGTTCGCCCAGGATGGCACGGGCGATCCCACCTGCGGCACACAGTGGCGCCGTGAGCCTGCCCGAGAAGTGCCCGCCACCGCGGACGTCCTGGCTGCCGCCCCATTTCGCCTGGGCAGGCCAGTCCGCGTGACCGGGCCGGGGATGGGTGAGGAGCCTATCATAGTCCTGCGAGCGGGTGTTGGTGTTCTCTATGAGCAGGGCAAGCGGTGCGCCGCAGGTGTCTCCCCGCACATTGAGCCCAGCGACGACCTTGACGGCATCGGGCTCCGCGCGCGGCGTGGTCCAGCTGCCCTGTCCGGGCGCCCTGCGCGCCATGAAGGCGGCAAGCGCATCGAGGTCGACGTGATGGCCGGAGGGGAGCCCCTCCACCACGCAGCCGATCCCAGCCGAGTGTGACTGCCCAAAGATGCTCACGCGCAGGGTGTTCCCAAAGGAGGATGGCATGCTGCTACTCACTTTCCGTCGCCGTGCCGCCAAGGCGTCTGAAGTCATCGAAGAAGGCGGGGTAGGATTTCCGTACGCACTCTGCGCCCAGGATGGTGGTGGGGCCTGTGGCGGTGGCGCCGGCCACGGCCGCCATCATGGCGATGCGATGGTCATTGGCCGCATCCACGATGCCCCCTCTGAGGCGTGGGACGCCGTGGATGGCAAGGCCGTCCCCATTGATGGAGACCATGCCACCCATCGCGTTCAGGGCTGACGAGACGGTCTCGAGGCGGTCTGACTCCTTGAGCCTCAGACGCTCGGCATGGATGATGCGTGTGGTCCCCGTGCACGTGGATGCCACCGCCGCGAGGGGCGGTACGAGGTCGGGCACGTCGGCGGCGTCGATGGTGCGACCCGTGAGCGCGCCTCCGCGCGCCTCGGCCGTCGTGCCCTCCTGCCGCACGTGCGCGCCCAGCGAGGCCAGCGTCAGGAGGATGGCGCGGTCTCCCTGGTGGGAGCGCCCCTCCAGCCCGGAGACCCGTATGCCACGGCCGAGGGCGCCAGCGCAGAGCCAGGAGGCCGCACAGGACCAATCGCCCTCCACCCGCACCTCGTCGGGACCTGCGGGGCGCGCGTCCGCGGCGATGGTGAGCGAGAGGTAGTCCCTGCCACCACGTGACGTCTCCGCCTCCGTGACGCCCACGCCAAAGGTGCCCAGGGCATCCAGCGTGAGCCTGATGTAGGAGAGCGACTCGATGGGCCGCTCCACGAGTATCGTCACGCGTTCGGTGAGTATGCACGCGGCGAGCAGGAGACCTGTCACGAACTGCGACGAGACCGTGCCGGGGAGCGTGAACGTGCCACCGGTGAGTGGGCCCGAGACGGTGAGGGGAAACGACCCCGGTGCCGAGAGGCGGGCATGGTGCGCGCAGAGCTCCTCCCATAGCGGCGAGAGCGGACGCTTGGCCAGCCTGCCGTGTCCCTGGATGCTGCCGCCCCCGAGAGCGCAGAGCACAGGGAGCATGAAGCGCAGCGTGGAGCCGGACTCGCCGCAGTCGAGGTGTGCCCCTTCGGGAATCCTCAGCCCCGCCCCGTCTCGGGGGATCGGCACCACGCGAAAGCCGATGCGCGTGCGCGTGACGCGTGCGCCCAATGCCGACAGGCAGGTAGCCGTGGCGTCGATGTCCCTTGATGTGGTGGGGCAGAGCAGCGTGGTCGTCCTATCCCTGAGCGCGGCGAGCACGAGCAGGCGATGCGCCACGGACTTCGAGACGATAGCCCCTATCGTCCCAGCGAGGGGGGAGGGCTCGATGGTGACCCTCATCGCGACACACCGCAGCCCAGGTCAACCAGGTCGGCGAGCTCCTGGGCACTGACCGTCCTGATCTCCACCACGCCGATGGCGCGCGGCACCACGACGTTGAAGGAGTCCCCATGGCGCTTCTTGTCGTGCAGCACGAGCGACATGATGCGTCCATGGGAGAGCCTGGTGTCCGTGGGAAGCCCGTAGGCATCCACGACACGCTCGATGTCGTCCGCCACGTCCTGCGGGCACCATCCGCACGCAGCCGCGGCGCGCGCCATGCAGCACATGCCTGCCGCCACGCTCGAGCCGTGCCCGAGGGTGAAGTCGCTTGCCGCCTCGATGGCGTGGCCGATGGTGTGTCCAAAGTTGAGGATCTGCCGCACGCCACCCTCGCGCTCGTCCGCGTCGACGACGTCGCGCTTGATCTCGACGTTGCGGGCGATGAGGGCCGCGCGCATGGCATGCCTGGCGCCGTCGGCGTTGAGGGGCTGCTCGGCGAGCTTCCTGAACAGCGTCGCGTCACGGATGACCCCGTGCTTGATCATCTCGCCGCACGAATCGGTGAGCTGCTCGTGGGTGAGCGTATCCAGGCACTCGACGTCGGCGATGACGAGCGTTGGCTGGAAGAACGCTCCCGCGAGGTTCTTCCCGGCTGCGAGGTCGATGGCACACTTGCCACCCACCGAGGAGTCGACCATTGCCAAGAGCGAGGTAGGCACCTGTATGACGGCACACCCTCGCAGGTACAGGGCTGCGGCAAGGCCTGCGATGTCGCCCGTCACGCCACCGCCCACGGCGACGACCACGTCATCGCGGGTGAGTTCGGCAGCGGCGAGGCCCTCGAGAAGGGCGGAGAGGGTATGGATGTCCTTGCTGGCCTCGCCCGCCTCGAAGACCTGCACGTCCGTCGTGAAGCCCGCCCTCCGCAGCGAGCCGGTGACATCATCGGCATAGAGGGGGGCGACGTTGGAGTCGGAGATGACGTGCGCCCTGCGACCCCTGATGAGCCTGGCGGCGCGCGGTCCCACCTCGCCGAGGATGCCCTGGCCCACGAGGACCTCGTAGGACCTGGACGGCGTGTCCACTTGGATGACCCTGGTATCGCTCATCGTCCCTCAATCTTCCTCTTGATGCGGTCACCCTCAGAGAGCAGCTCCTCGAGCCGCTCGCCATCGTGCGTATCGAGCGCCTGCCTGTAGGCGGCGAGGTTGTCTATGAGCATGCCGATCTCCGTCGAGAGGTTGTCGGCGTCGTCAAGCATGAGCTCTCGCCACATGGACGCGTTGAGGCGCGCCACGCGGGTGAGGTCGCGATAGGACCCTGCCGAGAATCCCTTGTGGTCGCGGGCCGAGGGGCTCTTCACGTAGGCGTTGGAGACCACATGGGCAAGCTGCGAGGTGAAGGCGATGACCTCGTCGTGCCGCTCGGCGCTCGTCACCGTGAAGCGACCGAAGCCGCACGGCTCGAGCAGCCGCTCGACACGGTCGAGGAGGTCGAGGCGGGCAAGGTCATCCAGGTCCTCGGGTGGCACCATCACCATGGGGGCACCCTTGAACATGTTGGCGCGCGAGTGGGCATAGCCGGAGTACTGCGTGCCTGCCATGGGATGGCAGCCTACGAAGTGCCAGGCATGCCCCCGGGCGATCCTGAAGCAGGCGGAGCAGATGGTGCGCTTGACGCCCACGGTGTCTATGACGATGGCGTTGGGTGCCACGAGGTCCTGATGACCAACGATCCAGTCGATGGTCATCTGCGGATAGCCGGCGAGGATGACGAGCTCGCAGGTCCCAATGGTGTCATTGGTGAGCTCCGCGTCCACGGTGTCGATCATGGCGAGCTCGAGCGTGGCCCGCGTGCGGTTGCTGGCATAGACCTCGCGGCCGCCCTGGTGCAGGGCACGTGCGAACGAACCCCCCATGAGCCCCAGCCCCACGATGCCCACGCGGCCGCTCACGAACGTTCCGACGTGCCCTCTCTCCCGCGTACCCATGCGCTATGCCTCCAGCCTGGTCGTGACGGCATCCCTCACGAGGGAGACGCGTCGCATGGTCGTGGCGAACCCCTCGGGCGTGAGCGCCGTGGCCCCGCCCGACCGTGCCTCGTTGGGGTTGTCGTGCACCTCGACCATGAGGCCGTCCGCCCCGGCGGCGCACGCCGCAGGGGCGACGGGCGCGGCGTAGCGCCGGGAGCCGGCGGCGTGGCTGGGGTCGGCGATGACGGGGAGGTGCGAGAGGCGATGGAGGGTGGGGATGGCGTTGACGTCAAAGGTGTAGCGGGTGCGCGCCTCGAAGGTGCGGATGCCTCGCTCGCAGAGCATGACCCTGGAGTTGCCCTCGCTCATCACGTGCTCCGTCACCATGAGTAACTCGTCTATGGTCTCGGACCTTCCGCGCTTGAGGAGCACGGGCACCCGTGTCCTGCCCACCTCCCGCAGGAGCGCGAAGTCCTGGGCGTTCCTCGTGCCGATCTGCATGACGTCGATGCCCTTGTCCACGAAGAGCCCCACGTCGTGTGTGTCCATGACCTCGTCCATGATGGGCATGCCCACGTCGTGGCCCACCCGCGCGAGCAGCCCGAGCCCTGCCGCACCCATGCCCTGGTACGAGTAGGGATTCGTGCTCGAACGATAGGGGCTGCCCCGGAGCAGCGTGGCTCTCGCGGCCTTGGCCACCTCGGCAATGCGGTGGATGCTCTCGCCCTCGACGCAGCGGGGATCGGCGATGACGTGGAAGTTGCCGCCACCGATGCGCACGCCATGGCCGCAGTCGATGGCGGTGTCCTCGGGGTGGAACGTGCGGTTCGCCTTCTTGAAGGGGTCGGAGACGCAGCGCACCTCCTCCACGATGCCCATGGGCTCCAGAAGGAGGGGATCGATCCTGCTCGTGTCACCGATGATGCCCACGATGGTCTCGTTCTCGCCCTGGGAGACGTTGGTCCTGAAGCCGCGATCCTGTGTCCAGCTCACGAAGTGCTCGAGTTGTGCGGGCGTTGCCGACTCCTTGACGATGGTGATCATGCAAAAGGCTCCTTGGCTGGGCGGGATGCCCAGGTAGATAGTAAGAAGGCCGGTGCCCGAAGGCATCGGCCGGCCAGGTGCTGGTGACCCCAGGGGGATTCGAACCCACGACCTTTCGCTCCGGAGGCGAACGCTCTCATCCACTGAGCTATGGGGCCATTGTTGCCAATTATAGCGAATGTGCCGCGGCGTCTCGACGATGCGGGATAATCTCGAAAACAAGCTAGCCTGAAACATGTCGGTGCGGATGTCGCCAGGAGGGGGAGACGCGCTATGAAGCTGGGCCAGAATGAGCTTGACGTCGCAGTCCGAGCCGCCCGCATGCCCAAGGACATGCGGGTCGGCTCACGGACCGTGTCGTTCTATGACGTGAGCGGGATTCCGGGCGTGGGCCTTCTGCCACGGGCGCTTGTGGTGCTCCTGGAGAACTGCATCCGCCGGGCCGAGAGCGACGAGCGCGCACGAGAGCTCGTCCATGCCATCGTGTCCGCCGGCCTCTCCGGCGAGCAGGGCGACGAGATCGAGTTCATGCCTGCCCGCGTGCTCTTCCAGGACTTTACCGGCGTGCCCGTGTTCGTGGACTTCGCGGCCATGCGCGACGCCATGGTCGAGCGGGGGGGAGACCCCAGGACGGTGAACCCACGCATACCCTGCACGCTCGTCGTGGACCACTCCGTGACCGCCGATTGCGCGGGACGTTCCGATGCCAGGCGCGAGAACGAGGCACGTGAGGCCGAGCGCAACGCCGAGCGCTTCGCCTTCCTCAAATGGGCGAGCCGCTCGTTTGGCAACGTGCGCATCGTGCCGCCCGGGGGAGGCATCTGCCACCAGCTCAACATAGAGCGCTTCAGTGAGGTCGTCACGACGGACGCCCTTTCCGAGCGGTCCATGGCCTGCTTTGACACGCTCGTGGGCACCGACTCCCACACGACGACGGCCAATGGCCTGGGCGTGCTGGGCTGGGGCGTGGGCGGCATCGAGGCGGAGGCGGCGTCGCTCGGCCAGCCCATCTCCCTGCTGGTTCCCGCCGTCGTGGAGCTGAGGCTCACGGGCGCGCTCCATGACGGCGTCTCGGGCATGGATGTCGCCCTCACGGTCGCCAAGCTACTGCGTGACGCCCAGGTGGTTGGCAACCTCGTTGAGGTCACAGGGCCCGGCGTCTCGTCGCTCACGCCCACGCAGCGCGCCTGCGTCGCCAACATGACACCTGAGTATGGCTGCACCACCACGCTGTTCCCCGTGGACGAGAACGTCCTCGATTACCTGCGCCTGACAGGGCGCGCTCACGATCAGGTCGATCTCGTTCGTGCCTACTTCGAGGCGGAGGGCGTCTTTGGCGCGGGCGGGGAGCGTCGCTACGCCCGCACGCTCACGCTCGACCTCGCCACCGTGGGGACCTCGCTGGCTGGCCCGTCGCGGCCCCACAACCATGTGACGCCCGCAACGCTGCAAGATGCCGTGCGACATACGGCAGAGGCGCACGGCCTGGGCGACTTCGACGAGACCTTCGAGATCACCATGGCGGGGGAGACCCATCAGCTCCATCGGGGCGCCCTTGCCATTGCCGCCATCACGAGCTGTACGACGGCGACCGACCCGGCGATGATGGTCGCCGCGGGGCTGCTGGCCAAGAAGGCCCGCGAGCACGGGCTTTCCGCCAAGCCATGGGTCAAGCGCATCCTGGCGCCGGGCAGCCATGCCACCGAGCTTCTGCTCGAGCGCACGGGCCTCGCCCGCCACGTCTTCGAGCTTGGGTTCTATACCTGCGGGTTCGGATGCATGAGCTGCATCGGCAACTCGGGCGGGATCGCCGTGGGTCTCAGTGAGCGGGCCGGGGACATGGAGCTCACAAGCATCCTCTCGGGCAATCGCAACTTCGACGGGAGGATCTCGCCCGACGTGGCGCAGAACTACCTTGCCGCCCCTGCGCTCGTGGTGGCCTATGCGCTCGTCGGCACCCTCGACGTCGACCTCTCGCACACGCCGGTGGGCAGAGGCGCCCAGGGCGAGGAGGTCATGCTCGACGACCTCATGCCCACGAACGACGAGGTGAGCGCCGCGCTTGCGGGCGTGCTTACGACCGAGCTCTTCGAGGAGGGTGCGCGTGGGCTCTTCGAGGGCTCCCCCGCCTGGAGGGAGCTCAAGGTCGCAGAGGGCGACACGTTCTCGTGGGACCCCGCCTCCACCTACGTCCGTCGTGCCCCCTACTTCGAGATTGCCCGGCACGAGCCCATGCGGGGGGCTTCGGGCGCCCGCACCCTCGCCTTCCTGGGGGACTTCGTCACGACCGACCACATCTCTCCCGCCGGCGCCATCTCTCCCACGGCACCGGCGGCGGACTACCTGCGTGCCCACGGCGTCGCCGAGGGGGACTTCAACACCTATGGCTCCAGGCGGGGCAACCACGAGGTCATGACGAGGGGCACCTTTGCCAACGTGCGCCTGGAGAACGCCCTGGCGGGAGGCGTCCGGGGCTGGTGGACCGAGGATCTGCTCACGGGCGAGGCGGCCACGATCTTCGCGGCCGCGGAGCACTACCGGGAGCGTGGCGTGGACGCCATCGTGGTGGCGGGCAGGATGTATGGATCTGGCTCGAGCCGTGACTGGGCAGCCAAGGGCCCGCTGCTGCTGGGGGTGCGCGCCGTCATCGCGGAGAGCTTCGAGCGCATCCATCGCTCCAACCTCGTGCAGATGGGCGTGCTTCCCCTGCAGTTCATGGATGGTGACTCCGCACGCTCGCTGGGACTCACGGGGCGGGAGCGCTACGACATCGAGGAGGTCGACCTCACCGAGGGGCTTCCCAGGCACCCCGTCTGTCAGGTGACGGCCACGGCGGGGGACGGGAAGGTGACGCGCTTCGGCTGCATCGTGCGCGTGGACACGCCCACCGAGGGCAGGTTCCTGGCGTTTGGGGGTATCCTTCCCTATATCCTTGAGCGCATGACGGGTGCGTGTCCGGCGTAGCGCAGGGAGAGAGGAGTCACGTGTGATCTGCCCCAACTGCGGTACAAGCGTCCCGGACGATGCCGTGCGCTGCCCTGCCTGCCATGCCGACATGGGGCGGATCGCATCTGTGGTGCCCCCTCAGGGCACCTGGTGTCCCAGCTGTGGCTCCCTGGTCCCCGACGGCGAGGACGTGTGCCCGCACTGTGGCATGCCCGTCGCGCGTCCCAAGCATGCTCGCGCGTCTGACGTGTCGCGCCTCAAGATCGTGAGCGGCGAGGGGGAAGGTACCGACGCCGACGAGGCGCCCGCGGACGACACCGACGCCCCTCAACCCGACGAGGACGTGGCTGACGAGCGCTTTGAGAGTGAGGACACCGCCTTCGTGCCGCGCATCGTGAGCGCCCTGCCGGCCGAGCCCGTCTCGGGCAACGACGGGCTGCAGCGTGCCGGTGCGCTGCGCGTGCGCACCCTGGTGGTGGCCCTAGCGGCAGCGCTGCTCTTCGTGGGTGGCGGCGTGCTCTTCCTCACGCACCCCTGGGACCCCAACGCCTCCGACTCCCGCGCCAAGTCAGAGGCGGACACCTCCATGGCGGGCTTTCCCGGCATCGTGACGGAGCTCAAGGGCCAGGATGGTGGTTCCACGGATGCCGGCGAGGTGGAGAGTGGCGATGCCACCACCTACAGGAAGCTCAGCGATGTGTATGGTCGGCTCAAGGATCTCGAGGAGCGTGCCGATGCGGACGAGCAGAGCTACCGGACGCTTGCGGCCACCGCAGACTCAGACGAGCGCACGAATGCCCGAAACGAGGCCTACCAGCTCTCCCTCGACGTGAGCAACCTCATATCGAGCCTCTCGGACATCGATGTCACGTCGGGGACCTACGCCGACGACCTCGATAACATGAAGACCCTTGCCAATTGGCTCCGCAACCGCACCGATGTGCTGAACAGCGCCTGGAAGAAGGCCATGCAGATGGCGAATCCTTCCTCCCATGCGCAGGAGATCGATGGCTATCTGCGCGACGGCGACTCGTACAAGAGGCAGTTCGACGAGCACTACGACGGATGGAAGCCCCAAGAGAAGTAGGTGGGCCCTGGTGGGTCTGCCGAATGTGTGAAATAATATCGCTGCTGATAGAATGAATCGGATGAATGCACCCAGAAACGTCGCATGCTCATGAGGGGAGGGCCTATGGGTCTCTGTGGGAACAACGCGCTCCATACACCCAGCTATACGCCCACGGGTGCCGAGGTCGCCGTCTTCAGGACCTCGAAGGGCGAGATCCGTGCTCGGCTCGACGCCGAGGGCGCGCCCATCCATGTGGCAAACTTCTGTGAGCTTGCGTCCGCGGGCTTCTACGATGGGCTCAAGTTCCATCGCTACGTACCGGGCTTTGTCATCCAGGGAGGCTGTCCCACCACGCGCGCGATGTCGTGCGAGGATGTGGCGGCTGGCCGGCCCGGCCCCGATGGGATGCCCGGCACGGGTGGCCCTGGCTACTCCATACGGCAGGAGTTCTCCACCAACCCCCGCAACAGCCACGATGACGGGGCGCTTGCCATGGCGCGCTCCCAGGACCCTGACTCCGCGGGTTCGCAGTTCTACTTCTGCCTGGGGCCCCAGCACGCGCTGGACTTAGGCTACACCGTCTTCGGACAGACCATCGCTGGCCTCGACGTCATCTCCCGGCTCCGTGCGGGCGACGTCATCGAGTCCGTGCGCATCGAGCAGGCCTAGCGCCCAGGAACACCCATACGGGAGGTTTTGATCGTGAATCAAGAGAAATTCGAGGCAGGCAAGGCAGCCTATCAGCAGGGGGACATCCTTTCGGCCGCGCAGCTCCTCGCGGAGGCCAAGGACCCCGGCGAGGTCTCCGGTGCCATCGATCACATGCTGGGCAACTGCATGATGCGGCTCAACCGCTTTGACGATGCCGCCCGCGACTATGCCGATGCGCTGCATGACGCCTCCTATGGTCACAAGGGTGCCCTCTCCTGCAACAGGGGCCGCGCGCTTCTGGCCGCGGGCAGGCCCCAGGAGGCCGTCGCGGCCCTCGTAGTGGCCACCAAGGACGAGTCCTATAGGACGCCCTACAAGGCCTACACGGCCCTGGGCAACGCCAACCGGGCCCTGGGCAACATCCGCGATGCGGCGGTCGCCTTCAGGAGCGCCGCCATCGACGAGGCCAACCCCAATCCCTCGCGCGCCCTCCAAGACCTGGGTGGCTGCTTCCTGTCACTGGGGCGTGCGGTCGATGCCGTCGAGGCCTATCGCACCGCCCTCGACTTCGTGGCGGCGAGCGACGAGAAGTCCGCCATCTATGCCGATCTGGGCTTGGCATACGTGGCCGCCAACCGCATGAGCGAGGCCGTCGATTCGTTTGGCCATGCCCTCGCGACGCCGGGCTTCACGCTGAGGCCCGAAGCGCAGGCCGCCTATGAGGCCGCGCGCAAGTCCGTCGATGCCGCCGATGGGGGAGACCCATCCGAGACCGACGCCTTCCTGGCGGCCGCCGGCTACGCAGGCGCCAACGCCATCGACCCGCTCGACCCCACGGGCAAGACGGGCGAGGTCATGCCCTCGCCCGAGGACACGGGCTTCTTCTCCATCAGCGAGGAGGACATCGTCGCCCAGGCCAAGAGGGAGCGCAAGGCCAGGCGCAAGCACGGCCATCGTGGCCTCAGGGTGTTCCTGGTCATCCTCATCCTGCTGGTGCTCGCCGCCGCCGGTGCGGGCTACGCCTACTACCGTGGGTATGGCTGGCCCACCCAAGAGAGCGTCGTCCAGGGCTTCTTCCAGACCACCGCGAATGGCGGCGACGTCTCGCAGTACGTCGCCTCGAGCGTCTCGAGCGATGACCGCGAGCAGATGAGGCGGCTTCTGCCCACCTCAGGGTCGAGTGTCGAGATCAAGGGCCAGGACCAGTCCATGCAGTCCTCCACCATGATCGTGAGCGTCAAGCTGCCTGCCGGTGGCGAGCAGCAGTACAAGGTCGAGCTCAAGCGTGATGGCATCGGCTGGAAGATATCCGACATCTCCACCGTGTATGCGTCGCAGGGCTCTGATTCGCCCAGCATTTCGGACGCGCCGTCTGCGCAGGGCGGCGCTCAGGCTGGTACCATATCGTCGAATGGCACATCCGACGACGGCGGCTCTGGCAACGGCAACGACTAGGATCCTGGAGCCCGGGGCACCCCGGCCCGTGATTGGAAATGTGAGACATGTCGATTCTCGATTCCCTCTTTGGCGAGTATGACGGCGATCTGGCAATCGACCTCGGTACGGCCAACACGCTGGTGGCCGCCCGTGGCCAGGGCATCGTACTCAACGAGCCCTCCGTGGTCGCCATCGACCAAAGCGCGGATCGCGTGCTCGCCGTCGGCGCGGATGCGAAGCGCATGATCGGCCGCACGCCTGGCTCCATCATCGCCGAACGGCCCCTCAAGGACGGCGTCATCGCCGACTTCGACGTCACCGAGGTCATGCTTCGCTACTTCATCGAGAAGGCGCGCGGCGTACGTCGCTATCCGTGGTCACCGCGCCCGCGCGTCGTTGTCTGCGTGCCCTCGGGCGTCACGTCCGTGGAGAAGCGTGCCGTGTTCGAGGCCACCATCTCGGCAGGCGCCCGCCAGGCCTACCTCATCGAGGAGCCCATGGCCGCCGCCATCGGTGCCGACCTGCCCATCGAGGACCCCACGGGCTCCATGGTCGTAGACATCGGCGGTGGCACCACCGAGGTGGCCGTCATCGCCATGGGCGGCATCGTGGTCTCACAGTCCATCCGCACTGCGGGGGACGAGTTCGACCAGACGATCCTCGAGCACGTCCGTGACGCGTACAACCTCTCCATCGGCGAGCGGACGGCCGAGGACATCAAGATCAAGGTTGGCTCGGCGGCGCCCCTTGCCGAGGAGCTGGACGTTGAGGTCAACGGTCGCGACGTGCTTACGGGCATGCCCAAGACGGTGCGTATCGAGTCCGAGGAGATTCGCCGCGCGCTCGACAGGCCTCTCGATGAGGTCACGAAGGCTGTCAAGGACGCCCTCGACGTGACGCCACCCGACCTGGCAAGCGACCTCATGTACTATGGCGTGCTCCTCACGGGCGGCGGAGGGCTCCTGCGCGGGCTCGACCAGCGCCTGCGAGACGAGACGGGCGTCCCCGTCAACGTGAGCCCTACCGCGCTCGAGAACGTCGTCAACGGATGTGCCAAGGTCCTCGAGGCCAATGCACTGTCTGGCGGCTTCGTCCAGAGCGCCAACCTGTAACGGGAGCGACCATGGCTTTCTTTGGCTCTGGGCGTGACGAGGCACCAGGGATCAAAAGGCGCGATTCGGGATCAGGTGGCAGGCTGTTCATCATGCTTGTCATCGTGTCCCTCGTCATGTTCACGATGAGCGTGCGCGAGGACGGCTCGGGTGCCCTCACCACCGTCCGCGGTGCCTTCATGACGGTCACGACGCCCATTCGCATCGTGGGCTCCGTCGCGTCCCTTCCCTTTCAGGGCCTCGGCAACGTGTTCTCCAACCTGACCGCGAACCAGGAGTCGCTTTCCGACCTCAGGGCAGAGAACGAGAGGCTCGCGAGCAGGAATGCCGAGCTCGAGGAGGAGGCACAGGCAGCCACGCGCCTGCAGCAGCTCCTCGAGCTCAAGAACGCGTACAACCTTCAGAGCCAGGCCGCTCGCATCATCTCTGCGTCCACGGACTCCTGGACGCGCACGGTCGTCATTGACAGGGGGACGAGCTCGGGCCTGGCCGTGGGCATGCCCGTCACCGACGCGGGTGGTGCCATCGGCCAGATCATCGAATGCGATGCGGCCTCCTCGACGGTACGCCTCGTCACGGACGAGAACTCGGACGTCTCGGCCATGGTGCAATCCTCACGCGCCCAGGGCATGCTCAAGGGGTCCACCGATGGCACGCTGCACCTCACGCTCATCTCCACCGACCAAACGGTCAATGTGGGGGACACGATCGTCACGAGCGGGCTGGGTGGGGTGTTCCCCAAGGGGCTGCCCCTTGGCAAGGTCGCGAGCGTCAACCGTTCCGATGGCGCGCTCTACTATGACATCGAGGTCACCCCGGCCTCGTCGACGGAGAACTTCGAGGAGGTTCTCGTCATCACGTCGCTCACCGAGGAGCAGGAGGCCAGCTCGCAAGACATCGCCGAGGCCGACTCCCAGGATGCGGCCGTCGTGGGTGGCGACTCGTCCGGCAGCGATTCCCCCGCGTCCCCGGGTGCGTCGGGGACGGATGCCGCCTCGGGCCCCAAGCGCACGTCGGGACAGTAGGGGAGGGCAGCGTGCAGGTCAATGACTCCAACAAGCATCGACACGATGGCCTCATCCTCGCCATCGTGTGTCTTGTGCTGCAGGTGGGATTTGCGCCCTACCTCTCCGTCGCCAACGGGCACATCAACTTCGCGTTCATCTACTGCGCCATCGTCTCGCTCACCGTTGGTGGCCGCTTTGGCGTGGCGCTCGGCTTTGTGGCCGGCCTCGTCTTCGACCTCTGCACGACAGGTCCGATCGGCCTCATGGCGCTGCTGCTCACCATCGCCGCGTTCCTGATGGGGATGGAGAGCCGCAACCGCCTGCAGGACGACACCTCCGCCGCCATCATCCTCTTTGTGATCGTGTGCGCCGCCGTGAGCCTCGCCTACAACCTCGCCATGCTCCTCGTGGGCCAGGCTGCCTCCGTGGTTGACATGTTCGTGTACCGCAGCCTGCCCACCTTTTTCCTGACGTGCATCGCCTTCATACCGTTCGCGTACCTCTTTTCGCGTGGCCCCTCCCACCATGGCCCCCTTGGTGCCCGGCATACGCGCCATTCGGGCAGGTACAGTCTGGGTAGGCTCTAGGGGCGCATGGTGAGTCCCATCGTCATCGTCATAATCGTGCTCGTGGTTCTCCTCGTGGCGCTCATCGCGGCCTTCCTCCTCCTGGGGCGCCGCTCAGACGAGCACTTCAAGCTGGACATCGGCGGCGGTGTTCCCACGGCGTCGGGCGGCTCCGACACCTCCAGCGAGTCGGGCTTCAAGTCACGTCTGTCGGGGCTGCACGTCTTCTCTGGCTCCATTCTCGCGATCCTGCTGGCACGCCTGTGGTCCATGCAGCTTGTCTCCCAGGACGAGTACAGCGCACAGGCCGAGAGGAACCGTACGCGCACCATCTCGGTCACGGCACCGCGCGGCCGCATCCTCGATCGCAATGGCAAGGAGCTGGTCACCAACCGCGCCAGCCTCTGCGTCGTCGCCAAGTCCGACGTGGCTGACAACGACATGACCGTCACCCTTTTGGCCAACCTCATTGGCATGCCCCCCACGGCCGTGCGCCGCAACATCCAGGACGCGACGGGTGGCGCGCAGAGCATGCGCACGGTGGCACAGGACGTCTCACGTCGCGTCGTTGCCTACATCGAGGCCCATCCGCACGTGTTTCCCGACGTGGAGGTCGTGCAACGCACGCAGCGGCTCTATCCCAGGGGCAGCCTTGCGGCGCATGTGCTCGGCTATACGGGCGCCATCACGTCCGACCAGGTGAAGGCCATGGGCTCATCAGACGATGGTTCCATAGCGTACGAGATGGGGGACACCGTCGGCCAGGCGGGCGTCGAGTATGAGTATGAGAGCGTGCTCCAGGGTGTCAAGGGCGAGCAGAATGTCTATGTGGATGCCGACGGCACCGTCCTCAGCTATGCCTCTGCGGTCGACCCACGCGCGGGCTCCGACGTGACGCTCACCATCGACGCAGACATCCAGGCCGCGGCCGAGAAGGCGCTGTCGGACCGGATCTCCAAGCTGCGCGCCCAGCACTCCGACTGCAACGGCGGCAGCTGCATCGCGATGGACGTCACCACGGGCGAGGTGCTTGCCATGGCAAGCTACCCCACGTACTCCCCAAACATCTTCGTGGGTGGCATCTCGGCGGATGACTGGGATGCGCTCTCCTCGGATGCGGCGAACAACCCACTGCTCAATCGTGCCATCTCCGGCCAGTATCCCTCGGCATCGACCATCAAGCCCCTCACGGCGCTGGCAGCCCTCAAGAACGGCATCGCCACGCCTGAGTCATCCTATTACTGTACGGGGTATTGGACGGGCTTTGGCAGTGGCTATGGCCAGTACTGCTGGAAGAAGACCGGGCATGGCGCCGTCAATGTGCAGACGGGCATCACCTACTCCTGCGACGTCGTCTTCTACGAGATCGGCAAGGGGTTCTACTACTCGGACGACCCGGAGGCACTGCAGGACACCCTGAGGCAGTGGGGGCTGGGCTCGCGTGAGGGCATAGACCTTCCCAACGAGGGCTACGGGCGCGTGCCCACGCCCGAATGGAAGGAGGAGTACTTCTCCTCGTCATCCGCGGACGCCCGCGCCTGGCAGGGTGGTGATGACACGAACCTCGCCATCGGCCAGGGTGACCTGCTCGTGACGCCGCTCCAGATGGCCTGCGTCTATGCGGGGCTCTCTCTGAGTGGCATCGTCTGGAAGCCCCACCTGCTCAAGTCCGTGCGTTCCGACGTGGGGTCGGGGAGCGTCATTGCGTACAGGAATCAGGTCAACTACCAGATAGATGTCGACAAGACGTATATCGACCTCGTGCATGCCGGCCTCAAGGGCGTCATCTACGATGAGTCCGAGGCGCAGGCGTCGCACTTCACGAACCTCTCGGTGCAGGTTGCGGGCAAGACGGGTACGGCCGAGGTGACCAATGGCACGCCCACGGGATGGTTTGTGGCGTACTGCCCCATCGACAACCCCCAGTATGTCGTCGCTGCCACCATCGAGCACAGTGGCTATGGCAGCGACGGTGCGCTCTATGTGGTGCGTGACGTTCTTGGTACCATATACGGTGAGCCCGACACCTCGACGGCCGTCGACTCGAGTGGGGTGAGGTAGCCCATGGCATCGGGATCCGACAACAATCTGGGCCATTCCCTAGGCACCGTCGTCCACGGCATCGCCACGGGCATCTCAGGCGCGCTCTCCAAGAACCTGAGGAGCCCACGCGTCTCCGCCGCCAGCTCCTCCCGCCGCTCCAACTTCTACCGGCCCCAGCTGCTTGCGGCGCTCGCGCTTACGATATATGGGGCGGTGGTCATCTGGTCGGCCTCCCTCACCATTCCCGCGGCATCGTTCCCACGCCAGATGGTGGGCATCGTCATCGGCCTCATCCTCGCCCTGGGACTGTGGCGCTATGACTACCGCGCGCTTGTCAACATGTCCAAGGTGCTCTTTGTCATTGACTGCGCGCTCATGATCATGCCGCTGGTGCCAGGACTCAGCCATAACGTCAACGGGGCCACGGGCTGGGTCAAGGTGCCGCTCGTCCCCCTGACGTTCCAGCCGTCCGAGTTTGCCAAGATCGTCACGATCCTCCTCATGGCCTCCCTCGCGTCCGAGTACAACGGGCGCATGACTTCGTTGCGCGACTACGTCAAGCTCTGTGGCGTGCTGCTCGTCCCGTTCATGCTCATCCTGCTTCAGCCCGACCTCGGAACGGGTCTCATCGTGCTGGTCATGGGTGCTGCGATCATCATCTGTGCCGGTGCCAAGCGCAGTTGGGTGCTGGTGACGATCGCGCTCATCGTGCTCTTTGCGACGCTCCTCATCGCCACCTCCGTGACGCCGGGACTGCCTCACGTGCTGAAGCAGTATCAGCTCAATCGACTCATCGTCTTCGTCGACCCCTCCGTCGATCCCTCGGGCAATGGCTACAACCTC
This sequence comes from Olsenella profusa DSM 13989, assembly GCF_030811115.1. Lineage (NCBI taxonomy): Bacteria > Bacillati > Actinomycetota > Coriobacteriia > Coriobacteriales > Atopobiaceae > Olsenella > Olsenella profusa. The sequence continues at coordinate 2,265,035 of NZ_JAUSQK010000001.1, read as the reverse complement.
CAACAGGCCAAGATTGCCGTGGGTTCCGGTGGCTTTCTGGGCAAGGGCATCGGCAACGCCTCCCAGGCGGGGAGCGGCTTTCTGCCCGAGGCGCAGACCGATTTCGTCTTTGCCCTGCTCGCAGAGGAGTTCGGCTTTGTCGGAACCATCGTCCTTCTGGGCCTCTTCGGCATGCTCATCTTTTCGACCATCGCGCTCGCCCAGCGCGTCGAGGCTCCCTTTGGCAAGCTCGTGCTCGTGGGCATCGCGACGATGTGGTCCTTCCAGCTCCTGCAGAACGTGGGCATGTGCATTGGCATCATGCCCATCACCGGCATTCCGCTGCCCTTCATCAGCTTCGGCTCCTCGTCCATGATCATGCAGCTCATGACGGTGGGGCTGGTGCAGTCGGTATGGCACCACATTCCCAAGACGGCATAGGGGTGATCTCGTGACAAAGCGCAGGAGGAAGTCCGTGGCGCCCGGCCTCGTCGTTGATGCGCTCGGCACGGGCAGGCGCGTCTTCGCGAGGGCGGGGGAGGATGTCACCATCAGCGTGCTCGTCGACCCCCGCACGCCCGCATGGCTGGCCGCGGCGGTGAGGGACGTGCTCGTTCCCGAGCGGACGGGCGCCCATGTCGGCGTGCGCCCGCTGGGCACGGCGCCGCTGATGCCGGCAGGGGATGCGTGCATCGTGCTGTCCGCAGGGGCCCTGCCGCAGGTGGGGCAGACCACGACCCCGCTCTGTGTGCTCCTGCCGGCATCGCGGCGGGCGACACCCGTCGCGTCGCCGCAGGTGACGCCCATACCCTGTGCGGATGCGCGCCAGGTGGCGCCGTCGCTTGCCGCGTGGCTCCTTGCCGCCATGGCCCATCGCGAGCTTGCCCTGGCGGCGAGCTTCCCCTTCTGCCGTCCCGAGGCGACGCGCCGTTTCATCGCGCGCTGCGCCCGTGAGAATGCCGCCGTGGGTGCCCTGCCGCTCATCCCCGGTGCCGACATGCCGGTCATGACGGCCAATCAGCTGCGCATGGCCTTTGAGGTCCTGGCGGCGCATGGGCTGGAATCGGACGTTCGGGACGCGTTGGTGCTGGTTGGGGTCATTGGCGCTGGCCTCGTCTATCGGCAGGTGGCACGCAGGCTCCCACAGCCCACGGGACCCCTCGGTTGGGCGCTCAGGGGTGTCGTGGGCTATGCGGGCAGCATTGTCACGGGCATGGCGCTTGGATGCATCGTCGGCCACGTGGTGGATGGGCGTCACCACGCCACGAGGGGTTGTGCCCGCCGAGCCGTGTGAGCGCAGGGCACGGTAAGCATGTGAAGGCCGATTGTTGTTGACGGGGCGCCCCTGCGCTGGTAACATCACTGGCTGTTGCACTTACAGGCACCAAGAAAGGTAGAACATGTACGCAATCGTTACCACTGGGGGCAAGCAGTATAAGGTTGCCAAGGGTGACGTCATCGACGTCGAGAGGCTCGATGCGCAACCTGGCGACAAGGTCAAGCTTGACGTACTCATGCTGAGCGACGGCACGCAGACGGTCACTGGCACTGCCGACCTCGGGAGGAAGAAGGTCACCTGCGAGGTGCTTGAGCACCTCAAGGACGAGAAGGTGCTCGTCTTCAAGCTCAAGAAGCGCAAGCGCTACCACCGCACCAAGGGCCATCGTCAGCAGCTCACCAGACTCGAGGTCTCCTCGCTGCCCCGCATGGCGGCCGCTTCGTCCGAGAAGCCCGAGTAACGTAGGCATAGAGACAGAGATAGGCAGGTACGCTATGGCTCACAAGAAAGGCCAGGGCACTTCCCGTAACGGTCGTGACTCCAACTCCCAGCGTCTGGGCACCAAGGTCTTTGGTGGTCAGGCCATCAAGGCCGGCCAGATCATAGTCCGTCAGCGCGGCACTCACATCACCCCTGGGGAGAATGTGGGTCGTGGCAGGGATGACACCCTCTTTGCGCTTGCCGATGGCATCGTCGAGTTCAAGAGGGGCAAGAAGCACTACGTGCATGTGCGTACGACCGCCTAGTCCCTCCCATGTCTGATGAGTCTCCTCGGAGGCCCCTCCCGTGGCTATGTTTCAAGATGGGTACGCCTGCGCCTGCGGGCTTGTCATGACGAGGGCGTGCACCTACCCTATGCATAGGCACCACAGCGGCTCCCGGGTTGACCGGGAGCCTTTTTGTCCTCGCCGTGGCCACGGCCATACCCCGTGCCCGCGCGGCCATCCGCCCCCTCAGAGAAAGGCACTGCCCCCATGGACAACGAACAGCGCGAGCCCCGCACCGTCACCACCAGCTCCAAGGATCGTTCGGGCAAGCTCGACGTGACCTCCCTGGTGCTCGTGGCCATCCTGCTGGCGGCGGGGTTCGTGCTTAACCTCACGGTAGGCAAGGCGCTGGCCATCACGGGCATCCAGCCCGAGTTCATCATCTCGGCCTACTGTCTCGCGACCATCATCCTCATCCCAACCGTTCCACAGGCGCTCGTGATTGCCGTGCTCGCGGCGACCGTCATCCAGGTCACCACGTCCATCCCGGGCGTGGAGTATCTCTGTGACCTACCCGCCATCCTGGTGATGCTTGCGTTCGCGCGCGCCGTGGACAGGAGGGGCAAGGCGTCCGTGCTGCCGTTCGTGGGCGCCTTTCTCACCACCACGGTCTCCGGCCTCATCTTTGCGGTCGTGGGCACCTTCGCCATGGGGGCTGACCCTGCGACTATCGCCCTCAAGCTCCCCATCGTCTTTGGCACGGCCTTGGCCAATGCCATCGTCGTGCAGGTGCTCTACCTGCCTCTCAAGAAGGCGGCAAAGCGATAGGGGTCATGTGTCGCCGCGGTGCGCGGGCGCCGCGGTGGCCTGTGACGGGAGGCGGTGGCTCGTACGGAGCGCGCAGCAACGATAGTCTCGCTCGACCGGGTGTCCTTTAGCTATGAGGGTGCCGCCCACGCTGCCCTGGATGACGTCTCCCTCACGGTGGGGCGCGGGGAGTTCCTGGGCATCATCGGTCCCTCCGGTGCTGGCAAGACGACGCTTACCCATGTGCTTTCGGGGGCGGTGCCGCATCACTTCTCCGGTACGTTCCAGGGCGTCTGCACCGTAGACGGCCGGGACACCTGCACGGTGGGACTGACGGACGTCTCTCGGGTCCTGGGATCGGTCCTGCAGGACATCGATGCCCAGATGGTCGCCTCCAACGTCGAGGACGAGATGCTCTATGGGCTGGAGAACTTTGGTGTGCCCCATGGGGACATCCCCGCGCGCGTCTTGTGGGCGCTGCATGTCTGCGGCATCGCCGAGCTCTTGCATCGTGACATCTCGACCCTCTCGGGCGGGCAGAAGCAGAAGGTGGCCATCGCCGCCATCCTTGCGCTGCGACCACAGATCCTCGTGCTCGACGAGCCGACGGCGGCCCTCGATCCCGTGTCGTCACGCGCCGTGTTCGAGACGCTGCGCGAGCTCAACCACGACGAGGGCATCACGGTCCTTGTCGTGGAGCAGAAGGTCGCCCTGCTCGCGGAGTTCTGCTCGCGCCTCTGCGTGCTCGCGGACGGGCGCGTGGAGCGCATCGGCACGCCGCGCGAGGTGTTTGCGCACGCCGGCGAGCTGCGGCGTGTGGGCGTGGACAGCCCCCGTTCCACCCGCATCTCCAACAGGCTCGCATCGCTCGGTCTGCTTGCCGAGGGGGAAGTGTGTCTCACGCCACCCGAGGTCGAAGACGCCATCGCGCACGTGGTGGGGGAGGATGCGTCGGCGCCGTCCGCGGCGCAGCGGGGGGGCTCGCCCGCGTCGGTGGTATCTTTCGCCTCCTCCACGACATGCGACCCCGTGCTGTCCTTTGCGCAGGTGGGATTCGCCTATCCCGGCAACACGGCCTCGGTGCGGGGGCTCACCTTTGACGTGCGTCCCCAGGAGCTCCTTGCCGTCATTGGCCAGAACGGGGCGGGAAAGACCACCATGACCAAGCTCATGAATGGCCTTCTGAAGCCCGACGAGGGGTCGGTCACCATCTGTGGGCTTGACACGCGCCAGGTGCGTACCAGCGAGCTGGCCCAGCATGTCTCCACGCTCTTCCAGGATCCCAACCGCCAGATCTGCAAGGACACGGTCGTGGAGGAGGTCGCCTTCTCACTGGGCCTTCTGGGCATCGACCATGACGAGGCGCTGCGCCGCGCGGAAGATACGGTCGGGCACTTCTCGCTGCCGGGCGACGCCGCCCCCTTCTCACTGGGTCGGGGCCAGCGACAGATCGTGGCGCTCGCCTCAGTGGTCGTCACCAATCCGCGCGTCCTCATCCTGGACGAGCCCACCAGTGGCCTCGACTATCACGAATGCATGGTCGTCATGGATGCCGTCGAGGCGGCGCGCGAGCAGGGCTGTGCCGTCATCATGGTCTGTCACGACATGGAGGTCGTCTCCGACTTCGCCTCCCGCCTCGTCGTGATGGCGCAGGGGCGCATCGTGGCCGACGGGGACACGCGACGCGTGTTCTCCGATGACGCCCTCATGCGCCAGGCCTTCGTGGACGCCCCCGAGGTCATGCGCATCGCCCGTGCTCTGGACGCTCGAGTCTCCCCGGCGTTTTCGGGGGCCACGGAGGTATCGGACATCGTCTCCATCACGAAGGGGCTGGTGGGCTAGGTGACATCCGTTCTTGACTATCATGAGGGAGCGACGCTCCTGCACCGGGCGAATCCCATCACCAAGGTCGCCTTTGCCGTCTGCGTCTGCGTGGCGACGCTCCTGGCAGGCGGCTACCCCATGCTCGTGGGTATCATCGTCCTGCTCGTGTTGGTGGGCGGCTATGCAGGCATCGCCTCGGACACGCTCAGGCTCCTGGGGGCCTTTGCCGGCTTGGGCACCCTCATGCTCGTCGTACAGACGGCCCTCGTCCGCCAGGGCACGGTGCTCTTCCTCTGGGTCACCGACAGGGGGTTGGACATGGGCGCGCATGTGGCGCTCCGGCTCGTCGCCTTCGCTCTCCCGCTCGTGATGATGCTCATGGTGACGCGCCTGACGGATCTGGCCAACGCGGCCGTCGAGGTCCTGCACGTGCCCTATCGCTACGCCTTCACCATCACCACGGCACTGCGCTTCGTCCCCATCTTCTCGGAGCAGATGGGGCAGATCATGGAGGCCCAGACGGCGCGCGGCGTGGCATTCGACTCGCCCAACCCCCTCCGGCGACTGCGCCTCATGCTGCCCCTCATTGCGCCGCTGCTCATCTCGTCGGTCGCCAAGGCGGACGACACGGCGCTGGCGGCCGAGGAGCGCGGGTTCTACCTTCGCTCGCGCACGTCATCGAGCAGGCGCTATCCCTTTGGGATGCCGGACGTGCTGGTGGCATCGGCGGCGGTGGCCATCGTGACCCTGGGCGTCCTCTTCTAGTACCATGAGGGATGGCAAAGGAGGATGACGTGCCCACAAGCAGCTTTACTGACCTTGCTCGCATCAACGTGCGCGGCGGCGATGGTGGTGCCGGCTGCATGTCGTTCAGGCGTGAGGCCTTCGTGCCCAAGGGCGGTCCCGATGGTGGCGACGGTGGCACGGGCGGCAGCGTCTGCCTCGCGTGTGACCCTCAGCTCTCGTCGCTCGTGGACTATCGCTTCAAGCATCACTTCCGCGCAGGCCGCGCAACACATGGCCAGGGTGCGCGCCGGCACGGGCGCGATGGCGAGGATCTCGTGCTCAAGGTGCCCCAGGGCACGCAGGTGCGCGAGCTCGACCCTACGGCCATGGAACCCCTCTACGTGATAGCCGACCTCGTCACGCCGGGACAGCGCGTGTGCGTGGCACCGGGCGGCGCTGGTGGTAGGGGCAACATCCACTTTGTGACCTCGGTGCGCCGCGCGCCGGCCTTTGCCGAGAAGGGTGAGCCGGCACGCGAGCACTGGATCGAGCTGGAGATGAAGCTCCTGGCGGATGCGGCACTGGTGGGCATGCCATCGGTGGGCAAGAGCTCGCTCATCGCGCGCATGAGTGCCGCCCGTCCCAAGATCGCCGACTATCCCTTTACCACGCTCGTGCCCAACCTGGGCATGGTGCGCGCCAAGAGCGGCCTCTCGTTCGTGGTGGCCGACGTCCCCGGCCTCATCGAGGGGGCGAGCGAGGGGAGGGGGCTTGGACATGAGTTCCTGCGCCACATCGAGCGCAGCGCCCTCATCCTGCACGTGGTCGACCTGACGGGCGGCTATGAGGGGCGCGATCCCGTGGCTGACTATCGAGTCATCAATCGCGAGCTGGCGGCCCATGCCGAGACGCTCGCGGAGCGTCCTCAGATCGTGGTTGCCAACAAGTGCGACATGCCGGATGTCGAGGATGCGGTCGAGCGCCTGAGGATTGCCGCGGAGGCGGACGGGCGACCCTTCTTCACGGTCTCCGCCGTGACGGGTGCGGGCATGGACGAGCTGGTGGGTGCCTGCGCGCGCGAGGTGCACGATCTGCGTGCCGCCGACAGCGCGTCCGATGGTTCCGCGGAGCTGCTGGACGTGGCGGCCGAGCGCGAGCGCCGCCATCGCGACCGGCAGATCGTGGTCACGCGCGAGGAGCGCCACGTGTGGCGCGTCTCCGGCACGGACATCGAGCGCATGGTGGTTCAGACGGACTGGGAGAACGACGAGGCCGTCGTCTACCTCCAGCATCGCTTCGAGCGCTCGGGACTCAACGCAAGGCTCGTCGAGGCGGGGTGCGTTGCGGGAGACGAGGTGCGCATCCTTGGCCATGCCTTCGAGTACGAGGGGGAGGGAGCGGACGAGGCGGGCGGCGAGGACGTCCTGGCCCCCCAACCTGGGGATGGGACGGGAGAGGCGGACGGGCGGTGAGCTTCGACGTGTTCGACGAGCGCAACGTCATCGTCGTCAAGATAGGCTCCTCGACGCTTGTGGATGGGACCGGTGAGGTCGACCACGCCTTCATCGCGTGCCTGTGTGACCAGGTGGGCGGGCTTGCCCATCATGGCTACCGGCTCATCGTCGTCTCCTCGGGAGCCGTTGCCGCAGGCTTCCGTCGCCTGGGGCTCACGGAGCGTCCCACGGACACACCGAGCCTGCAGGCGTGCGCCTCGGCGGGGCAGGCCCTGCTCATTGATGCCTACGCCCAGGAGCTCGCACGCCATGGCCTTGGGTGCGGCCAGGTGCTGCTGACACGGCGCGATCTTGCCGATCGCCAGGGCTACCTCAACGCTCGCAACACCTTGGGTCGGCTCCTCGAGCTTGGGTCCATTCCCATCGTGAACGAGAACGATACGGTGTCGGTGGCCGAATTCACGTTTGGTGACAACGATATGCTGGGGGCCATCGTCTCCGCCAGCGTGAACGCCGATCTCTACGTGATCCTCTCCGATGTTGATGGGCTGTACAGCGCGAACCCCTCCCAAGATCCCTCCGCCCGGATCGTCCGCACGCTCGATCACGTGGACGCACGGGTCGAGTCCATGGCGGGTGGCACGGGTTCCCTGATGGGGACGGGTGGCATGCGCAGCAAGCTCCGTGCGGCACGGCTGACGTTGGCGGCCGGCGTCCCCACGGTCATCTGCCGCGGCCGGCAGGAGGGCATACTGTCCGCCGTCGTGCGCGGCGAGGCCGTGGGCACGCGCATCGAGGGCCCGTGCATGGGGGAGCACGAGAGGGCGCGCAAGCTTTGGCTGGCCTCCGCAGAGGTCCCGCATGGCTCGCTCACGCTCGACGAGGGCGCGCGCGAGGCCGTGTGCAGCGAGGGGGCATCGGTTCTGCCCGTGGGCATCGCACGGGTGGCGGGAGGTTTCTCGGCCGGCGACGTCATCGACGTCCTTGCCACGGACGGCACGCTGTTGGGACGGGGGATCTCCGCCTACGACGCCAGGGATCTCAGGCGCTTTCGGGGCCTCAAGCTTGGCGTCATCGAGCGCTTCCTGGATGGCGAGGCAGCACAGCCGGCCATCCATCGCGACAATCTCTTGGTGTTCTAGGGGGTGCCATGGAGGATCAGGTTCTCGAACGGATCACGCAGGGTGTCATCGATACATCTGACCTGCCTCTTCTTGGGAGGGATCCCACGCGCACCTATCGTCTTGGCATCATGGGCGGCACCTTCGACCCCATCCACAACGGCCACCTCGTCGCCGCGGAGACGGCGTTCGACGAGCTCGGCCTCGATGTCGTCGTGTTCATGCCGGCGGGCATCCCCGCCTTCAAGCGGGACAAGCAGGTGAGCCTGGGATCCGACCGCTATGCCATGACCCTGCTGGCGACGTCAGACAACCCACACTTCCTGGTCTCCCGCTTCGAGATCGACCGCGAGGGCGTCACCTACACGGCAGACACGCTCGAACTGCTGCATGCCATGTATCCCGACAACGTGGAGCTCTACTTCATCACGGGCGCCGACGCGGTCGCAGAGATCGTCTCGTGGCGCAACGCCGACAAGATGGCCCGCCTCGCCTCGCTCGTTGCGGTGACGCGCCCGGGGTACGACCTCGCGCGCGCACAGCGGATCATAGACAGCTCGCCCTATGACTTCACGGTCATCTATCTCGAGGTGCCCGCACTTGCCATCTCCTCGAGCCATCTCAGGCAGCGCGTGAAGGCCCAGCAGAGCCTCCGGTACCTCACCCCGGATGCCGTGACGGGGTACATCCACAAGCATAGGCTGTACGGTGCGCGGAGCACGAGCTATGGACAGAGGGACGGTGAGTGATGCCTGTCTCCTATACGGTTGAGCAGCGGCGCTTCCTGGGGCGCATCGAACAGGCCCTGCGTGATCACATGCAGAGGGCCGAGCCGCGGCGCTACGAGCACTCGCTCTCGGTCGCGCGCACGGCCGAGGACATGGCCCTGCGCTACGCGCAGGATCCCTTCGAGGCACGTGTGGCAGGGACGTTGCATGACTGGGACAAGGTGCTCTCCAACGACGAGCAGCTTGCGCTCGCCCGTCGGCAGGGCGTCGATATGGGTGTCGACCTCGAGCTGGTGTGCCCCCTCCTGCATGGCATCACGGCGGCGGGGCACCTGCGTGAGGAGGTTCCCGGGCTCTCCGATGCGGTGCTGCGGGCCATCGCCCTCCACACCCTAGGCTCGACTGACATGCGGCCCCTTGACATGATCGTCTTCGTGGCCGACGCCATCGAGCCCCTGAGGCCCTCGAGCGAGGGCATCGACCAGGTTCGGGCCCTCGTGCGCGCCGGCGCCCCGCTCGCCGAGGCCTATGCCTCCTGCTTCTGCTCGGGCGTCGAGTACGTCATCCGCACGCGACGCTACCTCTACCCCAAGACGCTGGACATCTACAATCACCTGGTCCTCACCCGGCGCGAAGCCGCAAGGACTCACTAGGGAGGCATCACCATGGCCCAGACACCCCTCGCCATCGCTCGGGTTGCCGCCGCGGCGGCCGACGGCAGGAAGGCAACCGACATCGTGCTCATCGACCTCACCGGGATCTCGGATGTATGCGACTACTTCCTCATCTGTACGGTGGCCAACGGCCCCCAGATGGATTCCGTCCTCGAGGGCATCCGCGAGAGCGTGGCTGCCATCTGTGGCATCAAGCCCATCTCGACGGAGGGGCGCGAGGGCGGCACCTGGGTCGTCATGGATTACGGCTCGCTGGTGGCACACGTCTTCAGGCCTGAGGCGCGCGACCACTTCAGACTCGAGCGACTGTGGGGAGAGGCGCCACGGATTCCGCTCGATCTCAAGGGGGCGACGGCAGCGCCTGTCGGGAGCCTGGATGACGCCGTGGGGGAGCGCTGAGGGTGCCGAGGGGGCGCGTTGGGCCTAGCCCTTGCCCCGCATGGAGGAGGGGAGCGTGCCCGAGCTCTTGAGGCGCAGGTCACGTCCCATGCTGAGGGAGTCCCTGCCAAAGCGGGCGCGAATCTCGTCCTCGACGGCGCTCAGGCTGCGGCGCTGCTCCCGTAGCCTGCGGCTTTCTGCCTCAGGGGCATCCCGCTCCCCAAAGAGCGAGAGCTGGGTCTGCGTGGGGGCGGACAGCCTGCTCATCCCCACGCCCACGAGCCGCACGGGCTCCCCCTCAGCCCATACGCGGTCGAGCAACCTGCGTGCCACGGCACAGAACTCGTGTTCGTCGTCGGTGGGTTCCACGAGACGCTGCTGGGCCGTGTGGCCATGGGCATAGTCGGTCTTGAGCTTGAGCGTGACCACCGATCCCACGATGCCCTGTGCCCGCAGCCTGCGCCCTACGAGTGAGCCCACATGGTCTATGGCCGCCTCCACGGCGTCCCGTCCCTCAAGGTCATGGGCGAACGTCCGCTCGTTGGAGACGGACTTTGCGTCCTCGTGGTAGGTGGCTGGCGGGACGGTGCTCGTCTCCCTGCCCGAGGCGCGGAGCACGAGCTTGGGTCCCATGCTGCCGAAGGTCCGCCTCATGGCCTCCACGTCCGCCGCGGCGAGCTGTCCCAGCGTATCGATGCCCATTCCCCTCAGCCGCCCTGCGGTGCGCGGGCCTATGCCGCTCATGGCACGGATGGGGAGCGGCGCCAAGAACTCAGCCGTCATCGATGGGGGGATCACGCACAAGCCACGCGGCTTTTCGCGCTCGGAGGCGACCTTTGCCACGGTCTTGTTGGCACCCAGCCCGATGGAGCAGGTGACTCCCAGCTTGGCCACGGAGGCCTGTATCCTCTGGCAGATGGCGATGGGGCTCTCGTTGGCATAGCGCCCCGGGGAGACGTCGAAGAAGGCCTCGTCGATGGAGACCTGCTCGATGAGGGGAGTCTCCCGCTCGATGAGAGCCATCACGCGGTGCGACACGGCCCGATAGCGGTCGAAGTGGCCGCATGTCCAGATGGCGTCGGGGCAGAGCCTGCGCGCCTGTGCCGAGGGCATGGCCGAGTGCACCCCATACGGCCTCGCCTCATAGGATGCCGTGGAGACCACCCCCCTGCTCCCGGCGTCCCCACCCACGATGACGGGCTTGCCGCGCCATGCGGGATGGTCGAGCTGCTCGACGGAGGCGAAGAAGGCATCCAGGTCGAGCAGGCCGATGGCCGGTCCCGACCAGGAGGCGCGTGGTGTCGTGGTGTGCGTGGAGCTGCCCATGCCCCCAGTCTACCCAAGGAGCTAGATGGTCGGTAGCCTCACGGTGAAGGTCGTGCCCTGCTCCCTTGTGCTCGTTGCGCCTGCCGTACCCCCATGGGCCTCGACGATACCCTTGGCGATGGAGAGCCCGAGGCCGAACCCGCCGGGCCCATCGCCCTTGGTGCGCGATGCGTCCGCACGATAGAAGCGGTCGAAGATGTGGGGCAGGTCCTCGGGGGGGATGGGCGTGCCACGATCGGTGACGCTGAGCTGCACCACCGATGCCCTGTGGTGATGCTGTGGGGCGAGCGTCACGGCGATCGTCGTGTTGGGTGCCGCATACTTGCAGGCGTTGTCCAGAAAGATCCTCACGACGCGGCCGAGCCATTCGGCGTCGCCCCTCACATGGATGCCGTCGGTGCTCGTGAGATCGATGACACAGCCCTTCTCGAAGGCGACGGCATCAAACTCCAGGGCAGACGATTCGACGAGCTCCGAGAGGTCTATGTCGTCGTGCCTGAAGGCGAACTCGGCCCCGTCGATGCCCTCGTCCGTGCGTTCGAGCTGGAGGAGCTCACCGATGAGCTCACGCATGAAGTGGGATTCCTGGGCCGTGCTCTCTATCCAGCGTCGCTCCCGTTGGGGGACGTCCGGCGACCTCTGGAGGATCTCGGTGTTGGCGATGATGACGGCGAGCGGCGTCTTGAGCTCGTGGGAGGCGTCTCCCACGAAGCGGCGCTGCTGTTCCATGGACTGTCTGACGGGTATGAGGGCCCAGTCCGCGAACGAGAAGGCGATGATGATGACGGCGCCCAGCGCCAGGGCGAAGGCGATGCCGTTTCGTATGGCCTGATAGCGCCATGCCGAGTGTACGTCGGAGGTGTTGACCATGACGATGCGCTTGCCGCCCGAGTCGCCGAGGTCCTTTGACTTCCATGCGATCTGCGCATCGGAGAGATAGCCCTGGTTGGTGCCACTTGAGAGTGCCTCGCCAATCACCTGGTCGAGCGTGCCCGCATCCATGGACTGGGGGAGCTTGGACGTCTGCAGCACCACGCCATCGCTGGCGACCTCGACGCCCATGACGAGCATGCCCGATCCCAAGCGCTGGTCGCCCTCCACGGCACCGCCCACGATCTGGGAGTTGTCGAGGGGGGAGTCCATGGCCCAGTCGAGGGCCTGGTCGATGGCGCGCTGGTAGGAGGTGTAGACGGTGATGAGCGAAGAAACCAGGACGCCCGTGAGCACGAGTCCCACGAGCGTCACCATGGCAATGACGAGCTTTCTCTTGAGCGATGCGAGCATCGTGCCCCTCTGCTGCCTGGCTACCGGCCGCTATTTTGCGCCGAAGTCCTCGAGACGGTAGCCAAGCATGCGCAGCGTCGTGATCTGCACCTTGGATTTGAGATGCGCGATCTTCTTGCGCAGGAAGGAGATGTAGGCCTCGACGGAGTTCTCGGAGGCATCGCCACTCGTGCCCCACACGTGCGTGAGGAGGTCCTGCTTGGAGACGACGCGCGCATTGGAGCTCATGAGCATCTCCATGACGGCGAACTCCTTGCCGGAGAGGTGGACGCTGTTGTTGCCACAGGAGAGGTCGTGCGCCGTGAGCTCGAGCTTGAGGTCGGCAAACGTGATCTCGTCGATGACCATCTCGCCCTGGCGCCTGGTGAGGGCGCGCACGCGGGCGAGCAGCTCAGGGGACTCGAAGGGCTTGGTCATGTAGTCGTCGGCGCCGGCGTCGAGGCCGCGCACCTTGTCGTTGGTGGTGGTGCGGGCGGTCAGCATGAGGATGGGGATGGAGTTGCCCTCCGCCCGCAGTCGCTTGGTCATCTCGATGCCGTCGAGCACGGGGAGCATGACGTCAAGGACGATGGCGTCGTACATGCCCGTCTCGGCCTCCTTGAGGCCCTCTTCGCCGTCATAGGCCGCCTTGGTGTTGAACCCCTCGTCCTTCAGTATATGCACGATGGCGTCGGCAAGATTCTTCTCGTCTTCGACCACAAGAATGTTCATAGGACCCTCCTTTGGTCTATCAGGAACTTGAAATCCATGGTACTCATTCATAGCACAAGTCTCTTTGTGACAAGGCTACATATGACCATACGTCACGTAGATAGCTTTTCCTTGGGACGTACCTTAAAGACGGCGGAACGTCCCCGTGTGTAATTCTGGTTCTTGCAAACTCTGTCTTGCGCCTGTTCGCGCATGACGTATCATGTAGAGCTGCTTGTGTGGTACTGCGGCGCCCCACCTATCCAGCAGACGCGCCGCACGATAGAAGGAGTCCTACGTTGGCAGTCAAGATCCGTCTCTCCCGTCATGGCGCCAGGAAGCGTCCGTACTACCGCGTTGTCGTCGCTGACGGCCGCATGCCGCGTGATGGTCGCTACATCGAGCTCGTTGGTCGCTATGACCCTCTGACCGACCCTAAGACCATCGACCTTGACGTCGAGAAGATCGACGAGTGGATTGGCAGGGGCGCCCAGCCCTCCACCACCGTCTCTCACCTCATCGACATCGCGAGAGGTGGCGCCCCCGCACCCGAGAAGAAGCGGAAGCTCTCCAAGAAGGCCGTTGCAGCCGAGAGCGCGGAGTAGGCATCGTGGCTGACCAGAGCGTCGAATCCGGCATGGCCGGGGTCGCGACCCCATCCTCCGAGCTGCCGTCTGACCAGGTGGCCGACCTTGTCGAGTACATCGTATGCGGCTTGGTGACGGACGAGGGGGCCGTCTCGTTGGACGTCACGGATGGCGAGGGCTCCTCCCTGATAGAGATCAGCTGCGCCACGGATGATGCCGGGCGTGTCATTGGCAGGCGTGGTCGCACGATCAAGGCCATACGGACCTTGGCGCGGGCGCTCGGATCGCGCGTTGGCACCTCCGTCGAGGTGGAGGTGCGGGGGTAGCTTGTGCGTACGCGTTATTGGACCATAGCCCGCATTGGCAGGACGCATGGCAGAGATGGGGAGGTCGTGGCAGGTGTTGTCCACAGCCTCTCCCCCTATCTGCATGAGGGTCTGCGCGTATGGCTCGTGCCACCCCGCCTCAAGGGGCCACGGACGCTTGTGATCACGGGCGTCGCGGCACAGGGCGAGCGCCTGAGGCTCTCCCTCTCGGGCGTCACCGACATGGATGCCGCCTCCCACCTCGTTGGCCGCTCGCTACTCGCACGTGAGGATGACCTGCCCGGCGACCTGGGCCGGGACGACCTGCGTGTCGTGATGGGCAGGGAGGTTGTCGACGGAGCCCGCGGCGTGGTGGGCACCATCGAGGACGTGCTCGAGACGCCCGCAAACGACCTGTGGTCCGTGCGCGGACCCTATGGCGAGGTGCTCGTGCCCGTCGTAGGGGACATCGTCATGGGACAGGACGAGCAGGGAAGGTGGCTGGTGCGACTTCCAAGGGGGCTGGTGGAGGTGAATGCCTCGTGATGCTTGAGGCGCTGTCGGTGGTTCCCCAGGTCTTTGACTCCTATGTCAACGAGTCCATACTGGGGCGTGCCCGCAGACGGCATATCTTCGACTTCGAGGCCTATGACCTCAGGGATTGGACGCACGACCGTCACAATACGGTGGACGATGCCCCCTTTGGCGGTGGCCAGGGCATGCTCATGAAGTGCGAGCCGGTCTTCGAGGCTGTCGAGGATCTCTCGAGCAGGGGCCCATCCCATCCCCATGTAGTGTTCCTTTCCCCCTGTGGGCGCGCCTTTGACGAGCGTCGTGCCGAGCGACTCGCATGTGAGGAGCGCATCCTCCTTGTGTGCGGACGCTATGAGGGCATGGACGAGCGAGCCTATGCGTTGGCGGACGAGACGCTCTCCCTAGGGGACTTTGTCCTGACGGGTGGGGAGCTTGCCGCGCTCGTGGTGATCGATGCCGTCGTGCGCCTCCTGCCGGGGACGCTCGGTGACGAGATGAGTTCCAAGGACGAGTCCTTCTCGGAGGGGCTCCTCGAGTATGCTCAGTACACGCGCCCCGCCACGTTCAGGGGCATGTCCGTTCCCGACGTCCTGCTCTCTGGCGACCACGGCGCGGTGGATGCGTGGCGGCGCAGGAGTGCCCTCGAACGTACGGCCCGCTGGCGCCCCGATCTTTTGGAAGGGGCATCCCTCACGGATGAGGAGCGGGCGTTTGTGGCATCGGTGGGGACGGCACCCTAGGGGGTGGGCTAGGATGAGGCATGACAGGCAGCATGAGACGGAGACGCCTGCGGACGGCGGGGCACTCTGGTGGCTGGTGACGGTGGGCGGCACCGTGCTCGTCATGTGGCTGCTCTTCACCTTCGTCCTTGGCGTCTTCTATGTTCCCTCGGGATCCATGCTCGACACCATCCAACTGGGGGACCGTGTGGTGGGGGAGAAGGTCTCCTATCGCTTCGGTGCGCCTCGTCAGGGTGACGTCGTCACGTTTCTTGACCCTGCGGGCTCGGGGGAGACGCTCATCAAGCGCGTCATCGCCATGTCGGGCCAGACGGTCGACCTCAGGGGCGGCACGGTGTATGTGGACGATCAGGCATGCGACGAGAGCTATACCGAAGGCAGGGCCTCCATGCCGCTGGAGGAGCATGCCAGCAATCTCTCTGGTCCCATCTCCTATCCCTACGTGGTGCCTGATGGCTGCATCTGGGTCATGGGGGACAACCGCACCAACTCGCTCGACTCACGCTACTTTGGTGCCGTCCCCATCGCGAGCGTGACATCGCGCGCCATACTCATCTATTGGCCCTTTGACGACCTCCGCACCCTCTAGCGGAGGGGGAGAGGACGAGCACATGAGCGTACAGCCACTTACCTTTCAGGATATGATCTTGGCCCTTGAGCACTATTGGGCCGCGCAGGGTTGCACCGTCATGCAGCCCTACGACAGCGAGGTGGGCGCGGGCACCTTCCATACGGCCACGCTCCTGCGCTCGCTGGGACCCGATGCCTGGCGCACCTGCTACGCGCAGCCCTGCCGCCGCCCCACCGACGGTCGCTACGGCGAGAACCCCAACCGCATGCAGCACTACTATCAGTACCAGGTGATCCTCAAGCCGTCCCCGGTCGACTCCCAGGACCTCTACCTGGGATCGCTTCGTGCCATCGGCCTCGATCCCGCCGAGCACGACGTCCGCTTCGTGGAGGACGACTGGGAGAGTCCCACGCTGGGTGCCTGGGGTCTCGGCTGGGAGGTGTGGATGGACGGCATGGAGGTCACCCAGTTCACCTACTTCCAGCAGGTGGGCGGTATCGAGGTCGACCCCGTGCCCGTGGAGGTCACCTACGGCCTCGAGCGCATCGCCATGTACGCCCAGGGCGTCGACTCCGTCTACGACATCGTGTGGAGCCACCTGCCCGATGGCATGCCCATGACGTACGGTGACGTCTTCCTCGAGAACGAGCGCGAGTTCTCGACCTACAACTTCGAGGTGGCCAACGTCGCGCTCATGCGAGAGAAGTTCGACGAGTACGAGGCCGAGTGCCACGCCTGCCTCGACCGCAGGCTGCCCCTTCCGGCCTACGACTGCGTCATGAAGTGCAGTCACGCCTTCAACCTGCTCGATTCGCGCGGCGCCATCTCGGCAACCGAGCGTGCCAACTACATCCTGCGCGTGCGCGCCGTGGCCAAGGCATGCTGCGAGGCCTACCTCGCGGAGGTGGCGTCGAAGACGCCTGCGTCCGCCTCCACGAGGGAGGTGGCCTAGATGGCAGAGACGACCAAGGACCTCCTGCTGGAGATCGGCTGCGAGGAGATGCCCTCCGCCCCGCTCATGCATGCGCAGCGGCAGCTCGGTGAGCTGGTTGACGGGGCCCTTACGGATGCGGGCCTCGCACACGGTGCGGTGAGCACCCTCTCCACGCCCCGCCGCCTGACCGTGATGGTGGCGGCTGTCGCCACGGCCACGGAGGAGATCAGCGAGACCAACCGTGGCCCGGCGACACGGATCGCCTTTGCCGAGGACGGCACGCCCACGAAGGCCGCCCAGGGCTTTGCCCGCAAGATGGGCGTCGATCCCATCGACCTCATCAGGCGCGTTGACGATGACGGGCGTGAGTACGTGTTTGCGGAGCATCGCGTGGCCTCGAGGCCCGCGGCACCCCTGCTCTCCGCGCTCTGCGAGGATGCCATCGCCTCCCTCGAGTGGCCCAACTACCGCAGTCAGCGTTGGGGGAACGAGCATCAGGGCTTCGTGCGCCCCATTCGGTGGATCTGCTGCCTTCTGGGCACGGACGTCGTGCCCGTGCGCTATGCAGGAGTCGAGAGCTCCAACACCACCCGCGGCCATCGCGTGATGGGGCCGGGCGAGCATGTCGTGCCCGACGCGGCCCACTATGTGGACGTGCTGCACGACGCATACGTCATGGGCGAGCGTGAGCGTGGCGAGGTCATCCGAGCCGGCGTCGCCGAGGTCGAAGCGGCACGTGGTGGCGCCCATGTGGACATGCCCAGGCGCATCTTTGACGAGGTCGTCAACCTCACCGAGTGGCCCCATGTGCTTGTGGGCACCTTCGACGAGGGTTTCCTTGATGTGCCGCCGGAGATCATCTGTGACTCCATGCTCTCCAACCAACGCTACTTTCCCCTCTATGATGCGAACGGTATGCTCACCCGTGAGTTCGTCGTCGTGTCCAACGCCGACCCCGCCGTGGATTCCACCGTCATCGATGGCAACGAGCGCGTCGTGCGCGCCCGCCTCGACGACGCCAAGTTCTTCTTCGAGGAGGATCTCAAGCATCCGCTCGAGGACTTCGTCGAACGCCTCTCCACGGTGACGTTCCAGGAGAGGCTGGGCACCGTCCTGCAGAAGACCCATCGCATGGAGCGCATCGCGCCCGCCGTCATGGAGGGTGCCGGCCATGCGGAGGATGCCCCCCTCGCCGCCCGTGCCGCACACCTGTCCAAGGCCGACCTCGTCAGCCAGGCCGTCGTGGAGTTCACAAACCAGCAGGGGGTCATGGGCGGCTACTACGCGCGGGCGCAGGGCGAGCCGGACGAGGTCGCGCGCGCCATTCGCGAGCACTATCGACCCCGCTTCGCCGGTGACGAGCTGCCTTCCGGCCGCGTGGGCAAGGCGGTCGCCATTGCCGACAAGCTCGACACCGTCTGTGGCATCTTTGCCATCGACGAGGCACCAACCGGTTCCTCCGACCCCTTTGCCGTGCGTCGTGCCGCCATCGGGTGCGTCGCCCTGCTGAGGGAGCTTCCCACGGTCTCGCTCGCAAGGCTCGTCTCCACGTCGCTCGATGCCTATCTCGAGCAGGGCCTCTCGTTCGACAAGGCCGAGGCCGCGGGCAGGGTGCGCGACTTCTTCAAGGGCCGCCTGCGCATCATCGCGCGCGACGAGGGCATCTCCCCCGACATCATCGATGCCGTCTCGGCCGTGGACGTCATCGACCCCGCCGAGTTCCTTGCCCGTGGGCGTGCGCTGCAGGACGCGCATGACGGTGCCCGCGAGGTCTTCGAGGACCTCGCGACCGCCTATACCCGCGCCGCCCATCTGGCGGATGCCTCCCTGGGCACCGCCGTCGATGTCCGCAGGCTCGGTTCAGCGGAGCGCGCTCTGCTCGATGCGTGCGAACGGGGTGACCGGAATGTGAAGAATGCGTTGAGCACGGGTGCCTATGGGGAGGCCTGTGCAGCACTTGCGGAACTAAGAGGGCCCATCGACCGATTCTTTGATGACGTACTTGTCATGGACGAGGACACTGGGCTACGGGAGAACCGACTGCGCCTGCTCAATCGCTTTGCCGCCGTCTTCGCCGATGTGGCAGACATCGGCTTCCTCTCCCGCACGAAGGGGTAGATGGTTCCTGGCAACACCGGGGTACGAATTTGGGAGGCTTCACCAATGCCTGAGGACACGCTCGAGACTACACGCTCCAACGAGAACGCCACGCCTGTCGTGCTGGTCATCTCCGATGCGCGTGGCAAGACCGCCGCGAGTGTCGTGGAGGCCGCCGCCGACCAGTTTGACGATGGCTGCATCCAGATTCTTCGGCTGGGCAACGTGAAGACCGTGGACATGGTTGCCAAGTTCCTTGATGACAACATCGTTCCCGGTGTTCCGGTTGCCGTCTTTCACACGATCGTGAACCGCAACCTCCGCAGGGACATACGCCGCGAGCTTGATGGCAGGGGCGTTCCCAGCATCGACCTCTTGGGACCTGCCATCACGATCATCTCGACGCTTACGGACACCGAACCCAAGTACCAGGCGGGCCGTCGCTCCAACAACGAGGCTCCCACCGTCCAGTAGGCTGGCTCTCTGGAGCTCGTTGTCGCCCGCCGCCTATTTCGCCCGTCCAGAGATGTGACGGGAGAGTGGCATGTGGGCTGAGAAAGAATAAAATGTGGCACACGGGAGCTGCCTCTGGCCTTGCCGGGGCAGTTCCTCACATAAGGGGGGACGCATGAGCATGCGCCCAAGAGACGATGAGGGGTGTTATATGGCTGAGAAGCACGTATACCGTTTCGGCGTTGACGAAAACGGTAACAACGTGACCGAGGTCGCCGGCAAGACTGTCAATGAGGCCAAGTGGATCACGGGTGGCAAGGGTGCCAACCTTGCCGAGATGGCCAACATCGGCCTTCCCGTGCCTCCGGGATTCTCCATCACCTGCCAGACCTGCGTTGCCTACTCCAGCGCGGGCAACGTGTGGCCCGAGGGCGTGCTCGACGAGATCGACGAGTACCGTCGCGACCTCGAGCGGCGCATGGGCAAGAAGATCGGCGACGCGGACGACCCGCTGCTCGTCTCCGTGCGCTCCGGTGCGCCGTTCTCGATGCCTGGCATGATGGACACGGTCCTCAACCTGGGCCTCAACGATGAGTCCGTCCTGGGCCTCATCAAGAAGACCAACAACGAGCGCTTCGGGTGGGACTCCTACCGTCGCTTCATCCAGATGTTCTCCAACGTCGTCATGGGTGTCGACGGCCAGCTCTTCGAGGATGCCATCAACGAGAAGAAGGCAGAGAGGGGCGTCAGGCTCGACACCGACCTCACGGCCGAGGACCTCAAGGGCCTCACGGAGACCTTCAAGGGCATCTTCGCCAAGAACGTCGACTCCCAGGCCCACCCCGAGGTCGCGCCGGGTGGCCAGGCCTCGTTCCCCCAGGATCCCCTGCTGCAGCTGCGCCTCGCCGAGCAGGCCGTCTTCGGCTCCTGGAACACCGAGCGCGCCGTCCTGTACCGCAAGCAGAACAAGATCGACGACTCCCTCGGCACCGCCGTCAACGTGCAGGTGATGGTCTTCGGCAACATGGGTGACACCTCCGCCACCGGCGTCGCCTTCACACGCAACCCCGCAGACGGCACCAACGAGCGCTATGGCGACTTCTTGGTCAACGCCCAGGGCGAGGACGTCGTGGCGGGCATCCGCAATACCGAGCCCATCTCCGACCTCCCCAAGGTCAAGGGCCTCGAGCAGGCGGGCAGGGACCTCTATCACGTGTTCGAGATCCTCGAGGACCACTACGCGGACATGATGGATCTCGAGTTCACCATCCAGGAGGGCAAGCTCTGGATGCTGCAGACCCGCGTGGGCAAGCGCACCGCGCTCTCCGCGCTCAAGGTGGCCATGCAGATGGTCGAGGAGGGTCGCATCTCCAAGGAGCAGGCCATCCTGCGCGTCGCCCCCGATCAGCTTGATCAGCTGCTGCACCCCCAGTTCGACCCCAAGGCCACCTATGACGTCGTGGCCAAGGGCATGAATGCCAGCCCCGGTGCCGCCGTGGGTGCCGTGGTGTTCTCCTCCGACGCGGCCGTTCACTACCAGCACATCGAGAAGCCCTGCATCCTCGTGCGCTGGGAGACCACGCCCGACGATCTCAAGGGCATGGTCGCCGCCGAGGGCATCCTCACCTCCCACGGTGGCAAGACGTCCCATGCGGCCGTCATCGCCCGTGGCATGGGTGCCCCCTGCGTGTGCGGTGCCGAGGCGCTCAAGATCGACGCCGACAAGAAGGAGGTCACCATCTCCGGCACGGGCGTCACCCTGCACGAGGGTGACATCATCTCCATCAATGGCACCACGGGCGACATCATCGTGGGCGAGGTGCCCCTGACGCGTCCCGAGCTCACCGGTGACCTCGAGACCATGCTCGAATGGGCCGATGACGTCCGTCACGATGCCTCCCGCGGCCGCATCTTCGGCGTGCGCACCAATGCCGACAATCCCGAGGATGCCCAGCTCTCCGTGGACTTCGGCGCCGAGGGTATCGGCCTGGACCGCACGGAGCACATGTTTTTGGGCGAGCGCAAGCAGATCATCCAGTCCTTCATCCTCGCGGACACCGACGGCCAGAAGCAGCAGGCCCTGGGTCAGCTCCTCAAGGCGCAGACCGGCGACTTCGAGGGCATGTTCAAGGCCATGGACGGCAGGGCCGTCATCGTCCGCCTCCTCGACCCGCCCCTGCATGAGTTTCTCGATGACCCGCGCGAGCTCGCCGTCGAGATCGCCCATGCTGAGGGTCGTGGCGAGAATGAGACCCAGATTGCGGCCATGCGCGAGCGTCTCGCCCGCCTGGACTCCTTCCAGGAGGCCAACCCCATGCTCGGCCTGCGCGGCTGCCGCCTGGGCATCGTCTATCCCGAGCTCAACGACATGCAGGTTCGCGCCATCGCCGGTGCTGCCGCCAAGCTCAGGAAGCTGGGCCTCGACCCCAAGCCCGAGATCATGGTGCCGCTCATCTCCACCGTCGAGGAGCTCAAGCTCGTCCGCGAGCAGATCGAGAAGGTCGTCGGGTCCATCGAGGAGGCCGAGGGCGTCGAGCTCTCCATTCCCATCGGCTGCATGATCGAGCTTCCGCGCGCTGCCGTGACTGCCGACGAGATCGGCAGGTATGCCGACTTCTTCTCCTTTGGCACCAATGACCTCACGCAGACCACCTTTGGCTTCTCACGCGACGATGTCGAGTCTGCGTTCATCCCGCAGTACCTTGCCAAGAAGATCCTCAAGGCCAACCCGTTCGAGACGCTGGATCCCGGCGTCGCAAAGCTGGTCGAGACGGGCGTCAAGGGTGGCCATGCCGCCAACGACACCATCGTCTGCGGCGTGTGCGGCGAGACCGGCGGTGACCCCGACTCCATCCAGATGTACTATGACATCGGCCTTGACTACGTGTCCTGCTCGCCCTACCGCGTGCCCATCGCACGACTTGCGGGCGCCCAGGCCAAGATTCGCTCCAACGGCGGGCCCCGGAAGCTCGCCTAGGGTCACGTGGTCTGAGCCGTTGTGACGGGGGAGGGGCTTTTTGGGGCCTCTCCCCCTGCCTTTTTGCGGGAGGCATGTATGGACGTCATCGACCGAGAGACCCTGGAGCGACGCGAGCACGAGCTGCTCAGCCCCCGGGCCTGCCATTCCGACGAGAGCTCCGGCCGCGTGCGGGAGGAGACGCCGGATCCCCTGCGCACCTGTTTCCAGTGCGACCGCGACAGGATCCTGCACAGCAAGAGCTTCAGGCGCCTTGCCAACAAGACGCAGGTCTTCCTGGCGCCAGAGGGGGATCACTATCGCACGCGCCTGACGCATACCCTCGAGGTCGCCCAGATCGCCTGCGCCATCGCGCTCCCCCTGGGGCTCAACGTCGACCTCACGGAGGCCATAGCGCTTGGTCATGACCTGGGGCACACGCCCTTCGGGCACTGCGGCGAGCGGGCGCTCCAGCGCGCCATGGCACGCAGGCTGCACTGCGGCCCTGATGATCCACGGCTCTTCCATCACAATGAGCAGAGCGCCCGCATCGTCTGCTTGCTGGAGAAGGATGGTCGCGGCCTCAATCTCACCCGAGAGGTCATAGATGGCATCGTCAACCACAACCAAGGAACGGCGGCCCACACGCTCGAGGGCCAGGTGGTCGCCCGGGCGGATCGCATGGCCTATGTGACCCACGACATGGATGACGCCAAGCGTGCCGGCATCCTGAGCGAGGAGTCGCTTCCCGTGGATCTGCGCAACATCCTGGGGTCAAGCTCGTCCGAGCGCATAGAGACCATGGTGCACGACGCGGTCGGCGCGAGTGCCCAGCGCAGCGAGATCGCCATGTCCGATGTGGTGTGGGATGCCATGATGAGGATGAGGGGCTTCCTGTTCCAGAACCTGTACTCCCGTGGTGAGGCCAAGCGGGAGGAGCCCAAGGCGGCGCATCTTGTGGAGGAGCTGTTTGCGCACTTCGTATGCCATCCATACGAAATGCCGGCCGAGTATCGCTCTCACGAGGAGGACTCCGTGGACGTCCAGGCGGCAGACTACGTGAGCAGCATGACCGACCGCTACGCCATCCGGCTCTACGAGCAGCTCAACGTGCCCAAGGCCTGGAGCCTGTCCGACCAGCGCCCTGGCGGCTGAGCTGGGGAACGCCGCGATGAGGTGCCCTGGGGGGCAATCGGAAGGGGGATCCATGGACGACGTCGAGGCCACGGACGGCCCAGCTGGCGGCACCCGTGCGGCCATACTCGACTCCGCCCGCTCCGCCTTTCTCGAGGGGGCCTCTCCGGTGTCTCGATGCGCGGCACCGTCACGTCGGCGGGCGTGACCACCGGTGCCATCTACGGATGCTCGCCGTGACTGACCCGCGCTGCGGCCTGTTTGTCGCCACCGTCATGTGTGTGCGCACGACGTGCGCGACTGGAAGGTGGACGCCCTGCTCTCCAGCTTCTCCATGGTCTTCAAGGACGTCTACCTCTTCGATGACACCATCGAGAGCGACATCGAGTTCGGTCGACCCCAGACATGCGCAAGGAGGGGATCTACCGCGACTCCGTGGGCATGCGCGAGCGCACCATCGGCTGGGGGCTCGCCCAGGCATAGCTCGCGCCCGGCCATTGTGGTCGCTTTGTGCCCAAGCGCGGGAAGGGAACCTGGACCTCCTTGCCCCGACGGGGCGCATGCCATATAATGACTCGCCGTGTGTAAGCCTACGTGCCGCTCACGGGACGACGGCACCTCTAGAGACGAGGTAACCATGGACTACATCCGCGCCATCGAGCGCCAGCAGATCCGCGAGGACATCCCGCCGGTTCGTGTCGGTGACAACGTCAAGGTGCATTACCGCATCAAGGAAGGCGACCGCGAGCGCGAGCAGGTCTTCCAGGGCGACGTCATCAGCATGAGCGGCGACTCCTCCCGCGAGACCCTCACCGTCCGCAAGATCTCCTTCGGCGTCGGCGTCGAGCGCACCTTCCCCCTCCACAGCCCCAAGATCGCCCAGCTCGAGGTCGTGCGCCATGGGGACGTCCATCGTGCCAAGCTCTACTACCTGCGTGACCGCGTCGGCAAGGCGGCGCGCATCCGCGAGAGGCGCTAGGAGCCAGCGGTGCCGCCCCGCGGCTGCGGGGCGGTCTTTTTGGGAGGGGGAGCGAATGGGCGCGTCGCATGCCGCAACGGCCAAGGAGGTCGCCGGCCTGCTTGCTGGCGCCCCCCTCGAGGAGCTTGATGACCTCATCGAGCGCTATGGGCATGATCCCCGTCGTCAGGTGCGGCATGCCGTCGAGGTCGCCTGCCGCCGCCGCGGGCGCGAGCAGGCGCAGCGCGAGCGCGTGGAGGGGATGTACGCCCTCATGGGCGAGATGGGCGGCGATGGCCTCGTGCTCGGTGTGGACGAGGTGGGACGCGGTGCCCTTGCGGGGCCGTTGACGGTGTGTGCGGTAGCCCTTCCCCCTGACCCCAGGGTATGGGGCATCAACGACTCCAAGCGGCTGGCGCCCGCCCGTCGCGCCGGGCTGGCCAACAGGATTCGCCAGGTGGCCCGTGCCATCGGCATCTGTCACGTCGAGCCTGCCTCCATCGATGCCGTGGGCATGCCCCAGGCGCTGCGGATGGCGATGTCCGGCGCCATCGAGGATGCCGGTGTCGATCCCGACTGCGTGCTCATCGATGGAAATCCCGTGCATGTGCACCCCCGCGAGAGGACGCTCGTGAGGGGGGATGCACGTATTGCCTGCATCTCGGCCGCGTCCATCGTGGCCAAGGTCACGCGTGACGCCCTCATGGTGGAGTACGACGGGGAGTATCCGGCCTATCACCTTGCCGCCTGCAAGGGCTATGGCTCTGCGGAGCACATCCAGGCCATCCGTGACCATGGGCTCACGCCCATCCATCGCGTCTCGTTCTGTGGGAACTTCTTGGAGACACACTCCCTCTTCTGAGGGGGCCGTTCGCGCGTGCTTTCCTTGTCCCCTTCTGGCGCCGCTCTGTAGGTGGCCTTCCTCGGTAGATCTGACACAGGCATGCCCATGTCAGCAGATGCCTGCAGCTTCTGCAGGCATCTCTGCCAGCTATGCCTGTCATGCTCAGTGCTCGCTCGTCCATCACGGGAAGGAGCAGGCATGGCAGATGGGAGAGGGGGGCCGCGCACGGTCTTCGGGCGTGGCGGCGTCGAACCGTCCGAGTGGGAGGATGACTCCTTCGAGGACTATGCGTTTGATGACGGATTCGATGAGGATTCGCGGCATGGGGGCATGCATGCCTGGACCATGGCGCTCGAGCTCGGCACGAGGGGGGCCGATGGCGATCCACGAAAGATGACCACAAGGCAGCTGGGCACGCTCGGCGAGGACCTGGCGGAGCTGTACCTCAAGCAACGTGGCTACCATGTGCTCGAACGCAACATGCGCAATCGCGGAGGCGAGGCGGACATCGTCGCCCGGCAGGGGCGCTGCGTCGTGATGGTGGAGGTAAAGGCGCGCCTGGCTGACTCAGAGGGCGATGACGTCATGCCCGAGATCGCGGTCGACAAGCGCAAGCAGGAGCGCTATCGCAAGATCGCCCTGGAGTATCTCGTCGAGAACCCGGACGAGAGCCTCGTGCGCTTTGACGTCATCGCCATCAAGGTCAGGGCGGCAAGGGACGCCACCGTGCGCCATCTCAGCGGCGCCTTCGTGTGTGACCTCTGATGGTGGGCACGATCACGGTCGCCTCGGCCTGTCTGAGGGGCATCGAGGCGCTTCCCATCTCCGTCGAAGTGGCATCCTCCGGTGGCATTCCGGGCATCACCATCGTCGGCATGACGGGCACGAGCACCATGGAGGTTGCGGCGCGCGTTCGCTGCGCCATCAAGGCGGCCGGCTACAAGCTCCCGCGCATGCACTATACCGTGAACCTCGCTCCCGCCGAGATGCGTAAGAGCGGGACCGCCTTTGACCTGCCCATTGCGGTAGGCATTCTGGCACTCTCGGGGCAGATCCCCCTGGCGGGTCTCGACGGTTGTTTGCTCGTGGGCGAGCTGGGCCTTGCGGGAGAGGTCTCCCTCACGCGTGGCGCCGTGGCCTACCAGCATCTGGCACATCGTCTGGGCGCGTCGCTCGCGTGTGCGCGCGACGCGCTCCATGCGGGCGCGTCGACCCATGCGATTCTGGCGATTGGCTCGCTGGCGGACCTCAGGGAGGGCGTCTCGACGCTCGACGGGGAGGTACCCCATGGCCTTGCGGGAGGGGAGCAGGACGATGGGACGGAGGGTCTCGACTTCGCGAACGTGTTCGGGCAGGAGTCTGCGAAGCGCGCGCTTACCATTGCCGCCGCAGGTGGGCATGGGATTCTCATGGTGGGGCCACCGGGCTCGGGCAAGACGATGCTTGCGCGGAGGCTGCCCACCATCCTGCCCAGCCTCACGGAGCCAGAGCTGGAGGAGGTATGTCTGGTGACCTCTGTGGCGGGCCAGCCCTTGGACGACGCCATGCGTGGCGTGCGGCCCTTCCGTGCGCCCCACCACTCCGTCTCCGCAGGTGGCTTGGTGGGCGGCGGGAGGCCCGTCCTTCCAGGCGAGGTGTCCCTCGCTCACAAGGGCGTCCTGTTCCTGGACGAGCTGCCGGAATTTGCGACGAACGTCCTTCAGACGCTCCGACAGCCCATGGAGGACAAGGAGGTGCGCATCGTACGGGTGGATGGCGTGTATCGCTTCCCCTGCGACTTTCAGCTTGTGGCCGCCTCCAACCCCTGTCCCTGCGGCTACCTGGGCGACCCGGCGCACGACTGTCGCTGCACGCCCGCACAGGTACAACGCTACCAGGGCAGAATCGGCGGCCCCCTCATGGATCGCATCGACATGCGCGTGGACGTCATGCGGCCGGCGTCGCAGACGGTCATCGGCGCGGAGGCGGGCATGGACTCCCACACGATGTGCCAGCAGGTCATGGGAGCCCGGGAGTTCGCGTCCCATCGCCCGCACGAGACGGATGCGTCTGACGCCTTGCCTCACTCGTTGCTCTTCGACACCCGCGCCGCCACCTGTCTCGAGGGCATCTCGTCGCGACTCGCACTCGGAGCACGTTCGATCGTGAAGATGGCTCGTGTGGCCAGGACCATCGCCGACGTCGAGCAGAGCGAGCATGTGAGGCGCGAGCATGTGCTTGAGGCCAGTGGCTACAGGAACCGTGCGGAGGGAGGGCAAGATGCCTGATGGAGGGGAACGGTGGGAGCTCAGGAGGGGAGAGGAGGGGTGGCCCCCATCCCTGGAGTCCCTGGAGCAGCCCCCGGACATCATCTATGGGATGGGTGACCGGTCGACCCTCACGAACAGCTGCCTCTCGGTCATCGGTGCCCGCCGCGCGACGCCCTATGGCCTCGCTGCCGCACGGCTGGCCGGCAGGGTCGCTGCCGAGAGTGGCATCACGCTCGTCTCCGGAGGTGCGCTGGGATGCGATGCGGCCTCGGCGCGCGCGGCCCTCGACGCGGGAGGCACGACGATCGTGGTGAGCGGTACCGGTGCCGACAAGGTCTACCCGCGCTCCTCCGAGGACGTGTTCGCGCGCGCCAGAACGTATGGTGCCGTCATTTCTCTCGAACCCTGGGGGGCGCCGCCCAAGCGCTACACCTTTCCACGCCGCAACCCCATCATCGCCGCGCTCTCACAGAGCACGGTCATCTGTGAGGCGGGACGTCACTCGGGGACGTTCTCCACGGCCATGGCGGCCGCGCAGATGGGGCGTGACCTCTACGTGATACCAGGCAGCATCTTCTCGCCGGAATCCATGGGGGCCAACCAGCTCATAGCGGACGGTGCGTACATCATCCCCTCCGAGATGGACCTCGAGCAGCGCATCTCGCTGGACTACGGGGTGCTGCGCATGGTACGCGAGGGCGTGCCGAGGACGGAGGGGCGCATCGTGTCCGCGCTCATCTCCGAGCCGACACGGGCCGATGACCTCGCGCGCTTTTTGGGGGAGAGCGTCGTTGGCATACTCGGTGCGCTCGCCGACTATGAGAGCAAGGGCATGGTGCGGCGTCTTCCGGACGGACGGTTCAGCCTGACGGAGTCGGCCTACCTTGCACACGATAGAATGGTCAGACGACATGGAGACGAGCTGGCACAGGACGGCGGAGGGGGAGCGTCATGTCAGACGATAGGAGGGTGACGGTCATAGGCGGCGGACTCGCGGGGAGCGAGTGCGCCCTTGCGCTCGCCGGGCGGGGGGTGCCCGTGACGCTTGTCGAGCAGCGCCCCAATGCCGTGGCACCCGCCCATCACACCTCGGACTTTGCCGAGCTCGTGTGCTCAAACTCCTTCAAGTCCCTGAGGCATGACAGTGCCGCGGGCCTCCTCAAGGAGGAGCTCGGGGCGATGGGGTCGACGCTCATTGGGCTGGCGGACGCAGCGAGCGTCCCGGCTGGTGGGGCCCTGGCGGTGGACAGGGTACGCTTCTCGTCCCTCGTGACCCAGGCCATCAGTGCGCATGAGCTCATCGAGGTCGAGCGCCGCGAGGCCATCGCCGTCCCGGATGGCCCCTGCGTCATCGCGGCAGGGCCCCTGTGCTCGCAGGCGCTCTTCGATGCGCTCTGCCGTCGCCTGGGCACGACGTCCCTCTCGTTCTTTGATGCCGCCGCCCCCATCGTGGACGCGGAGTCCATAGATCGAGGCGTGGCCTTCGTACAGTCGCGCTATGAGGACGCCGGCGCGGGCGACTATCTCAACTGCCCCATGGACAGGGGCGAGTATGATCGCTTCTATGACGAGCTGCTTGGTGCCAAGCGTACGATCCTGAGGGACTTCGAGCAGGGGGACCTCTTCAGTGCCTGTCAGCCCGTGGAGGAGGTCGCCCGCACCGGTCGTGACGCGCTGCGCTTCGGTGCCCTCAAGCCGGTGGGGCTTTTGGATCCACGCAGCGGCAGGCGTCCCTGGGCGGCCGTCCAACTAAGGGCTGAGAACAGGGGGCGCACGGCCTATAACCTCGTTGGCTTCCAGACCAACCTCACATGGGGCGAGCAGCGGCGCGTCTTTCGCCTCATCCCCGGGCTTGGGCACGCCGAGTTCTTCCGCTATGGCGTCATGCATCGCAACTCCTTCGTGGACTCGCCCCGTGCGCTGGACGGGAGCTTTGCGATCCCCGGCACGACGGTGCGCCTTGCGGGGCAGATCACGGGCACGGAGGGCTACACCGAGGCCATCGCGTCGGGGCTGTTTGCCGCCCTGAACACCTATGCCGACCTCAAGGGGCTCGAGCGTCCCGCACTGCCCGTGACGTCGGCGTTCGGGTCGCTCGTCGCCTATGCCACCAACCCGGCCACGGATCCCTATCAGCCCATGCACGTCAACTTTGGCCTCGTGCCGCCCCTTGAGGGTCCTCACCTCAAGAAGCGCGCACGCTACCGGGCCTATGCCGACCGCGCCACCAGGGACCTCCTGGCGTTCGTTGCCTCGCGTCCCGACCTCTTCGGGACCTTCTGATGGCCGCCTCGACCTCCATGCGCGAGCCAGTGCTGGCCCCCACCGACGAGTTCGCACGCCTGCGGGATGGCTTCGTCTCGTTTCTGACGCGCGTCCGCAGGCTGTCTCCCCACACGGTGCGTGCCTATGCCAGTGACCTCACGGCATTTGGGGCATGGCTGCACAGGAGGGGTCTCGGGCTCGCCACGCTCTCCCATCGTGACCTTAGGGGGTACCTTGGCGAGCTCTCACGTGCCGGCTATGCCACCAAGACCATCAACCGCCACCTTTCGAGTGTGCGGTCGTTCTTCTCGTGGCTCGAGCGCGAGGGCCTTGTCGCGAATGGGGCCGCTGATGCCCTGATGGGACCCAAAGTCGCCCAACGTCTGCCCCATACGGTCTCCGACGGGGACGTGACCCGGCTGCTGGATGCCTGCGGTGGCGATGCCGCCGGCGGGCGCGATGCGCTCCTCATAGAGCTGCTGTATGCCAGCGGGGCGCGCATCGCCGAGGCGGCGCATCTGACGGTGGGGGACATCGATGCCTCCCAAGCGCAGCTGCACCTCTTTGGCAAGGGCTCCAAGGAGCGCATCGTCCCTCTGTATCAGGGGATCATGGGGCGGCTGTCCGCCTATGTCGCGGGCGCGCGCCAGGAGCTGCTCTCACATGCCAAGGGACGGCGAACCGACGCCCTCTTCGTCTCCACGCGGGGCAACGCCATGAGCGCCGACGCGCTGCGCGACGCCTTCGAGCGACGGGTCAGGGAGGCGGGGCTGGACGCCAGCGTGACGCCGCACTCCCTCCGCCACAGCTTTGCGACGGAGCTTCTGGGCGGCGGCGCAGACCTCAGGAGCGTGCAGGAGCTCTTGGGGCATGCCAGCCTCTCCACGACGCAGATCTACACGCACCTCTCGATCGAGCGCCTCAAGGATGCCGCGCGGCAGGCGCATCCGCGAGCGGAGTAGCCCAGGGATGGCGCAGGTTGTGTGTGCCCGCATCGAAGCTGGCACACGCTGCTGGTTGCTGGTACAATGCTGGGCTGTCGTGCGTCCGCACGGCATCAATTCGCACGCGTGACTACTCGGTGTCCATGGTGCCCAGGCTCACAAGCCATGACTTGGGTGGATGTTCCGGGGTCGACACCACGCGGAGGCACAACCAACGGAGGTAGGCACATGGCTGTCAAGATCAACATCCGCACCCTGCTCGAGGCTGGCTGCCACTACGGCCACCAGACGCGTCGCTGGAACCCCAAGATGCGCCCGTACATCTTCGGCGAGCGCAACGGCATCTACATCCTCGACCTCAAGCAGACCGTCATGGATGCGGACAAGGCGTACACCTTCCTCAAGGAGACCGCCGCCAAGGGTGGGCGCGTGCTCTTCGTGGGCACCAAGAAGCAGGCCCAGGAGCCCATCGCCACGCAGGCTGAGCGCTGCGGCATGCCCTACATCAACCAGCGCTGGCTCGGCGGCATGCTCACCAACTTCGTGACCATGCGATCCCGCATCGATCGCATGGAGGAGCTCGAGGCCATGGTCGAGGACGGCCGCATGGCGCTGCGGGGCAAGAAGGAGCAGGCCATGCTCACCAAGGAGCTCGAGAAGCTCCAGCGCAACCTCGGCGGCGTGCGCGACCTCAAGGCCCTGCCCCAAGCGCTCTTCGTGGTCGACTCCAAGCGCGAGGAGATCGCCATCCGCGAGGCCAACCGCCTGCACATCCCCGTCGTCTCGCTGCTCGACACCAACTCCGACCCCGACGTGGTCGACTACGGCATCCCCGCCAACGATGATGCCATCCGCTCCGTGAACCTCATGTGCGAGCTCGTGGCCGACGCCGTGCTGGCCGGCTCCGGCAAGGAGCAGATCAGTGCCGAGGAGATGGCCGCCGGCGCCACCACCCCTGCCGTGGAGACCCACGCCGCCGTTCCCGAAGTCGTCGCTTCCGAAGCCCCCGCGGCCGAGTAGCCCTCACCTACCCACTTCGTTCCCGATCAAGGAGGCCCTTATGGCAAAGATCACCGCTGCCCAGGTCAAGCAGCTTCGTGAGATGACCGACTCCCCCATGATGGAGTGCAAGAAGGCCCTCGTCGAGGCCGATGGCGACCTCGAGGCGGCCGTTGACGTCCTGCGCAGGATGGGGGTCGCCAAGGCCGTCAAGCGTGCTGGCCGCGACACCAACGAGGGGACCATCGCCGCGTACGTCTCGGAGGATGGCACCAAAGGCGCCCTCCTCGAGCTCACCTGCGAGACTGACTTCGTGGGCACCAATCCCAAGTTCACTGGCTTTGCGACCCAGCTTGCCGAGGTCGTTGCCAACGAGGATCCCACGAACGTCGATGCGCTGCTCGCCTGCAGGATGGGCGACGGCACCGTCTCCGACGAGCTCACCGAGATGATCCACGTCATTGGCGAGAACATGAAGGTCGCCCGCTTCCAGCGCATCGAGCAGGAGCAGGGTGCCCTCGCGTCCTACACCCACCTCGGCGGCAAGCTCGCCGACATCGTCGCCTTCTCCTTCGGCAGCGAGGCCACGGCTTCCAACGACGAGTTCAAGGCCTTTGCGCATGACGTCGCGATGCAGGTGGCAGCCGCCGCCCCCGTCGCCGCAAAGCGCGAGGACGTGCCTGCCGAGACCATCGAGCACGAGAAGTCCATCTACATGGCCCAGGCCGCCGACTCCGGCAAGCCCGAGGCCATCCAGGAGAGGATCGCCACCGGCAAGCTCGAGAAGTTCTACAAGGAGGTCGTCCTCACCGAGCAGGAGTTCATCAAGGATGGCTCCGTGACGATCTCCGAGCTGGCTGGGAAGGTCGGCAAGGCCTGCGGCGACACCATCACCATCGAGTCCTTCGTCCGCTTCGCCTTCGGCGCGTAGGGCGTCGCACACCTCACCTCGTGGAGGGGGCCGACGGATGTCGGCCCCCTCGTTCTTGTAGGCTCTGCCTACCGGTAAAACGGAGCAGGGCACATAGGACACCTCTGGTAGAATCAATGCGATTGGTTCGGGCGTATGCAACGTCCCTGCGCGCATCGGAGGTGGGTAGTGTCTGGATACAGGTATCATCGCGTGTTGCTCAAGCTTTCGGGCGAGGCGCTCATGGGATCCAAGGAGTTTGGCATCGACCCGGATGTCCCCCAGCGGATTGCGGACAGGCTCAAGCCCGCCTATGAGGGGGGCGTCCAGATCGCCGTGGTCGTGGGCGGCGGCAACATCTTCCGTGGCCTCTCCGGGGCGGCGGCTGGCATGGATCGCGCCCAGGGCGACAACATGGGCATGCTGGCCACGGTCATCAACAGTCTGGCTCTGCAGGACACCTTCGAGCACAATGGCATGCAGTGCCGCGTCATGAGCGCCATCGAGATGCACCAGGTGTCCGAGACCTACATCCGTCGTCGTGCCATACGCCACCTGGAGAAGGGGCGCATCACCATCTTCGCAGCCGGCACGGGCAACCCCTACTTCACGACGGACACCGCGGCGGCCCTGCGCGCCTGCGAGATCGGGGCCGAGGTGCTCATGAAGGCCACCAAGGTGGACGGCATCTACGACGCCGACCCCGTGACGCATCCCGATGCCCAGCGCTTCGACACCATCACCTATCATGACGTGCTCGCCCAGGGGCTCAAGGTGATGGATGCCACGGCAGCGGCCCTCTGCCACGACAACCACATGCCCATCATGGTCTTCGACCTCGATGGGGACAACGTCTTCGAACGTGCCCTCAGGGGAGAGGCGGTCGGCACGACCGTCGTGGAAGGATAGGAGCAATCATGAGCCAATACACCGATTCCGCCAAGCGGCACATGGAAAGGTGCGTCGAGGGCCTCAGACACAACTTTGCCAAGGTGCGCACCGGCAGGGCAAGTGCCCAGGTGCTTGCGGACATCAAGGTGGACTACTATGGTCAGCCCACGCCCATCACGCAGCTGGCGGCCGTCAAGGTCCCCGAGGCCTCCATGCTGGTCGTCGAGCCATGGGACAAGAGCTCCCTCAGGGCCATCGAGAAGGCCATCGAGATGTCCGACCTGGGCATCACTCCTGGTAACGATGGCAGCTGCATCCGCCTGCCCTTCCCCAAGCCCACCGAGGAGCGCCGCCGCGAGCTGGTCAAGGAGTGCGGCAAGTATGCCGAGGAGGCCAAGGTGGCCGTACGCAACGCTCGCCGCGATGCCAACAATGCGGCCGAGCGCGCCCAGAAGGATGCCGACCTCTCCGAGGATGACGTCGCGCGGGAGAAGAAGGCCATCCAGAAGCTCACGGATTCCTATGTCGCCAGGATCGATGACATGCTCAAGACCAAGACCGCCGAGGTCATGGAGATTTAGGTGCAGACGGACATCACACGACAGCGCGCGTACTTTGCGGACGCACCCGGCGACGTGAGCCTGGGGGCCATTGACGCTGCGCGCATGCCCGCGCACGTGTCCATCATCATGGATGGCAACGGGCGCTGGGCACAGGCACGGGGGCTCGACCGCTCGAGCGGCCACGTCGCAGGCGTCGACTCCCTCAAAGAGACGGTCACGGCCAGCGTGCGCCTGGGCATCGACGTGCTCTCGGCCTATGCCTTCTCCACGGAGAACTGGAAGCGTCCCCAACACGAGGTCGACCTGCTCATGCACCTGTTTGCCACCACGCTCATCGAGGAGCTGCCCCTCTTCCACCAGGAGAACGTGCGGCTGCGCTTCTTTGGTGACCTCACGGCGCTCCCCAGGGAGACCTTCGAGGTGTTCCAGCGGGGGCTCGACGAGACGAAGGACAACACGGGCATGACCTTTGCCCTGGCCGTCAACTATGGCGCGCGTGCCGAGATCGCCCGCGCCGCACGCATCATCGCCGAACGGGTGCGCGACGGCAAGCTTGCGGTGGACGACATCACGCCCGAGCTCATGCCCCGCTGCCTCTATACCCATGGCCTGCCCGATCCCGACCTGCTCATTCGCACGTCAGGTGAGCTGCGGCTCTCCAACTACCTACTGTGGCAGCTCGCCTACACGGAACTCTACGTCACCGATACCCTCTGGCCGGACTTCGACCGCTGGGATCTGCTGCGTGCCATCCATTCCTACCAGGGTAGAAGCCGTCGCTTTGGTGGTGTCGCGGCTCGGTGAGACCCCATGGCGATAAGGGGACGGGGGACGGCCACGAGACTTCGCCATCCGCGAGGCCTCGTGGTCTTGATGCGGGCATCGCCCGCCTCGAACGTGCGCGCGATGCCAAGGAGCAGTCGCGCCGTGAGGGCAGTCTCCGTGGGCAGCGCGTGCGCGGCTGGACGGAGAAGCTCATAACGCGCGTGGCATCTGGTGCCATCTACGCCCTCGTGGTCATTGCCTGCCTCTTCCTGGGGCGCTGGGCCACGGCCCTGCTCGTGACGGCGATGGCCTGGCAGTGCTGTTCCGAGTTCTTTCACATGACGCGCATCGCCGGTCGTATGGCAAACGAGCCTTTGGGCCTGTCCATGGCGGCGCTGTTTGCCCTGGCGCCTCTCACGAGGTCGCTGTTCGCCATGCTCGTGCTCGTGCTGCTCCTGTTGGTAGCGGCTGCCGGGTGGTATGTGGTCACGCCGCGCGCGAACATCGGGGACGTGAGCACCACGGTATTCGGTCCGCTCTACACCTCGCTCATGTTCTCGCCCATCGTCCTCATCAGGATGTATGACAAGGGCAGCATCATGGGCGCGCTGCTTGCCTTCGGCGTCATAGTCTCCATCTGGGCAAACGATGCGATGGCATTCTTTGTGGGCTCACGCATCGGCAGGCACAAGCTTGCCCCCAAGATCTCCCCCAACAAGAGCATCGAGGGTCTTGTGGGCGGTATGGCCGCCTGCATGCTCATCTGGGTGGTGCTGTGGGCGTCAGGCGCCTTTGCGCTGTCGCTTCCCCTCGCCGTGGCCTCGGGCTTCGCCGTTGGCCTGTTTGGCGTGGTGGGAGACCTGTTCGAGTCGCGCATCAAACGCGGTGTGGGGCTTAAGGACTCCGGTGACTTCATGCCGGGGCACGGTGGCATGCTCGACCGTTCCGACTCCCTGCTCTTTGGGTGTACCGTTGCATTCTTCATGCTCCATCTGGGAGGAATTCTTTGACGATCTTCGAAGACACGGCACCTCGTGCCGAACGGAGGAGGCCACTGCGCATGGCCCTGCTGGGCGCCTCGGGGTCCATCGGCACGCAGGCGCTGGACGTCTGCCGCCAGCATGCGGACAGGCTGAGCGTCGTGGCGCTCTCGGTGCACGCCTCGACGGACATGCTCGTGAGGGCGGCCCGCGAGTTTGGCGTGGCCCATGTGGCCGTCACGGACGGGGCACATCGGGACGACCCCATCCTCTCCGAGCTCCCCACAGGGTGCAGCTGCAGCTTTGGGCATGAGGCGCTCACGGATCTCGTGCGTCTGGATGACGTGGACTGCGTGCTCAATGCCGTGGTGGGCTTTGCCGGCATCGAGGCGGGCTTTGCCGCCCTCAGGGCGGACAAGGTGGTGACCTATGCCAACAAGGAATCCATCGTCGTGGGCGGCGACCTGCTCATGCCCTTGGCGCGGCCGGGGCGCCTCATCCCCGTTGACTCCGAGCACAGTGCCATCTACCAGTGTCTGGTGGGGGAACAGCGCCGTGCGCCCCATGCCATCTGGCTCACCTGCTCGGGTGGTCCGTTCAGGGGTATGACGCGCGAGCAGCTCGCCAGGGTGACGGCGACCGACGCGCTCCGGCACCCCACCTGGCGGATGGGTCCCAAGATCACCATCGACTCCGCGACGCTCATGAACAAGGGGCTCGAGGTCCTTGAGGCCTCCCAGCTCTTTGACGTGGGCATCGATGACGTCACCGTGCTCGTGCACCCCCAGAGCCACATCCACTCCATGGTCGAGTTCGCCGACGGTTCCGTGAAGGCCCAGCTTGGTCCCTCCGACATGCGCCTGCCCATCCAGTACGCGTTCAGCTATCCCGAACGCTGGGAGCCGCCCGCCCCCCGTGTGGACTGGCGTACGGTCTCCGACCTCGTCTTCGAGGCGCCGGATGAGGAGACGTTCGGATGTCTGGCCCTCGCCCGGGAGGCAGGCAGGAGGGGCGGCACGCTACCGTGTGCGATGAGCGCGGCCAACGAGGTCGCCAACAGGGCGTTCCGTGAGAACCGCTGCGGCTTTCTCGACATCGAGGCCTGCGTCGCCCACGTCATGGAGCGCAGCGAGGTCGTGCCGGTCGAGTCCCTCGGCCAGCTCGTCGACATCGATATGCGCAGTCGTGAGCTGGCAGGCCGCTTCCTCTCGAGGTGTGTGCGATGAGTGCGCTCGCCCCCGTCCTTGCTGCCTTGTTCTGGGGCATCGTGGTTCTCTCGGTGCTCGTGTTCGTGCATGAGGGTGGCCACTACCTCTCTGCCCGCGCCTGCGGCATGCGTGTGACCGAGTTCTTTCTGGGCATGCCCTTCAGGCACAACGTGTCCTGGAAGTCCAAGGGCAGGGGCACGCGCTTTGGCGTCACACCCATCCTCCTGGGCGGCTATACCCGCATCTGCGGCATGGAGGGCACACGGTCCGACAAGCTGGCGGCCTGCCTGGCCCTGGTGCAACGCCGTGGTCGCGTGGGTGCATCCGATGTGGCCGCCACCCTGGACGTGAGCGTGGACGACGCGCTCGACCTTCTGGCCACGCTGTCCGATTGGGCGTCCATCAGGCCCTACTATAATCCCGATAAGGGGGAGTACGAGGGGCAGGCGACCTATCCCGAGGCCTTCGAGACGCTCGCACGTGACGACCGCCTGCTCACGGAGTATGACCGCGGCCATGACTTCTCGCGTCCGGGCAGCACGGCGGCGGGGGAGCCGCGCCCCATCGAGGGCGATGCCGAGGCCTTCCTCGCCCATGAGCGCAGCCAGACCTATCTGGGCAAGGGCTTTCTCAGGCGTGTGATCACCCTGCTTGCCGGACCGCTCGTCAACATCGTGGTGGCCTTCCTCATCGTGACGGTCAGCCTCTCCACCGTGGGCGTCGACACGATTCTGGACACCAACACGCTTGGCGGCGTGGAGGCCGGGAGCCTCGCCGATGCCGCGGGCCTCAAGGCGGGGGACACCATCAGGCGCATTGATGGCACGGATGTCGATAGCTGGAGCAGCCTGACGGAGGCCCTCGGTGCGGTACGGTCGCAGGGGCGCGACTTCGAGGTCGTGGCCGTGGGACAGGATGGCGTCGAGAGGACCCTCACCATCGACGTTCCCGCCGATGGGGTGTGGGACAAGCTGGGCATCGACGCCAGCGTGGGCCATCGGCAGCTGGGCCTGGTGGAATCGGCTGGCTATGCCGTCCGGTATGGCCAGATGGTCGCGGACTTTGCCGTGCGTCTCATCATGCCCCAGCACACCATGGAGACACTGCAGGGCGCCTCGTCCGTCATAGGCATCTCGGCCATGGCAAGCGAGGCCGCCTCCGAGGGCATCAACACGCTGCTCCTCTTCGTGGCGGCCGTCTCCATGTCGCTCGGATTCATGAACCTCCTGCCCATTCCCCCCCTCGATGGTGGGAAGGTCCTCATCGAGGTCGTCCAGGCCGTCATCAGGCGACCCCTCTCCGTGCGCGCCCAACGGTATGTGAGCTACGTGGGCCTCGCCTTCTTTGTGGTCATCTTCGTCTATGCCCTCAGGAACGACATCCTGGGGATGCTTGCCAGATAGGAGCGGTGCCATGCAGGCAGGTGAACGGCAGCGGCCGGCGCGCGACCGTACGCATCGACTGCAGGTGGGGACGGTGCCCGTGGGGGGCGGCGCCCCCGTCTCGGTGCAGTCCATGTGCACCACGAAGACGTCGGATCCGGCAACGACGCTCAAGCAGATTCGTGGCCTGGCCAGCGAGGGCTGCGAGATCATACGGGTGGCCATCCCCAGCTTCCACGAGCTGGACGGCTTCGAGGCCATCTGTGCCGAGAGCCCCCTGCCCGTGGTTGCGGACATTCACTTCGATTACAAGCTTGCCATCGAGGCGTCCAGGCGTGGTGCCGCGGCGCTGCGCATCAACCCCGGTAATGTCGGCTCCTTCGAGCGCGTGGATGCCATCATCGAGGCGGCCGGGGAGGTCGGCATCCCCATTCGCATCGGCGTGAACGCCGGCTCGCTCGATCCCGCGGTTGCCGATCGCGAGGACCTCACCCTTCCCGAGAAGCTCGTCGCCTCGGCGCTCTCGTTCGTTGCCCACTTCGACGTGCGCGGCTTCGATGACGTGGTGCTCTCCGCCAAGGCGCACTCCGTGCCGGTGACGCTCGAGACCTACCGGCGCCTCGCGTGCGAGCTCCCGCAGGTACCCCTGCACGTGGGCGTCACCGAGGCGGGGACCCTCCGCCAGGGGACGGTCAAGAATGCCACCGCTGTGGGCATCCTGCTCGAGGAGGGCATCGGCGACACCATGCGGCTCTCGCTCACGGCGGATCCGGTGGAGGAGGTGCGCGTCGCCTGGGATCTCCTGGGCGCCCTGGGCATGCGTCGCCTGCATCCGGAGCTCGTGAGCTGTCCCACCTGCGGTAGGTGCCAGGTGGATCTCATAGGCATTGCCCAGGAGGTTCAGCGGCGCCTGTCCGAGGTGGATGCCCCGCTCTCGGTGGCGGTCATGGGCTGTGTGGTCAACGGGCCGGGCGAGGCACGCGACGCCGACCTGGGCATCGCGTGCGGCAGGGGCCAGGGCGTGCTGTTCGAGAACGGCCGCAGGATACGGAACGTGCCCGAGGACCGCATCGTGGATGCGCTCATGGAGGAGGTCGCCAGGCGGGTGTGACGTGCCCTGGGGGTGTACCATCCCCACCGGAACCAGGAACGACGACACGAGGAGCCATTCGTGAGAAGCTGTATGAGGATGTCCAAGCTCTATGCCCCCACGCTCAAGGAGGATCCCGCCGACGCGGAGGTGGCCAGCCACAGGCTGCTGCTACGTGCGGGCATGATCCGCAAGGAGGCGTCCGGCCTCTACAGCTACCTCCCGCTCGCATGGCGTTCGCTCCTGAAGATCGAGGCCATCATCCGTGACGAGATGGAGGGCATCGGCGCCCAGGAGATGCTCACGCCCATCCTCACGGACGCCGAGCTGTGGCACCAGAGTGGCCGCTGGGATGCCTATGGTCCCGAGCTCATGCGTATCCGGGACCGCCACGGGCACGAGTATGCCCTTGGTCCCACCCACGAGGAGACCTACACCGACCTCGTGCGGGGAGAGCTGCGCTCCTACAAGCAGCTGCCCGTGACGCTCTACCACATCCAGGACAAGTTCCGCGACGAGTTGCGCCCCCGCTTTGGCCTCATGCGCGGCCGCGAGTTCATCATGAAGGACGCCTACTCCTTCAGCGCGACCAAGGAGAGCCTGCAGCAGTGCTACGATGCAGAGAAGGCCGCCTACGCGCGCATCTTCGAGCGCTGCGCCCTGTGCTGCCTGCGGGTGGTGGCCGACTCCGGCCAGATTGGCGGTGACACGTCCGTCGAGTTCATGGCGCTCGCCAAGGAGGGCGAGGCCGAGCTCGTCTACTGCGACGACTGCGGCTTTGCGGCGGACACGGAGGCCGCGACGGTGGTGGCACCCCTCTTTGAGGGGGAGGAGGGCACGCTCGAGAAGGTTCCCACGCCCGGTGCGGGCAGCATCGCCGACGTGTCGCGCCTGCTGGGTGTCCCCGAGAGCGGCACGCGCAAGGCGCTGGCCCTCATCGATGGCGATGGTAGGCCCACGGTTGCCTTCATCCCTGGTGACCACGAGATGAACGACGTCAAGGCGGAGCATGCCTTTGGGGCATATCACCTGATGAGTGGGGAGGAGCTCGAGGAGCACGGTCTCGTCAAGGGGTTCATGGGTCCGGTGGGCCTGCCCGAGGGGGTGCGCGCCTGCGCCGACCGTTCGCTCCAGCGGTCGCAGTGGTGGCTCGTCGGTGCCAACGAGCGGGACTTCCACTTCGCTCATGCCAAGCTCGGGCGGGACTTCTCCATCGCGGACGACGCCTGGGTCGATGTGATTGCCGCCCAGCCGGGTGACCTCTGTCCCGTCTGCGGCACGCCGCTCGAGGGCGCCCGCGGCATCGAGTGCGGGCAGGTGTTCCAGCTGGGTACCAAGTACTCACAGGCCATGGGTGCCACCTTCGCCGACGAGAGCGGCAAGGAGGTCCCCCTCCTCATGGGATGCTATGGCATCGGCGTCTCGCGCACGCTCGCGGCCGTCGTCGAGCAGCATCATGACGAGCAGGGTATCGCCTGGCCCGTCTGCGTCGCGCCCTACGAGGTGGAGGTCATTCCCCTGGACACCAGGGACGACCTGGTGTGGCCCCTTGCCCGGCGCGTGGCCGACGGTCTTGCCCAGGCCGGCGTCGAGGTCGTCCTGGACGACCGCAAGGAGCGCCCAGGCGTCAAGTTCAACGATGCCGACCTCATGGGCTTCCCATACCAGGTTATATGCGGCAAGCGCTCCGCCCGGGACGGCAAGGTGGAACTCAAGGTGCGTGCGACGGGCGAGCGCAGCGAGGTTGCCGTCGAGGACGTCTGCAAGCTACTGACGTTACGGGTGCTCTCGGAGCGCGTGTAGGCCATCGTGCCAGGGGGCATGGCACGGGATTCAGGTTGGGGAGAGGTCATGAGCTACGCGGATATCGCTGCCGAGGCACGGGGTTCGATGGGGCCTTGGTGCAAGGCCTGCCCAGATTGCGATGGCAGGGCCTGTGGCGCCCATGTGCCGGGTCCCGGGGCCAAGGGCTCTGGGACCGTCGCCGTGCGCAATCGCGTCGCGTGGGAAGGCCATCGGCTGCTCATGGACACCATCTACGAGGGCGGCCAACCCTCCACAGAGACCTCGCTCTTCGGACGCACGCTGACCCTTCCCGTCATGATCGCCCCGGTCGGCGACGTGCAGCGCCACTACGGGGACAAGCTCACCGATGTCGAGTACAACACCTGCGTGCTCGAGGCGGCGGCCCAGGCGGGCACCGTTGCCTGGACGGGGGATGGCATACGCCCCCAGATAGTGGAGAAGGCCACCGAGATCATCGGCTCCCTGGGTGGTGCGGGCATCATCACCATCAAGCCGTGGCCGATGGGCATGCTCCACGAGAAGGTGGCCCTCTCGCTCTCGTCGCACCCCCGTGCGATCGCCATGGACATCGACGGTGCCGGACTTCCCTTCCTGAGGGACTTCGAGCCGCCTGCGGGCCCCAAGAGCGTGGCCGAGCTCAAAGAGGTTGCCGCCCAATGCCATGAGGCACGCGTGCCGTTCGTGCTCAAGGGCATCCTGAGCTCCCGTGGCGCGGAGAAGGCCCTCGAGGCCGGTGCCGATGCGATCGTGGTCTCCAACCATGGCGGCCGGGTCCTCGATGGCGTGCCCGCGACGGCAGAGGTGCTCCCTGCGGTGGTGGACGCCGTGGGCGGGGCGTGCGACGTGCTGGTGGATGGTGGCATTCGCACGGGTATCGACGTGTTCCGTGCCCTCGCGCTCGGTGCCAGTGCCACGTTGGTGTGCCGCCCGTTCGTGGTCTGCGTGTATGGTGCGGGCGCCGCGGGCGTCATGGCCTATCTCACACAGCTCAGGGACGAACTCGAGGACGCCATGCGCATGTGCGGTGCGCTCAACGTCGCCGAGGTGTGCCGGGACATGGTCCTGTAGCCGCCCTCCTGATGTCAGACCACGGATGCTCACCTCAATACGGGATGGGACG
This sequence comes from Olsenella profusa DSM 13989, assembly GCF_030811115.1. Taxonomy (NCBI): domain Bacteria; kingdom Bacillati; phylum Actinomycetota; class Coriobacteriia; order Coriobacteriales; family Atopobiaceae; genus Olsenella; species Olsenella profusa. Next base: position 2,222,773 of record NZ_JAUSQK010000001.1, on the reverse strand, counting down.
TCTGGCTCAGGAAAGGGCGTCGCGTATGATCAGATGTCCTTGTCGAAGCGATAGTGTGTCTTGGTGAACCCATAGGTCTCATAGAATCCATGACTCTCATCGTGACCAAGCCGGCTCGAGAGAATCATCCGTTCGCAACCCGCCTCGCAAGCGACCTCCGTTGCCCATTCGAGGAGCTGGAAGCGAATGTCACCATCACGATAGCCTTCCGCCACGGTAAGCTCTGTGACTTCAGCTACACGCACGCCATCGTGGAGTTGCCAGGTGCAGTTGATGCCGACGAAGCCGACGACCTCCCCATCCTCCGTCTCGAAGACACCCAGCTTGTGACGCTCCTCGTTGAGCTGATCAACAAAGGTTCGCGCAAACATGCCCTTGTTGAGCGTGTCTCCACCTGCGATGGTCGTTCCAATGAGCTCGTATGAGACGGTGAGATCAGAGAGGGTGGCGTAACGTACCATAAGTTCTCCTATCTGTTGCGGTTACTTGGCATACGTGACTCTTACGTGATAGGTGCCGGATTGAAGACGCACAAATCATTGACGAGTCCGTGTTCCTCGGCATATGACCGTCTCCTACCGCTGACGACATCGATGAGTAGCGTGAAGAGTTCGCTACCAATGGCCTGGATGGAGCGCTCTCCGCTCGAGATGGGCCCTGCGTCTATGTCGATGAGGTCCGGCCACATACGCTTGACCTCGCTGCGGGAGCAAATCTTGAGGACGGGAATCTGTGCTAGACCATAGGGGGTGCCACGTCCCGTGGTGAAGAGCTGTGCACCAATGCCGCTGGCGAGCTGACAGGGACCACATACGATATCGCTTGCCGGTGTGGCCGCATAGATGAGGCCATGCTTGGTCGGGCGTTCGCCAGGACTGGCGGATTCTAGCGGTGGTTGCAACACCTGCTAGTAACCAGCTGCCTTCATCATGCTGCGATCGACTCCTCTATCAGCTCCAGGAACACCTCGCTCGGCTTCTTCCAGCCGAGCACCTTCCTGGGCCTGTCGTTCAGCTCCTCCGCCACCGCGTCCAGGTATTCCTCCGGGTAGATGCTCAAGTCCGTCCCCTTGGGGAAGTACTGCCGTAATAGCCCGTTGGTGTTCTCGTCCGTCGGCCGCTGCCAAGGGGAGTGCGGATCGCAGAAGTACACCTGCAGGCCCAGCGCCGCGCCGATCTTCAGGTGCTGCGCCAGCTCGCTTCCCTGGTCCCAGGTGAGCGAGTTGCGCATCAGCTTGGGAAGGTGCTGCATCTTCCTTATCACCGCCTGCCGCACCTGCCCGGAATCGTGACCGTCAGGCAGGTGGAGCGGGATCGTGTCGCGGCTGGTCCTCCCGACGGGGGTGCCGATGGCGCTCTTGTTGCCGGCGCCCACGATCAGGTCGCCCTCCCAGTGCCCCGGCACGGCGCGGTCGGCCACCTCCGCGGGCCGCTCGGATATCATCGCCATCGGGTCGCGGGAGCGCGCCTTGCGCCCGTCTTGGGCGGTGCGCGGCCTGCGCTTCGTCCTCCCCGAGCGCAGCTTCTTCTCCAGGTCGCGCTTGAGCTGGCCTTTCGCCTGGATGTAGATTGCCTGGTATATGGTTTCCGGACATGCCCTCATATGCTCATTATCGGGGAAGTCGAGCTTCAGGCGCCGGGAGATCCGCTCGGGAGACCAGTGCTCGCCGAGCCTCTCCTGGATATAGTCGTGCAGCGGCGCGTATTCGAGCACCTTGCGCGGCTTCGGCCGTTTCAGCCGCCCGGCGGATAGCTGCTGGGCGCGGTAGGGCATGTACTCGCCCGACATGGGGTCCTCGTTGCGCCGCACCTCGCGGCTGATCGTCGGCTTGCTTCTCCCCAGCGCCGCCGCCATCTCGGTGATGGCCCCGCCCAGCTTGAGCATGTCCGCTATCCGCAGCCGCTCGTCCTGGCCCAGGTACCTGTCGTGGATCTTCCTCGGCTCTTCCATGTCCCCACGATACCAGTCCACCGAGGGGTCTTCGTTGCGGCCGGTGGCCCTCGCGCGCCCGTTGCGCCACACCTTGCCGGTTCGCTTGGATACGCCAACTGCTTTTGCCGCTTGCGTGAAGTTCATGCCAGATTGCACAAGCTTCAAGTAGTGCGCCCTCCTAGCTGCGCACATCTCGTTGCGCGTTTGGTAGCGAACGTTGCCGTAAACCCATTCCACCGAAAGCCCCTTCCGTCGCCTTCGGTGTTGCGACGTTCGCTAGAACCCGCCGGAGCTCATGGATGTCGAAGGGGGGGAGCACTGTCTTATAAACCAGGATCTCTACCACCTGGGCTCGCGCGGCATTGAATATGACCTACTGCCCTGGATGAACGGGAATGGCGTTCCCCTCATGGCATACTGTCCCTTGGCACAGGCGGGAAGACTCCGCCAAGGGCTTGTCGAGGACGAGGCCGTGAGGCAGGTTGCGGCGCACCATGGCATTACGCCCCTGCAGGTGCTGCTTGCCTTCGCGCTCCATGACGAGCATGTCATTGCCATTCCACGCAGCTCGAGCGTCAGGCACATCTTGGCAAACTGGGAGAGCCGCACGATTGAGCTGACTTCCGATGACCTTGCCCTGCTCGACGACGCCTTTCCGCCGCCGACGCATAAGGTCCCTTTGGATATGGAGTGACATCTAGCCGAACAGCAGCGCCAGGTTGAGTGCCGTCACGACGAGGCCGATGAGGACGAGCAGTGCCTTGAGGCCCGGGCCGTTGGCATACGCGCCCATGACGCGCCTGGATGACGTGAGGTAGATCTGCAGGAATATCGTGAAGGGCAGCTGGAGCGAGAGCAGCGCCTGTGACCACACGAGCCCCTGGAAGGCGTCGCCCACGAAGAAGACGGTCGCCACGGCCAGCACGAACGTGGCCACGATGCCCAGCGAGGAGTGGCGGTCGTGGATGTCGTATGGCTCGCCCGCCATGCCTGCCGTGATGGTGCCTGCGGCCATGCCTGCCGTCACCGAGGAGCTGAGACCCGCAAGCAGGAGCGCCACCGCGAAGATGAGGCTTGCGGCCGGCCCCACGAGGGGGGAGAGGACGCTTGCGGCCTGAGCGAGGTCGTCGATGACGATGCCATGCCGGAAGAAGGTGGCCGCCGCCAGGATGACCATGGCGGAATTGATGGCCCAGCCTATGACCATGGAGAGGAGCGTGTCGACGAACTCGTAGTCCAGCCGCTCGCGGATGACGTCATCACCCTGTGCATCGAAGCGCCTGCTCTGGATGACCTCGGAGTGAAGGAAGAGGTTGTGCGGCATCACGACGGCACCGAGCACGGACATGACGACGGGCATCGAACCCGCAGGGAAGCTGGGAGAGACCCAGCCTAGGGTGGCCGCGGGCCACTCCACATGCACCATGAGGACCTCCACCAGGAAGGAGAGTCCGATGAGCGAGACGAAGCCGATGATCCAGCGCTCGATGTGCCGGTAGGAGTTGGTGAGCAGCAGCGTGAGGGAGACGCCGGCCACCAGTACGCTGCCTAGGCGCAGGTCGAGCCCGAAGAGCATCTGGAGGGCGATGGCCCCACCCAGCACCTCGGCCATCGTCGTTGCCACCACGGCGGCGAGTGCCGTTGTCAGCAGCCCCCGGCCAAGCCAGCCGGGCAGGTACTTGGTCGTGGCCTCCGAGATGCATAGGCCGCTCACGATGCCCAGGTGTGCGGCGTTGTGCTGCAGCACGATGAGCATGATGGTGGAGAGTGTGACCACCCAGAGTAGCGCGTAGCCAAAGGTCGAGCCTGCGGCCATGTTGCTTGCCCAGTTGCCTGGGTCGATGAAGCCCACGGTGACGAGCAGGCCGGGACCTATGAACTTGAGTATGTCGAGACCGCCCCGCTGCCCCGTGTGCACGGAGCCAAAGAGCCTCTTAAGCGCTGCAACCATAGGCCACTCCCTGCCGTCCCTATCCCTCATGCAGATGCCGTTACCCCTGATATAGCAATATCAGGCAACCATGCGCACCGTTCGACATGAGACGGGGCACTCGGCCCTTGTCGAATGCCCCGAGGCACCACTCTTGCGTGCATGTGCCCTACACGCGAGACAGCTTGTTGACGATGACGCGCGCGAGGCCAGCAACGACGAGCATGATGAGCGTCATCGCCGCAAACAGTACGTTGGCGACCATCTCTGCGGCAAAGAGGACGGCCATGGCGACTCCCATGAGGATGCAGGCCAGGGCGATGACGAGGGAGAGCACGAACACCCTTCCCGCATTCGCGGGCACATTGGCCAGCATGGATCCACGGGCGGCCGCAAAGAGGCAGAGCACGCCAAAGATGGTGGCAAGCACCAGGGGAACGCCCCGCGAGCCAGTGAGCAAGAGCCCAATGCCAACGATGATGGCGGCAAGGCCTATGGTCATGGCAATCAGACAGCCAACCTTGAGTCGTTTGCTCTCCGGCGTCATGGGGCATCCCTCTTCTTGCGTCGGTATGTCATCTCACATGTACCTAGTGTAGCGAATCGCGGATCGTGTGCGGGGCGTCCGTCCCGCGAGGCTGTGGGGTGGCGACGTCCAGCTCAGACATCCCCCTTGCCCACAATGCCAAATTCCCGTTGGCTGTGGGGAAATGTTCTGGTAGTATCTCTTCCGCACGGGCGATTGGCTCAGGGGTAGAGCACTTCCTTCACACGGAAGGGGTCGCTGGTTCGAATCCAGCATCGCCCACCATGGCGTGCACAAGGCCAGGGTCCCTGCGGGCCCTGGCCCTTTCTGTCGCGCTGCCCTCTGCCGCGCACGCACGAGCCGCATCAGTTGCCCGCGCTCCGTGGCGTCCGGCGGCGGACGGGCACGCCATCGCGGACGATGAGACCACCCTCAAGCGCCTTGGAATGCCTCCCACGGCTCAGTTCGTTGACGTAGCGTGCCACGGCTGCCGAGATGGCCTCCGAGGCGGTCCCGTACACGAGCGAGGGCGTGTGGTCGACCGCGTAGTGCAGGACCCCCTCGACCGTGTAGGTGGGGTGACCTATGGTGGTGGGGTGGCTCGTCTCTATGGCACCGGCCTCGTCGCAGCTCACGTCGATGATGAGGGAGCCAGGCCTCATGCGCGCCACGTCATCGCGCGACAGGATGTGGTCCGTGCGCGTGAGATCCCACATGACGCAGTTGACCACGACATCGAACGAGGGGAGCTCCTTGCGCAGCAGCGCCTCGGTCCTGCGCTGATAGACGGTGACGTTGGCACTGAGCCCCTCCAGCACCCCGATGGCGCCCAAGGCCGTGTCTCCTCGGCCGATGACGGCAACCCGTTGCCCCTGGGGCATCCGTCCCTGGCAGAGGAACGCATGCAGCACGGCCGCCTCTCCCGCAAGCTGATTGTTGCGCCAGAAGACGTGCCGTCCGTCCTCGTACAGGTGCTCCCATGCATAGGCCGTGAGGCCGCCCTTCGTGAGCGCATCGGCGACCTCGGGGTTCTCGGCCGCATGCACCCAACCGAAGATGGTGGTTCCCGGTGCCAGGCTGCCAAGGTAGTCAGCGTCGCCCACCTTGGGGTCGACGATGCTCGCACACGCCAACACTTCGGTGCGCGAGCCCGTCCGTGCTCCCGTACGCGTGTACCGTTCGTCAGTGATTCCCAGGATGTCGCCATAGCCCCGCTCGAACACAAGGTCCTGGGGGCGTTCGATGACGGCAAGGTCGGAGGGGAGGAGCGCCCGCCTCGACTCATGCTCCTTTGACGGAATGGGAAACCCTATGCTCATGACAGTCGCCTCCTCTATGCGAAGGCGCACCGTGGTGAACTATGATTCCTGATGAGGACTGGGAGCCAGCCAGGCCCCTTCGCAACCATGCATACTACTATATGCGTTCGCGATGCGCTTGAGGCGATCCTGTTCCGCGAGTGGCGGCTGGCGCGCCCGTCGGGCCGAGGAAAGCCCGCCGCCAACGTTGTGGCGGCGGGCTGGTCATGTGGTGGGCCCAGAGGGATTCGAACCCCCAACCCAGGGATTATGAGTCCCCTGCGCTAACCGTTGCGCCATAGGCCCGGATAGAAAAAGGCGACGACCTAAGCCGCCGCCCTCGATGGCATGGTGGAGAATAGGGGATTTGAACCCCTGACCTCATGACTGCCAGTCATGCGCTCTCCCAACTGAGCTAATTCCCCGCGCTGGTGCAAGAGGTATATTACCAAACGCAGGGTGCCGGTCAAGGACTTTTTTGGAAGTCCCCAGACTCAGGGAGGGAACCATGGAGCAGCAGGACGGTCCCGTGGAGCTGTTCGATATGCATATCTCACATGTGGGCATCAACGCCGCGAGCAAGGAGGAGGCCGAGGAGATCGTGGCCCTCCTCTCTGTGCTCATGGGGCTCAGACGCAGCGTGACGGCACCCGTCTCCGTCTTTGCCGGCACGCTCGTGGAGGTCATGCTGCCCGAGGCCGCACGTGGCGAGAAGGGCCACATCGGCTTCTACGTCAACGACATTCCCGCTGCCATCGAGTGGTTTGCGCAGCGTGGCTTCGAGGTGGACCCCGAGACGATGTCCCTCAACCCCGATGGCTCCATTCACCTCATCTACTTCAAGCGGCAGATTGCGGGCTTTGCCATCCACCTCACCTGCGATCGGTAGCGCGGCTGGTGGGTTTCTGTATGTTGGCGGGGGATGGCCAAACGCGGCTGCGCTGTCGCATATACTGGAGCAGACCTGTCGCTCGAACCAGGGAGTGAGTGCCGTTTGATCGTTCTTGCGGACAAGCTATCAAAGTCCTTTGGCGGCCGGGTTCTGTACTCGGCCGCTACCTTGCAGCTCAACGCCGGCGAGCGGTGGGGGCTCGTCGGCCCCAACGGTGCCGGCAAGACCACGCTGCTCAGGATCCTCATGGGACAGGAGTCTGCCGACGAGGGCACGGTGAGCCTTGCCAAGGGCGCCACGGTGGGCTACCTCGAGCAGGAGACCCACATCGGCGGCGACAGGAGCGCCCTGGCCGAGGTCGTCGAATCTGCCCGGGAGATACGGCAGCTCGAGACGCGTATCAAGGACATGGAGCGCCAGATTTCCACCATGCCTGAGGGGGACGAGCAATATGCGCTGTTGGAGGAGTATGGTACCGCCCAGGACCGCTTCGAGCGACTGGGTGGCTACGAGCTCGAGGCACATGCCCGCCAGATCCTGGGTGGTCTCGGCTTTCCCGTGGAGGACTTCGACAAGCCCGCCTCGGAGTTCTCCGGTGGCTGGCAGATGCGCATCGCCCTCTCCAAGCTGCTGCTCCGCCATCCCGACCTGCTGCTGCTCGACGAGCCCACCAACCATCTCGACCTCGAGAGCGTGAGCTGGCTGGAGTCGTTCCTCTCCGGCTATGACGGCGCCGTGCTGCTCGTGAGTCACGACCGCTCGTTCATGGACTCCTGCGTGAGCCATGTGGCTGCGCTCGAGAACAAGCGCCTCACCACCTATGTGGGCAACTATTCGAGCTACCTGCGTCAGCGCGAGGACAACCTCGAGCAGCTGCGCGCCAAGCGTGCCGCGCAGGAGCGTGACATCAACCACATGAGGGTCTTCGTGGAGAAGTTCCGCTACAAGCCCACCAAGGCCAAGCAGGTGCAGGAGCGCATACGCCGCATCGAGAAGATCGAGGACGAGCTGGTGGTGCTGCCGGAGTCCTCCAAGAGGGTGCACTTTCGCTTCCCGGACCCGCCGCGCACGGGCGACCTGGTGGTCTCGCTCGAGAACGTCGCGAAAAGCTATGGTGACACCTTCGTATACGAGGGGGTCAACCTCAAGCTCTATCGGGGCGACCACGTGGCGCTCGTGGGTCCCAACGGTGCGGGCAAGTCCACGCTCATGAAGCTCATCAACAACCACGAGCCACCCACCACGGGCACCATCGAGCTGGGCCAGAACGTGACGCAGTCCTACTACGCGCAGCATCAGCTCGAGACCCTCACCGAGGGCAACACCGTGCTGCAGGAGATGGACGCGGCTGCCCCTGGCTGGACTACCTCCGAGGAGCGCCGCCTGCTGGGGGCCTTCCTCTTCCATGGGGACGACGTGGACAAGCGGGTGGGCGTGCTCTCCGGTGGCGAGAAGGCGCGCCTGGCGCTCGCACGCATGCTCGTGGCACCCGATCCGCTCATCTGCCTGGACGAGCCCACGAACCATCTGGACATCGACTCCGTGGACGTGCTTGAGGAGGCCCTGAGAAGCTTCCCGGGCACCATCGTGCTCATCAGCCACGACGAGCATCTCGTGCGTGCCGTTGCCAACAAGGTCGTGGACGTGCGCGACCATACGGTGACGCTCTACGACGGCGACTACGACTACTACCTCTTCAAGCGCGCCGAGCTTGCGGATGTGGCGGTGCCGGGGCCCGTGCCGGCGCCGGCACCGCCGTCCGCTCGGCCCACACCCATGGAGGGGGAGAGGTCGACGGGGCGCAAGGTGAAGACGCGCGAGCAGCGCCGTGCCGAAGCCGAGCGCCGCAATGCCGCGAGCAGGGCCGTGCGGGGGGAGCGCCGCCGCCTCAGGCAGGTGGAGGCCGCCCTCAGGCCTGCGCAGAAGCGCTACAAGGAGCTCATGGACCTCATGGCCTCCGAGGGCCTCTACAACGATGCCGCTGCGTTCGACAGGGCCCTGAAGGAGTACAACGACCTCTCGAGGAAGATTCCCCCGCTCGAGGAGGAGTGGCTCGAACTGACCGAGAGGATCGAGGAGGGACTCAATGCCTAGCCACCTCAGGAGCGACCGTCCCGGCGACACCGCCGGCACGCCACAGCGGGCCGGTGACGCCACGCGTGTGGGGGCGCGGCCGCACGCGACGGCGCCTATGCCCCGCACGGCCTCCCACCAGCAGCAACCCCCACTCACCAGGCAGGCGGTTCCCAGCCCCTCGCGCACGGGGTATGACTACTCCTACGAGGACGAGCGGCGGGCGCGGCCACCACACCCCTCCTCGAGGGTGGGTGCATCCGCGCTCGGGACCGTCGCCCACGTCGTTGCCGTCATCTGCCGCATCTGTGCCATCGTGCTCTCGGTGCTGGTGATAGCCGCGGCGTGCCTCTCGGGGTCGATGCGCCTCTATCTGGTCGGTCTCATGAACGTCGTGGGTCGGTGGATTCCCCGACCGCTTCTGGGCGTGCTCGTGGTGGAGACGCCCCTGGGCGGCGCCTTCCGGGGAGACTTCGCCCTTACCGCTATCATACTGTTCGTCATCGACTGGATGCTCTGCCGTCTGGCACGTCGCTGGCGCATGCGCTAGCTAGGGAGGATCCCCATGAGCTCTCTGTCCACCTACCGCCTTGTCCTGATGGTCATGTCCGTGGTCGTCGTCATCTTCTCGTCCATCCTGCACGAGTGCGCCCATGGGTACGTCGCCTATCGGCTGGGCGACCCCACGGCCAAGAACGCCGGACGTCTCACGCTCAACCCTGCGGCGCATCTCGACCCCTTCGGCTCGATCATCCTGCCGCTCCTCATGGCCTTCATGGGCGGCCCCATCTTCGCCTATGCCAAGCCCGTTCCCTATAACCCCTACAATCTCAGGAACCACCGCGTGGGGGAGGTGCTCGTCGCCCTTGCCGGGCCCTGCTGCAACATACTGCAGGCCCTGGTGGGGACGCTGCTCTATGCGCTCGTGCTGCGAGGTGCGCCCATCGCCCTCATGGGGACGCCCTCGTCCGTCCTCGCTTGGGTGGCGTGGTTCCTGATCGTGTTCGTCCAGGTGAATCTTGTGCTCGCCTTCTTCAACCTCATTCCGTTGCCACCGCTCGATGGCTCCAAGGTCATCTCGCTCTTTCTCTCGGATCGCGCCCTCGCCAGGTACTATCGGATGCAGCGCTACTCCATGGTCGTACTCCTCGTCGTGCTGTATGTCGTGCCCATGGTGCTCGACGTCGACATCCTTGGTCTCTATCTCGACGCGACGGCGGGTAACCTCACGGATCTGCTCTTGGGGATGACGGGATAGCGTGTCGTTTGCCGTGCGGACAAAGGTGTTCAGCGGACCCTTCGACCTGCTTCTTCAGTTGGTGGGGCGCCAGAAGGTGGCCATCGGCTCCATCTCCATCGCCGAGGTCACCGACCAGTACCTCACCGAGGTGGAGCGCATGGGAACCCTCGATCTCGACGTGGCGAGCGACTTCGTTCTAGTCGCCTCCACGCTGCTGGACATCAAGGCCCAGGCACTCATGCCCGAGCACGATGCCTCACGTCCCCAGGAGGACGAGGGCGACCCCGAGGACGAGGGGCTCGCCAGCCTCTCGCCCGAGGCGGCGCGCGAGGTGCTCGTCCAGCGACTCATCGCCTATAAGCAGTTTAGGAATGCCGCCGCCGCACTGGGTGCGCGCAGGGAGGCGGAGGGCCGTATGCTGCCCCGTACGGCTGGCCCCGACCCCGAGTTCCTGGGGCTCATGCCTGACTACCTCGAGGGCATCTCCCTGCGCTCGCTTGCCGTCATCTGCGCGGACCTTGACAGCCGCCGTGAGGGGTTCCTGCTGGAGGCGGAGCATGTGGCCCCCAAGCGACTTCCCATCGCCCTCACGGTCGCCTCGGTCGACCGCATGACGCGCGCCAGGCCGCGCCTGACCTTCTCCGAGTTGCTCGATGGCGACCTGCGCGCGCAGACCGTGGTGGCAACCTTCCTGGCCATCCTCGAGCTCTCCAAGCGCGGGGTGGTGACGCTCTCCCAATCGGACGCCTTTGGTGAGATCGGCGTCAGTCGCATGGAGGGTGCCCCCACCTTCGAGCTGGACGATTCCGAGCTCACGAGCAGTGAGGAGGACCTCTGATGGAGGATCTTGAGCATCTGGACGATGGTGACCTGCGGTCCCGCCTCGAGGCGCTGCTGCTGGTCTCAAGCGATGCCGTGCCGGCCGTGGACCTTGCGAGGGCCCTGGGGGCCGCACCCGGTGAGGTGTCCGAGGCCCTGGCCGTGCTCGCGGCAGAGTACGCCGATGCCAACCGCGGTTTCCAGCTGCGTGAGGTGGCGGGGGGATGGCGGCTCTTCACGCATCCCGCCTTCCACGACGAGGTGGAGTCCTATGTCCTGAGCTGGGACACCCGCCAGCTGAGCCAGGCGGCGCTCGAGACGCTCGCCGTCATCGCCTACCATCAGCCCGTCTCGCGCGAGGGCGTGCGCGGCGTGCGCGGCGTCAACTCCGATGGCGTCATCGCCTCGCTCAGGGAGAAGGGCCTCGTGCGCGTGGCGGGTCACGAGGGGGCGCGCAACGGGGCGACGCTCTTTGGCACCACCCAGCGCTTCCTCGAGCAGTTTGGCCTGAGATCCCTCTCCGAGCTGCCCAGGCTCGAGGACTTTGCCCCCGACGAGGAGTCCAGGCGCTTCATCCGCGAGCGCCTTTCGGGACGCACCCTCTCGAGTACGCTCGAGGAGACGTCCGAGGACATCGATGACGAGCGTGACCTTCTGGATGACGATGGCGGTGTCTCCGATGACGAGGACGAGTCCGCCTTCGCGTGGGATGGTGGGGATGCCAGCGATGAGTGAGCCTGCGTCAGGGCACCCGCGCACCATGCGCCTGCAGCGATTCCTCGCCCGTGCGGGCGTGGCGAGCAGGCGCGGTTCCGAGGACCTCATGACCGCCGGACGTGTGCGGGTGAATGGCGAGGTCGTGAGCGAGCTCGGCAGCAAGGTGGATCTCGCCGTGGACGCGGTCACGGTGGATGACGTCCCCTGCACGCTGACCGACGATCATGTGTACCTCATGCTCTTCAAGCCCGCAGGCTGTCTGACCACCATGAGCGACCCCCAGGGCAGGCGCTGCGTGGCCGAGCTCGTGCCCACCCACACATATCCCGGCCTCTTCCCCGTGGGACGCCTCGATGCGGACACGACGGGCCTCCTGCTCTTCACCACTAATGGCGAGGTGGCCAATAGGATGCTGCATCCCTCGAACCATGTGGAGAAGCACTACGTGGCCCTCGTGCGTGGCACGCTGGGCGCAGGGGACGTTCGTCGGCTCGAGCAAGGCGTGTCCATGCGCACGGACAAGGCACGTCCCGCCCAGGTGGAGAGGATCGGCCCACACGACGGGCGTGCCCTTCCCGTGGTGGGCGAGGGGGTGCCGTACGGCTGCTCCGTGGTGGGGCTTACCATTCATGAGGGCAAGAAGCATCAGGTGAAGCGTATGCTCAAGGCCGTGGGCCACGAGGTCATCCGCCTGCACCGGGACGAGTTCGGTCCGCTCAAGCTCGGCAGGATGCTTCCTGGTCAGCTGCGCAGGCTCTCATTCGCAGAGCAGGCGAGTCTCGAGGCACTTCTTGAAGGGGGAGGAGACCATGGCAGAGGTTAATCGCATCCTCTTCATGCGTCATCCGCAGACCGTCGCCAATGTCCAGCACTTTCTCTCGGGCAGGAAGAACGTCGACCTCACGCCCGAGGGCGAGCGGCAGATGTTCCGGGCCATCGATGCCATCGAGGCATGGCGGCCCGACCGCATCCTGACGTCGCCCCTTGCGCGCTGCAAGGCCATCGGCGAGGAGGCGGCCGACCGCCTGGGCATCTCCTGCGTCATCATGGATGATCTGGCGGAGATCGAGTTTGGCTCCGCCCAGGGCCTGACCGTGGCACAGCTCCGTACGCAGGGCTATGACTTCCCCTGGTCCCGTGACGAGGAGGGGCACTCCCTGCCCGCACCGGGCGCAGAGTCGTTCGAGGACCTCATGGGTCGCGCGACGGGCGTGCTGGGGGAGCTCTCGCAGCTCTCGGGGCGTACGGCGTGCCTCACGCACGGAGGCTTCACGCGAGCGCTCGTGGGAGCCGCGCTCCACATTCCCTTGGAGACCTTCTGGAACCTCAGGCTACCCAACGTGAGCTCCCAGGTGCTTTCCTGGGACGGCGGGCGCTATACGCTGGCGGCGCTGGGGCTCTCGCCCGAGGAGGTGAAGCTCAGGGCCGAGCACCCCGAGCTGTTGGGCATGGATACGACCGTCACTATGGAGAGGGGCGAGTGATCTGATGATAGTTGCCATCGATGGGCCCGCAGGCTCCGGCAAGTCGAGCGTCTCGAAGGAGGTCGCCCGGAGGCGTGGCCTCACGTTCTTGGACACGGGCGCCATGTACCGCTGCGTCACGCTCGCCTGCCTGGATCGCGGCGTCAACCTGCGTGACGAGGATGCCGTGGCACGCCTCGCCCACGGCATCGCCATCACCTTCGGCATGGCGGCTGACGGCTCCCAGACCGTGCGCCTCGACGGTGCTGACGTGACGGAGGACATCCGCACGGCCCGCATCGACCAGAGCGTCTCCATCGTGGCGGCGCAGCCTCGTGTGCGCGAGCGCATGGTGGCGCTGCAGCGCGAGATGGGGGCTCAGGGAGACGTCATCGCCGAGGGGCGCGATGTGGGAACCGTCGTTTTTCCCCATGCCGACGTCAAGGTGTTCCTCACGGCCGATGCCGAGGCCCGAGCCCACCGTCGCGCCGTGCAACGCGAGGGTGGCGACACCGCCAAGGCCGACGCCTCGGTCAGCGTGGCCGAGGAGCGGCAGATCCTCGATGATCTCAGACGTCGTGACGAGCTTGACGTCACACGCACGGAGTCCCCGCTCAAGGCGGCGGCCGACGCGCACGTGCTCGATTCCTCCGGGCTCAGCTTCGACGAGGTCGTCGAAACCGTGATAGGCTACATGGGCTAGCGTAGGCAGACGTGTCTGTCGCCATGGTTGGCGACGGGAGAGGGTTCGACATGGCAGAGACGACCGCCGGCGCAGGCGGAAGGCAGGCGGGCACGGCGCGGGACGCAGGCAAGCTGCGCGCCTTCCACCGCAACACGCCCGATGACTACTTCACGCATGCCGTCAGGGACTTCCCGCTGCCTCAGCGCATCGCGTTCTGCATCGTGGTGCTCATCGTCACGGGTGTCTCCAAGCTGCTCTGGCGCTGGCACTTCGAGGATGGCGAGCTTCTGTGGAAGGACCGTCGTGGCCGCGTGCTCGTCATGAACCACGAGTCCATGCTCGATCCCGTCGTGGTGATCTGCTCACTCTACCTGCACGGCATCACCGTGCGCCCCATCTACAAGAGCGAGTTTGGCAAGACACGGATCGTCACCTGGTTCTTCTCGCATGTCGGCGGCATTCCCGTCAAGCGTTCCGCGGCCGACATGCAGTTCGTGCGCCGCTCCGAGGCGGCCCTCAGGCGTGGCGAGTGCATCCTCATCTTCCCTGAGGGGACGCGCGTGCGCTCGGATGACCAGCCCATCGAGTTCCACAAGGGCTTCGCCCTGGTCGCGCGCCTCGCCAAGGCGCCCGTGCAGCCCGTGGCCATCGTCGGTGCACGGGACATTACGCCCCAGGGCACCTATTTCAAGCGCTTCGTGAAGGTGCACTGCAAGGCGGGCGCCTGCATCAGCTTTGACGAGCTGGGCGTCAAGGGGCGCAAGGAGCAGGCAAACGCCATGGAGAAGGCCGTCATGGAGCGCGTGTACGGCCTCAGGGACGAGCTGCGCCGCGAGCATCCGGGAAAGATGTGAGGGCATGGCCACCATCCCCACCATCACCGTCGCCGATGAGGCGGGCGCCTGCTACGGCGTGGATCGTGCGCTGAGGATGGTGCGCGAGGCCGCGCGCGACTCCGTGAAACCCATCCACACGCTGGGGCCCCTCATCCACAACCCCACGGTCGTCTCGCAGCTGGAGGCATCGGGCGTGGGCGTCATCGAGGATCCGGCGGATGAGCCTGGTGGGACGCTGCTCCTGCGCACGCATGGCGTGACGCCCGCAGAGGAGCAGGTCGCGCGGAGGGCCCACGACGTGGTGCTCGATGCCACCTGCCCCTTCGTCGTGCGCGCGCACAAGGCGGCCGAGCGCCTGACCGAGGAGGGCTATCAGGTCATCGTCTTTGGCGAGGCGGGGCATCCCGAGGTCGAGGGCACGCTCGGCCACGCCCCCGGGGCTCTCACCATCTCGAGTCCCGCCGACCTCGAGGGCGTGGGGGTGGCCAGGCGCGTTGGCGTGGTGGTGCAGACCACGCAGGCGCGCGCGGCGCTCAGGGAGCTTGCCTCCGCCCTCATCGGAAGGGTGGAGGAGCTGCGCATCATCGACACCATCTGCGAGGCCACGACGCTGCGCCAGGCCGCTGCGGCACGCCTGGCGCGCGACTCCGACGTCATGGTGGTCATAGGGGGGCGCAACTCCGCCAACACGGGCAGGCTCGCCTCCATCTGCGAGGGCTTCTGTCCCCAGACGCATCACATCGAGCTCTCCTCGGAGCTTGATGCCTCCTGGTTTGCCGCAACCGAGCACATCGGCGTCACGGCGGGCGCCTCCACACCGCAGGAGCAGATAGACGAGGTCGTCTCGGCAATCGGGCATATGGTGGGGGTCGGATAGCGCGCACTGGGCTCATGTCCCGTGGCGGCGGCACGGACTCACGTTCAGGTCCCATCCCCTGGCCGGCGTCTGCGGTGTCGCCAGGCCGGGCATGCTAGACTGCTCCTGTCGGGGCACCGTAGCAAGGAGTGATATGCCCAAGCCAATCGTCGCGGTTGTCGGCAGGCCCAACGTGGGCAAGTCCACGCTGGTCAATCGCCTTGCCGTGACCCGCGAGGCCATCGTTCACGAATCTCGGGGCGTCACGCGTGACCGTTCCTACCACGACTGCGACTGGAACGGCCGCACGTTCACGCTCGTCGACACGGGTGGCATCGAGTCCGCCAAGAGCAAGGACGCCTTTGCGCCACGCATCCGCGATCAGGCCGTCATGGCCTGCAACGAGGCAGACGTGATCATCTTCGTCGTGGACGGCACCGTGGGCGTCACGGACGAGGATGAGGAGGTGGCCCGTGTGGTGCGCACGGCCAAGAAGCCCGTCTTCCTGGTGGTCAACAAGATAGACGATCCCGAGGCCGAGCTCGAGTCGTGGAACTACTACTCGCTGGGCGTCGGGGATCCTCGCGCCATCTCCGCCGGTCATGGCCATGGCACGGGAGACCTCCTCGATGACGTCGTGACCGCGCTGCGCGAGGACGAGGGCCCCGCCGAGCAGGACGACGCGCTCAGGCTGGCCATCATCGGCAGGCCCAACGTGGGCAAGTCATCGCTTGCCAACCGTCTGGCCAAGAGCAACCGCTTCATCGTGGCCGACCTCTCGGGCACCACGCGCGACGCCGTGGACACCATGATCAGCTGGAAGGGCCAGCGGCTCCGTCTCGTGGACACGGCGGGCATGCGCAAGAAGGCGCAGGTGCACGAGGATGTCGAGTACTACAGCCTCGTGCGCGGCCTTGAGGCCATGGACCGTGCGGACGTCTGCCTCCTGGTGGTGGACGCCACCGTGGGCGTGACCGAGCAGGACCAGAAGCTCGTGGGCATGGCCGTCGATCGTGGCTGTGGCCTCGTCACCGTGCTCAACAAGTGGGACCTCGTCGACTCCGCCGAGAAGCGCGACAAGGTGACCCAGAGCCTCGACCAGCGCATGGGCTTCGCAGCGTGGGCCCCTGTCGTCACCACGTCGGCCCTCACGGGCCGCTCGATCGATCGCGTGCTGACCGCCGCGACCAAGGCGGCCGCCGCACATGGCTCCCGCGTCAAGACGAGTCAGCTCAATGCCCTCATCACGAGGATCCGCGAGAGCGGATACACCGTCACGCGCAAGAACCGTCGCCTCAAGGTGCGCTACGGGACCCAGACGGCCACGAAGCCACCGGCGTTCACGCTCTGGTGCAACGCCCCCGACCTCGTTGACGACAACTATGAGCGCTTCCTCGAGCGTCGTCTGCGCGAGACCTTTGACCTCGAGGGCACGCCCATCCGCCTGCGCTTCAGGAGAAGGGACGACCCCAAGTGACGCCAACCGTGCTCGTCTGCACCATCATCTGCATGATCGTCGCATTCCTGCTGTGTGGCATCCCGTGCGGCCTGCTTGTGGCCAAGAGGCTCGCGGGCGTGGACGTGCGCACCGTGGGGTCGGGCAACATCGGCATGACCAACGTGGCGCGCGCCGCCGGCGGCAGGGCTGCGGCCATCACCTTCGGCCTCGACGTGGGCAAGGGCGCCGTTGCCATGGCGCTTGGGCGCCTCGTGCTCTCGCTGGTGGCGCGTGTTCCCTGGTCGGAGACGAGCGCAATGAGCCAGCTGGGCCTCTCCGCCTCGCTGCTCTTCGCAGCCTGCGTCTTCGGCCACATGTTCTCTCCCTACCTGGGCCTCAGGGGCGGCAAGGGCATCTCGGTGGGCTTCGGTGCGGTGCTGCTCCTGTGGTGGCCGGTCGGCCTTGCCATCCTTGCGGTGTTCCTGCTCTTCGCCCTTCCCTCACGCTACGTCTCGCTGGGCTCCATCGCCGCTGCCGTGGCGCTTGTCATATGCTCCCTGGCCATGGGCCTTGGGGTTGCGCGCTCCCTTCCGGTCGTGGCCGTGTGCCTGGCGGTCATCCTCAAGCATCGCGGTAACATCGCCCGTTTGCGCAAGGGCACCGAGAGCGCGTTTGTCATCCACCACACGGACAGGGACCGGTGATGGCGATGGCGTCACGCGTCTGCGTCATAGGCTCAGGCTCTTGGGGCACCGCCGCCGCGGGCCTCGTCGCCCGCAACGGTTCGGAGCGCCAGGTCGTGCTCTGGGCGCGCTGCGAGGAGGTCGCCACCTCGATCAACGAGTGCCATCGGAACCCCCGGCACCTGCGCGAGTATCGCCTCCCCGCCAACGTCTGCTCCACCACGGATCCCGCGGGGGCGCTTGAGGGTGCCGGCGCCATCGTCGTGGCCGTCCCCTCCAATCACCTGCGCGGCGTGTTGGACGCCTTCGCCGCATGGGTGCCGTCCACGACGCCGGTCCTGGTGCTCACCAAGGGCATCGAGCCCACGTCCCACCTCCTCATGACGGAGGTCGTCGCGGACGTGTGGGGCCACACCGATCGCATCGCTGCCCTCTCGGGCCCCAACCATGCGGAGGAGATCTGTCTCGGCATGGTGTCCGCGGCCGTGGTTGCCGCCCCAGACGGGCAGCTTGCCCGCGTGTTTCAGGGCCTGTTCGTCTGTCCCGAGTTTCGCGCGTACCGCACGAGCGACCTCAGGGGCGTGGAGGTCTGCGCCGCCGGCAAGAACGTGATCGCCATCTCCTGTGGCGTCTGTGCGGGATGGAACATGGGCGACAACGCCCAGGCCGTCCTCATGACGCGTGGCCTTGCCGAGATGAGCCGTGTCGTCGTGGCCTGTGGGGGCGACTCGCTCACCTGCATGGGACTCGCCGGCATGGGTGACCTCGTGGCAACCTGCACGTCGCATCACTCACGCAACCGCAGCTTTGGCGAGGCCCTGGCACACGGCGCCACGCTCGAGGGCTATGAGCGCGCGACGGGCATGGTGGTCGAGGGTGCGCGCGCGGCGCGGAGCCTTCATGAGGTGGCCCAGGAGCGTCACATAGAGATGCCCATCACCTCATGCGTCCATGCCATGCTCTACGAGGGCACGGATATCGGTCGTGCTGCCCAGATGCTGCTCGAGCGCGTGCCCAACGAGGAGTTCTATGGCATCCGTCCCCAGGGAGGAGGTGCTGCCACCGATGCGTGCGCATGACATCCTCGTCGCCCCCTCCGTGCTTTCGGCGGACTTCACGAAGCTTGGAGAGGACCTCTCGAGCATCAGCACCGCGGACTACGTCCACTACGACGTGATGGATGGACACTTCGTGCCCAACCTCTCCTTTGGGCCAGGCATCCTGAGGCAGGTCAAGGCTGCCACCAGCCTGCCCGTGGACGTGCACCTCATGGTGGAGGGTCCCGAGCAGAGTGCCCCGTGGTACCTTGAGGCGGGAGCCGACATCGTGACCTTCCATTGGGAGGCGCAGCGCCACGCCCATCGCATCGTGCAGCTCATTCATGCGACGGGTGCCAAGGCGGGCATCGCGCTCAACCCGGCAACGCCCGTGAGCGTGCTGGAGTCCATCATCGATGACATCGACCTCGTGCTCATCATGACCGTGAACCCCGGCCTCGGCGGGCAGGGATTCATCTCGTCCTCGCTGCGGAAGGTCCGTCAGGCCCGGGCGCTCTGCACGAGCCATGGCGTGTGTCCCCTCATCGAGGTCGACGGCGGCATCGGCGTGCGCACTGCCGAGGATGTCGTGAGGGCCGGTGCCACGATGCTCGTGGCGGGCTCCGCCATCTTCTCTGGGGACCATGCCGCCAATGTCGAGGCCATACGGGCCGCCGGCCAGTGCGGCCTGGCGAGGAGCGTGTAGATGGGCGGTACGCGCTTCACCTATCTGGACTATGCGGCCTCTGCCCCGATGCGCGCCGCCGCGCTCGAGGCGGAGCGTGCCTATGAGGCATCCGAGATCGCAGGCGCCAACCCTAACTCCCTGCATACCCTGGGGCGGCGTGCCGCCCGGGCGCTGGATGGCGCGCGTACAGACATCGCGCGGTGCCTGGGGGGTGGCTTTCGCCCCGCCGACATCGTCTTCACCTCGGGTGGGACCGAGTCCAACAACATCGCCCTGCATGGCATGGCGGAGGCCCTCCGCCTGCGCGAGCGCGGGCGGAGGCGCATCCTCGTCCTCTCCATCGAGCATGATTCCGAGGTGGATGTCGTTCCCTCCCTGCGCGAGCGTGGCTTCGAGGTCGGGTTCGTCCCCGTGGGGCGTGACGGCAAGGCGCGCCTCGACTGGCTCGGGGAGCACCTGGACGACTCCTGTGCGCTCGTCTCGCTCATGAGCGCCAACAACGAGACGGGCGTCGTGCAGCCGGTGGGGCAGGCCGCCCGGATGGCTCACGGGGTGGGCGCACTCGTGCACACCGACGCCGCCCAGGCCTTCGGACGCATCCCGCTCGACCTCGCTGACGTCGATGCCGTGAGCCTCGCCGCCCATAAGATCGGTGGGCCCGTGGGCATCGGCGCCCTTGCCCTACGCGGTCGGCGCCCCTTCCGCCCCCAGGCCTTTGGCGGCGGGCAGGAGCAGGGGAGGCGCCCGGGTACCCAGGACGTGCGGGCCGCCCTCGCCTTTGCCGCGGCGGCCCGCTACTGCACGGAGCACCTCGAGGAGTTTCGCGCGCTCGTCTCGGGGCGCGCACGCGCGCTCCACCAGCGTCTGGCCGAGGCGGACTGCGGCATAGAGCCCACCACGGATGGTGCGATGGGGGACGATCGCCTCCCTGGCATCGTCTCCGTCATGACGCGTCGAATCGACTCCGAGACGCTCGTCCTCAAGCTCGATCAGGCGGGCTTTGAGGTGTCGGCGGCGTCGGCCTGCTCATCGACCTCGCTCGATGCGAGCCATGTGCTCTTGGCGATGGGCATCCCCCGCGACGTTGCGCTCGGCTCGCTCAGGGTATCCTTTGATGAGCGTGTGAGCGAGGATGACCTCGTCCGGTTTGCCGATGCCCTGGTGGACGTCGTGCGTTCCGCCCGCTGAACCGCATACGGCTGTCACCCCAAGGGGGATTCATGAACGAGTACGAGGCACTTCTCAGGCTCCAGGACATCGACCTGGAGCTCATCCGGCTCAAGAGGGCCCTTCGGGACATGCCGCAGCGGAAGAGGATCGCTGCCATCGAGAGGGCCAAGAGCAAGCTGGCATCCGAGACGTCCAAGGTCATGGGCCAGCGCAAGGACGCCCAGATGGACGTCGACGACAGCGAGGCCGAGCGGGACCATCTGCTGGCCGTGCAGGCCGAGGTGCGTCAGCGCGCCGCCCAGACCACCAACCATCGCGAGCTTACCGACTTCGAGGCGCAGCTCACCTCCCTCGCCAAGAAGCTCGAGAAGAACGAGTACCGGTATGGGGGGCTTGTCGAGTGCCTCGACAAGCTCCAGAAGGCGGAGGGCAACGCACGGGCCATGCAGGGGAGGCTGGACGGACAGCTTGCCCAGGAGCAGGAGGCGCTCGAGAGGGGCTCGGGCGACCTCATGGCGCGCGTGCGCACGCTGGCGGGCGAGCGCAAGGACGTGCTCACCGACCTCACGGCCGAGACCAAGGCAACCTATGAGCGCTCATTCAAGCGCTTTGGGGGCCTCGCCGTCGAGCGTCTCCAGGGCAACGTGCCCAGCGTCTGCCGCGTGGCCCTGCAGCCTCGCCAGTATGCGGACCTCCATCGGCGGGGCCCCATCCACGAGTGCCCTTACTGTCATCGCATGCTCGTGACCGAGGAGGTTGCAGACTAGTGGGCGGGCGGAGGGTACTGCTTGCCGTCACGGGCGGCATCGCCGTCTACAAGGCCGTGGAGGTCCTGCGGGGCCTGCAGAGGGCAGGCTGCGACGTGCGCGTCGTCATGAGCGAGGACGCGACGCGCTTTGTGGGGACCCCCACCTTCGAGGCACTGAGCGGCCATCCCGTTATCACGAGCCTCTACGGCAACGAGGGGGACCCCATCCCGCACATCAGCCTTGCGGATGGTGCCGAGCTCTGCGTGGTCGTGCCGGCGACGGCTGACATCATGGCCAAGATGGCCTGCGGCATCGCGGATGACGCCCTCTCCACCACGTTGCTCGCCCTGCACTGCCCCGTGCTCGTGGCACCCGCCATGAACGTGCACATGTGGCGGCATCCCGCCACGCAGGCCAACACCCGAACGCTACGCTCGCGCGGCGTGCTGTTCGTGGATCCGGTGAGCGGACCTCTCGCGTGCGGGGACGTGGGCGAGGGCAAGCTTGCCTCCGTGGACGGCATCGTCGTCGCCGCCCTCGAGGTGCTTGGACAGGCTGCTGCGAGAGCCCAGGAGCTCGCCGGCAGGGAGGTCGTGGTCACGGCCGGTCCCACGCACGAGGCCATCGATGCCGTGCGCTACCTTGCCAATGCCTCCACGGGCAAGATGGGCTATGCCATCGCGGGGGAGCTGGCCGCCCGTGGCGCCCTCGTCACGCTCGTCTCGGGCCCCTGCGCGTTGGCCACGCCACGGGGCGTTCGTCGTGTAGACGTCGTTTCCGCCGCCCAGATGCACGATGCCACCCTCGCCGCGTTCGAAGGTGCGGATGCAGTCGTCTGCACGGCCGCCGTCGCGGACTACACGCCCGCGCACCCGGCCGACCACAAGCTCAAGAAGTCCCATGAGCACCTGGACGCCATCGAGCTTGTGGAGACCGCCGACATCCTGGCCGAGCTCGGACGCACCAAGCGCGGGCGCACGGTGGTGGGCTTTGCCGCCGAGACGGACGACCTCATCGCCAACGCACAGGCGAAGCTTGCCCGCAAGCACGCCGACCTCATCGTGGCCAACGACGTCTCGCGGGCGGACTCCACCTTTGGGGCGGACACGAGCCGCATCGCCCTCGTGGACGCCACGGGCGTGCGGCAGCTGGAGACGCTGCCCCTGCCCGACGTCGCCTGTGCCATCGTGGACGAGCTGGCCTGCCGTCTTGCCCCTCGGGATGGGGGCGCGCCTCGTGCCTAGGCTCTGCGTGGGCTGTCACCTCTCCATGGCCAAGGGGTATGCCGCCATGGGGCGAACCGCCGTTGCACTCGACGCTACGACCTTTGCGTTCTTCACGCGCAATCCCCGTGGGGGCACCGTCAGGAAGCTCGTGGAGTCGGATGTCGCCACCCTGCGTGACATCATGGCCGAGCATGCCTTTGGGCCCCTCGTGGCGCATGCGCCCTACACGTACAACCTCTGCTCCGCCAAGGAGGACGTCCGGGCCTTTGCCCGTCGCTCCATGGCCGAGGACCTCGAGCGTATGGAGGCCCTGCCCGGCAACCTCTATAACCTCCATCCGGGCAGCCACGTGGGGCAGGGGGCGGACTGTGGCATCGAGCTCATCGTGGAGGGGCTGAACGAGCTGCTCGAGCCCGGTCAGCGTACGATGGTGCTGCTTGAGACCATGGCCGGCAAGGGCAGCGAGGTTGGTCGCAGCTTCGAAGAGCTCGCACGCATCGTCGATGGGGTGCGCCACGATGAGCTTTTGGGCATCTGCCTGGATACCTGCCACGTGAGCGATACCGGGTATGACATCGCGAGCGACCTCGATGGCGTGCTCGCACAGTTCGACCGCGTGCTCGGCCTCGGGCGCCTCAAGGCCCTTCACCTCAACGACTCCAAGCATCCCGTCGGTGCCCGCAAGGACCGACACGAGAGGATAGGGGAGGGGCACCTGGGTGTCGCGTGCTTCGAGCGCATCGTCACGGATGAGCGGCTCCGCAACCTTCCCATGATTCTGGAGACCCCCAACGAGCCTTCGGGCTATGCGCGAGAGATCGCGCTGCTCAGAGGCCTTGCGGGTGAGAGGGGCTAGCGCATGGGCATTCTCATCGGCTGCGAGCACGTCTCGCATGAGTGGCCAGGCAAGCAGGTTCTCAAGGACCAGACGATCGCCGTCAACGAGGGCGAGCGCATCGGCGTCGTGGGGCGCAATGGCGACGGCAAGTCGACGCTCCTGGACATCATCGCCCGCACCGTCGAGCCGGATGGCGGCACCGTCACCTATCGCAACGGCATCCACGTGGGCTTCCTGGGCCAGACGGATGCCCTCTCGGATGGCGAGACCGTACGCCACGCCATCGTGGGCGACGCTCCCGCCTACGAGTGGGCATCGGATGCCCGGATCCGCTCCGTCATGGACGAGCTCGTGGGCGATCTTGACCTGGACGCCCGCATAGGCAGGCTCTCCGGTGGGCAGCGTCGCCGCTGCGACCTCGCACGCGTGCTCGTGGGCACCTGGGACGTCATCCTCATGGACGAGCCCACGAATCATCTGGACGTGCGGGTCATCGCCTGGCTGGCCGCCCACCTCAAGGGCCGCTGGCGCGCGGGTGAGGGAGCGCTCCTGGTGGTCACGCACGACCGCTGGTTCCTCGATGAGGTCTGCGAGCACATGTGGGAGGTGCACGATGGCGCCATAGACCCCTTCGAGGGCGGCTACTCCGCCTACATCCAACAGCGCGTGGAGCGCGCCCGCCAGGCGGCCGCCATGGAGGAGCGCCGCCAGAACGTGCTGCGCAAGGAGCTCAACTGGCTTGCGCACGGCGCCCGTGCCCGCAGCTCCAAGCCGCGCTTTCGCGTGGAGGCGGCCCGTGCGCTCCTTGCGGACGACCCACCGCTGCGCAACGAGATAGAGCTCAGGCACTTGGCCGTCAGCCGCTTGGGCAAGCAGGTAATCGAGATGAGGAACGTGAGCGCCGGCTATGGGGACGACGTGGTCCTGCACGACGTCGACTGGCTCATCGGCCCCGGGGATCGCATCGGCATCCTCGGCGAGAACGGTGCGGGCAAGTCGACGCTCCTCTCGCTCATGACTGGTCGGCTCCTGCCCCTCACCGGCCTCGTCAAGATCGGCAGGACGGTGCGCTTTGGCATCCTCTCGCAGAATCTGGACGCGCTGCACGCCAAGGACGACTGGCGCATGAGCGAGGTCGTGGCCGGCTACCGGCACTATGTGGTCATCGATGGCAAGGAGGTGAGCTGTGAGCAGCTGCTGGAGCGTCTGGGCTTCGAGCGGCGCGAGTGGCCCACCATCGTACGCGACCTCTCGGGTGGCCAGCTGCGCCGCCTCGCCATCATGTGCGTGCTTTTGGACGAGCCCAACGTGCTCGTGCTCGACGAGCCCGGCAACGACCTCGACACCGACATGCTCGCCGTGCTGGAGGACCTGTTGGATGGCTGGCCGGGCACCCTCATCCTCGTCACGCACGACCGCTATCTCATGGAGCGTGTGACGGACGACCAGTTTGCCATCCTGGATGGCACCGTCAGGCACGTGCCGGGCGGCGTGGACGAGTACCTCTCCCTCCTGAAGGAGTCCATGCAGGGGGGTCGCTCGGTCCCCGCCCGTGGCGACGTCGCCGCTGACGGCGGCCTGGACGTCGCGCGGACGCACCGGGCACCTACCCTCCCCAACAGGGAGCGGCGTGAGCTCAAGCGGCGCCTCGATGCCGTGGAGCGCCGCCTGGCCAAGCTCCGTGAGGAGCCCGGTCGTCTGCGGAGCGAGCTGATGGAGGTCGACCCCGCCAACTACCAGGCGCTCATGGACAAGCAGGCGGAGCTTGGGTCCGTGGAGCGCGAGATCGCCAGCCTTGAGGACGAGTGGCTGGGGCTCTCGGAACGTCTGGAGGGATAGCAAGGCCATGTTCGAGCTGTTGAGACGGTACCTCGGGCCCTATCGCGCCCGTGCCATCACGGGTATGCTCGCCAAGGTGATCGAGGTCGTCTTCGACCTCATCACGCCCCTGGTCATCGCCCGCATGGTCGATGAGGGTGTTGGCGCCCATGACGTGGGTGTCGTCCTACGCTATGGGGCGCTGCTGGCCTGCTTCGCCCTCGTGGGCTATGGGTCGACCCTCGTCTGCCAGAAGATGGCCGCCCTCGTCGCACAGGGCATGGGCACGGACCTGAGGCACGACCTCATGGAGAAGTCCATGGGACTCTCGCAGGCGGAGGTGGACCGCTTTGGGTCGAACTCCCTGGTGACGCGTACCATCAATGACGTCAACCAGGTGCAGCTGGCCGTGGCCATGGGCATCCGCCAACTCATGCGCTTTCCCATCCTGGGCATGGGCTCCGTTGTCGCGGCGCTGCTCATCGACCTCAGGCTCGGCCTCGTCTTCCTGCTGTGCGTGCCCACCATCTCCGTCGTCTTTGCGCTGGTCATGGCCAAGTCGGTGCCGTTCTTCCGCCTCATGCAGGAGAGGCTCGACCAGATCTCGCGCATCACGCGCGAGGCCCTCTCCGGCGTGCGCGTCATCCGGGCCTTTGGCCAGGAGGAGCACGAGACCAGGCGCTTTCGCGCCGCCTCCGAGGAACAGACGCAGGTGGCCATCGCCGTGGGCAGGCTCTCGGCCGTCCTGAGCCCGTCCACGCTCCTCGTGATGAACCTGGGCGTCGTGGCGATACTGTGGACGGGGGCCCTGCAGATCCAGGTGGGCGCGCTGACGCAGGGGCAGGTCATGGCCTTCGTCAACTACATGGGCCAGACGCTCATCGCCATCATCTACGTGGCCAACCTGGTCGTGCTCTTCAACCGTGGGTCGGCCAGTGCCCAGCGCGTCATGGAGGTGCTCGACGTCGCCATCTCCGTCACGGACGCTGGCACGAGCGAGCGGACGGTCGCGGCGGACGCACCGGCGCTTGCCCTGCGGCACGTCAGCTTCTCCTATGCGGGAGCCCCTCTCCCCTCGCTCTCGGAGGTCACCCTCACGCTGAGGCGCGGGGAGACCCTGGGCGTCATTGGGGGCACTGGTTCCGGCAAGTCCACGCTGGTCAACCTGCTGCCACGCCTGTACGATGCAACCCACGGCTCCGTGGGTGTGCTGGGCCACGACGTGCGCTCCTATCCGCTTGCGCAGCTGCGCCACCTCGTCTCCGTGGTGCCTCAGAGGGCCTCGCTCGTCTCGGGCACCATCCGCTCGAACCTCACCTGGCGCAAGGCGGATGCCACGGACGACGAGCTCTGGCAGGCCCTCGAGGCGGCCCAGGCGTCCGACTTCGTGCGCCAGATGCCCCAAGGCCTCGACGGGCGCGTCGAGGCGGGAGGCAAGAACTTCTCCGGCGGCCAGCGCCAGCGCCTCACCATCGCCCGCGCGCTTGTGGGCGCTCCCTCGATCGTGGTGTTGGACGACTCCGCCTCCGCCCTCGACTTCAAGACCGATGCACGTCTGCGCCATGCCCTGCACGACCTCGCGGGTGGCGTGACGTCGGTCATCGTCTCGCAGCGCGTCTCCGCAGTCATGCGGGCCGACCAGATCCTCGTGCTGGACCACGGCCACGTCGCTGGCCTGGGCACGCACCGTGCGCTCCTGGGAGACTGTGGGCTCTATCGCGAGATCTGCCTCTCGCAGCTCTCGAAAGAGGAGGTGGAGGCCTGATGGCCAATCCGTATGCGGGTGGTGGCGCGCCCACCTCCGTGCTCGCGACCGTCAAGGGCGAGGATGGTGCCGGCACCACCAACCGGATCCTCGAGCCCAGCGACCTCTCCTCGGGGGGCGTCATCATGCGTCTCATGCGGTACGTGAGGCCACACCTGACGTCCCTCGTCATGTCCTTCGTCATGGCGGCGGCTTCGGTCATTCTGCAGCTCTACGTGCCCATCCTCGTCGGCCAGGGAATCGACCTCATGCTGGGCACCGGATCGGTCGACCTCGTGGGGCTCGCACCCCTGCTGCGGCGCCTTGCCGTGATCGTCGTCCTTGCCGCGGTGACGCAGTGGGTCTCGCTCTTCTGCACGAACCGCCTGGCCTATGAGGCCTCGCGTGACCTGCGCAACGATGCCTACGAGCGCCTGGGTGCGCTCCCGCTCTCGTTCGTGGACTCCCACTCGCATGGCGACGTGCTCTCACGCGTGATCAACGACGTGGATGCCGTGGGCCAGGGCATGCTCCAGGGCTTCAACCAGCTCTTCAACGGCATCATGACCATCGTCGTCACCATCTGTTTCATGCTCTCGCTCTCGGCGAGCATGGCCGTGGTGGTCCTGGTGCTCACGCCGCTCTCCATCGTGGTCGCAGGCCAGATCGCCCGGCATTCCTCCAGGAGTTTTATGGAACAGCAGGCCATCCAGGGCGAGCTGACCGGTCTCACCGAGGAGATGATGGCCAACCAGTCGCTCGTCTCGGCCTTCGCACACGGCGCGCAGGCGACGGACGAGTTCCAACGGATCAACGAGCGCCTCTACGTGGCAGGGGAGCGGGCGCAGTTCATCAGCTCGCTCACGAATCCCTCCACCCGTGTGGTCAACAACATTACCTATGCCACCGTGGCCGTCGTGGGCTGCCTCTGTGTCATCACCGGGCATCCCTCTGTGCTCACCGTGGGGCAGGTGCAGAGCTTCCTCTCGTACACCACCCAGTACATGAGGCCCTTCAACGAGATATCGACCGTGGTCACGCAGGTGCAGGCGGCCTTTGCCTCCGCACGACGCCTCTTTGCCCTCATCGACGCCGAGGTGGAGGGGCCCGATGCTCCAGACGCGTTGACGGTTCCGGCGACCTCGGGCAGGCTCGACCTCGACCACGTGTGGTTCTCCTACGACAAGGGGCGCGAGCTCCTGTGCGACATCGACGTCCACATCGCCCCCGGCAGGCGCTTCGCCCTCGTGGGTCCCACGGGCTGTGGCAAGACGACCCTCATCAACCTGTTGCTGCGCTTCTATGACGTGGACAGGGGAGACGTGAGCCTGGACGGCACGGACGTGCGTGGCTACACGCGCAGGGCGCTCAGGAAGTCCTTTGGCATGGTGCTGCAGGACACCTGGCTCTTTGAGGGCACCATCCGCGAGAACATCGCCTATGGCATGCCGGATGCCACGGATGGGATGGTGGTCGCCGCTGCCAAGCGCGCGCATGCCCACAAGTTCATAGAGCAGCTTCCCCAGGGCTATGACACCGTGGTGGGGGAGTCGGGCGCCCTGCTCTCCGCAGGTCAGCGGCAGCTGCTGTGCATCGCCCGCGTGATGCTGCAGGATCCCACGGTGCTGCTGCTCGACGAGGCGACGAGCTCCATCGACACGCGCACGGAACTGCAGGTGCAGGATGCCTTCGACCGCATGATGGAGGGGCGCACCTCGCTCGTGGTGGCGCACCGCCTCTCGACCATCAAGAACGCGGACTGCATCGTGGTCATGCGCAACGGTCGGGTGATCGAGACGGGCACGCACGATGAGCTGCTGGCTAGGGGTGGCTTCTATGCCGACCTCTACGAGAGCCAGTTCGCCCGGTAGCGTCCTGTCCCTACACGCGCGCCCCGGCTATGCCTCCCATTGGAAGGCGTGCATGTCGACACGGCCATCGGGAAGGAAGCCCACGCCCTCGTCCTCAAGGAGCGCTCGCTGCGCCTCGGGTCCGCCAAAGGCAAAGCCCGGTGCCAGCGCACCGTCCTTGAAGACCACGCGGTGGCAGGGGACGCCCCCGGCCACGCCAGGACTGGAGTGCATGGCGAAGCCCACGAAGCGTGCCTTGCGGGGCTCTCCCAGCATGGCAGCGATCTGCCCGTACGTGGCGACGCGCCCTGCAGGGATCTGGCGAACGATGCCATAGGCCCTCTGGAAAAAGCCCGTGCGCGTGCTCACGGACATGACGGCCTCCTTTGCCGTGGGAGCGTTCTCTCGTCAAAGTGTACATTTAAAGCACATGAGAAAAATATCAACTGGGCTTTTGCAGGGCCAGGCGCATCGAATGTACACTTTGAATCGAGTCTCAACATATCAGTTTCCTGTTCGTCGCAAATACGACGTGGGTGGCAACCCCTCAACCATAGGATAACCAGGTCTTGGTTCCGAAACAGAGGAGTGCGTATGTATGGCGTGGCATGGGTGAGGCCCGAGAGTCTCAAGGACTATCTGAACGGCGCGCTGGGAGAGAGCGACCCCGGCTTTTTGGGGGATCCCTTCGCAGGCGAGTTCGTCTCGTTCGTTATCAACCCGCATTCAGGCGAGTATACGGTGGTCTCCAAGGGCACGTAGGGCCAATCGCGTTTTATGCTTGCCTTGGGGTGAGGGGAGTGTTACATTACGTACTCGCGCACCGGCAAGGTGAGCGAACGGGTGGTGGCGCAGCTTGGTAGCGCACTTGACTGGGGGTCAAGGGGTCGCTGGTTCGAATCCAGTCCACCCGACCAGAACTCTGAGCAGGGCGAACGTTATTTTCGTTTGTCCTGTTTTTTGTATTGTTCCACTATGAATTCCAACTCCAATGCAGCAGCGGGCTGTCGAGAACTACAACGTGACCGCTGACAAAGCCGAGGAGGCATTGGCCGACGCCAACAAGGTCAGCAAGGATGAGAGGAAGCTGTGCGAGAACGTCAAGACTGTGCATTGCGGCCTTAGGCGTATGCGACGATGCTGAGTATGGTGCTACGCCGCACAGGCAATGTCATCGCAGACTTCATTGTGGATCATGCGCAGTCCTACAAAGCTGATAGCTTCCAGCGTATCTGGGCGAAGCATGTCGT
The DNA here is from genome assembly GCF_030811115.1 of Olsenella profusa DSM 13989. Taxonomy (NCBI): domain Bacteria; kingdom Bacillati; phylum Actinomycetota; class Coriobacteriia; order Coriobacteriales; family Atopobiaceae; genus Olsenella; species Olsenella profusa. The sequence continues at coordinate 2,193,015 of NZ_JAUSQK010000001.1, read as the reverse complement.
ATCCAATGTCCGAGAGCTCGCGAAAAAACATCTCCGTAGCCGTATGGGCCGACCGAGGCCCAGAAGAAGGTTCGGCAACAGCAGCAGAGACGCGACAAGGATATGCGCGATGCAAACGACAGGCTCACAGTTCTCAAGCGGAGAGCGCAGGCACCCGAGGAGCGTACGGCTATTCCTGAACAGAAGCATGCCTGGCACAAAGGGAATGGTGGATCTCAGATGGGTACGTAATGCGCAACATGGCCCCCAAGCTCGCGCATAACCCCCTCACTCCCTCCGCTCCCGGAAGCCGTCGTCGAGCAGCCCCAGCAGGCCGTCGCCCGGCCCGGCCTCGCGCAGCAGCTCCTCGACGCGCTCGCGCTGCCTGACCCTCGCCCCCGTGCGCGCCCTCGGGCTCGCGACGCGGGGCTGCGGGCCGAACGAGGCCTCGAGCTCGGCGCGGGGGACGTGCGGGGCGGCCGCGACGTCGGCGGCGAGCGCGGACGCCGGCGCGGGGCCCCTGTGGCAGTACCTCCAGCTGAACTCGTCGCACACGCCCTGCAGCCTCGCCCGCGACAGCCCGTGGAAGGTGCCGAGGGCGTACGCCTTGAAGTCCGATATCACGTGGTGCACGAGCGCGAGCGAGGAGGCCGGGTCCGACGCGTCGAACGGGCGCTGGTCGAGCCCCGGCCAGCCGCGCAGGCCGGCGGTGACGCCCTGCCACATGTCGGCGCGGACGTGCGAGAGCACCCCCACGTGCTCCTCGGCGAAGCGCGAGTACGCCCCGCCCGCCGCGTCGGGGACGACCCTGAGGGCGCACGTCCCGGGGCCGCCCCGGCCGCCGCGCGACACCGCGCAGATCATCGGCTGCCTGGTGGTCCCCCTGCCCACGGTCCCTGCGGCCGCGGCCCCCACGAAGAAGTCGTCCACCTCGGCCTCACCCGAGACCCGGCCGAAGGCGCCCCAATCCGGCGGACATCGCGCCGCGCAGCCTCAGGACCACGTATCGCGCGGTGGTCTCGCTCGTGCCCAGGGCGCGGGCCAGCTCGGCGGCCGAGACGCCCCTCTTCGAGCCGGCGACGAGCCGGAACGCCAGGAACCACTTCGGCAGCGGCAGCCTCGAGCCCTGTGTTTTGTCAAGATGAAGTGAGCAGAAGGGGCCGGTACCGGAAATCCGTACCAAACGATGATGTTTGGAGGATGGCGTGTACTCCCTTGAGCAGAGGACAAGAGCGGTCGAGCTCTATATCAAGTATGGTTTTAAAGCCACGGCTACGATACGCGAGTTGGGATATCCAAGCCGGGCACAGCTTGTAGGATGGTATCGGGAATGGCAGGACAACGGAGGCGCGCTCAGGGGGCGCAACCTAGAACGCTACTCAGAAGGGCAAAGGCGGGCCGCCGTCAACCACTATCTGGAGCACGGCCGCTGCAACGCCTATACGAGACGCGAGCTGGGATACCCCGGAAGTACGCAAAAGCTCAGAGAGTGGATAGACGAGCTGGCACCTGGCGAGAGGCGGACAGCCGAGCCCAGGACGTTCACTCTCGAAGAGAAGCAGAAAGCCGTGACAGCGCTTGTCAGACGAGCCGGAAGCGCGCAACAGATCGCCGACGAGGTCGGCTCCACGCGTTGTACCCTCTACAAGTGGAAGCGAGAGCTATTGCCTGAGAAGGAGCCCCCGATGCCCGACACAAGCAACGCCGTCTCAAATGGCGCGTCCGACGCCGGAGCCGCCAGAGCGGCTCCCGTCACGCAGACAGAAATAGATGCCCTCGAGGCCAGGAAGGCCGAACTCGAGAAAGAGCTGCGCCAACTCGAGCTCAAGCGCGACATCCTGGAGGGCGCCCTCGAGATCCTGGGAAAAGGGACGGGCGCCGACCCGGCAAACGAGCTCACGAACAGGGAGAAGACTCTGCTGATTGAGTCGCTGCGCCCCAAATGGAGGCTGTGCGAGCTTCTCTCGGCGCTCGACATGGCCCGATCGAGCCACCAGTACCAACTCTCGGCCATCGCCGCCGGGGACAGGGACGCCGGGGCGCGGGAGCTGGTCTGCGCCGTCTTCAACGCCAACGACGGCGCCTACGGAAGGCGCCGCATCCACGACGAGCTCGAGGCACGAGGACATGTCATCGGCGAGCGCAGGATAGGGCGAATAATGGCTGAGGAGAAGCTCGAGGCGCACGGCAAGGCAAAGCCCGGGAAGGCCTACAGCTCCTACAAGGGCGAGGTCTCGGAACACCCCGGCAACAAGGTCTGCCAGGACTTCGAAGCCGGACTTCCCAACTTCCTATGGCTCACCGACGTCACGCAGCTCTCGATACCGGCCGGCAAGCTCTATCTGAGCCCGGTTTTGGACTGCTTCGACGGCGCCATCGTAAGCTGGACGACCTCGACCTCGCCCAACGCCGAGATGGCCAACTCCATGCTCAAGGCGGCTTTGGCCACTACGACAGACGAGGAGCGCCGCCATCTCGTGATCCATTCGGACTGCGGCTGCCACTACCGCTGGCCCGAGTGGATCTCCATCTGCGAGAAGGCCGGCATCATGCGCTCCATGTCGCGCAAGGGGTGCAGCCCTGACAACTCCCGCATGGAGGGCTTTTTCGGCACCATGAAGGTCGAGATGCTCTATGGCAGGGACTGGGCGGGCGTCACGTTGGATGAGCTCAAGGAGAGGATAGACGCCTATATAGAGCGTTACAACAAGACGAGGATCAAGCGCTCGCTGGGCTCGATGAGCCCCCTACAATACAGGCAGAGCTTGGGCCTCGCAGCCTAGCAGCAAGGTACGGAAAAGCGGTACCGGCCCCGAATGGTCATTAATTTCTGAGCACTTTGCGCACCGGTCCTGAGCGGGATTTCTGAGCAGCCCTCTATTGCATGAGGGCGTGTCTCACACGGTAGGACTCACCCTTGAACTTGAGCAGCCTGCCGTGGTGCACGACGCGGTCTATCACGGCCGCTGCCATCTGGTCGTCGCCGAAGACGGCGCCCCACTTGGAGAACTCGAGGTTGGTGGTGAAGACCACGGACTGAGCCTCGTAGGCCTGCGAGACCACCTGGAACAGCAGCCTCGCCCCGTCGGCGTCCAGCGGCAGGAAGCCCAGCTCGTCTATGACCAGGAGCTCGGCCTTCCCGATCTGGGCGAGCTCGCGATCGAGCCTGCCGTCGTCGCGGGCGCGCCCGGGCCCCGTCACCAGAGACGACGCGGCGAGGAGGCGGGCGGGGCGGGCGTCCTGGCAGCAGAGCGCGCACAGGGCCTCGGCCATGTGGGTCTTGCCGGTGCCCACGTCCCCCATGAGCACGAGGTCCTCGCGGGCGTCCAGAAAGGGGAGCGAGAGCAGGTCGTCTCTGCCGAACCCCTCCGGCCACGCTATCTGCCCCCACTCGTAGTCCTCGAAGGTCTTGGCCTGTGGAAGGGCGCACCTTCTCAGGAGGTTCGCCCGCTTCGACGCGTCGCGGCTCGCGCACTCGGCCTCGAGATAGCCGGCCAGGTACTCGACCTGCCGGGGCGTGCCGCTCCTGGCCCACTCCGCGAGCACCGACTTGGTGAGGGAGCAGCGCCTGCCGGCGGCGACGACCCTCTCCGCGAGGGCATCCGCCGCTCCCAACTCAGATCGCCTCCCTTCCGAGGAAGCCGTCGTAGACGGAGAGGTCGGGCCCCGCGCACTCCTCGCGTCCGCCTGCCGCGATGCGCCTGGCGAGCATGTCGGCCGATGCCTCGTCGGGGATTCTGCCGCTTGCGAGAATGCGCTCCTCGGCCTCGCAGGCCGCCTCGAACCCGGACACCTCGGCGCACTTGCCGAGCACGCGGAGCGCCTGCCTTCTGCCGGCCTTGTCCAGCCGGTCTATGGCGTCTGCCAGGCCCTGCGGCATATCGCGCCTGATGACGGACTCGCCAGAGGCGCGGGGCCTCGCGACGAGGGCCGGCATGGGCGAGGCGGGGTTTCGCACGGCCTCTCCCTGCCCGAAGCTCCTTGGCAGCGTCGCGACGTGCCTGCCGCGGTCCGCTAGCACCTCCACCGTCTCGGCGCGCACGCCGACCACGAGCTCCCGGTCGTGCCAGGCGGGTCCCGCACAGCAGGGGTCGCCGTCGATGCGCACGTAGCCGCGCCTGTCCGACTTGGCCCTCTGCCACCGCACGGCGTCGAAGGGCACGCCGGGCAGGGCAAGCATGCCGGCGAGGTCCTCGGCGAACGCCTCGCGCGTGGGCTTTCCCTCCCTGCCCTCCGATCGCCCGTCGATCCGTTCGCAGCCCTCGTGCAGCACCTCGCTGGGCCCGTCCGGCGAGGCCGCCTCGGGTACCGGCGCGAGCAGGTCGCGGCGCAAGAAGCCCACGGCGTTCTCCACCGAGCCCTTCTCGTTCCCCGAGTGGGGTCGCGGTGGCGGCTCTCGCAGCGGTAGTGGGCCCTGAACTGCGAGAAGAGCCTCGGCTCCACGATCTTGCCGGAGGCCATCCTGCCGGCCTCGGTGGCGTTGTCGAGCACGAGCGTGCGCGGGGCGCGCCCCGCCCACTCGAATATCATCCGGAGCCCGGCACAGAAGACCTCCGCCCTCTCGCAAGCAAGCGCGACGCAGAAGCGGGCGTTGGAGTGCGGGAAGGTCGCGACCAGCAGCTTCAGCGCAGCGGGAGCGCCGGCTATCACGGCCTCGAAGCTGCCGAAGTCGACCTGGGCCGTGCCCGGTGCCCACTCGAGCTCCAGGTAGCCCTCGCGCGGTCCGGTGGCATGCTCCTCCTTCCACCTCGCCACGTGCCGCCTCACCGAGGAGTACGACCCCGCGTAGCCCCTCTCGGCCACGGCCCGGTCGTAGATCCTCCTGGCCGTGTGGCGCTGCTTTTTCGGCGCGGACAGGTCGGCCTCGAGGACCGAGTCGATCCAGGCGGCTATCGCGTCGGTGGCCAGGTGGGCCCTCTCGCGGGGTACCGGGGGCTCCGGCGACATGTCCTGCCTGTCCGCGTACTTCGCGACGGTGTTACGGCTCAGGTGCATCTTGCGCGCTATCTGCGCCCTTGGCACCCCATCTCTGTCCATCCTCCTGATATCCTCTTGCTCGTCGAGGGACACGGTCATTTCTCCTTCCTTCCCGGGGCGGGGTTCTCGCCAAAGTCGCCGCCCGAAGGGAAACATAGTTCTGGCCGTGCCCCCGACGCTCGGGGCACGGCCAGAACATGACCGAACTGCTCATTTTTCGATGACCACGGTGCTCAAGAACCGATGCTCATCTGCGTCACTTCTTAGTGAATATCAACATCGAGCCCTGCATCGGGGTCCCGGAGGTCACCGAGAACTGGAGCCTGCAGCGGGTGCACTGCCGCTTCCTCGGCCTGCCCGCTACGGGGCTGCACCTGCGGTTGCCGCACCTCGGGCAGACCCAGCCGCCCGGGAAGCGCAGCCGCATCAGCCCCTCCTCGCACGACGCCTCGTCCCCGTACCTCGCGACCCAGGACAGGAGGTCCCCGTCGCCGCCGTCCGCCGCCGCCACCATCCGCGCGCTCATGCTCGTCATGCCGCCCAGCCCCTCTCGACGCCCTCGCCCTGCGGCACCGATTGTGCGACGGGGGCGCGACACAAATTAGCTGCCCTTATGCGCGAGCTTGGGAGCCATGATGCGCAATTACAAGACTTATAATCCCAGATGAGATTCTAAAAGCACGTATAAATGCAGGTGAAAAGAGACGGGGGTGTTACATGAAGCGTAACGCGATGCTGAAGCCGGTATTGAAGTGGGCTGGTGGAAAGAGCCAGCTCCTTGATGATATTGCGCCGCTTGTCCCGAACAACCCATCATTGTATGTGGAACCATTTGTAGGTGGAGCTGCGGTTTTGTTGTATAAGCAACCAAGGCACGCCCGCATCAACGACTTCAACAAGGAGCTAGTCAACGTCTACCGTGTTGTGCGTGATGAGCCCGACGCATTGCTGGAGCTGCTGTGCGAGCATGAGCGGAATGACGCCAGCGACTACTTCTATGAGGTCCGAGGCGTCGACCGCACAGATGCCTTTGACGATTTGACAGATGTGCAGAGGGCGGCGCGGATCATCTATCTCAACAAGACATGCTTCAATGGTTTGTTCAGAGTCAATTCCGCAGGTCAGCTCAATGCCCCGTATGGGCGCTACAAGCATCCCAACATCGTCAATGAGCCTGGTATCCATGCGATGTCGATATATCTCCAAGGGGATATCGACATTCGATGCGGAGACTATGCCGACTGCTTGGTTGACTTACCCAAGGGAGCATTTGTCTATCTCGATCCTCCGTATATGCCCATCACTGCTACCTCGGCATTCACGGGCTATACGCAGGGGGGCTTCGGCTTTGAGGAACAGGAGCGCCTACGTGGCGAGTGTATCAAGCTTCGGAATGCGGGCATCGCCTTCTTGCAGTCGAACAGCGACTGCGAGGAAATCCGCAACCTGTACAAGGGTTTCAACATTAGGACGGTCAAGGCGAAGCGTGCCATTAATTCGCGTGGTGACAGGCGTGGCGCTGTGAATGAGGTGCTTATCAGTGGCTGAGGGCAAGACTGACCAAGCATGGGGGCTTATTCTCGATGATAATCCCCAGATATTGAGGGCCATCCATGAGGATGGCTTTTATGTGATTGAGGCATCCGCCATCAAGGAATATCGTGAGCCAAGGCTCATGACCAAGTTCGACACCTCGGTCAACGTAGCAAAGCCCTTGAAAGATCGCGGCATTGATGTGCTTCCCAACACGCGGCACTCCTACGTGCTCGGAACGTTCAACCTGTATGAGCCTTTTCCAGACATGACAGGCATTCGGCCGCTGCCGATTAGTCTTCCAGACTTTGAGACCTTGTGTATCGATGGCCTGACGAGTGAAGCCAATGCCATCAATGCGCTCATTGCCAGCAGGACGCTCGAGGAGTTCCTTGATGAGGAATGGCTGATCGAGACCTTCAACGGGCGGATGGGAACCAATGACTTCGTCTTTGATGTCGAGGTTGCTGACGGTGGCTTTCTGACCATAGACGTGCATGCTGCCCAGCTTGAAATTGATGGCGGCTTCGAGTCCGAGCGCTCGGTGGTTATCTTGGAGGCCAAGAACGTCATCCACAACGACTTTAACGTGCGCCAGTTCTACTTTCCGTATCGCAAGTATCTCAACATGGTCAGAAAACCCATTCGCCTTGTGTTCTCCCAATACACAAATCTCACATATTACCTGCATGAGTATGAATTCTGGGATCCAAGTAACTTCTCGTCCATCCAACACATAAGGACTCAGGCGTATACGTTCGAGGATGTAGCCATCTCGTGGTCAGACCTGAGGGAGACCTGGGAGCGCACAGCGGTCGAGACGGATGACAACCAAGCAACGGCACCCATTCAGTTTATCCAAGCGGATCGCTTCGAAATCGTCCTAGCGCTCTTGGAGCGTGTCAAAGCCGAGGGCGGGGATATGCTCGCGAGTGACGTGGCCGAGTTCATCGGCTACGTTCCGAGGCAAGCGGCATACTACCCATCGGCTGGCCAATATCTTGGTCTGTTTGACCGGAGCGAGCGCGGACATGTGAAGCTGACGCCGCTAGCAGAGGCGATACTTGACTTCAGATATCGTGACCGTCAGCTTGCCTATGTTGCCCTCATGTTCAAACATGAGATATTCCACCGTTTGTTCGGCATCGCATTCAGGAGTGGCACGATGCCTGAGAAAAGTGACGTCATCGAAGTAATGCTAGAGCTGAATGTGTGCAACAACGGCGCCACCGTGGTCAGGCGCGCCACGACCGTCATCAGCTGGCTGAATTGGATTATGGCTCTGCCGGAGGACGATTGACGATGCACAACGCTGTTTCTGCGATAGGGCATGCTACAACCCTTGCTTGTGCCAGCGCGGTCGCCAAAGGCGACCGCGCCCCGCTTGACTTTCGCCCCCAGCGGGGGCAATACAGAGGAGGAACGTCCATGAGGGTGCCCTTTCTCTGTGTGGAGGAGAACATTTCCTATGGTACACGGGCGTTACGAGGATCCGCCTACGACGCCATCCATTTTCTCCATGGCAGGGACGGTGGCGTTTGGCATCCAACGAGCGTAATGACAAAGGGTGGTGGACGTGTCACGATGACCGAGGATGGATGTGACAGTCACGATGTCAATGCCGGGGTGAGGGTCCGCGTGGCGAAGATGTCACGCAGATCGTGAAAGCGCAGCTTAGCACCAGACACGCTGATGACTCCAGCCGTCTTCATGCAAGGCGTCCACGTCTTACCCAGGTAGGACGGAGACGGAAACTTGGTGGGCGTAACCAAGTCGGCGAAGAGGTAGGCTCCGCTCAAATCGTCCATGTGGTCAACAAAGAGACTATGCCACCCTGTGGTGACACGGGACTCACCATCCATCGACGTGCCTATTATATTGAGAATGTATATCAGTTGCAGCTATAATGGGATAACTCGCACACCACGTCGAAGGGAGCGGTACACGATGTTTGGAAATCCTTTTTCCGCAAACGTTGAACGCAAGATGAACAAGGGGGAGCTTATACAGGCAATCAGGGCCGACCTCTCGGGCGAGCTCGAGGCCATCTATGGCTACGACGCCCACGTGCAGGCGACGGATGACCCTGTGGCGAAGGCCGTCCTTGCCGACATCAGGGATGAGGAGAAGGCCCACATGGGCGAGCTGCTCACGCTCCTGAAGTACCTTGACCCCCAAGAGGGCGTCCAGTACGACGCGGGCACCCAGGAGGTTCAGGAGATGCTCGACGACCTGGGCATCAAGCCCGTCGAGCTTCCCCAGGTCCTAGAGGGTAGCGACACGAACGGCTCCGATGGCGCCAGCACCATCGGCAGCCTCAAGGATTAGGGGGACAGCGTCATGGATTACCTCATGAGGGATGACAGCAAGCTCACGGATGTGCAGTGGGATGAGGTCGACGCGAAGGTCATCGCGGCGGCCAAGGCCGTGCTGACGGGCAGGAAGTTCCTCGACATCTACGGGCCACTGGGCTCTGGCATACAGATGCTCGAGGCGCCCACCGCGCAGGACGGCGGCAGACGCGCCGTGGAGCTTCCGATGCTCGCTGCCGACTTCACGCTATCCTGGCGTGCGATCCAGGCGGCCGAGCGGATGGGCATTCCCCTGTCCTACTCCGAGGTCTCCGTCGCCGCAACCGATTGCGCCCTTCAGGAGGACCGTATGATCTTCTTGGGCAACGAGGAGTATGGCACCGCTGGCCTGCTCGGCCTGCCCGAGGCGCAGAAGGCCGAGGCGCGGGACTGGTCCGAGGGCGAGAACGCGTTCACCGACGTGGCGGGTGGCCTCCAGGCGCTGCTCGAGAGCCAGGTCTACGGCGAGAAGGCCCTGGTCGTGAGCCCTGACGTCTATGCCCAGCTGCAGAGGATCCAGCCCGGCACGGGCACCTTGGAGGGCAAGCGCATCGCGGCGCTCATCGAGGGCAAGATCTTCCAGACTCCCGTGCTGCCTACCAAGACGGCTCTTCTGCTGGCCTGTGGCGAGCAGAACATGGACCTCGCCATCGGCCAGGACATGATCACGGGCTATCTCGGTTCCTCCGAGCTCGACCACGACTTCCGCGTGTTCGAGACGGCGCTCCTGCGCGTCAAGAACCAGAGGGCCGTCGTCGTCTTCCAGGGGTAGTTGTTGTTTCCTCTATAGGGAGTTGTCCACGCGCGAAATGGAAGGAAAGGCCTTTGCACATAGTGTGTGGCCTATCGTGATAGTAATGCTCTAGGAGCGCTGGGAAGGGCCTTCGTCCTCCCAGTGCTCTCACCCTCCGGACGAGGGTCATCCCTCCCCAGCAGGGTCAGCCATGCGTTAGGGTGCTGGGATATGAGGTCTCCACTTCCTGGTTCCAAGAACGCCTAGCTCACATTTACCGCAGTGTTACAGTCTGCGAGACGCTGTGAGCAAGAGACTGGAATGCTTATTCGACATTATCTTTGTTGCGTCATGCCTCTGGCATTGCGGTATCCACACCCCCTGTGTGAGGATATGAATGGGCTGGGCGAACATATATGCTACATAAAGGATTCTTCCGACAATGGCGTAGCACTACCACGCAGCGAGAAGCTCGTCGAGACGCTGCTGACCAAGAACGGCTTTGGGGCACCATGGAAAGAGGTACAACACTACCTCAAGGGCTCGATTGGGCATGGCATCCTACCGAAGACGGTAGCGTGCCGAGAGGGGCCAGGCATTTATCTGTAGTGCGGATTTCCCCACAGTATACAAGGAGCCTTGGACTGGGGGCGTATAAGAGGCCTAGTTAAGAGGCCTGGTGTGGGGAAGCGATACTACTTCCTAGGTGATCGCTTGATCTAAGGAGCATAGAGAACGTGGTTATCAAGGAGGTTACGAACGCAGTCGAAAGGCAACGTGTTACACGCTTGATATTGGAGGACCTGCCTGATTGGTTTGGCATTCCTGAAGCCCGGGAAAGCTATATACACGAGAGTGCCAACCATGCATTCTATGCGGCATACGATGCGGATCGCCCCATAGGATTTATCTATTTGAGAGAAACGGGAAAAGATACGGTTGAATTGCATGTAATGGGGGTCTTAAAGGAGTACCACAGACGGGGCATTGGGAAGAGGCTCTTTGAAGAGGCCAAGGAAATGGCAGTGGCACATGGGTACTCATTCCTCCAGGTGAAGACTGTGCAGATGAGAAGGTATGATGAGTATGACGCCACCAACCGATTCTACATTTCACTTGGATTTAAGGAGTTTGAGGTACTTCCTACGCTATGGGGCGAAGAAAATCCATGCCAGATATATGTGATGTCCCTCAAATAGACGACGTCCGTGCAAGAGTGTGGATCATCTCGGCATGAAGCGCATGTTGCCTGGCCAATGCGCTGGTCGTTGGCATACCCCATCGCATTGGCCAGGCAATCATTGCCAAGCAAGAAGCCCCCGGCTCGTGTTAGTCACAGCCCCACCCGCTGGTACAGCCCCGCATCCTCGAAGCCCAGGTGGCGGTAGTACTCGCGCGTTCCCACGGAGCTGATCACATTGAGGCGCACATAGCCCGCATCGCGCGCAATCTGGCGGGAACGAGCCACAAGCGCCCGGCCCAGCCCCTGGTGTTGCGAGCTGGAGTCGGACTTCCCCAGGTGCGCGGCCTTGCCATACACGTGCACCTCGCGGATCATGGCCTCGCCGGGCCGCACGGGCAGCTCCTCGGCTCGCACGTCGAACGCTCCCGCCGCAAGCTCGTCCCAGTGGGGAAGCGAGAGGCGCAGGAAGGCCACAATGCGCCCCTCTGGCGTCACCCACTGCAGGAAGTGCTCCGTGGAGACGGCCGTCTCGTAGTGCACGTCATCCATCGTCAGCGCACCCAGGTCAACCTCGGAGCGGGCAATCTCGCGAAAGCGTATGTCACGCACGCGGCCGGCAAGCCCCTCCGCACGGATGCGCCCCTCGACCATCTGGCGTAGGTTGGTCTTCTTGTTGCCCACGAGGATGTCCGTGGCGCTGATGTCGCGGATCATGCGCGATATGCGCACGTAGGAAGGGGTGGTCAGCATGTCCGCCACCAACACGTCCATGAGCTCGTCCTCGCTGTAGGGGCGCCAACGACCCTGCCGGTACTCCCGCACCAGCTGCGTGCCCGCCACAAGTGCGCAGGGATAGAGCTTTATCTCGTCCGGCAGAAAGCCGGGGTCGCTCACGAAGGCCTCGAAGTCACGCTTGTCCCCATCGGGCGTCGAACCCAGGAGATTGGCCATAAGGTGCGTGTGCAGCTTGAACCCATAGAGCCTCACGAGCGAGAACGCCCGCTTGACCTGTGCGACCGTGGCCGCACGGTGGTTGGCGTCCAGCACCTCCTGGCGCGTGGACTGGATGCCCATCTGGATCTTGGTGCAGCCCAGTCGCCGCGCGCGCGTGAGCAGCTCTGGCGTGATGGCATCGGGGCGCGTCTCTATGACCAGCCCCACCACGCGATGCGCTGCCGTCTCGTTGCGGCGCTGCTCGCGTTCGAGCTCTTCCATCGTGGTGGTCTGGAATTTGGCGCCGGAGCCGTCAGGCCCAGCGTACAGACGGGCGAACCCCTGGTTGTAGCTCTCCTTGCCCGCATCGATGCGCGCCTGCTCCGCGGCCACGCGCCGGACGCACTCGTCCGGGCTGTTGGAGAACCCCAGCGCGCGATAGGCCCGAGCGCGCGCGTGCAGCTCCTCCATGGGGTACGGCCACTCGTTGAGCGCACGGAAGAGCTCCCTCACGAACCACAGCTGGTAGTCCCGAGGGTAGTCGCTCCAGGTGCCGCCCAGCACGATGAGCTCCACCTTGTCCACGGAGTGGCCCATCTGGTGGAGCGCCTGCAGGCGGGCGGACACCTGCAGGAAGGGGTCGAAGAAGTTCTGCTCGGCGCGCTGGCAGGCGGGCTCGCTCGCGAGATAGCTCTTGGGCATGCGCAGGTCCGCAGGACAGTAGATGCAGTCGCTCGAGCAGGGATGGGGCCTTGTGAGCACCGTGATGGTGGCCACGCCCGAGGCGGTGTGCCGTGGCTTCAGGCGCAGCGTGGCGAGGAGTCGCTCCTCCAGTGCCGCGTCAACGCCCCAACGCTGCCACGTGTCGTGCCCCTGCTCCTTCACGTGAAGGTAGTAGGGGAGGAGCTGCCGCTTGTGAACGTGGCGCACGTGGCCCGCGACGCCACGGTTGTGCTCCATGAGGATGCCCTCGAGCTCACGGGAGGTGAGCGCGCGGTCCTTCTGCCGGCGCAGGTGTGCGATTATGTCCAGGAGCAGCTCTTCCATGGCCACCCAGTATAGCGGGGAGGGAACGGCATGCCCACATGCCCAGACATGAGCCTTGGGCTCGCACGACGCATGGTCACGCTCACCTCCGCCTTCTACCGCGAGCAGGCCGCATCGTTTTCGGCCACGCGTCAGTCCGCCTGGCCGGGCTGGGAGCACCTGCTGGAACTGCTGCCACCCGACCCGCCGTCGCTGGGCGTGGTGGACGTGGCCTGCGGCAACCAACGGCTGGGACGCTTCCTGGAGGAGCGGCTGCCCCACACGCGGCTCTCCTACGTGGGCGTGGACAACTGCAGGGCCCTCGCTGGCGATGCCCCCCTCGTTGAGGCTGACGTGGCGCGCACGCTGCTCGAGCGTCCCCTGCACCTGGGCCTCCCCGAGGCAGATGCGGCCGTCTCCTTTGGCTTCATGCACCACCTGCCCACCTCCGCCGCGCGTGAGCGGCTGCTCTCCTCGCTCGTGGCAGCGGTGCGGCCCGGCGGGCTCGCCGTCGTCTCGCTCTGGCGCTTCATGGACTCCGACCCGTTGGCCGCCAAGGCGCGCGCGACCACCGCGCGGGCGCTTGGCGCCCTGGGTCTCGCGCAGGGCGAGCTGGGTGCCAACGACTACCTCCTCGGCTGGCAGGGCAAGCCGGGCGCCTACCGCTTCTGCCATTACGTCGACGATGACGAGGTGCGGGCGCTCACGAGGGCCGTTCCCTCGGCGCAGCCCGTGGGCACCTTCCCTGCGGATGGCCATGGCGGCGACCTCAACACCTACCTCGTGCTCAGGCGTAAGGGCGCCACCTCTCCCAACGGCAAAAGCGTACCGCCTGCACAGATTATGGAATCGTTCTCACACCGAGGCCCTAAGATGGGGTCATCTTAGACATCGACAGAGGGGAAGCGTCCCATGAGCAACGAGTCCTGGCGTCCCAAGCTCCACCTTTCGGCACACAACGGGTCGGTGAGCGACCCCAACGGGCTCAACCAGTTCCGGGGGACGTATCACTTCTTCAGCCAGTATGCGCCCACCTACCCACCCCATGCGGACAGCCCCCACGGGTGGGGCCACTTCACCAGTCGTGACCTTGTGCACTGGGCCTTCCTGGGCTGCCACATCATGCCCGACTGCCCAAGCGACCGCGATGGGTCCTATTCGGGCGGCGCCTACATACATGACGACGAGCTCTGGCTCTACTACACGGGCAACGTCCGTGACGGCAAGGGCGATGGCACCCACTCCGGCCGCCTGGCCAACCAGACGCTCATCAAGTCATACAACGGCATCAACTTGGGACCAAAGACGGTGGTCATGCGCAACGACGCCTATCCGGCCTACTGCAGCTGCCACGTGCGCGATCCCAAGGTGTGGAGCCAGGGCGGGAGCATGCACATGATGCTCGGCGCCCGCACGCGCGCGGACAGCCGCGGCGCCATCCTCTGCTACTCCTCGCCCGATGGCCTCGTCTGGACGATGGAGGGCTCCGTCACCAACCTGGGCGGAACGCCCTTCGGCTACATGTGGGAGTGCCCCGATCGCATCGCGCTGGACGGCCGGGAGTACCTGGGCACCTGTCCGCAGGGCATGGCCATGGCCTCCGACCCCGACGACCCTTCCAAGCTCACCTGCCAGAACGTGCATGCCGCCGGCTACTTCCCGATGGAGGGCACGATCCTGGACGTCATGCATCAGGACACGGGGCTCATGGGCGCGGACGCCCCGCACGCCGCCATCGATGCCTCCACGTTCCACGACTGGGACCATGGCTTCGATTACTATGCCTGCCAGACGCTCGTGGACGAACGGGGCCGCACGCTCCTCATTGGCTGGATGAGCCTGCCGCACGATGCCAACGACGTGCGTCCCTATGACAACCCCACCACCACATGGAAGGGCTGCCTCACGGTGCCGCGCGAGCTCACGCGCGATGCGCGGACCGGCCTCATCCTGCAGCATCCCGTCAAGGAGTTCGATGACCTGCGCAGGAGCTCACAGGAGATGGGCCACACCGCCACGGGCTTTGCCACGGAGCTCTGCCCCAAGGTGGCGGATGTGGTGGTCTCAGGCATCAGGGGCGATCTCGCTATGACGTTCGGCGACTTCCTCACGCTCACCGTCGCGGATGGCATCGCGACGCTCGGGTTTGCCAGGACCGATGCCGGCACGACTGCCGGGCAGGGGCGCGCCATACGGCGCGCTGCCGTGGACGGCATCAGGGACCTGCGCGTCATCGTGGATACCTCCGTGCTGGAGATCTACCTCAACGATGGCGCCGCCGTCTTCTCCACGCGCTACTTCACGGAAGACGAGACGCTGCCGCTCGCCATCCACACCACGGCGGAGCAGGCCACGGTCTATGGCATGGAGCCCCTCTCCATCGACTATCTCGTGGATCGCTAGCCTCGCGTAACCATTGGGAAAACGATCCCCATGGCAGGGGAGGGTCACCATGTGCAGAGATACAATCCCTCCCGGAGGCGTTTTCTTTGGGAGGTATCTCTATGTCAGGCAAGCGCAAGGACGCCATCACGTGGGACGAGTTCTTCATGCGGGTGGCGTACGCCGCCAGCCTGCGCAGCAAGGATCCCCAGACGCAGGTGGGTGCCTGCATCGCCGACACCAACCAGCGCATCCTCTCCGTAGGCTACAACGGCACGCCGGAGGCACTCTCCGACGAGGAGTTCCCCTGGGACGTCACGGACGACTCCATCCAGGACAAGCACAACTTCGTGATCCACGCCGAGGCCAACGCCATCCTCAACTACCGCGGTTCGCTCAAGGACGTGCAGGACGGCACCATCTACGTCACGCTGTTCCCCTGCCAGGAGTGCGCGAAGACCCTGGTGCAAGCGGGCATCGGTGAGGTGGTCTACCTGGACGACAAGTATCATGACACGGAGGGTGCCGAGGTCTCGCGCCTCGTCCTTGACCGCTGTGGCGTCACGTACCGGCAGGTCTCGCTGCCCGTTGACGCCCTCGTCTGAGGCCGTGGCATGTCACGCCAACCCACGAGCCCCAAGGGAGCCACCATGAAGACGCACAAGGTCGCACTCATTCCCGGCGATGGCATCGGACCCGAGGTCATCGCCGAGGGAATCAAGGTGCTCGATGCCGTGGCGGCGTACGACGGTGGCTTCTCCCTTGAGTTCACGGAGTTCCCCTGGGGCTGTGAGCACTACCTCAGGACGGGCGAGATGATGCCGGCCGATGGCATCGACACGCTCAGCCACTTTGACGCCATCTTCCTGGGCGCCGTGGGCTATCCCGGCGTGCCGGATCACGTCTCCCTGCGCGACCTGCTGCTGCGCATCCGTCACGACTTCGACGAGTATGTGAACGTACGCCCTGTGCGCCTGCTCAGGGGTGCCCCGTGTCCCATCAAGGGCGTCAGCCAGGCGGATGTGGACATGACCTTCATCCGCGAGAACTCCGAGGGGGAGTACGCTGGCAACGGTGCATGGCTCTACAGGGGCACCCCGCGTGAGGTGGTCATACAGGATGGCGTGTTCTCGCGCTACGGCACGGAGCGCGTCATGCGCTATGCCTTCGAGCTCGCCCGTTCCAAGCACCAGTCGCTCACGAGCATCTCCAAGGGCAAC
The DNA here is from genome assembly GCF_030811115.1 of Olsenella profusa DSM 13989. Taxonomy (NCBI): domain Bacteria; kingdom Bacillati; phylum Actinomycetota; class Coriobacteriia; order Coriobacteriales; family Atopobiaceae; genus Olsenella; species Olsenella profusa. The sequence goes on along the minus strand of NZ_JAUSQK010000001.1, from coordinate 2,176,698 downwards.
GCCCTCAACTATTCCATGGTGTTCTGGGATCAGATCTTCGACGAGCTCTCGCAGGAGTATGCCGATGTGGAGACCCATTCCTACCTGGTGGACGCCGCCTCCATGCTCATGGTGAGGGACCCCGCGCGCTTCCAGGTGGTCGTGGCCTCCAACCTCTTTGGTGACATCCTTACCGACTTGGGTGCCGCCATCGCTGGTGGCATGGGTCTGGCGGCTGGCGCCAACCTCAACCCCGAGCGGGTCTTCCCCTCCATGTTCGAGCCCGTCCACGGCTCTGCGCCCGACATCGCGGGCCGCGGCATCGCCAACCCGCTCGCGACCGTGTGGTCCGCCAGCCAGCTCTTGGATCACCTGGGCCACCCGCAGTGGGGCGCGCGCCTCATCGACGCCATCGAGCGACTCCTGGTCGAGGCGAAGACGCTCACGCCCGATCTTGGCGGCACGGCCAGCACGCAGCGCGTGGGCGATGCCGTGGTGAGGCTTCTGGCAAACGACTGACTGACACGTGAGGGCCGTCCTTCTTTTGCGCTAGGATGTACTACCGTGACTGCAGGGCTACGCGTGGGGCGGTGCAGGCCGAGCGAGGGGGTACACGCCAGTGACACAAGTGAGACATGGCCTTACGCATCGGCTGTCCGAACGCGTGATGATGGGCGTCGACCCCTCCGTTGCTGGCGCGCAGGCCGCGGGGACGATCACGGCCCCCCTTGGCACCTCGGGGAATCCCTCTCATCGGGTGCTGACGGCCGCCAACGCAATCACGATGCTCCGCCTCGTCCTCACGGTCGTGTTCCTCGTGCTCTTCGTGCGGCATATCAACCGAACGCTCGCGCTTGCCTGCTATGCCGTGGCAGCCGCCACCGACTTCCTCGATGGGCAGGTGGCCCGCCGTACGCAGACGGTCAGCTGGTTGGGCAAGGTCATGGATCCCGTGATGGATCGCGTGCTGCTCTTCACGGGCGTTCTCGCACTCTTGGTGACCGGCGAGCTCCCGCTCTGGACGGCCGTGTTCGTGATTGGTCGTGACGTCTACCTCCTGATTGGTGGGATGATGCTTCAACGCTATCGCAAGCGTCCCGTCGACGTCGCCTACGTGGGCAAGGCCGCCACGGCCGTCCTCATGACGGGCTTCGTGCTCATGCTGCTCAAGTGGCCGCCGCTTGCAGCGCTCCATCTCGTCCGTGCCGTCTGGTTGCCCGGCATCAACGGCACCGATTCCTGCGTGGGCGTGCTCTTCGTCTACCTGGGATGCGTCCTGTCCTTCATCACGGCGGTCGTCTATACGCGCACGGGCCTCACCATTCGCAGGAAGTGCCTCGAGTCCCAGGGGGGCGGGTCCCGATGAGGGCCGGCATCGCACTGGCCACCTTCGCGCTGTGCTCACTCATGGCGGTCGCCGTGGTGCCCCGCGCCTACGCGTATGCCGCTGAGGTGCCAGAGCCCCAGGTGAGCGAGGCACAGTGCTACTTCGTCTCCGACGGTGCGGGTCACACCATCCTCGAGAGGAACGCCGACCAGCAGATGGAGCCGGCTTCGATCACCAAGGTCATGACGGCGATGGTCGTTCTGGACTCCGGCGCCAGCCTCGATGCCCCCGCGACCATCACACGTGGGGACTATCAGGATGACGCCCAGATTGCGGAGCTCAAGCCAGCCGATGGCGTCACCGTGCGCCAGCTGTTCCAGCTCATGCTCATCTATTCCGCCAACGATGCGGCGGACAACCTTGCCATCAACGTCTTCGGCTCCATAGACGCCTGTGTGGATCGCATGAACCAGAAGGCACGGGAGCTGGGCATGACGGGCACGCGCTTTGCCAATGTGCACGGCCTCTCCCAGGATGGCCACTACTCGTGTGCGCGTGACCTCGTGACCATGGGGCGCTACGCCCTCGAGCACTACCCGCTCATCGCCCAGACCGTACACATGCGTTCCGTGGACGTCACGCTGGGAGGAGAGCAGAGGACCTTCCGCTCCACCGATGACCTCATGGAGACCTATGCGGGGCTGAGGGGCATCAAGACGGGGGTCGTCGAGAGCGGCAAGGCGTTTTTAGGCGCCTCCACGCATGGTACGGTCTCCGTCTACAGCTGCGTTTTGGGCTGCTCCACCAACGACGGCCGCTTCGCGGACACGGAGGCGCTCATGAGCTGGGCCTACGAGCATTACTTCTCATGGCGGCGCATGAGCGAGGCGGCACGGACCGTGCGATGGGTCACGAGCACGCTGAGCTTCCATGGCAAGTTGGCCATCACGGGCTCGTACGACGTCTACGGCCGCTTCTCGCCCGACGAGCCCATCTCCTATACGGTGCACATGCCTCCCGAGGGCACGCTGCAGGATGCCGGCGGCATCTACGGCGTGACCGTGTGGACGCAGGATGGCGTCGCCCCCTGCGCGCAGGTGTTCCGCGCAAGCAAGCGGCTCTATCAGGTCTCCATGTTCGAGCCCCTCGTGATGTCGCTGCTCTACCCAGCGCCTGTGGAGGCGGCATAGGGGGAACGCATGGCAACGTCTGTCCTCAGGCAGGAGCATGAGCTCTTGGGTGGTCTCATCCAAGAGGAGGGGGCGCTCCTGGGTCCCGTTCGCTATGCGGATGAGGACGTGGAGCTGGCGGCCTTTGACGTAGATGCCGCGCTCGTCGACCTTACGGGCATGGGCATGTGGCTTGTCTCGGGTGCTCCCGCCCAGGCGTTCTGCGAGGCCGCATGTGCGGGCCCCAGGCTTTCCGTGGGGACGTGCGCCCTTGGGGCCTGCCTGCTGGGGGATGGCAGCGTGGCCTCCGTTCCGCTGCTCGTGCGTACGGGTGCCTCCGAATACCTTATCCTCGATGCCTCCCCTCGCATGGACGTGCTCTTCTCGTGGTTGGGCTTTGTGGCACACATCGAGCGAGACGGCGTGAGGCCGTACGATGGGCTTGCCATGTCGGATGAGACGGCCTCGCTCGTACCCCTCGCGCTCACGGGCCCCACTGCCCCTGCCGTGCTTTCCGACTACGTGCCAGGGGATGTGCACCAACGGCTCCCCCTGGCTGGCGAGGTTGCCAACCTCGACCTCGACGGCCGCATCACCACCATCGTCTGTGCCCTTGACCTTCCCCAGCCCGCCTATCTGGTGCTGGTGCCACCCATCTATGCGCGCGCCATATGGCGGAGCCTGCTCTCGTTTGGCTCCGTGATGCCTGTGGGTCACGCTGCCCTGCGCACATGGATGGCGCGGAGGACTGCGGTGCTCTCACAACTCCCTGTTCCCGATCGCCTGACGATAGGGGAGGGGGAGCTGCGTGCCTCTGGTATGGTGCGCGAGGGTATGGACTTCATCGGGGCACGTGGTCTTGCGGGCTGAGTATTCCCATGCATGCCACCTCTCGCCTACAATGGGGCTGAGACGTTTGTCACGTTCTACCTTTGCATTTGGAGGGAGAGTGCTATGTCCTATGACTTCTCGACCCTGCCGCGCCGTGCCCATCATGGTTCCGCAAAGTGGGAGGCTATGGCGAGGAAGGTGCCTGATCTCTCGCCCGAGGTGGTTCCTTTGTCCGTTGCGGACATGGAGTTCGTGCCCGCGCCACCCATCACCAAGGCCCTCAAGGACTATCTCGACGAGCAGCCCCTCGGATACCCTGCCCCCACGGAGGAGTTCTATGACGCCTGTACGGGCTGGCAGAGTCGCCGGCACGGCTGGGAGCCCGACAAGACGTCCCTCGTGAACACGCCGGGTGTGGTGCCCGCCATCTATACGGCCGTGCGCACGCTCACCGAGCCACGGGACGGCGTCATCATCCAGCCTCCCGTGTACTATCCGTTCGCCCGCGCCATCAGGGACAATGGTCGTACCGTCGTGGAGAGCCCCCTTTGCCGCGAGCTGACGCAGGATGGCGGGCTTGCCTATTCCATGGACTTCGAGGGACTCGAGGAGCTGGTCAAGGATCCCGCCAACACGATGCTCGTGCTGTGCAGCCCGCATAACCCCGTAGGCAGGGTATGGAGTGCCGTCGAGCTCAGGAGGCTCCTGGACATATGCGTCGCCCATGACGTCATAATCGTTGCCGACGAGATCCATGACGACCTCGTCATGCCGGGCTACAAGCACAGTGCCCTCATGCGGGTTGCCGAGGGCGGTGAGTACGACCGTCTCGTCATCTGCACCGCCCCCTCCAAGACCTTCAACATCACGGGCATACAGTCCGCACAGATCTTCATCACCGACGAGGAGCTGCGCAGGCGCTTCCGGCGGGGGCTGGCCGAGATCGGCACGGACTCACTCAACTCCCTTGCCTACGTTGCGACCACGGCGGCCTACACGGCCTGTGACGAGTGGCTCGACGAGCTCGTTGCCGTCATCTGGAGCAATTACCAGCTGCTCAGGGGAATGGTGGAGCGCTATCTGCCCGACGTGCGGATCGCGCCGCTTGAGGGCACCTACCTTGCCTGGCTCGACTTCAGGGCCTGGGGAATGACCGATCGTGAGCTTGAGGACTTCATGGAGGGGGAGGCCTCCGTCTTCGCGGAGGGGGGATACCTCTTTGGCACGGGTGGGGAGGGGTTTGTGCGCCTCAACCTTGCCTGTCCCCGCGAGGTGCTCGAGAGTGCGCTGGAGCGTCTGGTCTATGCCACCAACCAGCGTGCGCGTCCCTGCGAGAGGGATGACCAATGAAGTATGCCATCAACGCACCTGCCGTTCCCGATGCCGAGGGCAGCTACTCCGCTGGCACCACGGCCGGCCGCCTCATCTTTACCGCAGGTCAGCTGGGTCTCGATGTCCACGATCCCGGCACGCTCGTGGAGGGTGGCACGCGGGCCGAGCTCGAGCGTGCCCTGCAGCTCACGTCACTGCTGCTTGAGGAGTGCGACTGCACGTTGAATGACATTGCCACGGTAACGGTGCTCCTCACGAGTCTTGATGACCTTCCGGTGGTGGATGAGTGCTTCTCGCGTCACTTTGCCATGCCGGCGCCCGCACGTAGCGTCGCGGAGGTCTCACGTCTGCCCAAGGGCGCACATGTGGAGTTGAGCTGTGTGGCATGCAGATAGGAACGCTATCATAGGTTTTGTTGACATAGTCGAAAGGGGAGACGTCCCATGCAGTCCAATGGCAACAAGGCAGACATGGATGCCACGGAGATCTTCAGGGTTCCTGCCACCGATGCCACGACGCCCGATCTCATGACTTCCGTCCCACCAGCGTATCCGACGCTCGCCATCGTGAAGGGTCCCCAGACGGGCTCCGTGCTCGAGCTCGATGGCGACCTCATCACGGTGGGGCGCGACCCTGCCAATGCGGTCTTCCTCAATGACATGACGGTCTCACGCCACCATGCCCGCATCGACCTCTCGGGCATGGGGTCGGGCTATGCCACTATCGAGGACCTCGGTTCGCTCAACGGCACGTGGGTGGACGGCGCAATCGTCAGCAAGGCCGTGCTTCGTGATGGCTCCACCGTCCAGATTGGCACCTTCCGCATGGTGTTCCATGCCAACAGGAAGGCCGCACGCATCAAAACCGAGGACTAGCCTTCATGGCGGATGCCAGGTACCTCACCATAGGAAAGGTCGTGAAGCGCCTGCAGGGGCAGTATCCTGACCTCTCCATCTCAAAGGTGCGCTATCTCGAGGACGAGGGGCTGCTCGAGCCCTCTCGCACGCCCTCGGGGTACCGTCTGTACTCCCCGTCTGACGTTCGCCGGCTGGAGACCATCCTGTACCTGCAGAAGAACCGCTTCCTGCCCCTGCAGGTCATCAAGGAACAGCTCGATAACGAGAAGAACGGCGTCTTTGGGGCCGTTTTGAGTGATGTCGAACCGCAGGAGGACACCCAGACCACCTCGAGGCTGCATCCCATAGACCGCATGCCCGAGCTGCTTGGCACGCCCGTGAGCTTTGTGCGCGAGCTTGCCGAGGCGGGGCTCATCGGCCTCAAGCGCTCGCCTCATGGGCGCGATCTGGTGGATGGACGCGACTTCGCCCTCATCCGCACATGTGACCGGCTGCGCCACTTTGGGATTGGCCCCAAGAACCTGCGTCAGTATGTGACGGCCGCCAACCGCGAGAGCGCCATGTTCGAGCAGGCGCTTGTGGTGTTTGCCCGAAAGGGTGGCGGTGTGCAGATGGAGGACACCCCGGAGAACCGCCAACAGTTTGCCGATGCCATGCAGCAGATGCTCTCGCTCACTGCCCAGGTGCGCGACATTCTGCTGCGTCGTCAGATATCCACCGCCTTTTCGCAGATGAGCGAGGGGGAGGGCGGCAAGAGGACCAGAGAGCGCGAGAGGAACGAACGTGGCCATTACTACAGATCTTGAGAGGTATATCGTCGACGTCCCCGACTATCCCGAGCCGGGCGTGATCTTCAAGGACATCACGCCGCTCATGGCTTCGCCGGAGGGTCTGCATGCCTCCGTCGATAAGATTGTCAGCCACTTCGGAGATATCGGCATCACCAAGGTCGTTGGGGCCGAGGCACGTGGCTTCCTCATCGGTGCCCCCGTCGCCTACCGGCTGGGTGCCGGCTTCGTGCCCGCACGCAAGCCCGGCAAGCTCCCCCGTGCCGTGTACTCCCAGAGCTACGAGCTCGAATACGGTACCGACGAACTGCAGATTCACCAAGATGCCCTCGATGCTGACGACAGGGTGCTCATCGTGGACGACCTCGTGGCCACGGGCGGCACCTGCGTCGCCACCGCCAAGCTCATCGAACAGGCCAACGCGGAGGTCATGGGCTTCTCCTTCATCCTGGAGCTTGCCTACCTCAACCCGCGTGACGTCATCTCCAAGGAGTTCGACCAGGAGGTCTTCACCCTCATTCAGGTGGGGTAGGGGGCACGGGTGCACCTCATGGCGTTCACCACAACCCCTTCACATGCCATTGTCCATTCTATGAAGGCGCGTGAAGAAGGGGACAGTAACAGCTAAAATTCTTAGCGTTATGCGAAAGGAGGACGTTCTTGATAACCAACCATCATCTTCAGTCCGTCGCACGTCGTGCCGTCGCATGTGGTCTCACCGCCGCACTCATGTTCGCAAGTGCCGCCCCTGTCGCCTATGCCGACCCCCAGTCCGACCTCGATGCAGCACGACAGCAGATCGAGTCCCTCACCAGCTCCCTGAGCGATCTCCAGGACAAGCTGGCAACCGCCTCCTCTGACCTTGAGAACACGCAGTATGACATCGACGAGAACCAGTCCAAGATCGACGACACGCAGCAGCAGCTGGACGTCGCCAAGGATGACCTGAGCCAGAACGTGCACGATTCCTACACCAGCGGTGGCATCTCTCTGATGGACATCGTGGCGGGGTCAGACAGCTTCTCGGACTTCGTCACCAACGTGTATTACGCCACACGCATGAGCGATGCCCAGTCGGAGAAGATCTCCGCGGTCACCACCCTGCAATCCCAGCTCAAGAGCGAGCGGAGCGACCTCGAGGCCAGGCAGGCACGTCAGCAGCAGACCATCGACAGCATCAACTCCCAGATCGACGAGTACAACCAGAAGGTTGCCAAGGCGCAGGACTACTACAACAGCCTGAGCGCGGAGGTCCAGCAGCAGCTGGCCCAAGAGGCCGCGAGCGAGGTCGCCGGGGCCAACGAGAACGGCACCGAGCCGTCCACGGCCGCGGCCACCGTCACCCAGCTTGCCAGTGGTACCGCCACGGCGCCCGAGGCGCAGAATGCCGCGCAGCCCACAAGCGACTCCAGCGATTCCAGCGACAATTCGAATGCCGCCCCCACCTCGAACGGCTCCAATGGCTCTGACAATGGGTCCAAGGGCGGCAATGGCAGCAATCCCAGCAATGGCGGATCGAACGGCACGGCTACCACGACCTCGAAGCCCACGACCACCTCGAAGCCCACGACCTCGAAGCCACAGTCCGCACCATCATCCAGTGGTGGTGGCAGCAAGGGCACATCCAGCAGCGCAAGCGCCGGCGGTGGCGTCTCCACCGCCTATGCCATGATTGGCGTCCCCTATGTGTGGGGTGGAACGAGCGCGAGTGGCGTGGACTGTTCCGGTCTCGTCAACGTGTGCTATGGCGGCAAGCGTGGGCGCACCACCTATCAGATGATTGCCAGCCTCAAGGCCTCGGGTGACTGGAAGACGGACAAGAGCCAGCTCCAGGTGGGCGACCTCGTCTTCCCGAGCACGGGACACGTGGGCATCTACATTGGTAACAACAAGATGATCCATGCTCCCAGCCCCGGTCGTGCCGTCTGCATCACCACGGTGTACGCCTTCATCGGAGGCGGCACGTATTAAGCGGGCTTTGGCCGCGCGGCATGAATCGCTATGATACGAGGGGGACGAACGGGGTTCGTCCCCCTCTTGTGGCAGGTGGGGTAGGCAGGGGCAAGCGCGATGGGGGATGGGCACCACGCAGGCGATAAAGACGGACGCTCGCGCCCAGGTAAGCAGGCGGAATTCGCGTCGCTTCCAGCTCGACATGGTATGGGAGGGCGTCCTCGTGGGGCTTGCCGCCGGCGGCATCGTCACGCTCTACCGTCTGTGCCTGACGCTGGCCGAGCGCACGCTCAGGTTCATCATCCCGTTCGCACAGGCACACCCCATGGCCCTCGCAGGGCTCATCGCCCTCATGGCCGCGTGCTGTCTGGTTGTGGCCAAGCTTGTCAGCTGGGAGCCCTATACGCAGGGATCCGGCATCCCCCAGGTGGATGCCGAGGTCATGGGCAAGCTTGACATGCCCTGGCATCGTGTGCTGGCGGCAAAGTTCACGGAGGGGACGCTCCTGGCGCTCTCCGGACTCTCCCTGGGACGCGAGGGTCCCTCCATTCAGCTGGGCGGCATGGGTGGCAAGGCCATCTCAAGGCTGCTGCGCCGCGGAAGGGGGGAGGAGCGCCTGCTCGTGACCTGTGGGGCTGCCGCAGGCATGAGTGCCGCCTTCAATGCGCCGCTCACCGGCACGCTCTTCGCCATCGAGGAGATACACAAGGAGTTCACGCCCTCGCTCATCATCTCCGCCATGGCATCGGCCGTGTCCGCCGACTTCCTGGTGTCCCAGGTGCTGGGGGTGCGGCCCGTGCTCCGGCTCGCGTTCGTCCAGGACCTCCCGCACGTCTACTATGTGCTCGTCCTGCTCATGGGCCTGGTCATGGGGCTTCTGGGCGCCCTTCACAACAGGGGGATGTTCCTGCTCAACGAGGGCCTCTATGGCACGGTGCTTGCCAGGGCTCCCTATGGGGGAAGGCTCGCCTTGCCCTTCGCGCTCACGCTCGTCGCCGCGTTCGCGGCGCCCCTGCTCCTTGACGGCGGGGATGCCATTGTCGAACTGCTCAAATACCCCACCATGGTGCCCTTCCTGACGCTCGTGCTCCTCTTGGTGGGGAAGTACGCCCTCACCTCAATGTGCTTTGCGTCAGGCGCCCCGGGCGGCACGCTCTTCCCCCTATGCGTCATGGGCATGCTCGCGGGAGCGGTCTATGGTAACGTTCTTACGAACACATGTTCCATGAATGCGATGTACATCGTCAACTTCATGGTGTTGGGCATAGCAGGACTGTTCTCGTCGGTGGTGCGCGCCCCGGTCACGGGCGTCGTCCTAGCGTTCGAGCTCACGGGTAGCATGGACTCGCTGCTCGCAGCTTCCATCGTATCGATCGTGGCGTATGTCGTCGCCAACATCACCAGGACGGATCCGTTCTACGAGAGGCTCCTGGGCAATCTGTTGGACGTCACCGCGAAGACCCCACGCGTGCGCCATAAGAAGGAGAAGGTGCTGCACGACTACACCGTGGGTGCCGGCAGCCTGCTCGAGGGCCGGTGCCTCAGGGACATCGACTGGCCGAGGGGCTCGATGATCGTGACGGTGTACCGTGCCGGGACGGAGATCGTACCCAATGGCGACACGCGCCTGCAGGCGCTGGATGACCTGCTCGTCATCATGGACATGCGCGCCGAGGACAGCATACAGGACCATGTCTGGCGCCTCTGCCGAAGCTCGTTGGCGACCGAGCACACACCGAGACGGTAGGGTACGGCAGATGGGGCGTCTCATTTATTACTTTACATAAGATATATTATCATGGTTTATATGAGACCGATATGGGGTCATTGGTGTGCCTTGGAGCGTCCCAGACACGGCGCTGGTCGTGCCTGCCTCTGCCACTGAAAAGGTCCCGCGTGCGGACATGAGCCAGCACGCGGGACAGATCGACCGAGAGACCTCGCACGATTCATCTCCACCCTTCGGATCTATCCCTCGATGGGCTGCCCAAGGTACGAGGCGACGCTCGTGGCCGCGACGGCGCCGTCAGCCGTTGCGGTTACGATCTGGCGCAGTGACTTCTGCCGAATGTCGCCTGCCGCAAAGAGTCCCGGCACGGAGGTCTCCATGCGGTCGTTGGTGATGACATAGCCGTGGTCATCCAGCTTCACGAGGCCCCTCACAAGCCCCGTTGCGGGAACCCTGCCCACGAACACGAACACGCCAAACGAGCCCTCGTCATAGGTCTCCGTGGACTCCTCGCCGGTCACGGTGTCGCGGAACGTGATGTCCCTCGGCAGGACATCGCCAGCGACCTTCGTGACGCTTGTGTTGTAGCGGATGCTGGCCTTGGGGTTCTCCTCGATCTGTCTGCCCACGGAGGCCTGGGCTCGCAGATGGTCCTTGCGGACGACCATGGTCACCTTGTCGGCAAACTTCGTGAGGAACAGCGCCTCCTCGGCGGCAGAGTTGCCACCACCGATGACGAACACCTGTTTGCCCCTATAGAACATGCCGTCACAGGTGGCACAGTATGAGACGCCGTGGCCCCCGAAGGCTTCCTCGCCCTCGAAGCCAACATGGCGTGGCGTGGCGCCACCGGAGATGATGACCGTCTTGGTGTCATAGGTGCCCTCCGGTGTCTCCACGACGAACCCCGAACCATCCTCCTTGCGCGCAAGGGAGGCCACCTGTCCCATCTTGATGGAGGCGCCCAGGTCGATGGCCTGCTTCTGCATGGCATCCGTCAGCGAGAAGCCATCCGTGTGCGGCACGCCGGGATAGTTATCCACCTCGCTCGTAAGGATGATCTGGCCGCCGACCGCCTCCTGTTCGAGCGTGACGGCATCGAGAAGCGCACGGGCCCCATAGATGGCGGCGGACAGCCCCGCGGGGCCACCACCGATGATGACCAGATCCTTCTGCTGTTCGGACATCTCACAACGACCTTTCTAGAGAGAGCGTTCATGGCATGAATTGTCACTGGAATGCTACCCATTAGGGTATGTGCCTTTCAGTCGCCCCGGACCTGTGTGCAGACGAAGAGGGGGCGTCTGCCCCCTCCCCTCTTGTATGGCTCCTGGCTACGTCCCGCTACGACACGAGGAAGTAGATGAGGAACGCGAGCGCGGCGACCCACATGAGCGGCTTGACCTTGCGCACCTGGCCCGTCGCCACGGCGACGACCACGTAGGCGATGAAGCCCAGGCCAATGCCCGAGGAGATGGAGTACGTCATCGGAATGCCCGCGATGATCAGGAAGGATGGCAGGCCCTCGAGCAGATCGTTCCACTGGATCTCCAGGGCTTCGGAGAGCATGAGGTAGCCAACGTAGACAAGGGCCCCACAGGTGGCTGCGCCGGGGATGACGGCAATGACAGGTGCGAAGAACGCGGCGATGAGGAACAGGACACCTGCGAACACGGACGAGAGGCCCGTGCGGCCGCCGTCGGCCGCGCCGGACGCGGACTCCACGAACGTCGTGACGGAGGAGGCGCCGAGCAGGCCACCGACCCATGCGGCGCAGGAGTCAACGATCAGGATCGTGCACATGTCCTTGACGCTGCCATCCTCCTCGAGGAAGTCGCCCTGCTTGGCCACGGCCATCGCCGTGCCCATGGTGTCAAAGAAGTCGGACATCATGAGTGAGAATGCGAGCACGAGCAGCGTAGGGGTGGTCATGACCTTGAGGAGGCCGATGGTGCCGTTCGCATCCGCCTGAAACGGGGCCCCAAAGCTCGAGAAGTCCGGCAACGAGAGCATGCCCTGGGGAGCCTGGATGAGCCCCAGGGGGATGCCGCAGATGACGGCGACGATGATGCCCAGCAGCAGCGCGCCACGCAACCTGAGCGCCACGAAGACGATGGTGGCGACGATGGAGATGACACCTAGGATGAAGGCGGGGCTCGTGACCTTGCCCAGGGCGAGGATGGTGCTGCCGTCCCCCGTGATGATGCCGGCATTGGCCAGGCCGATCATGGCTATGAAGAGGCCGAGGCCCACCGAGATGCCATGGCGCAGCGAGATGGGAATGGCATCCATGATGGCTTGCCTGAGACCACAGAGCACCAGGACCAGGATGACGACGCCCTCGACGAAGATGACGCCCATGGCGGCATGCCAGTCACCGTTGCAGAGCGTCGTCGTGGCAACGGCGATCATGGAGTTGATGCCCAGGCCAGAGGCAAGCGCGAGCGGGCGGTTGGCAAAGATGCCCATGAGGATGGTCATGATGCCGGCGCCAAAGCAGGTGCTGGTGATGGTTGCGGAGATGGGAACGCCCGCATTCGAGAGAATGAGGGGGTTCAGCGCGATGATGTACGACATTGCCAGGAAGGTCGTGAGGCCGGCCCGTACCTCTTGGCCGGTAGAAGACCCCCGTTGGCTGACCTTAAAGAACGAATCCATGAAACTCCCCTTCTGTACCTGCCGTCATGGGCACGCGAACGAAAAAAAGGAGGCATCCCCGATGCCTCAAGCACCTGGCGTCTTGAAGCTAGACGCCACTGGAACCAAAGCCGCCCGTGCCCCTGTCCGTCTCATCCAACTCGCCGACCTCCCTGAGACACACCTCGGGCACCTTCTGGATGACCAGCTGGGCGATGCGCTCGCCCCTGGTGATAGTGATGTCGTGCGTGGCGTCGAGATTGACGACGCACACCTTGAGCTCCCCGCGGTAGTGCGCGTCGATGAGGCCGGGGGTGTTGGCCATAGAAAGGCCCTCCTTGAAGGCGAGGCCACTTCTCGGCTGCACAAAGCCGGCATATCCCTCGGGGACGGCTATGGCAAGCCCCGTGGGGACGAGGCGCCGCTCGAGGGGCCTGAGGACAACGTCCTCGTTTGCCCTCAGGTCGAGGCCGGCATCGCCCGCATGGGCATAGGAGGGCAGCTCGATCGACGGGTCGAGGCGCTTGATAGGTAGAGAGATCCTGTCATTACCCATTGATGAGGCTCCGTAGCTCTTCTTCGAACTCGTCAATGTCCTTGAAGTCGCGATAAACCGAGGCAAAGCGCACATAGGCAACTTTGTCTATATCAACGAGGCGCTGGAGGACCATCTTGCCCAGCTCCTGGGAGTTCACCTCGACCGTGCCGGAGTCCCTGAGCTCACTGAGGATGCTGTCAATGAGACCATCGAGCCGCTCCAGCGGAACGTTGCGCTTGATGGTGGCCACCATGAGCCCCCGCATGATCTTTGTGCGATCGAAGGCCTCCTTGTGGCCATCCTTCTTGACGACCATGATGGGCATCTCTTCGCGACGCTCGTAGGTGGTAAAGCGCGTACCACACCTGATGCACTCTCGGCGGCGGCGAATGGCGTCATTGTTCTCGGACGGGCGAGAGTCGACGACCTTCGACTCCTCGCAACCACACTTGGGACAGCGCATACTCCTCCTCATATATGTACAAATGGAGGATACCACAGGATCACGCGGCTCAGCCTTCTACGTGACCAAACCGCAATCCTCTATGCGATAGGGCCGTGACTGTGATCATGCTGTGGAGGTGGGGATGACGAGCTTCTGGCCGGGCACAAGCCCGTCAGCAGAGACCCCATTGTGCTGTTCGATCCAAGAGACGATACGTCCGTCATCGACTCCGGCAATGCCATGCTCATGAGCGATGCTCCACAGGGAGTCTCCCTGCCGCACCGCTATCGTTACGGTGTCTGCCCGATCCAGCGCCTGTTGTGCGGCGGCTGCAGATGTGATGCCCGAAAGGATCAGTGCGCCTACGGAAAGGACGCAGACGAGAAGGGCCCCAAGGACAAGCGTGTGCGGCCGAAGGCGCCCCTCGCGCCTGACACGCACATCGGCGAGGTGGCGCTGTGCCGTGGCACCGCCCTCGAGCATCACGAGACCACGGTGCTGCCGAGGTCTGAGCGCTGCCGTGCCAGCGATGGGAAATGCTGCGACACCGTTCTGGATGCGTCTGTAGGACTGCATGGCTTACTCCCCTCCCGGCGTGTGTACGAGACTGGTATACCAAGACCACGCGACAGCAATTGCCAAAAGAACACGTGTACTGCGAACATATGTGCTACTATAGGGACAACGACACTCACTGTCAAGCAAAGAGAGAACATGTGTTTGTATTTTTGCTACGCTACCTAGTCACGGGGACGAGGGGGACCAATGGCCAAGGACAGGCTCAGCAAGAGACAGCAGTCCATCTACGACTTCATCTGCTCCTACACCACCGAACATGGCTATCCGCCCTCGGTGAGGGAGATTGGCACGGCCGTGGGGCTGGCCTCGCCCTCGACGGTTCATATGCACCTGAAGGTCCTTCAGGAGCGTGGCCTCATCAAGCGCGACTCCAAGAAGCCGCGCACCATTGAGGTGGTTGAGGACGACCTGCCCGGCGGACAAGCGCTTGCGTCGGTGGAGGAGCATGTGAGCGAGGGAACCATCTCCCTTCCCCTTATCGGCCGCGTCGCCGCAGGCACCCCCATTCTTGCCGAGCAGAATGTGGAGGATCAGCTCACGCTCCCCGCCAGTGTCGTCGGCAGCGGCAGCTCCTTCCTGCTGAAGGTCCATGGCACATCGATGGTCAACAAGGGGATTCTCGACGGTGACATCATTGCCGTACGCGAGCAGCATGATGCCCAGGATGGCGAGATCGTCGTGGCTCTCATAGACGATTCCGCCACGGTCAAGACCTTCTACCGGGAGGAGGGTCGCATCCGCCTCCAGCCGGAGAATGACACGATGGATCCCATCTACGTACGGAATCCCATCATCCTGGGTAAGGTCGTCGCACTCATGAGGACCATTGCCTAGGCTGCGGATGGCCCCGCAGCCGAGGCGCTCGTCGCGGCTGCGCCTCATCGACACCGTGAGGGGGTGCTCCGTCGTGTCGATGGTGCTCTTTCACCTCTCGTACGATCTCGTGACGCTGAGGGGGCGCACGCTCCCCCTGTTCCATTCGCCCTTCGAGGACGTGTGGCGTGCGTCAATCGGCTGGACGTTTCTCTTCATTGCCGGCATGATGTGCGCCCTCTCGCGGGACAACTACAGGCGTGCCGGCAAATATCTGGTGGTTGCCGCGCTCATCTATGGGGTCACCACCATCGCTGCCGTGGACACGCCCATCAGCTTTGGCATCATCTTCTGCATGGGCGCGTCCACGCTCGTTGCGGCACTGCTCAGGTCGGCAGGGCTCCTCAGGGGCCGCCGTTCCTGGCTGTGCTCGATCCCTCTCATGGCACTCTTCCTCGCCTGTCTGCGCGTTCCCCAGGGGCTGGTGGGTGTGGGACAATTCGTTCTGCAGCTGCCCCGGCAGCTCTATGCCACACCCTACCTCGCTCCCCTGGGCTTTCCGGGGCCGCACTTCGCCTCGGGGGACTATTACCCCCTACTCCCCTACTCGCTGCTCTTTCTCGCTGGCGCAGGCATCGGGGCCTCGCTCGGCGCCCATGGCTTCCCAGCGTTCCTGCACTCGGTGGGCCTGAGGCCGCTTGAGTTCGTAGGTAGGCATGCCCTGCCCATCTATGTGCTGCACCAACCCATGCTGCTCCTGCTGAGCCTGTTCCTCTAGGCCCCCACTCGCCCTTGCGCCTCCCCTGCGTCACTCACGCCATAGGGTTCGAGCGTGTCCGCCATACGCCTAGGGACACGGGCCGTCACAAGCAGGCCGCCCTGCTCGTAACGCTCGCGCACGATCTGGCCGCGCTCATGAACCAGCTTCACGAGCAGCCCCTTGTCGTGGGGGATGAGGCTTGTGATGGTAACGTCGCCGCGCGCGGCCTCGCGTGCGATGCGATACAGCAGGCCATCCGTCCCCGTCCCCGTAAGCGCCGAGACGAACTCCGCATCTGGGTGCAGTGCCTCCATGCCATGTACCACCTCGCGGTCGAGCTGGTCGCACTTGTTGTACACGACCACCGAGGCGATGTCCGCCGCACCTATGTCAGCGAGAATGGCGTCGACGGCATCGATCTGTCGCTCGCAGTTGGGATCACTCGCGTCGGCAACCTTCAGCACGAGTTCGGCGGCCCGAGCCTCTGCCAGCGTGGACTTGAACGACTCCACGAGGTTCGTCGGGAGCTTTTGGATGAACCCCACCGTGTCCGTCAGGGTGATGCGTCGACCGGCCTTTAGGTCGAGCGAGCGTGTGGTGGGGTCGAGGGTGGCGAAGAGCTCGTCTCTGGCATAGACGTCCGCACCTGTCAGACGGTTGAGCAACGTGGACTTCCCGGCATTGGTGTAGCCGACCAGGGCCACCCGGTAGATTCCCGAGTCCCAGCGCGCCCTGCTCTGCATGCGTCGTCGCTTGTCCAGCTCCTTGAGCTCGCGGCGAAGGTGCGAGATGCGGTCGCGTACCAGACGACGATCGATCTCCAGCTGGCTTTCGCCCTGGCCGAAACGGCTGCCGATGCCGCCGCGTGCCTGCTCTCCCACCAGGTGACTCCACATGCCCCTCAGACGCGGGAGCACATACTGCAGCTGTGCCAGCTGCACCTGCAGGCGCCCCTCATGCGTGGTGGCGTGCTTGCCAAAGATGTCCAGGATGAGCGCCGTGCGATCGATGACCTTGACGGAGTCTCCCACGATTCGCTCGAGGCTCGTCTGCTGGGAGGGAGTCAGCTCATCGTCGAATATCACTACGTCAACGTCAAGGGCTCGTACCATGCGCACGAGCTCCTCGGTCTTGCCGCTGCCGATGAAGGTGCGCGACACGGGCTTCCGAAGCCTTTGTGTGAGTTGTCCCACCACGACGGCCCCGTCCGTTACCGCCAGGCGGCCGAGTTCCGCCATCGAGTCCCTGAGGGGCCACGCTGCGGTGCCAAGGTCGACGCCCACCAGGAGTGCGCGCTCCGGTACCGGTGCCGTGGACCGAGGTTTGAATCGAGCCATGCGTCACCCTTCCACAGTTTGGTCAGCTCCTCCTGCGGCAGGCGTCCCGGGATGTCTGGATCCCAGACAGTACCTGTCCCACCAGCTCGTCAGGGGGCAACGTCGCATCGAGGGGACGCGCCCTCCCGTCGCGCCTGAGCCAAGAGAGCTGACGCTTGGCGTAGTGGCGCGTCCTTCGCTTGATGAGCTCGCGAGCCTCATCCAGGGAGCAATCGCCCCTCAGGGCGGCGAGCACCTCCTTGTATCCAATGGCCTGCCCAGCCGTCATGCCCTCGGTGAGCCCCTGCGCCCTGAGGCTCTCGACCTCCTGGACGAGTCCCTGGGAGAACATCCGATCGACTCGCGCATCGATGCGCTCGTACAGCACGGCACGTGGCAGCATCATGGCATACAGCTGCGTCAGGTAATGGGGGGTGCGCTGCCTGAGACCCTCGTGCTGGCGCGCATAGCTCACACCCTCGTCGAGCATCTCGAGGGCACGCACCACGCGCCGCATGTTATGGGGGTGAACGAGCTCGGCGCTCTTGGGGTCGCGCATGGCAAGCTCCCGATGGAGTGCCTCGGCACCCTCCGCCTCGGCCATCCGCTCCCACCTCAAGCGCGTCTCACTGCCACGCCTGCCCTGGGGAAACGACACCTCGTCTATCACGGCGTCGAGGTAGAGGCCCGTACCGCCGCAGAGGATGGGAACCTGCCCTTGGGACAGCAGCACGTCGACGCATGCGCGCGCCTCGGACTGGAAGCGTTGGACGGAGTAGTCCTCGCGCACGTCCGCCACGTCCACCATGAGGAGCGGAGCCTCGCGCCCGGCAGGAGGCGTCTTGGCCGTGCCGATGTCCATGCCGCGATACACCTGCATGGCATCCACGGAGATGACGGCGCCCCCCAACCTCATGGCAAGCGCATCGGCGAGCGAGCTCTTGCCTGACGCGGTCGGGCCAACGATGGCCACGATGGGGCCGGGGGATGTCACCGTGGACTCCCCACGAGCGTTCCACGCAGGAACCAGGGGCGGGCGTCATCCACCCGCACGTCACAGAGCTTGCCCACGTACTCGTCGCACGCATGTCCCTCGGGCAGGGCGAAGAGAACCGTCTGGCTCTTGGGGCCATGGCCCACCATCATGTGGTCGTTGCGCTTGGAGCTGCCCTCAGCCAGCACCTCGATGGTGGCACCGAGCTCCTTCTGGCTGGCGGCGAGGGCGCAATCCTCGACCACCCGTGCCAGACGGCCGAATCGTCCCTGAATGACCTCACGAGGGGTGTCATCCCGCATCCGCGCCGCGGGTGTGCCGGGGCGCCGTGAGTAGATGAAGGTATAGGCCGAGCTAAAGCCCACCTCCCGTACGAGGGAGAGCGTCTGTTCGAAGTCCTCCTCGGTCTCGCCGGGAAAGCCCACGATGATGTCCGTCGAGAGGGCGATGTCTGGGATGGCGGCGCGCAGTGCCGCCACGCGCCTGAGGTACTGCTCACGCGTATAGGTGCGCCTCATGGCGCGCAGCACCCGTGTGGAGCCGCTCTGCACGGCAAGGTGCAGGTGAGGCATGACCGCCCCCACGTCCGCCATGGCCGCAATCGTCTCGTCCGAGAGGTCCTTGGGGTTGGAGGACGTAAAGCGCATACGCTCGACGCCCGTCGCACCCACCTCGCGAAGCAGCTCCGCAAAGCGGGGGCTTCCATACAGGTCGCGACCGTAGGAGTTGACGTTCTGGCCCAGTAGCGTGACCTCGCGCACGCCATCCCCCACAAGGGCGGACACCTCGCTCACCACACGCTCCAGCCTGCGGCTGCGCTCGCGCCCGCGCACATGGGGCACGATGCAGTACGTGCAGAAGTTATTGCACCCTGTCATGATGGGCACCCAGGCATGCCACTCGTGCGCGCGGCGGGACGGAAGCTCCGTGGAGAAGCCTCTCCCCTCCTCCTGCGTGTCGACCTGCACATGACCCACCCCCTCATCGAAGGCCGCGGCCAAAAGATGGGGCAGGGACGAGAGCGCACTGGTGCCGAAGACCACGTCGACGTTGGGGATGAGGTCGCACAGCCGCTCCCCCTCGCGCTGCGCCACACAGCCGCCTACGGCCACCACGCGTCGCCCTCCCGGTGCCTGGGGCAGCCGTGCAAGGTTCGTCGCCTCCCCGTAGAGGTGCGTGTCCGCCTTCCTGCGCACGGAGCAGGTCATAAAGACCACGATGTCAGCCTCGGTCGGCTCGTCGACCAGGTTGCAGCCATAGGAGTCCAACAGGCCGCTCACGCGTTCTGAGTCATGGAGGTTCATCTGGCAGCCGAAGGTCCTCACGAAGTAGGTCCTCCCTGCCAGGACGTCATACGCAGGCACTAGGCGACCACACTCGTGGGATCCGTCGGCTCGACCATGGCGGCCTGAGGCGTAATGCGATGCACGTAGATGGCGATGCGTATGGCCGTCCGCGTCTGGCCATTGATCTCGATGTCAGAGAAGGTGGGTGCGCAGGAGATGTCCACCCCCGTCGGGATGAGAAAGCCGCGCGCGATGGCAATCGCCTTGACTGCCTGGTTGACGGCACCCGCTCCGACGGATTGGATATTGACGGGCACGCCGTCCTTGACCATGCCGGCAATGGCACCTGCGACCGACGCAGGCGATGACTTGCTCGACACCTTGAGAAAATCCATGTGTGACTCCCATTTGCCGCATACGCATGTCTGCATGCGCGGTACTTCGTTTGTGGCCCATGACGAGCATTTTCTGTATGGTACAGCATATGGGAAAGTCAATCATCTTGAATGACGGAGAACGTGACCGTAATCTTGCCCGAACGCACACTCACCTGTGGCTCACGTTCCAAGCTGAGATAGTAGCGCTCCGCCAGCCTTGCAAAGTCCCGCTCCATCGCGCGGGAGAACTCGCCCAGGTCATCCTTGGAGACATGCAGGTGGCGCTGGTCACGCGCGAGGTTGACCGACGAGCGTGCGTGTCCTCGGCCAGAGGGTTCGTGCGTGCGGCAGGCAAGGACGTCGCGCAGGGGCCGTATCTGGCCCGAGAGTATGCGATGGGCCGTGCGCTCGCTTACCTCCAGGCCGATGGACGCGGCAATGGATAGCAGGTCGTACGCGTCCGAGGCGAGGGCGAAGCGCTCCACGCAGCCCAGGGTGCCGAAGTCATCCACGAAGAGCAGGCTCGTGGGATCGATGCGTCCCTGGGACACCTTGACCAGGGTCGCCACGATCTCTGCCGGGGAGCCCAGGTACACACGGCACTCCCCCCGCTCCTCGAGGGCAAACTCCACGCAGGTCCGGATGACGTTATGGGGGCCGTTCACGACATGTGGGACGCCCTCGTCATCACGTTCGATGATGGGCCAGCTGGACTGGTCGGCACGCTCGGAAAGGGCGCTCGTGTCGCTGAGCACCTGGATGGAGGATCCCTGGCCAGGGGCCGAGCACACCACGCGTGCCGAGAGCACGTTCTCGCGAACGGAGTAGAGGGCCATGCCGCGCCCATGGACGCCCCACCGGTCCGTGCGCAGGGCGTCGAGCTTGGAGGTCACACGCGCATCGAAGATGCGGTCCTGGAGGGCCGACGGGATGCCAGCGCCATCATCGATCACCGTGAGGGTGCGGATGCCCCCCTCACGCGAGGAAGACACGAAGATGCTGCGAGCCCCCGCGTCACGGGAGTTTCGCAGCATCTCGATGACGATGTCCTCCAGGTGGCGGATGTCCTGCTGGGCCTGGCGTCGCTCGGCCTCGGAGACCTTCAGGCGCACGTAGCCATCCCCCAGGTTCTCGTCCACCCTGAGCGCACGTTCCCCGCCCATGGCGGAGATGAACCCCTCGAGTGAGCCCGCCCCAGACATCGGAGGCTACTTGGCGATGTCGACGGCGCGGGACTCGCGGATGACCACGACGCGCACCTGGCCGGGATACTGCATCTCGTCCTCGATCTGCCTGGCGATGTCGTGCGCGAGCACGGTTGCCTGGGCATCGGAGATCCTCTCGGGCTGAACCATCACATGCAGCTCGCGACCGGCCTGCATGGCATAGGTGCGCTCGACGCCCTCATGGGCGTTCGAGATCTCCTCGAGCTTCTCGAGGCGCTTGATGTAGGTCTCGGCGCTCTCACGGCGCGCACCGGGACGTGCGGCAGAGATGGCGTCGGCGGCCTGCACGAGGACGTCGAGCACCGTGTTGGGCTCGACGTCCGCATGGTGCGCCTCGATGGCATGGACGATCTCGGACTTCTCGCCATACCGACGACAGAGGTCGGCGCCGATGACGGCATGTGGTCCCTCCACGTCACTGTCGATGGCCTTGCCGATGTCATGCAGGAGGCCGGCACGCTTGGCAGGCGCCTCGGGAAGCCCGAGCTCGGCGGCCATCATGGCGCAGAGCTGTGCCACCTGGATGGAGTGATTGAGCACGTTCTGGCCGAAGGACGTGCGGTAGCGAAGGCGACCCAAGGTCTTGACGACCTCGGGGTGCAGGTCGTGAATGCCGCATTCATAGGTGGCCTGCTCGCCAGCCTCCTGGATGCGCTCGCCCACGAGGGTCTCCGCCTTCTTGTACAGCTCCTCGATGCGCGCGGGATGGATGCGTCCGTCTGCGATGAGGTTCTCGAGGGCCACGCGTGCGGTCTCGCGGCGAACGGGGTCGAAGCTGGAGAGCACGACGGTCTCGGGCGTGTCGTCGATGACGAGCGAGACACCGGACACCTGCTCGAACGTGCGGATGTTGCGGCCCTCGCGACCGATGATGCGACCCTTGAGGTCATCGGATGGGATGTGCACGGAGGTCACCGTGATCTCGCCCGCCTGGTCGGAGGCACAGCGCTGGATGGCCGTGGACACGATCTCACGCGCCGTCTTATCAGCCTGGGCACGCATGCGCTGCTCGCTCTCTCGCAGGATCTGTGCCTCCTCGCGCACGGAGTCGGCGCGCACACGCTCGATGAACTCCCGGTGTGCCTCCTCCTTGGTGAGCGCTGCAATGCGCTCGAGCTCGGAGGTCTGCCTGGCATAGAGGCCATCGATCTCGCCCTTGCGCCTGTCTATCTGGCCCTGCATGCTGGAAAGCTGGTGCTCCTTGCGATCCAGCGCGTCATTGCGACGGTCGAGTGACTCCTCGCGCTGCATGACGCGCCTCTCGAGATCCTGAAGCTCCTGCTTGCGACGCTTCTCGTCCGCTTCGGAGCGCTGCTTGAGCTGAAGGATCTCCTCGCGGGCCTCCACGAGGGCGGTCTTCTTGGCGTTCTCCGCATCGCGCGCGGCGTCCGCCGCAATGCGCTTCGCCTCGCCCTGCGCATCGTCCAATGCCCGGTTTGCCTGCTGAACCTTTGAGTTGTTGCCGTTGGAGACAACGAGGTAGGCGATGAGCGCGCCTACCAGGAGTCCCACGACCCCGATGATGATGTAGATTGGCATGCTTACTCCTCAGATGCTTTGTCCATGTGTTCAGGAGACCGTCCCATGAGAGGCGGAACCCGTCATCCGAGACGCAGCCTGCTGCAAGTACCTGCGTATGAAGAGCTGGACGCAATGCTGACAGAATAGACAAACGCATGGCGCGCATGCGTGAGACGACTCGGAGAACATAGCCATCGTATGTGCTGGCTGGACTGCTGTCAAATCGCTGCGGCAGACGGTGCGCCGCAGGGGCCGGCAATGGGTCAGAGGGCACCTTCGTCTCTGAGCCGGGAGGCAACGGCATGGGCGACGTCGAGCGAGAAGCCGCGTGCGCCCAGGAAGCGCACGACCTTGGCATAGGGATCCCCGCCCGTAAAGCGGCGGTGCGCCGCCACCTCATAGGCGCGCTCGGCCTCCCCCTCATCGGGAAGGTAGGCATCGGGCCAGCCGGGAACATCGGCAGGCTCGATGCCCTTCTGTGCCAAGGCGCGCTCGATGCGGGAGCGCCCCCATCCGGCATATGCCTTAGAGCGGATGAAGACGTCGGCGTAGCGGGCGTCATTGACGATGCCCGCCTCGATCGCGCGGGCGATGCACGCCTCGACGGCGCCCTTCCAATAGCCGTCAGCCAAGAGCTTCTCCCTCAGCTCATGGCTTGAGTAGTCGCGCCTGTTTACGAGGCCCGCGATACGATCGCGTGCCTTGGCCTCCTGGAGCCGTCTGAGCATGGAGACCAGCTCGGTGCGCGATGTGGGGGCGAACTCCCCCGAACGCCGACGACCTCTGGCCGCCTTGCCAACGGACAACGGAACGGCAAGCTCCTCGATGGAGCCGTCGGCTGCCGTCACGGCGATGGTCGCACGAGGCTTTTGCCCTCCGAGGGAAGGGGTGCCCGCCCCTCGTTCGGGGAGCGAGACGCTCCATGCGAGCCCCGACTGATGGGCGGACGGCGCCATGCCGCGCGCCTACTCCGTGCGCTCGGGTTCTGGGGTGGCATCGCCATCGGCGACAGGCTCGCCCACACGCTCGTCACCCAATTCGAGACCGCAGGCGACGCGTACCTTGTGGTCGATCTCATCGCGAAGGTCGGGGTTGGTCGCCAAAAACTCCTTGACGGCCTCGCGCCCCTGACCCAGGCGTTCCTCTCCATAGGTGAACCAGGAGCCTGACTTGGTGACGATGTCGTAGTCCACTGCCATGTCGAGGATGGAACCCTCCTTGGAGATCCCCGTGCCATACATGATGTCGAACTCGGCCTGCTTGAAGGGAGGGGCGACCTTGTTCTTGACGACCTTGACCTTCACGCGGTTGCCGACGTTCTCGCCGTTCCTCTTGATGGAGTCTGTGCGGCGGATGTCCATGCGCACCGATGAGAAGAACTTGAGCGCGCGCCCACCGGGCGTGGTCTCGGGGTTGCCGAACATGACGCCAATCTTCTCGCGCAGCTGGTTGATGAAGATGCACGTGGTGTTTGACCTGGAGAGTGACCCCGCCAGCTTGCGGAGGGCCTGACTCATGAGGCGCGCCTGGAGACCAACGGTCGTGTCTCCAATCTCCCCCTCGATCTCCGCACGGGGAACGAGGGCGGCCACGGAGTCGATGACCACGACGTCTATGGCACCGGAGCGCACGAGCATGTCGCAAATCTCAAGTGCCTGCTCACCTGTATCGGGCTGAGAGATGAGCACCTCGTCGATGTCCACACCGATGCGTGCCGCATAGCCTGGGTCGAGTGCGTGCTCTGCGTCGATGAAGGCGACGACGCCACCCATGGCCTGCGCCTCGGCAAGGATCTCCAGGGAAAGTGTCGTCTTGCCCGATGACTCGGGGCCGTAGATCTCGACGATGCGGCCACGCGGGACGCCACCGATGCCCAGTGCGGCGTCGAGCGCCAACGAACCTGTGGGGATGGCCTCTATCTCCATCGTCGGACCACCGTCACCAAAGCGCATGATGGACCCCTTGCCGAACTTCTTCTCAATCTCTGATGTGGTGGCGGAGACCATCTTGTCGCGCTCTTCGCCATAGGTCTTCTCGTGAACCTCACGTGGGGTGCCCTTGCTACGTGCCATGCCGTCTCCTTGTCCTGGGATGCACAGACATCATATGCGAACAGTCGTTCGGTGTCAATCGAACGGCACAATGGTAGCAGCCGTCACTGGCGGCATGCTTGCCAAGAAATGCTGAAGCCTGCATGACAACGTCGCGCCTGACAATGGCGTCGGCAGGCACCTGCGCACAGCGACGGGGCGCGGCGGCTGCGCACGGAGGGGGCGGCCAAGCGGCAGGCCTAGGACTTCAACAACTCGTCACAAAGCAGGCCGAGCGCAACGTACACGGCCTTGCGCCTCACCGTGCCCCTGTCCCCCGAGAACACATGGCGTTCGCTCCGCTCGCCCCGGGAGGACGCCACGCCAAACCAGACCGTGCCAACGGGCTTGCCCGGCTCGGCACCCCCCGGTCCGGCAATGCCCGTGGTCGCGATGGCCACATCGGCCCTCAGCACCCTGCGGGCGCCGGCCGCCATCTGCTCGGCGCATTCGCGCGAGACGGCACCGATGGAGGGCTCGTCGAGGATGGCGCCTTCGACCCCCAGCACCTCGTGCTTGACGGAGATGGCATACGAGACGATGCCACCGCGTACGGCGAGCGAGCTGCCCGGAATGGCCGTGAGCGCACCGGACACGAGACCGCCCGTACATGATTCGGCGGTACCCACCGTGCGACCGTCGCGTGTCGCAGCGCTCACGACCCGTTGCGCCCGCGCAAGGACGTCCTCGTTGTTGCATGAGACATCACCCCTATCCATCGGTGTCCTCCTCGGAGGCAGACAGGTAGGGCCAGGCCTTCATGAAGTAGTCGACGCCCGACCAGGCAGTGAGGGCGACGGCAATCCACAGCAGCACCTGCGATACGCCCATCAATGCCCATGTGGCCGCCAGGATGCGGCCGTATGCCTCCGTGTAGAGGAGGCCGGGTGGGAAGGGGAATGCCCGGAGCGCATTGCCCAGCAGCAGGCCCGCGATGGATGCCATCGTGGTTGCCGTCTTCCACTTTCCAAGGTTGCTGGCGGCGATGACCTCGCCCGCAGATGCCGCCACCATACGCAGCCCCGACACCAGGAACTCGCGTGCCACGACGACGAGGATGACCACGGCACGCACCGAGCCAACCTGCAGGAGAAAGACGAGCGCCACCACCACGACGAGCTTGTCCGCGATGGGGTCAAGGAACTTGCCGAACACGGTGATCTCGTTGCGACTTCTTGCGAGATAGCCATCGAGCTTGTCCGTGAGGGACAGCAGGATGAAGAGGATTGCCGTCACGATCCAGAGGGCGCCCTGGCACGACCCCGGCGTCACGGCAAGCTCGGCGACGAGGAGCCATGCGGGAACGAGCGCCACGCGGGCGCAGGTCACGACATTGGCCAGCGTCCATATGCCCCTGTGAGCCATCAGCTGCCTCCTCCACCCTTGACGACCTCGCCAACGAGCTCATAGCAGAACGAATCGACCAGCCGCACCTTGAGCACGTCACCCACCGTAGCAGTGCCCTCCTCGATGTGTACGGCGCCGTCGCAGTCGGGTGCCTGGAACCAGGCGTGTCCAATCAGCTCGGTCCCCTCCTCGCCCTCCTCGACGCCATCGATGATGACATCGGTGACCTCGCCCACGTGCTTGGCGGTGGCGGCGAAGCCCAACTGCTCCGCGACGTCCAGGAGACGCTGTGCGCGATCGAGCTTGTCCCCCTCGCCCACCTGGCCGTCAAGGTGGGCGGCACGCGTGCCTTCCTCGCGGGAGTACGGGAAGACGGAGGTGTAGTCGAACTCCTCCTCCCGTACGAAGTCGAGTAGTCCCTCGAACTCCTCCTCCGTCTCGCCGGGAAAGCCCACGAGTCCCGTGGTCCTCAGCACCATGCCATCGATCTCGCGGCGCAAGCGGGCAAAGAGCGCACGCAGCTCGTCCTCGGAGCCAGACCGTCCCATGCGTGCGAGCATGCGCCCGGAGCAGTGCTGAATGGGGATGTCGATGTAGTCGAGTACCTCGGGCGTGTCCCGAATGACACTGATGAGGTCGTCTGTCATGCCATCGGGCTGGAGGTAGAGCACACGCACCCACCCCTGGTGGGGGCGCACGATCCCGGCCACCTGGCGCAGCAGCCACGCAAGGTTCGTCCCGTCGTCAAGGTCGCTGCCCCAGATGCCCGTGTCCTGCCCGATGAGGACCACCTCGCGCACGCCACCCTCCATGAGGGAGGCGACCTCGGCGAGGATCTCCGGCGCGGGGCGGGAGAGGTAGTGCCCGCGGATGTAGGGAATGGCACAGAACGTGCAGTAGCGGTCGCAGCCATCGGAGATCTTGACGTAGGCACTCGTGCCCTCCACGGTGCGCAGGCTCGTACTGCTTCCGATGCTGGTTCCCGCCACCTCCCGGCGGACGCGGTCAATCCCGAGCACGTCATCGACGACTCCCACGATGCCGTCCTCCTCGTCGGCGCGCACGAAGGCGGCGACCTCGGGAAGCTGATCGGGCAGCTCGGCACCGTAGCGCGAGGGCACGCAGCCACACATGATGATGGGCCGCGAGCGCACGCCGTCCTTCACGTCGTCCGCGAGCTCGAGTGTCGCCTCGATGGACTCCGAGGTGGCGGCGGCAAGGAAGGAGCAGGTGTTGATGAGCACGACGTCCGCATCCTCGACCTCTGTGACCTCGCCAAAGCCACCTTGCAACAGCAGGGCGCGCATGCGGTCGGTGTCCACCTCGTTCTTGGCACAGCCAAGCGTCACGAACAGGCAGGTGCCCAACGTGCTATCGGTAGTTGGCAAACTGGAGGGGCTGGCCATAGTCAGCGTTCCTTAGCATGGAGATGACCTGCTGGAGCATGTCGCGCGAGGGGGAGCTCACCCGGAGCTTGTCTCCCTCGATGGTTACCTTGCACTTGAGCTTGAGGGCGCGCACATCCTTGGAGAGGCGCCCTGCCGTCTCCTTGTCGATGCCTTGGACGAAGGTGCCCGACTGCCGTACCGAGGCGCCGGTCGCAGCCTCGACCCCGCCCCAGTCGAGTGCCGAGAGATCTATCTGGCGTCTGGCGAGCTTTGAGCCAAGCATGTCGCGCACCTGGCCACAGACGAACTCCGACGGCGCGCCTATCGTGAAGGTGGCGTCCCGCTTGGAGAAGCTGATGGTGGCACCGGTCTGCTTGAGGTCGTAGCGCTGCGAAAGCTCGCGTGCGGCCTGCTGATAGGCATTGTCAGCCTCCTGCAGGTCCACGACGGAGACGATGTCGAAGCTGGACTCTTTGGCCATGATGCGCCCTTCCTGGTAGGTGGTCGTGCGATGTGGCTAGCTCTTCTTGCCCGTGGCACCCGGCGAACCGGAGTTGGAGGTCGTGCCCTTGCCATTGGTCGAGCCACCCGTTGATGAGGACGAGGAGCTCCCCTTGCCGCTTGTGCCCGAGGACGAGCTGCCGTTCGATCCGCCGGAGCCACCAGAGCCTCCCGAGGTGCCCTTCGATGAGTCCGAGGAGGATCCCGTGCCGCTTCCCGAGCCGTCTGTGCTGGCAGGGGTGCCCTGGATGGTGATGGTGCCCAGCCCGGAGGCCTTTGTCTCGAAGCTCTGCGTCTCTCCGTTCTTGGAGACCGTGACCACGGAGACGTTGCTCACATGGATGGTGATGGACTGCGTGACGGTATAGCTCTGATCCCACGGACCCGTCACCTGCTGTGCCATGACGCTCTTGCCATCACACTTGATCTCCACCCACGAGACGCCGCCGCTGGCAACGGAGACCTCGACCTCCGTGGGTTCCGTGGAGGTCTGGTCGGTTGGGTCCGTGGCATCGCCCGTGGAGTCGGAGGGGTTCGAGGTGCTCTGCGTGCTCTGGCTGGATGACGTCTGTGCCGTTGTCTGCGTGGTGCTTACGACCGAGCTTCCGCGCGCGTCACGTTGCGCACCACTCGCGCAGGAGCTCACCGAGAATATGATGATGGCCGTGAGTATGGCCACGATGACGAAGGTGAGGATCACGAGACGGCGGGTCTCCCCACCCAGGATGCCTGAGGGGACCCTACGATTGCGCGGGTCAGACTGGCCTGCACGACCGCGGTTTGCCCCCGCACGCCGTCGCACCCTGGGCCTATCGACACGCACGATGTTGCGCGAGGAACGCCGGCCCGTGGCAGTGGATGCCGCCTCGTAGGGGCTGGCGGTGCCGTAGCGCAGGTCATCCTCGAAGTCGCTTGGGGTGACCTCACGGCGTGTGAT
Organism: Olsenella profusa DSM 13989; assembly: GCF_030811115.1. Taxonomy (NCBI): domain Bacteria; kingdom Bacillati; phylum Actinomycetota; class Coriobacteriia; order Coriobacteriales; family Atopobiaceae; genus Olsenella; species Olsenella profusa. The sequence continues at coordinate 2,147,978 of NZ_JAUSQK010000001.1, read as the reverse complement.
GCGCCCGCCCGCGCTGGGCGCAAGTGGCACGTCGTTGCGGCGCGCACGCTCGGATCGCGTCTGGCGCGTGCGCGTGCGGCCATACTGGGAGGCCCTGCGCTGCTCTTGCTCGCGCGTGACGTCGCGTCCCGTGTAGCGCCGCTCGCCTGTGCGGGAGCGGCGGCGCGCCGCCTCGTAGACGCCCCCCTCCTCGCCCTTCACACGTGCGGGCGAGGTGGTCGCGTAGTCATCGAGGTCACCAGCATAGCCGCCCGACGTGGGGAGCAGGCCTCGGCTGCCCTGGTAACCCGTGGGACTTGCGGCAGCGCCACGGTCCCTGCGATTGCTGCGGCCAACCTCCCGTTCCCATGCATGCAGGTCGGACGAGAACTGCTGGGTGATCACGCGGGGGTTGAGTCCCAGGTAGCGCGCATACGAGGAAAGCATGCCCTGGGCATACCCGCTCTTGGGCATGTTGCCAAAGTCGCCATCCTCAAAGGCGATGAGCACCTGCTCCTTGAGCTTCAGCTGCTCGGCCGCCTGCACGACGGATAGGCCCAGCCTGCGGCGGCGGTCGACGAGCATCTCGCTAAAGCGTGGACGAGCCACAGGACTACACCTCCTGATACGTTGCCTCTTGTGCCCTCAGGTCCTCAAGCCCCTCCTTGTCGAGGAGCACCTCACGTGGCTTGGAGCCATCGGGTGGCCCGACGACGCCCTTGCTCTCGAGCATGTCCATGATACGACCCGCGCGAGCATAACCCACCTTGAGCCTGCGCTGAAGTCCCGAAGTCGACCCCAACTGAGACTCCACTACGATCTGCGCGGCCTCCCACACGAGAGGGTCGTCCGTCTCCTCGAAGTCGCCGCCAGGGGCGTCGCCTGCGCCCGGCTGACCAGGGACCACCTGGGTGAGGATCTCCTCATGGTAGTCCGGCTCCGCCTGACCGCGGATGAAGTCCACCACGCTGTTGATCTCACTGTCGGAGGTGTAGCAACCCAGCACGCGCTTGGGCGAGAGTCCGCGGTCCTTGAAGAGCATGTCACCGTTGCCCAGGAGGCGCTCGGCTCCGGTCTCGTCCAGGATGACGCGCGAGTCGATGCCCGAGGACACCTTGAGGGCCACCCTGCTGTCGATGTTGGACTTGATGAGGCCCGTGACCACGTTGGCCGAGGGGCGTTGCGTGGCGATGACCAGATGGATGCCGGCGGCGCGTGCCAGCTGCGCGATGCGCACGATGGAGGCCTCCACGTCCTTGCCCGCAACCATCATGAGGTCGGAGAGCTCGTCGATGATGACCACGAGGAAGGGCATGGGCTCGGGTGGGTTGTCCATCTCGGCGAGCTTGCCCGAGACGCACATCCTGTTGTAGCTCTTGATCTCGCGTGCGCCCACCTTGGCGAACACCTTGAGCCGGCGTTCCATCTCTGAGACCGCCCACGCTAGGGCGCTCGCCGCCTGGCGTGGCTCGGTGACCACAGGCACATACAGGTGGGGCAGGCCGTTATAGGCCGAGAACTCCACGCGCTTGGGGTCTATCATGATGAGGCGCACCTGCTTGGGCGTGGTGCGCATGAGCAGAGACATGATCATGGAGTTGATCATGACCGACTTGCCCGATCCGGTCGTACCGGCCACGAGCATGTGCGGCATCTTGGAGATGTCCGCGATGACGGGCTTGCCCGCAGAGTCACGGCCGATGGCCACCTCAAGGGGACCTCCCTTGGCATAGGGCAGAACGTCGCCTAGGTGCACGTTCTGGCGCGTCCTGTTGGGGATCTCGATGCCCACGTAGGAGGTTCCGGGGATGGGTGCGAAGATGCGCACCTTCTCGGCGGCCAGGGTGAGCGCGATGTCATCCTCGAGGTTGCGGATCTTGTTGACCCGCTCCCCCTCCCCCATCTCGATGCGGAAGGTGGTCACGAGCGGCCCCGAGACGTAGTCCACCACACGGCTCCTGAGGCCAAACTCCTCGAGCGTGCCCTGCAGGCGCATCCTGGTGGTGTCAAGCTCCTCGCGTGAGCTGGCACTTGCCGCGCTGTTGGGGTTGGACGAGAGCATGGAGAAGGACGGGAGCCCATAGCCGTCCGTCTCGTCGCCGGGGCGGGGCACGGTCTGCGCCCGCGCGACCTTCGTCTCGCAGGCTGCGGACATGCCTGTGCTGGGGCCTGTCGTGCGCTTGGTGCCACGACGGCGCCTCGTCTTGCCGACCACTGCGTCCTGCAGGAAGTCGGGCACGTTGGCATGGGGCTCCGCCTCGGCCGCAGGGGCCTGGGCCGTCTCGGATGCTGCCGGCTCCGCGACGTCCACGTCAAGGTCGGGATGACGCCTGCGCTTCAGCAGGTGCGTGGGCGCGGCCTGCTCGTCCATACCATCCGCCGTGGCAGCCGCGTCGCGATTGCGCCTCAGCACGGTCGTCGTGCGGTTGCCTAGGAAGGACATCTTCTGAGCCGTGGCCCCATCCCCCTCAAAGGGTACCTCAGCGGCATCGGCACCAGCGGGCTCGGATGCCGTCATCGAGCGTAACCCCTCCCGTCGCGCCCGGGCGTCCTCGTGGGCGTCGCGCACGGTGCGCAGGGCATCACGCAGGTGCGTGACCATATCGGAGACGGAGAAGCCACATACCACGATGCCGGCGACGACCACGCCCACCAGGATGACGTTGCCCACGATGCGGCCGACGGAGACCAGCAGGCCCCATGCGATGGCACCGCCCACATACCCGCCGCGCGCGACGACGGTCTCCGGCACCAGCACCGCATCCGGATGGGCATCGGCAAGGGACATGTTGATGGAAAGGATGCCCAGGATGGCAAGGACTATAAGCACGAGCCCAAGGGCGATCCTGCCCGAGATGGGGCCGTCATCATCCACGAAGAACGTCGCCGCAACGACGATGAGGGCGATGGGACAGAGGATGGCCCCCACGCCAAAGCAGAGTTCGAGGAACTGACCCATGGCCCGTGTGACCACCGCGCTCGAGGGGGCGACGACGGACACGATCATGGCTATGGAGGCGACTATGAGCCCCACGCCAACGAGGTCGCCCACCACCGTCCCCCTGATGGGAGTGGGCTCCGGCGAAGCCTGCCTCCTTGGCTTTCCCTGTTGTGCTGCGTTTGTTCTGCGTTGTGCGGCCATGCGTCGCTAGACCTCCATGACGACCGGTATGACCATGGGACGGGTGTGGGTCTTGCTCCACAGGAAGTTGGTGAGGGAATTGCGCACGTTCTTGCGCAGGGTGTCTGTGTTTGCGCCGCCCTTCTGGGAGCTCTGGGAGACGGTGCGCCTCACGAGATCCTGGGCATCCTCGACAAGCCCGTCCGAGGAAAACGAGACGCCCCTCATGGAAAGCTCCACATCGACGACCTTGCCACCGCGACTGGAGACCGTGGCAACGCAGGTGACGATGCCGTCGCTCGCTAGCTTCTGACGGTCGCGGAAGACCACGGGGTCGCCGTCGGTGACGGAGAGGCCGTCCACGTACACGACGCCGGACTCCACCGGATCGCCCCACTTGACCGTGCCGCCACGCATCTCGAGCGCATCGCCATTGTCCGCGATGAAGATGCGGCCGCGCGGGATGCCCATCTGCTCGCCCAGCGTGGCGTGGGCACGCAGGTGCACGGCCTCGCCGTGCACCGGCATGAAGTAGTGTGGGCGCGTCATAGCCAGCATGAGCTTGAGCTCCTCCTGGCTGCCATGACCTGAGACATGCACCAGCGTGCTCGACTTGTCGAACACCGTGCAGCCAATCTTGGAAAGGGCGTTGATGATGTTCTGGACGCTCTTCTCATTGCCGGGAACGGGCGTGGCGGAGATGATGACCGTGTCAGAGGACGTGATGGTGAGCGAGCGATGGTCGCCGGTGGCCATGCGCGCAAGGGCGCTCATGGGCTCACCCTGGCTGCCCGTGCAGAGCACCACGATCTTGTTGTCGGGAATGTCCTGCACGTCGAAGGCGTCGATGATGTCATCCTGGGAGATCTTGAGATAGCCCAGGTCGCGTGCGACCTTGGTGTTGTTGACCATGGAGCGGCCCGTGACGACCACCTTGCGACCCACCGCGCAGGCGGCATCGCACACCTGCTGGAGTCGGTGGATGTGACTCGAGAACGAGGCCACGAACACGCGCCCCGTGGCGTTCTTGATGATGTGCCTGAGCGATGGGCCCACGGCGGCCTCGGAGGGCGTGAAGCCCGGACGCGTGGCGTTGGTGGAGTCAGAGAGCAGAAGGTCGATGCCCATGGTGGAGAAGCGCGAGATGGCCTGATAGTTGGGCGTCACGCCATCGATGGGCGTCTGGTCGAGCTTGAAGTCGCCCGTATGCATGACGGACCCTGCGGGCGTGCGCATGTAGATGCCAAGCGCCGCCGGGATGGAGTGCGTCATCGAGAAGAAGTCGATGCTGAAGGAGCCCAGGTTGAGATGGGTGCCGTTCTGCACCTCACGGAACCTGGGCGCATTGATCCTGAACTCGGAGAGCTTGTTCTCGATGAAGCCCAGCGTGAGCTTGCTGGAGTAGACGGGCACCTTGCGCGTGAGGTCCGCGAGCAGGTACGGAAGGGCGCCGATGTGGTCCTCGTGACCGTGGGTGATGAGGATGCCCCTCAGCTTCTGCTCGTTCTCGAGGACGTAGGTGTAGTCGGGCAGGACGAGGTCGATGCCCGGTTGGTCGTCATCGGGGAACATGAGTCCCGCGTCGATGAGGATCATGTCGTTCCCGTACTCGAAGGCCGTCATGTTCTTGCCAATGCCGTCGAGTCCGCCCAGAGGAATGATCCTCAGGGGAGTGTTGCCTTTTGCCATGTGAGCCGTGGTTCCTTTCTGAGTGCGATAAAGCCGCCATGCTATCCACTTGTTCGGCCCTCAAGGGTGCCGATGCCGTTTCTGGTTCCCTTAATCCAGTCCATTGTAGCCTTGGTGCCGCTGGTCACAAAGCTCTGCCATGGTCTTATGCAATGTCTCCAAGAGGGGCCTCGCACACGGCGAGGCCCCTCGCCCGTCTCATGCCAGCGTGAGAGGCTACCCCAGGAGCGCCCGCGCCACATCGTAGCCCGTGCGCGTCGCCTCCTGAATCCTCCCCACACCCGTGGCATCCCCCGCCTCGGCGATGGCGATGCCGCTCTCGCGCAACCATGACGGGACGGGCATCGGCTCCGTGCCCAGCGAGAGCACCAGGTGGTCGAAGGTGGCCGTCAGGGTCGTCCCGTCCGCCCTCTCGAACGCCGCGGACCCGTCCGAGACGGACGTCAGCCGGGTGTCCGTGAACATCCTGGCGTCCGTCTGGCCCAGCCGCCCCATGATGTCGATCCTGTTCTGGAAGAAGAGGTCCGGGCCGATCTCGTCGAGCATCTCGTAGAGCTCCACGTGATTGCCCTGGGCAGCGAGCATCTCGGCGCATTCGATGCCCGTCATGCCGGACCCCACCACGCAGACGCGCTCGCCCGAGATGGCGGGGTCAGCCATGATGGCCTCCGGTGGCGTGAGGACGCGGGGGTCATCGAGCCCCTCGATGGACGCGGGCCTGATGGGCTCGGAGCCTGCCGCCCACACGACGGCCCGGGGCGCCAGCTCTGCGAGTGCGGTCTCGTCGAACGCCGTGCTGGTGCGAACCTCCACGTCCCACCTGGCAAGCTGGGACTGGTAGTACCGGACGAGCCAGCCGAGGCGCCACTTCTTGGGCGGGCGCTCGGCCAGCACGAGCTGGCCCCCGACCTGGGAGTCCCTCTCGAAGACGACCGGCCTGTAGCCCCGTTGCGCCAGCACGATCGCCGCGACGAGCCCTGCGGGGCCGGAGCCCACCACCGCCACGGGACTGCCGTCCCCATCCCGCTCGATGGGGGCAAGGTCGCATTCGCGCCCGGCCTCGGGGTTCACGGAGCAGACCATGGGCGTGTAGGGGTCCTCGTGCGCGGCCATGAGGCTCTCGATGCAGCGCATGCAGCTGATGCAGGGGCGGATCTCGTCCGCCCTGCCAGCGCGCACCTTGTTCGACCAGTCGGGGTCCGCAAAGAACTGGCGGGCGGATCCCACCAGGGCCACGCCCCCCTCGATGAGGTCCATGGCCGTCTCGGGATGGCGCACCACCGAACAGGCGATGACGGGGATGCCGACCGCGGCCGCGATGGTCCTGCCGTTGACGGACTTCCAGCCCTCGTCAAAGCCGACGGGCTCCCACGCCCAATTCATGGTCTCGTAGTTGCCCGCGGAGATGTCGAGGGCATCGGCACCCCAGACCTCGAACAGCCTGCAGTACTCCACGGCGAGTGGCAGGGTGATGCCGTCGTCGATGCCCACCATGCGCAGGTACTCGTCAGCCGTGAGGCGTACCAGTATGGGGAAGTCGGGACTCGTCCGCTCGCGGATGCCCCGGATGATGCGCCGCACGATCTCCGCACGGCCTTCGGGAGAGCCCCCGAACTCGTCATCGCGGTGGTTCGTGTAGGGCGAGAGGAACTGGCAGAGCAGGTAGCCATGGGCGCAGTGCAGCTCCACGGCATCGAAGCCGGCCTTCTGGGCGCGGACGCCTGCGGCGATGAAGGCATCGATGACCTCGAGCACCTCGTCGTGCGTGAGGGCGCGTGTGAGCGCATGCGTGAGCTTCGACTCCTGGCCCGAGGGGCTCGCCAGGATACCGTCGGGAGCGAGGGCAGGCGTGCCCTGGCAGCCGGGATGGTAGATCTCCAGGCCAAACTTGGCGCCCGTTCCGTGAACCACATCCACCATGGCCTTGAAGCTGGGGATCTTGTCATCCGCGTCCAAAAGGAGGTTGCGGGCGTCACCACGCCCCGCCCCATCCATCACGGAGCAGATCTCCGTGAGCACGAGGCCGCAGCCACCTTGGCCACGGCGGGCATAGAAGGCCGCGTCGCGCGCGCTGGCGTTGCCGTCCAGCTCCGCATAGTAGTTGCCCATGGGCTCGAAGACCACGCGGTTGGGCACCACCATCCCGTTGATGGTCACCGGCTCGAACAGCCTATCGAACATGCCATCCCCTCTCCATGCACTCTATTTTCCCCTGCGCCCAAGATAGGCTCTCGAGGGGTAGGGGGACAACGGGAAAGCGGCGGATGGACGTACGTCCCGGGCGGCGGACACGCCGTTTGTGAGCAGCTGCTTTCGGCTTGTGACAGCAGAGGCGGCGAGCGGTAGGATGGTCTCATCCGAACCCCGATGCCCTGCGCAAGGAGGCCACCCATGAGGCTGGACAAGGCACGGACCGCTCTCCTCGTCATAGACGTCCTGGTCACCAAGGGCGAGGACACGCTCTATACCCAAGACCCCGCCGAGCAGGGGCTCGTGGGGGCATCCGTGAGGGTCGTGGACGCCGCGCGCGCGGTGGGGTTGCCCGTCATCTTCTGCTGCGACCAGCACATCCCCGGACTCGACCGTGAGCTTGACCTGTGGGGAGACCATGGCATCAAGGGCCTGGCCATCCCCAACCCGGCACTGCGGGCGGGGTCGGGCGAGAGGGACTTCATCATCCCCAAGCGCCGCTACTCGGGGTTCTTCCAGACGGACCTCGACCTCACCCTGCGCGAGCTGGGCGTGGACACGCTCATAGCCGTTGGCGAGGACACCAACATCTGTGTGCTGCACACCCTGGCGGATGCCTACTTCCTGGGCTATGGGACCATCGTGGTGGAGGATGCCACGCGCACCTTCCTGTGCGGCACGCAGGAGGCGGGCATCGAGCACTGCCGGCGGTGCTTTGGGTCCACCATCACGACGACCGAGGAGCTGGTGACAGCGCTCGCACAGGCGTGAGCGGACGGTAATGTCCCGGATGTATGGCGTCCACTAGACGAGGAGCAATCATGGCCTTTGATCCCTATGTGGTGTTCATCCAAGCAATGGCCTATGTGAAGGAGCTTTTGGGGCTGGCACTGATGATGCTGGGGTGCATCGCGCTGGTGAAGTACCTACGCACGCCTCATACGTAAGAGATCTTCTGCGGCAACATACGGTATGTGGTGCACACACAGGACCACCAACATGGCGGGCGGCCCTGCTTTTCACCTCTGGTATTTGCACTGAGGCAGAACTGGCTGCGACACCGAGGCCTATCCCTCGTGGTGACGACGGGGCTGGCGGCCGGAGCCGTTGCCCGTGCCCCTGTCGCCCGGATGACGATGCCCACGCGCGTGGCGCGTACCGTTGTGCTCGTGGGACGCGCCGGGACCGGCGGGAGCCTCGGGCTTGTCGAGACGATCCAGGCTCACCTTGCCCTTCTCGTCCACCTCGATGACCTTGACCTTGACCTCGTCACCGATGTTGAGGACGTTCTCGACCTTCTCCACGCGACCCTTGGCGACGCGGGAGATGTGCAGCAGGCCGTCCTTGCCCGGCAGTAGCTCGACGAAGGCACCGAAGGGCTGGATGTTGACCACGCGACCAGTGTACTCCTCGCCCATCTCGGGCACCTTGACGATGGCCTTGATGCGCTCGGCGGCCTCCGTACCCGCGCCACCGGTGCCGGCGATGAAGACGGTGCCGTCCTCCTGGATGTCGATCGTGGCGCCCGTGTCGTCCTGGATGCCACGGATGACCTTGCCGCCGGAGCCGATGACGTCGCGGATCTTGTCCGTGGGGATGGAGAGGCTGATGATGGAGGGCGCCGTCTCCTTGGTGGACGTGCGCGGCGCGGGAATCTCGTCGAGCATGGCGTCGAGGATGAGCATGCGGCCCTCGTGCGCCTGTTGGAGTGCCTGCCTCAGGATCTCGGGCGTGAGGCCGGTGGCCTTGTTGTCCATCTGCATGGCCGTGATGCCCTTGGTGGTGCCACACACCTTGAAGTCCATGTCACCCAGGAAGTCCTCGAGGCCCTGGATGTCGGTGAGGACCACCGTCTTGCCCTCCTCTTGGATGAGGCCCATGGCCACACCGGAGACGGGGCGCCTGAGCGGCACGCCCGCGTCCATGAGGGCGAGCGTCGAGCCGCAGGTGGATGCCATCGAGGAGGAGCCGTTGGACTCCATGACCTCGGAGACCACGCGGATGGTGTAGGGAAACTCGTCCTCGGAGGGGATCACGGGCAGCAGTGCCCGTTCGGCCAGGTTGCCGTGACCGATCTCGCGGCGCTTGGGGCTGCCCATGCGACCCGTCTCGCCGGTGCAGAACGGCGGGAAGTTGTAGTGGTGGATGTAGCGCTTGCCGTCGACCGGCTCGATGGTGTCAAGACGCTGCCACTCGTTGAGCATGCCGAGGGTGGCCACGGAGAGCACCTGGGTCTGACCACGCTGGAAGAGGCCGGAGCCATGCACGAGCGGCAGGTAGTTGGGCTTCACCATGAGCGGGCGCACCTCGGTGGCGGAGCGTCCGTCCACGCGCTCGCCGGTCTCCACGACCATCGTGCGCATGGCGTGCTTCTCGAGGCTCTTGAGCTCCACGGGGATGGCGCGGCCCCACTCGACCTGCTCCTCCTCGGAGAACTCGGCCCGGATGGCCTCCTTCAGGTCCTCGACCCTGCCCATGCGGGAGAGCTTGTCTGCGTCCTTGAGGGCGGCGCTCATCTCCTCGAAGTGCGCCCATACGCGCTCATGCACCTCGGGCACGGGCTGGTCAAGCTCGTAGTGCCGCTGGACGATGGGGCCGCCCACCTCCTCTACCTTGGCAAAGAACCTCTTCTCCTCCTTGCAGAAGGCCGCGATGGCCTCCTGGCCAAAGGCCATGGCGGCCAGCATGTCCTCCTCGGAGATCTCCTGGGCGCCCGCCTCGAGCATGGAGATGAAGGTGGCTGAGCCCGCGAGCTCGAGGTCGAGGTCGGACGCATCGCGCTCCTCATAGGTGGGGTTCACGACGAACTCGCCGGTCTCGACGTTGCGACCGATGCGCACGCCGGCCAGCGGACCCTCGAAGGGCACGCCACCCACCGTGAGCGCCGCGGAGGCGCCCATGATGGAGATGGTGTCGACGGAGTTCACCTGATCGGCCACGAGTGGCATGGCCACGATCTGGACCTCGTTGCGAAAGCCGTCCGGGAAGGACGGGCGGATGGGGCGATCGATCATGCGGGCCGTGAGGGTGGCCTTCTCGGAGGGACGGGCCTCGCGCTTGAGGTAGCCGCCGGGGATGCGGCCCACGGCGTACATCTTCTCGATGAAGTCAACGGTGAGCGGGAAGAAGTCGTAGTTCTTGCGCTCCTTGGAGACCACCACGGTCACGTTGACCGTAGAGTCGCCGCAGGACACCAGGCACTCTCCGGTAGCCTGCTTTGCGAGCTCGCCTGTGGTGAGGGCATAGTGCTTGCCATAGAGGTCGAACTCGTGCGTAACCTTTGCCATTTCTTTTCCTCTGCTATCTCCGCCTGCCCCATTGCAGGCGGGCCGTCATGAAAGAGGAGCGCCCGCAGGCGCCCCTCACATAGCCATATGTGATGCTACTGGATGTTGTCGCGGATGCCCAGGCTCTTGATGAGCGAACGATAGGCCTCGACGTCCTGCCTCTTGATGTAGGAGAGCAGGCGACGGCGCTGGCCGACGAGCATGAGCAGGCCGCGGCGGGTGTGGTAGTCCTTCTTGTGGGACTTCATGTGCTCGGTGAGGCCCTTGATGCGCTCGGAAAGCAGGGCGACCTGGACGGCGGCGGAACCGGAGTCCCTCTCGTCCTTGCCGTACTGCTTGATGAGCTCGGCCTTGCGCTCCTTGGTGACTGCCATGGTGGATCCTCTCTTTCGTATGATTCGCCTCGGACTGGGACGGCCGCCTGGCATGGGCGGGCCACCAAGTGGGAGGTACAGACTTGGATAGAGTACCATGCCTGTCATGCGAAGTCACACGGGATGGGCGGCATGCATGCAAACCCGCAGCTTGCACACATTGCGTGCCAGGCGACGTCCGTGTTACGAGCTGCGCACGGCGCCCCATGAGGCGGTATCGTAGGCATGGAGTACCCCAAAGACGTCCATCTGAAGGGATGATATCCATGCGCTGTCCTACCTGCGGAACCGAACAACCCGACGAATCGGCCGTGTGCACGACGTGTGGGACACGGCTGGGCCAGCAAGTGTCCCAGGATGCGTCGGGAACCTCGTCGTCGCCTGTCGCACCTCCAGCCGGGCAGCCCTCGGTCCGGCCGCCTGCCATGCCACAGATGCCCGGTGTGCCTGTGCCGCCGACGTATACGACGCCTGCAGAGCCGCTCCCCCCGCAGCAGACGCCTCATGGTCACATGTTTTCTGCCGTCGTGACAGGCGTCGTCGTGGCAGCCGCCTGCGCCGCCATCGTGGTCGCCCTCTCGCTCAGCGGCGCCATCACGCTCAGGCCCGAGCAGGAGATCCGCGCCGATGAGGATGCCGTGATCGCCTCGCAGCAACCCACGCTCCTCACGGGAACCACGCTCATGGAAGACCAGCTCGACTACCCCGTGGCAAGCTACACATATAATGGCGTGGTGCACGTGATCAGTGCCCGAGAGGTCATCATGTATGGCTCCTCCCTTGAGGCGGCAAAGAACGATGACGGCACCTACACCATGCCCACAGCCGACACGGTGCTCAGCATAGTGCGCACCAACGCTCTCCTGGAGGAGGCCAAAAACCAAGGCATCACGGTTTCCGATGAGGAGGTGAGTGCCTACGCGCGTCAGTATAGCGGCACTGATGACTTTGATGACATCGCCCAGCGCTATGGCATAGAGGTCGATGAAGCCAAGGAGCAGGTCACTCATGCTGCGACGCTATTAAAGCTCAAGGACAAGGTGACCAACGGTCCGATAGGTGATGTGCCGACAGCGCCCGACCAGCCGAGTGATGGCAACCCGGATATGACGTCGGTAGACTATGCCCGCTACATCATCGACCTTGCCGGGGACGAATGGGATGCCGAGGCAGGCACGTGGAGGGATCCCGACAGTCCCTACGCACTGGCACTGGCCGGTTATGAGGTGACCAACGACTCGGCGTCCTACGCCGCGGCACAGGCTGCGTACGCGGTCGCCGTCCAGAAGTATCAGCAGGCAACACAAGCGGCGAGCAAGACTTGGACGGACTATGTGAACAGCGTGTTTGGAGCTGCAGACGTCCACATCGGTACCCTCGTGTCGTAGGCCCAGCTCTTCTCGCTGTTTCCCCTCTTTGAAAATGTCTTGGCATGGGTAGAAAGGTGGATAATCAGGGGACCCGACGCCCCGTCCGCTGCCGACAGGAAGGACTCCCCGATGCCACACAGGCCCAAGCTCCTCGCGCTCGACATGGATGGAACGCTGCTCACGAGCACGAAGCAGATAGCGGCCCAGACGTCCGAGGCCCTGGCGGCCCTCTGTGCCACGGGCGTCACCATCGCGCTCTCCACCGGTCGCGGGCCGGCGGAGCTCAACGACTTCGCGGGGCGGCTCCCCTGGGCTTCGCTTGGCTCGCTCTGTAGTGGCGGTCTCGTATATGACCTGCGCGCCGGCAGGCCCCTCGCGAGCACGCCCATCCCCGATGCAGAGGCCTTGGCCTGCATCGGGGCCGGCGGGCGCGAGGGTGCCATGGTGCACCTGAGCACCACCACCCGCTCCGTCACGCAGACGGGCTTCATCGAGCACTGCGAGGACTATGCCGTGGGCGTCTACAAGCCCATGTTCCGCCGGCAGTGGGATTGCTCGGACGACCTTACGGCCTACGTCGCCGACCATCCCAACGCCGTCATCAAGATAGACATCTACCACCCCAGCCCCGCGGCCCGCGAGAGAACGCTCGCCCAGCTCTCGGCGGACACGTCCCTTGCGCTCAAGCGTGCGGAGACCACCTCGGTGGAGTGCACCGCCCGCGGCGTCGACAAGGCCCTCGGCCTCATGCGTCTGTGCGGGCTGTTGGGCATCGACCGTGCCGACGTGGTGGCCATCGGCGATGATGACAACGACCTCGACGCACTCGAGGTGGCGGGGACGGCCGTTGCCATGGGCAACGCGAACGAGCGCGTGCAGGCCGTCTGTGACCTGGTCGTTGCGGACAACGACCACAACGGCATCGTCGAGGCCATCGAGCGGCTCTTCTAGGCCATCCGTCCGAGTCGTTCGCAATCTCGTGGGCCGTCCGTCCGAGTCGTTCGCATTCTTTGGGAGGGGCCTGCGCACTCCTCTCAACATAACCGCAGGTAGCTGTGTTATTGACTCTACAGTTTATCGCGGATGGCGGCCCAACAGTGCATACGACTCCATCAGCCGGGAGGAGAGATTGCATACGACTCAGGAAGGGGCAGCCTAGACGCTGAGCAGGAACTCGAAGGCGCGCAGGCGCGCGTCGAGATGCGTGGCGGCCCACCGGTGCGCGAGCGAGACCAGCTCCGTTGAGGTCTCGAGGTCGATCCCCGATGCCAGGAGCGCATCGAACGTGAGCCCGATGAGGGAGCAGAGCCAGTCGCGTCGCGCCGGGCCCATCTCCTCGGCACCCGGCACGTCCTTGGCGCAGCTCGCGCACAGCACGCCGCCTGCGCGCACGGAGAAGTACGAGACATCCGCATCCCCACAGGCCACGCACGAGTCGAGCGCGGGGCGCCACCCTGCATGGGCCAGCACCTTGAAGGCGTAGGTCGCGACGACCAGGTCGAGATGCTCCTGGTCCGCGGCCTGCTCGACGGCCGCCAGTGCGCGTGAGCAGATGGGATACAAAAAGCCGTCCTTGCTGTCCTGAAAGCACGTGAGGCGGGCGACCTCGGCGATGGCGCTTGCGGCGCTCAAGCGCGCGAAGTCTCCGCGTATACGCTGGTGTGCATCGACGAGCGACGCCTCGGAGACGATGTCCAGCGCCCCCCTGCCCTTGGCCAGCAGGAAGTCCGTCTCCGAGAAGAGCTCCACACGCGAGGCGAGGCGTCCGCCCGGCTTGCGGGCACCCTTGGCAACGGCGCGCACCTCGGCTCCCGACGCCGCGAGCAGCGTGAGGATGAGGTCCTGCTCCGCGAGCTTCGTGCGGTCGAGTACGATGGCGCTCGTACGGTATGTGCGCCGACCCGCCATAGCTTGGCCTACTCCTCCACCGTGAGGCCCATGTGACGGATCTCGTTCTGGTCGCGTCGCCACTGCGGACGCACGTGCACCGTCAGGTCAAGGAAGACCCTGGCTCCCAGCAGTCGCTCGACATCTGCGCGCGCCGCACTGCCGATGCGCTTGATCATGGTGCCCTTCCTGCCGATGACCATGGCCTTCTGCCCCTCGCGCTCAACCACGATGGTGCAGGTGACAGAGGCGTGCCCGTCGTGGGCCCACGCGATGTCATCGCAGAGCACGCCCACGGAGTGGGGCACCTCCTGTCTCATGTTGAGAAGGACCTTCTCGCGCACGAACTCGGCCACGAGCTCCTCGTCGGTCATGTCCACGTCCATGTCCTCGGGGAACCATCGCGGTCCCACGGGCAGATGCGCTGACACGAGGCTCACGAACGAGCGGACGTTGAAGCCCTCCTTGGCCGAGAGCACGAGCGCGTCATCGAAGGGGGTCAACCCTCGACCTGCCTCGAGCTGAGCCTGAGCCTTTTCGGGTTCGACCAGGTCAGCCTTGGTGATGACGAGCAGTTTGTAGGGAGCCTTGGACTCCTGCACGTGGCGGGCCACCCACTCGTCTCCCCTGCCCACCGGTTTGGTGGCATCGATCAGGAGGCTCGCTATGTCCACCTCCGCGAGCTCGGCGAGCGATGCCCTGTTGAGCTCCTTGCCCAGGGCGTCCTTGGGCTTGTGCAGCCCCGGCGTGTCCACGATCACGAGCTGGGAGTCCGGTGTGTTCACGACGGCCCTCATGCGGCGGCGCGTGGTCTGAGCCACGGGGCCCGTGATGGCGATCTTGCCGCCGTAGCAGGCATTGAGCAGCGTGGACTTGCCCACGTTGGACCGCCCTACCAATGCGACGAAACCGCTGTGGAACTCTTGGGTCTTGGGGGCGCTTGTGTCCGTGTCCATGGGCATCCTTACCTTGGGAAACTGGGGAGGGGTCAGCGGAAGAACAGCGCGTTCACGTACACGCAGATGCCCGCAAGGGCCACGAGCAGTGTGGTCACCCAGGTCGCTGCCGCCGCGACGTCCTTTGCGCGGCCCGCGAGCGGATGGAACTCGGGGCTCACGAGGTCCACCACGGTCTCGATGGCGGTGTTCAGAAGCTCGCTGGCCAGCACGACGGCTATGCAGATGAGGATGATGGCCCAGCTCACGAGGTCGAGCTGGCACACGAAGCCCATCACGATGGCAAGCGCCTCACCGGCCAGCATCACCTTGAAGTTGCGCTCCTGTAGCGCTGCGCTCCTGAAGCCCTGAAAGGCGAAGAGGAAGCTCCTGCGGAACGAGGGGTGGTGCGGGTTCTTGCCGGGGATCATCGATCCTCACCCTCCCGATGCCGCGTGAGCGTCACGGGGTCGATGGGCGCGTCCGTGGCGATCCTGACCACTAGCGCATCCTCGCGAGCCTCCATGATCGCGGCCTCCGCATCGTCGAGATGGTCATACCCCAGAAGATGCAGCAGGCCATGTACGAGCAGCAGGCGGAACTCATCCGCATACGTGGTGCCGAACTCCCGCGCCTGACGCTCGATGTAGGCGGGTGCCAACACGACGTCTCCCAGTTCGCAGGGCTCACCGGGGGCGAGGTCGGGATCATCGGGTCGCTCGCACCCGAGCGAGAGCACGTCGGTCGGCCTGTCCTGGCCGCGCCACGCGCGGTTGAGGGCGCGCATGCGCCCGTCCGTGACCACGCTCACCGAGACGGAACAGGGCCGAGTGACCTCCTCCTCGGCGAACACGAGGGCGACATCCGCCTCCAGCTCGCGAAGGTCGATGGGGGCCGACACCCCCTCGTCACACGAGACGTCGACCTCACTCGTCATGGAAGGCACCTCCCGTCCCCTGTGATGCGATCCCCGCCTGGTCATAGGCATCCACGATGCGCGCCACCAGGCTGTGACGCACGATGTCACCCACATCGAGGTCTACGAACTCGATGCCCTCCAGACCGTTCAGCACGCTCCGGGCGCTCTCGAGGCCACCCCTGCCCAGGAGGTCGCGCTGGGATCGGTCACCCGTCACCACGAACGTGGACGAGAACCCCAGGCGCGTGAGGAACATCTTCATCTGCTCGGGCGTGGTGTTCTGCGCCTCGTCCAGGATCACGAAGGCGTCGTTCAGCGTGCGTCCGCGCATGAAGGCGAGAGGCGCGATCTCGATGGTCCCCTGCTCGATGAGGGCATTGCCGCGCTCGACGTCGGTGAGGTCGAAGAGGGCGTCGTAGAGGGGACGCACGTACGGGTCGAGCTTCTCCTGCAGCGTGCCCGGCAGGTATCCAAGCGACTCCCCCGCCTCCACGACGGGGCGCGTGAGCACGATGCGGCTCACTTCGTGGCGCTTGAGCGCCGCCACCGCCATGGCCATGGCGAGGTAGGTCTTGCCGGTGCCTGCGGGCCCCATGCCGAACGTGATGGTGTTGGCGGCGATGGAGTCCACGTAGCGCTGTTGCCCTGCCGTCTTGGGGCGCACCGCACGGCCGCGATATGTGAGCAGAATGCTCGAGGCGCTCTCGCTCGCCTCCTGGGCACCACACCCCACCTGACCGATGATGAGGTCAACGTCCTCGGCCGTGGGCACGTCTCCCCGCTCGACGAGATGGATGAGACGCGAGAACACGCTCGTGACCTGCTCGACTTCGGCGGAGGCGCCCATCACGAGAATCTGGTCCCCTCGTACGGTGATGATGGCATCGAAGGCGCCCTCGATGCGCCTGAGCAGCGCGTCACTCGGCCCCATGAGCATCAGGGGGTCAACGGAATCCGGTATGGTGAGTCTCACATGGGTAGGCTGCATAGATTCCGTGTGGTCCCTTCTCGCACGAGCGTCTGTGCCCCTCATGATAGCCTGCCGAGCAGGCTCGCGTCATCCAAGACGGAGCGGACGCACGCCCGCACGAGGGATCCCACGGGTATCGAGGGATCAAGGTGCAGGTCAAAGAGGCCGTCCGTCACACCGCGGCCCGCGCGCTCCACAAGGACCAGCTGCTCGGATCCCACCATGCGCTCGGCCTCCGACTGGCGCATGCGACGGGCCAGCTCCCGCATGCGACGGCTCCGTCGTGCCATCTCCCGGGGGTCGACCTGTCCGGGCGCCGTGGCGGCGGGTGTGCCGGGACGCCTGGAGTAGCGGAACACGTGCATGTGCGAGAAGGCCATCTCCTCGCAGAAGGCCAGGCTCTCCTCGAACTCGCCCTCGGTCTCGCCAGGAAAGCCCACGATGAGGTCCGTCCCCAGCGAGAGCTTGGGCAGTCGATCGCGTGCGTATGCCACGACCTGGCGATACGCCGCCGTATCGTAGGCCCGGCACATGCGCCTGAGCGTGGCATCCGATCCCGACTGCAGGCACACGTGCAGGAAGGGGGCCACGCGCCCGCCGTGGCGTGCCATGGCGTCCACCAGCCGCTCCGTCACGTCGGGCGGCTCGATGGAGCCGATGCGCACGCGCCCCACGTCCGAACGCGCCATGACGAGGTCGAGAAGCCCCGCAAGGTCGAGCCCACCGTCCCGATAGCGGCCGATGTTGATGCCCGTGAGCACGACCTCCCGCGCCCCTCGCCCGCAGGTCTCGTCCAGACGGCTCAGCACCTCGACCGCCGGGAGCGAACGGCCTCTGCCCCGTGCCTTCCATACGATGCAGTAGCTACAGCGGTTGTCACAACCGTCCTGGATCTTGATCGCGGACCTCGTGCGCCCCGTGGGCGTCACGCCCTCGCAGGCAGACGGTACGCCACCCCCTTGGCCCACCAGCGAGATGACGCGCCCTGCCACCAACGACTTGTCCGCCTCGACGGTCACGTTGGTGGCGAGGTCCGAGAGCTCCGACGCAAAGAGGCTGGCAACGCAGCCTGTGACGATGACCTCGGGCGCCTGTGCGAGCGTCGCCATGCGACGCACCGTCTTGCGCGTCTTTGCTTCGGCCTCGCCCGTCACGGCACAGCTGTTGACCACGATGGCGTCCGCGGCCGCGGGTGCGGTGGGGACAAGCCCAGCGGCCTCGAGCCGCGCCGCGATGTCGTCGAGCTCCACGCGGTTGACGCGACAGCCTAGGTTGACGAAGGCGACGGAACCACCGCTCACGAACACTTCCTCCCGCGGCGCCACGCCCGGTTGCCACGCCGCTCGCCCGCCCGGGCGTCAGGACCCGACGCCCCACCCGCACTCCTGCCCCTGCGGACGTCCACCATCCGCGCGATGGCGTCGCGCTCCTCGCGCGTAAGGTCCTGGGGCGTGCTCACCTGCACGATGCAGAACAGGTTGCCACGGGCATTGGAACCCAGACGGGGCATCCCGCGCCCCTCCACGCGAATCTGTTCCCCGTACTGCGTGCCTCCCGGAATGGCGACCTCCACGACCTCGTCCGCCAGAATGCCGCGAACGCTCACGGTGGTTCCCACGACGGCTTCGAGGGAATCGACCGTCACCCTGCAGAAGAGGTCATCGCCCTGACGCTCGAACGTGGCATGCTGCTCGACGTCAATGGAGACCACGAGGTCACCGGACGTGGCACCCCGTACGCCTGCCTCGCCCCTGCCCGTAAGCGAGAGCGATTGTCCCGCATGCACGCCTGCGGGCACCTTGACCTCCACGGTCTCGCGCGAGGGCGTGCGACCTTGGCCGTCGCAGGTCTCGCAGGGCTTGTCGATCACCTGGCCGGTGCCACCGCAGTCGGGACACACGCTCTGTGACTGCATCTGCCCAAAGATGGTGCGTTGGACCTCGACCACGCGACCGGTGCCGCCGCAGCGCTTGCAGGTGGCCTGGTGGCCGCCCTCGGCAGCGCCCGTACCACCGCAGTCGTCACAGGGGGCAAGGCGCTCGTAGGAGATGGTCTTGGTGCAGCCCGCCGCCGCCTCCTCGAGGGTGATGTGCAGCGTGATGCCCATGTTGCGGCCCTGCGTGCGCCCGTTGCGCTGCCCCGAGGAGCCACCCCGGCCCCCAAAGAATGAGTCAAAGATGTCGTTGATGCCAAAGCCGCCACCAAAGATGTCTGACATGTCCACATAGTCGGCCCCAAAGCCGCCGGGGCCCTCGGCGGTGCCATATCGATCGTAGTTGGCACGCTTGCGCTCGTCGGACAGGACGGCATATGCCTCGTTGACCTGCTTGAACTTCTCCTCGGCATGAGGGTCGTCACTCACGTCAGGATGCAGCTGGCGCGCCTTTCTCAAGAAGGCGCGCTTTATCGTCTTGGCGTCAGCCGAACGGTCGACGCCCAAGATGTCGTAGTAGTCAGTCTCAGATGCTGCCAATCTCACCAATCTCCCAAGCAAACGTCAACGTACATCCACTGCCACGCGCCACCATGGCTCACCCTATCTGCCGGTGTAACCGGAATAGCCCATGGAGACGCACCCCTGCATCCACTCGAACAGCAGCGCAAAGAAGATCGCGTTGGTTGCACCTCCGGCCATGGCACGCGAGCCCTGCTGCCACCATCTCTTAGGGTGCCTGACCCCCTCGCGGAAGGCAAACCAGCTTCCCAAGAGCAGCAGCACCACGATGATGCCAGCCATGGACGCAAGGTCATTGAAGATGAGGCCCAGTAGGATGAAGGGCAGTGCGAACCCCAGCGTGGAGAAGCCAAACTGCTGTCGGGGTGTCACGCGCTCCCCCGCCACGCTCACGCGGCACACGAAGTCGCCCGCCTCGCTGCCGTTGGTGCCCGCATTGCCCATGCCTGACACGCGCACCTCGTCGCCATCGTGCGCGTGGGCGGGAATCGTGACCACCACCTCGCTCGCAGAGAGCACGCGACCGCTGCCCCCGCAGGTCGGGCAGGGATCGATGACCACCTTGCCCGTGCCCTCGCACTCGGGGCATTCCATCTCGAACATGCCGATGCCGAAGAGTCCCGTGAGGTCCACGGACATGTGGCCCGTGCCTCCGCAGGTGGGGCAGGTCTCGGCATGCTCGCGGTGCACGGAGCCCTGACCCGCACAGGCATCGCAGCTCACATAGCGCTGGTAGGTGACGCCACGCGTACAGCCCTCCCGTGCCGCCTCCTGGTCGAGCTCCACCTCGTAGATGACATCGGCACCGGCCTTGGGGTTGTAGGAGCGTGAGCGGACCGTCCGACCTGCCCGGCCTCCAAAGCCATCGAAGGGGAAGCCCCAGCCAAAGGGCGATCCCCACACATCGCCCCCATAGGTTCGTGGGTCCTGAGGTGGCGCACCGGCCCCATAGCCAAAGGAAGCACCGGAACGCATGGCATCATAGCGGCGGCGCTTGTCGTCATCGGACAGGACGGCGTAGGCTTCGGAGACCTCCTTGAAGCGCTCCTCGGCATCCGGTGCCTTGTTGACGTCCGGATGGAGCTTGCGTGCCTTCTGCTGGAAGGCGCGGCGGATGTCATCCTTGGATGCACTCTTGTCAACGCCAAGGATCGCGTAGTAGTCCTTCTCGTTCATGGACGCCATAGAGGGGTCTCCCAAAGCTGTAAAGGCTGGACAACCTCTTGATTATCCCCCATCACGGGAGGTTGATTCACATGGCGCAAAGCAAACAGAAGGAAAGCGACGAGCACGAGGTCGCGCTGCAGTGCCGCGCCCCCCTATTTCCTGCCTACCAGCAGGGACGACCCCACGAGGGAGAGGGACCTTGCCTCCCTGGGCGTCATGAACATGCCTCGGGTGGTGTCCACGAGATGGATCTCCTCGTAGCCTGCCGCGCGCAGACTGTGCACGAAGGCATGCATGTCTCCATAGCGGCGCGGGGACATGATGTCGTGGATGGCGAAGGTACCACCCTTCTTGAGCACGCGCAAGGTCTCGCGCAGGAGCGCCTGCTTATCCGCGCCCGTTATGTTGTGGTAGCAGTAATTGCTGGTCACGGCATCGAAGCTCCCATCGGGGAAGTCGAGGTGTATGGCGTCGCCCTCCACGAACTCCGTGTTGTCTTCAACGCCCTCCGCCCGTGCGTTGTCCTCGCAGAGCCGCCTGCTGAACGAGGCATAGTCCCTTCCCCAGCGGTCCAGCCCCACCATTCGCGCCCGAGGGTTGCGCTTCGCCACGGCTATGGTGAGGGCTCCTGAGCCGCATCCCACGTCGAGCCCCACGCCACCGTCCACGATGCGCAGCTGTCCGGCCGTACCCTCTATGATCTGCCGCGCCATCTGGCGTGTGCCGCTGTAATCGAAGGCGCGGTACATCCTGCTGAGAACGATGAACCCGTAGAGGCAGATAAGGGCGGCAAGGGCCAAGGCCACTGCAAGTGCCATGTGCATGACCCCAGAGGGTCCCAGACCAGTGATCTCAACAACGATGAGCAGGACAAGGCTAACCAACGCCGTCATCCCGATGCCCCAGAGCATGCCCTTGGGCACCCAGTTCCTGTAGTCCGGTCGCAGAGGTCCTGTCATGTTACCCTCCATCATGAAATTAATTAACTATAGCTAACTTACTCCATGATAGCAGCGCCCTGCGGGACAAGCACGGGACACCGATTCCTCCAAAGGATATGTCCAGGCCTTGCCACCTGTGCCCATACGGGCAGCCTATGGGCCGCCATGCCTCAGCATCGGAGGATGCCCCCGCATCTCCCCGCGTCCGACGAAGTACGCCTGACGGAGCATGAGCAGAAGGCCTGATGCGGACAGCACGATGGCAGGAAGTGACCAGCCCGCGGTCATCCCGCCGAGTGTGCCAGGTACGAAGAGCGCCATCCCCAGCAGACCCCGTACCATGCGGTCGGAGCTGCGGTGCTGGGCCTCCACGAGACGGGCCTCTTGGGACCTCGAGAGCCGAACGGCCAGCTTGCCCGAGGATGCCCGCTCGATGAGGCCGGGAAGCTGCCCTAGGGCTGGTATGGCATCCTTGCCCATATCCTTGAGTCGGGAAGATAGATCGGAAGGACCTCCCCTCTCCCCTCCACCCAGCAGGTCCTCAGCCAAGGGCGTGAGCTCGGCAACGAAGTCGATGTCGGGATTGAGTCCCTGGCAGATGCCCGCGACGGTTGCCACCGCCTTGCCCAGAAACGCCACGTTGGCGGGCAGCTGGAACGGTTGCTCGTACATGAAGTCGCGCAGTTCGTCGGTATAGTTCTCGAGGGCAGAGAGAGCCTTGGCGGGGTCATCCATGTCAAGGCGGCCGAGCAGCACCGAGACGGCCTTGACGAAGCCCTCGGTGTCGGTGCCGGAACGGATGAAGCCAAGCGCGCCCAGCCGCTCGACCAGCGATGATGCGTCACGCGAGAAGAGGGCCGTGACCACCCCCATGAAGCCATCGCGCATGTCGTCGGTAATCGAGCCCATCATCCCAAAGTCGAGCAGCACGATCGTGCCGTCGCTACGCACGTGGACGTTGCCGGGGTGAGGGTCCGCGTGAAAGAGGCCGTTGTAGAGGATCATCTCGGCGAAGACGTCAATGAGGTCCGTCGCAAGCTGTGCACGGTCGACGCCCAGGGCGTCCAGGGCGGTGATGTCGGAGATGCTGACGCCCTCCATGTACTCCATGGTCAGGACCTTGGAGGACGACTGCTCCCACTGGATGTCTGGTATGGCGACGTTGGGGAAGTCGCGCAGGTTGTCCCTCACGGCCTCGGCGCTTTTGCCCTCGCGCATGAGGTCGAGCTCTGCCGAGACCGTGCGCTCGAACTCGGCATAGAGCTGATCGAAGTCGATGGTGGCGCCCAGCTTCGTGTGGCGCTGTGCCATCCCAAAGATCGTCTTGAGGGCGGCGAGATCCGTCTCGATCGTCTCCGCGATGTGCGGTCGCAGTATCTTGACGGCCACGCGCCGGCCGGAGGCGAGCGTTGCCCCATGCACCTGCCCGAGCGAGGCGGCGGCTAGGGGCTCACGCTCGAACGTCGCGAAGGCCTCGTCGACCGTCGTCCCGGAGCTCTCCTCGAATACGCCAGCGATGTCCCCATAGGGCACCGGTGGAACGCTGTCCTGAAGCGTGCTCAGCTCATCGGTGTACTCGCGCGGCAGCATGTCGACGCGAACGCTCAGGTATTGGCCGAGCTTGATGATGAGCCCACCGAGCCGCTCGGCAGTCTCCCTGAACTGCCGTGCCTGGCGCACGTAGACCCTGTGCTCGAGCCTCCTCTGCCTGTCTGCCGAGCGAAGGCGCTTGCCCGTATCGAGCCACCAGAGCTCCAGGCCAAAGCGCGTGAAGAGACGCACGACGCGTCCATAGCGGCCTCTGTCCATGGCTACTCCCCCGGCTTGTCCGCATCTGACGCGCGCTTCGAGGCCTCATCGGCGCCGGGCGCCTTGGCCACTGCCCCGCCGTGTGGCTCCTCGCCCTCCTCTGGCTGCTCGTCATCCCAGGCATCCGCCTCGTCGGACATGCCGCGGAGATCACGGGCGAGCTTCTCCAGCTGGCTCGAGCGGGACATGAGCATGTCGGCAAAGCCGTCGAAGTAGTCGGCGCTCACAAGGCTCAACGACCTGCGGTGCGTATTGCCAAAGACGACGAAGCGATCCCCAGCCTGGATGTCGAGCGCATCACGTGCCTCGCGCGGGATGACGAGCTGTCCGCGCCCATCGACCGTGACGGTACCCATGATGTGGCTCCCATGGGGCCCATGTGGCCCAAAGCACCCATGGCCGTGCTGGCCCCTGCCTTCCCTCGGCCCCGTCCCATGGCGATGATGGTGAGTTGCGTACGTCATGACTGCCTCCTCTGTCGTTGCCTACTGTCATACTGTCATAGTACCCATATTTGATTGATTATTCTGATTAATCAAAATAATCTTCATACTACTGATCAGCATCCGCGATACCGGTGGCCCAATGAATAGTCCGAACGTCCACCGGCCATGGCGTCCGACGGGATATCCTGCGCCCCAGCCCCTATACTGGCCTCAGGAGGCGTGCGATGGAGACGACCGCGTTGGAGCACATACGTTCTGGGCATCTCCTGATGGCCGTGTGCTGTTTTCTCTACCTCGTGTGGTGGGTCATCTTCTTCTGGCCCAAGGTCTCGGGCGGCAGTGCTGAGGGGCCGCTGCACACGCTGGGCATCGCCGCCATCATCGGAGCCGTCATCGCTGCCGCGTTTGGGACCACGCGCATATGCGGTGGGGCCGTCAGCCTCTTCAGGGATGCGACGCCCGCGACCGTCGTGACCGTTGCGTCGGCAGCCCTGCTCTACATCGTCCTCCTCGTCATCACCTGGAAGATGTTCGAGCGTCAGCCTACGACCGAGCTGCTCCTCTTCGTTGCCTGGCTCGCCATGGAGCTGTTCGTCGCCGTTGCCCTCTCGCAGGCAGGCATGCCAGGCCTCCCGGTCGTCATCGCAGTGGGCGCGATGGCGGGCTTCATAGGCAGCCTCGTCTGCTACATGCTCTACTACCAGCTCAAGCCCCTGCCGTCCTTCATTGATGGCTGCATTCCGCTCGCCCTTGTCGGCGCCATCAGCATCGCAGCGGCCCTTCTCTAGCCATGTCCGCATACCGTCCGCCGCGTGCAGGGAGGGGATGGCTTCGCTACGGTTGGCACAGGGGGATGGGTACCATGCGGACGGCAGTGAGGCGCTCCGCATCGGAGGTGGGAGGCCATGCCATGGAGAGGGACATCCCCTCGCAAGGGTGTGACGCGCACCGTGGGGCGTGGCTGCGTCACATGGCGGCGCTGTCACGTGACGAGGCCTATCGCGAACTCGGCACCAGGCCCGATGGGCTCACGGGCGCGGAGGTCGAGGCTTCGCGCGCACGGCACGGCGCCAATGCCCCGAGGCGCATCAGGCGGCCCTCCCCCATCAGGCGCCTCCTCTCGTCCTTTGCGGACCCCTTCACCTACATCCTCGTTGGCATCGCCATCGTATCGGCCCTCACGGGCTGCATCCTCCCGGCGCCGGAGGGGCGCGACGCCTCCATGCCCCTCATCATCTGCGGCATCGTGCTCATCTCGGGAACGCTGCGCTTCATCCAGGATGAGCGCAGCGCCCATGCCTCCGATGCCCTCGCCAACATGATCACGACCACCTGCACCGTGCGGCGTGGGGGCGGCGGGCGCACGGAGGTCCCGCTCGGCGAGGTGGTGGTGGGTGATGTCGTACAGCTTGGCCCCGGGGACCTCGTTCCCGCCGAGCTCCGCATCGTTGCGGCACGCGACCTCTTCGTGAACCAGGCGGCGCTCACGGGCGAATCCCAGCCCGTGGAGAAGTTCTCGATGTCCGCGGACAGGGCCCCCACCGCCGATGATGCCGTCACCGACCTGGCCGACCTCGCCTTCATGGGAACCACCGTCGTCTCAGGCGCGGGCGAGGGCATCGTCGTGGCGACGGGCTCGCGCACGCTCATGGGGGAGGTGAGCGCCGCCCTCACGGGGGGAACAGAGAAGGTCACGGCCTTTGACGAGGGCGTGAGCGAGACGTCTCGGCTCCTCGTGCGCATCATGCTCACGATGGTCCCCATCGTCTTTGCCCTCAACTGCCTCACCAAGGGCAGCTGGTTCGATGCCCTGCTGTTCTCGCTCTCGGTCGCCGTGGGCCTCACGCCCGAGATGCTTCCCATGCTCGTGACGACCTGCCTGGGCAAGGGCGCCGTGGACATGAGCCACGAGCGCGTGATCACCAAGCGGCTGGACTCCATCTGTGACCTGGGTGCCATCGACATCCTCTGCACCGACAAGACGGGCACCCTCACCGAGAACCGTGCCGAACTGGTACACCATCTCGACCCACAGGGAACCGAGAGCCCGCGGGTCCTACGCTACGCTTTCCTCAACAGCCACTTCGAGACGGGGCTGCGCAACCTCATCGACGGGGCCATCATCAGGCGCGCGGAGGGCTGGATGGATGGCCTGGCTGATGGATGGAAGCGCGTCGACGAGCTCCCCTTCGACTTCGAGCGCCGCCGGGTGAGCGTGGTCCTGGAGGACGGCGCAGGAGGGACGCACATGGTCACCAAGGGGGCCCTGGCAGAGGTCCTCGGCATCTGCAGCATGGTGGAGGTGGGCGATGCGCCTCGCCCGCTCACGCCCCAGCTGCGCGACGACCTCACGACGAAGGCGCAGCAGCTGGCCGACCAGGGCATGCGCGTCCTCGGCGTGGCGCTGCTGGATGACCCGGCCGACGTGGGAGCGCTGACGGCGGAGGACGAGCACGACATGACCTTCGTGGGCTCCCTGGCCTTCATGGATCCGCCCAAGCTCTCCGCCGCCGACGCCATCGCCGCGCTTGCCGCCCATGGCGTGGAGACCAAGGTCCTCACGGGGGATTCCGCACGCGTGGCCGTCCACGTGTGCCAGGAGCTCGACATCCCCCTCAAGGGAACCCTCACGGGCGCGGATGTGGAGGGCCTGGATGACGACGCCCTGGCGCAGACGGCCCAGGGTGCCACGGTCTTTGCCAAGCTCTCCCCCGCGCAGAAGGCACGCGTCGTGCATGCCCTGCGCAGCCGTGGCCATACGGTGGGGTTCATGGGCGACGGCGTCAACGATGCCGCGGCCATGCGGGAGAGCGATTGCGGCGTCTCCGTCGACACCGCCGTCGACGTCGCGCGCGAGTCAGCCGACATCATCCTGCTCGAGAAGGACCTCATGGTGTTGGAGCATGGCATCGAGTGCGGGCGGCGCTCCTTCCAGAACATGCTCAAGTACGTCGAGATGACCGTGAGCTCCAACTTTGGCAACATCTTCTCGGTGCTGGTGGCCGCCGCCTTCCTGCCCTTCCTGCCCATGACGGCCGTCCAGCTGCTGCTGCTCAACCTCATCTACGACATCTCGTGCACGGCGATTCCCTGGGACGGCGTGGATGACGAGCTCGTGCGGGCACCCTGCAGCTGGAGCACACGGGCCATCCGGCGCACCATGCTGCAGCTGGGACCGATCAGCTCGCTGTTCGACCTGCTCACCTATGCGCTGCTCTTCTTTGTGGTGTGCCCGGCCGTCTGCGGCGGTGCCTGGGGGACGCTCGGCCCCGATGGCCAGGTGCTCTTCGTGGCCACCTTCCAGACCGGGTGGTTCGTCCAGAGCATGTGGTCGCAGGTGCTCTTCGTGCACCTTATCCGCACGAGGAGGATGCCCTTCGTCCAGAGCCGCGCCGCCGCGCCCGTCATCGCCCTCAGTGCCGCGGCGGTCGCCTTGGCGACCGTCATCCCGTTCACGCCACTGGCTGGTGTCCTGGGCTTCTCCCCGCCGCCGGCCCTCTACGTCGGGCTGCTTGCCGCCGTCATCGCAGGCTATGCGTGCTCGGTCATGTGCGTGCGGCGCCTGGCCCACCGCCCCCATCGCCCGTGACCACCACCACGGGCATCGGTGTGCCATGGTCGGAACCCTTTGCCTTTTTGGCATGAGGGGACTACCCTACGTACTGGACTGGAAAACATTGCTCCCCCACGCGGACCGCACCGTGTGGGGGACGGTTCATGGAGGTGCACGATGTTCGCAAAGAAGGTATGCAGGCTACTTGGAGTCATCTTCTCCGTCATCGGGGCAATCGTCCTCGCAGCGGGAATCTTCCTCTATGTTCGATCCCAGAGGGACTTTGCCGCAGGCGAGAAGGTCATGGCAACGATAGACAGCGTATACACCTATGACTCCTATAACCATAGCGGATCACGCACGACACGCGAAACCCGCTCCAACGTATACGTGAGCTATGAGTACAAGGGCCAGGAATATGATCACATCATGCTGCCTTACACCTCGTTAGACATGTATGAGGGACAACAGGTCGAGCTTCTGATCAATCCAGACAACCCAGGGGAGGTCATACCAACGTGGGGACTCATGTTCCCCCTGGTGATGCCCGGAGCCATCGGCGGTGTCTTCCTCGCCGTTGGCGTCGTGCTCCTCGTTATCGTCTTCCGAAGGGGAGCATCCTGGGAGCGCTCCGAAAAGGAGCTCAACCAGTCGGTCGACCAGATGCTTCACCAGGGATGTGCGCAGATGGGCAGCCAGCCTCTCAGTGGTGGGCAGGTCATCACGACGACCACCACGACGACAACGCACACGAGCGACGGACGAGAGGTCCGTCGCGAGGTGACAACGACGAGCACCACGAACCCCGCATCGCCCATCCCGTCGGAGGCGGCGGTCACGCCTTCCACTGCCCTGCCATCTGACGACTCCTCGAGCCCCACCCCACCATCCGAGGGCCCAACGTCCAACCCTCCCACCCTTGGCTGGGGAGACAGCCTGTAGGGTCAGGCACGGCACACGATGCAGGGGCGGCGAGCATCCAGCGCTCCAACCCGCGCCTTGCCGGGGATCGGGCATGCGACCTGCCTCGGCACTGGCTGGCACCGGGGCAGTGACCCGCGTGAGATTCGAGGACCTACCCCTTGACCTCGTCGACCATCATCGGCTGCGTGAGGTAGCGAAGCGGCTCGAGCTCGTCGAAGGTGTGGTACCCGGCGGGCGCATCGAGCACCGTGGGGATGCGATTGACGATGGTGGCGCACGTGTGCTCGACCGTCGCAGGCTTCTCCACATGGAAGACGGTGTCGGGCTCGCCCGTTATCTTCCAGTCGCAGAGGTCGCCGTCATCGGGCCCATACACCTTGCCAATCTGCGAGGTGACGATGTCTATGCCCTGGTAGGTCTTGGTGGTGACGCGCGTGTTCATGCCGATGACCTTGCCAGCGGGCACGGTGGCGCCCATGGTGGCCGAGTAGGTGTCCTCCTCGGCCACAAAGGGAACGTTCTCCTGTACGACCTGGGATACGGTGAGTCCCAGGTGCTGTGCGAGCGCCTCGTTGGAGTTCCACACATAGGAGGGCACGATCTCGTCGGGATGGGCGAGCGTCCGCTCGAACTCCTCGGGGGTGAGGCCCACGCCGTGCACCTTCGCCAGCGCTAGGCCGTAGTCCTCCACGTTGTAGCTCACGGCACCCTCGATGCGCTCCATGCGGTTCACGGCGCCGGCGAGGAGGCCCACGATGTGCACCCAGAAGACGTCCTCCATGCCGGCTCCCACCACGGTGCAGCCCGCCTGGCGGGCCATGGCATCGATGCGATTGGTGGCGGCCGAGGAGGTGGTCCAGGGGAAGGTGCACTCCTCACAGGTGGTGATGACGTTGATGCCGCGGCTCACGCACTTCTCGACCATCGGCTCGATGTCCGTGAGGAGGCTGAAGAGCTCGATGACCGCGGATGTGGGGGGCGCTCTCGTCCAGGACGCGATCGGCATCATCGCTGACCTTGACACCGAACCTGATGGGAAGCCCCGCGACGTCGCCAGCATCCATGCCGACGACCGTGGGGTTGATGTCGATGGCCCCGACGACCTGCGCCCCATGCTCGTGGAGGTAGCGAAGGGTGTGCCTCGCCATCTTCCCGCAACCGTACTGGACGACCCTGATTGGCCTGCGTCCCATACCGACCCCTTCCGTCGCATGCCTGAACAAAGGGCGGCACTGCCCCCATCGCCAGGTATTCCCAGACATGGCTCCCAAGCTCGCGCATAAGGGCAGCTAATTTGTGTCGCGCCCCCGTCGCACAATCGGTGCCGCAGGGCGAGGGCGTCGAGAGGGGCTGGGCGGCATGACGAGCATGAGCGCGCGGATGGTGGCGGCGGCGGACGGCGGCGGCGGGGACCTCCTGTCCTGGGTCGCGAGGCACGGGGACGAGGCGTCGTGCGAGGAGGGGCTGATGCGGCTGCGCTTCCCGGGCGGCTGGGTCTGCCCGAGGTGCGGCAACCGCAGGTGCAGCCCCGTAGCGGGCAGGCCGAGGAAGCGGCAGTGCACCCGCTGCAGGCTCCAGTTCTCGGTGACCTCCGGGACCCCGATGCAGGGCTCGAGGCTGCCGCTGCCGAAGTGGTTCCTGGCGTTCCGGCTCGTCGCCGGCTCGAAGAGGGGCGTCTCGGCCGCCGAGCTGGCCCGCGCCCTGGGCACGAGCGAGACCACCGCGCGATACGTGGTCCTGAGGCTGCGCGGCGCGATGTCCGCCGGATTGGGGCGCCTTCGGCCGGGTCTCGGGTGAGGCCGAGGTGGACGACTTCTTCGTGGGGGCCGCGGCCGCAGGGACCGTGGGCAGGGGGACCACCAGGCAGCCGATGATCTGCGCGGTGTCGCGCGGCGGCCGGGGCGGCCCCGGGACGTGCGCCCTCAGGGTCGTCCCCGACGCGGCGGGCGGGGCGTACTCGCGCTTCGCCGAGGAGCACGTGGGGGTGCTCTCGCACGTCCGCGCCGACATGTGGCAGGGCGTCACCGCCGGCCTGCGCGGCTGGCCGGGGCTCGACCAGCGCCCGTTCGACGCGTCGGACCCGGCCTCCTCGCTCGCGCTCGTGCACCACGTGATATCGGACTTCAAGGCGTACGCCCTCGGCACCTTCCACGGGCTGTCGCGGGCGAGGCTGCAGGGCGTGTGCGACGAGTTCAGCTGGAGGTACTGCCACAGGGGCCCCGCGCCGGCGTCCGCGCTCGCCGCCGACGTCGCGGCCGCCCCGCACGTCCCCCGCGCCGAGCTCGAGGCCTCGTTCGGCCCGCAGCCCCGCGTCGCGAGCCCGAGGGCGCGCACGGGGGCGAGGGTCAGGCAGCGCGAGCGCGTCGAGGAGCTGCTGCGCGAGGCCGGGCCGGGCGACGGCCTGCTGGGGCTGCTCGACGACGGCTTCCGGGAGCGGAGGGAGTGAGGGGGTTATGCGCGAGCTTGGGGGCCATGTTCCCAGATTCCGGTGGGCGGGCGAAGGGAGTCGCCGAGCGTGCGCAACCCTTCGAGGAGAGGGGACGCATGCGGCATGCCATGGGCCCTGCGGAGGGACCTGCGGACAGGGGGCCCACCCTCATGCATGTGAACGGGAGGAGCCGCCCTCATTGTGGATGGTGGCAAGCCTCGTCCAGCACAGGACGGCCAACGCCATGAGCGGGATGCCCGCGACGATGCCGGCAGGCGATGGTCCCGTGAGGATGACGCCGTCCAGGCAGAAGTAGACCCCCACGCCCGCGATCCCGTTGAGCGCACCGTGGGCGAGGGCGCACGACCACACGCTTCCCGTGCGCATGCGCAGGTACGAGAGGCACAGCGACAGGCTCGTGCAGAACACGACCATCGAGAGGATCCCCAGCACGGGGAAGCCCGGATAGCCCATGCCAAAGTTGTGCCCCATCATGGTGATGGGCGCATGCCACAGCCCCCAGATGGCCCCCACCACCAGGGCGGCCGCACGTGACGACAGGCGCTCGCACAGCGTGGGGAACAGCATGCCCCGCCACCCTGCCTCCTCGCCAAGGGCGGGAATCATGTTGATGAAGGGGGCGATGAGGATGGTGGTCGCCAGCTGCGTGGCCAGCAGCAGCGGAACCTGGCTGCCGTCGGCGTAGCCCGATGCCCGCGCGGCCTCGGCGAAGTATGAGGCGGATGGGTCGAAAAGCTGGGGGTAGACCGCAAAGAACACGACGCAGCCCGCCAGGGTGACCACCGTCGGCAGGAACCATGCCGCAAGATAGGGGCGCACATGGCCCTCTATCTGGGGGCGCAGGCCCAAGTCCAGGCGCTCGGCCCTCCCGCACGCCGCGTTGGCGGCGAGCGCGCCCACCAGGGGACAGAACATCCCCAGAGTCGTGAGCGCCACCATGAGGACCGACGAGCCCAGCCCCTGGGCAAAGGATCCGGTGGCGATGCCCGCCGGAATCCACAGCCCCCAGGTGAGGCCGAAGGTCACCACCAGGTAGATGACGAGACGTCTTCTCATCGCCGGCCTCCTCTCCTCAGGCCCTCGCTGGCATGGAGACGCCGCATCGCCCGGCAGAGGAGGGCGACGGGGCGCCGTGGGGCCATGGCGCTGCCCGCATGCGACCTCATTATGCCACCGTTGTTCCCTGACCCTCCGCAGAGGATGACGATTTCGAGACCGTGACTGGAATCGTCATGAGGTTCTGGAGGGGCTGGTCGCATCCGCCATGGAAGCCTCGCTGCGATATCCCCTGATGGCTCTCCCCCATCTACCCCTGCACCTTCCGGTGCGTCGGCGAGTGGGAGGCAGACCACGAACGGGACGAACGGCCGACCCACGGCGTGACGGTCAGATGCTCCAGCCCGCAGACTGCTGCTGCAGCTCTGACATGCGACGAAACATTCCGTCCTCCCGTGCCCTGAGCTCGGCGGGGGAGCCCTCCTCGACGACCCTGCCCTTGCCCAGCACGACGACCTTGTCGGCGTTCTCCACGGTGCGCATGCGATGCGCGATCACGAGGACCGTCTTGCCCACGAGCAACCTCGTGAGAGCCTCCTGGACCTGGGTCTCGTTCTCGACGTCAAGCGAGGCCGTGGCCTCGTCCATCAGGACGATGGGCGCATCCTTCAGCAGAGCGCGCGCGATGGAGATGCGCTGGCGCTCTCCGCCAGAGAGACGGCTGCCGTTCTCGCCAATCACGGTGTCGTAGCCCTGGGGCAGCTGCCCGACGAAGCCGTCGCAGTTGGCCGCGCGTGCCGCAGCGAGGACCTCCTCGTCGGTGGCATCCTTGCGACCCAGACGGATGTTGGCCATGACCGTATCGTCGAAGAGCGTCACGTCCTGGAAGACCACGGCATAGTCTGCGAGAAGGACCTCGGGATCCACTGTCGAGACGTCGACGCCGCCCACGCGCACCGTGCCCGAGCTCGCATCCCAGAGGCGCGCCGCAAGGCATGCGCAGGTCGACTTGCCCGATCCCGACGGACCTACGAGGGCCGTCACCTCACCTTCCCTCGCCGTGAAGCTCACGCCGTCGAGGACGCGCTCGCCCTGGTAGGCAAAGCCCACGTCATCGAAGACGATGTCGTGACCGGCGGGCGCGAACGCCTCCTGCCCCCGCGCCACGGGCTCGTCGTAGATGGACTGGAGCCGCGAGGCCGCGACCTCGGACGCAAGCATCTCGGCGATGAGGGCGAGCGCCTGGTCGAAGGGTGCGTAGATGCGCGTGACCGTGAGCAGGAAGGCAAAGTAGACCATGAAGCCGATCTGACCGGAGAGCATGAGGGCGGCCCCCGCGACGACGGTGGTGGCAACGCCCATGCGCATGATCACCGACGCGGCGTTGACCGAGAGCCCCGTCTTGAGCTCGCTTGCGGTCTGGCTGGCCTCCGCATGATCGATCTTCTTACGCAGCCCGTCGAGATGGCGCTCCTCCTGATTGGTGGCACGGATCTCACGGACGTTCTCGAGCGTCTCCTGGATCGCGTCGGAGACCCCGAGGGAATCGGCACGCGCCGCCCTCTGGCTCTCGAGCGTCACCCTACGCAGGCCAAAGAGCAGTCCAAATGCCAAGGGCACGCTCCAGAGCACCGCAAGGGCGAGGCGCCACTCGAACGCGAACAGCCCCACGGCCACGATGGCCGTCGACACGTAGGCCCCGTAGAGGTAGCCCAGGACATGCGACCACACATGTTCGAGGGCGTCCACGTCGCCCATGATGGTCTCGGAGAGGTCGGCAAGGTCGCGGCCCATGAAGAAGGACAGCGGCAACCTGCGCAGGCGCTCGGCAAGGCTGATGCGCAGCATTCCCACTTCGTGGTAGACCGTGCCGTAGGTGTTGAAGTACTGCTGCTTGTGGGCGAGGAACGACACCACCACGAACGCGACCAGCAGGGCTGCGTAGGGCAGGATGGACGGTAGCTCCCCGCCCTCGGTGAGCGCCATCACGAGCTGCGCCATGAGCTGGTAGAGGAACACGATGCCCGCGAAGTCTATGAGGTTGACCGCGATGGTCCACAGCGCGCCCTTCTTCACGTTGGTCACGCCCTGGTCGGTAAGCGCGAAGCGCCTCTTGAACCTCTCGCCAAACATCTAGGCCACCCCCTTCGAGATCTTCCACGAGACGGCCGTCTGGTAGTCAGCCCACATGCGCGCATAGAGACCGCCTGAGGCGACGAGCCCCTCATGCGATCCCTGTTCGACCACATGCCCGTGGTCGAGGACCACGATCTTGTCAGCACCCACGACGGTCGTGAGCCGGTGGGCGACCATGATCACCGTGCGGCCCTGTGCCAGGCGCTTGAAGGCCCTCTGGATGAGCCGCTCGTTCTCCGGGTCGGCAAAGGCCGTGGCCTCGTCGAGCACGACGATGGGGGCGTCCTTGAGGATCGCTCGGGCAAGGATGATGCGCTGCTGCTCACCACCCGAGAGGTAGGTTCCCCTCGTGCCGATGATCGTGTCGACGCCGTCGGGGAGCTTGGCGATGATGTCGTCGCACTGGGCCGCCGAGAGCGCCTTGCCGATCTCCTCGCGCGTCGCGTCGGGGCGCGCGGCACGTACGTTATCAAGGATCGAGGACTTGAAGAGCCGGTTGTTCTGGAAGACGAAGGCCACGTTGTCCATCAGCACATGCGGGTCCATCTCACGCACGTCGACGCCACCAACGAGCACCGACCCGGAGTCGGTATCCCAGAAGCGGGGGACGAGGCTGGCGGCCGTGGTCTTGCCGCCACCGGACGGCCCAACGAGCGCGACCGTGGAGCCGGCGGGGGCCCTGAACGAGACGCCATCGAGGGCGGGGTGCCCCGCACCCTCGTAGGTGAAGCGCACGTCACGAAACTCGACGTCATTGCCTTGGGGCGCCTGGGGGTTGTCGGCGACCGTCATCTGAGGCGCGTCCAAGACCTCCTCGATGCGCCTGAGGGCGTCATTGGCCTGCATCATGCCGCCGCCGGCGAACATGATCTTGGAGAGCGCCGTCGATATGATGGCCGAGAAGATCGCGTAGAACGCGAAGTCCGTCACAAGGCCGGCGAGGTCGCCCGCAGCAAGCGCGCCGGGTGCAAGCAGGATCACGACGGGGAGCAAGAACACGAAGGCCCCCTCGATGAAGGTGAGGTTGATGCTCTGGGGAACCTCGCAGACCGTACGCTGGTACTTGTCGGCAAGATCGCCGTACCTCTCGATGGAGACCTTGAGCGCCTTGAAGGAGTGGGCCGTCTGCTGGAATACCTTCACCACGGGGATGCCACGCACGTACTCGGTGGTCGCGTGGCTCATGTCATCAAGGGCGTCCTGGTACACGCTCATGAACTGCATCTTGTCCGGCCCCATCATGGAGAAGATGCACGCGAACGATATGATCACGGCCAGCAGGCAGGCAAGGCCCATGCGCCAGTCATAGGCAAAGAGGAGCACCACGGTGGCGACGAACATCACCACGGTGCCCGAGATGTCGGCGAGGTTGTGTGCGCAGAGCTGCTCGATGTTGGCGCTCATCTTGTCGATGCGACGGCGCAGCAGGCCCGAGGCATGCATGTCAAAGTAGCCGAGAGGGGCGTGCATGAGCCGATCAGTGCACATCTTTCGCACGTTGGACTGCATGCGAAACGCTGCCAGGTGCGTGCACATGAGGCCCGCGAAGTACACCATGATGCCCACGACCGAGAACCAGAACGCCGACCAGCCGTAGCCAGCGATGCTGGTGGCACGCCCCCAGTCGGGGGCCACCGAGACGAGGTCGCGCACCACCAGCCAGATGTAGACGTAGGGCATCATGGTGAACACCATCGACACGGCAACGAGCATGCATCCGATGATGACCAGTGGCCTCCTTGTTCCCGCAAACACCAGGATACGTCCTATGGTTCCGTCCTTGTTCCCCTTGGCTCCCGACATGTTCACTCCCCTGCAGACGATGGCGCCACGGCTCCTTTCCGGCACAATAGTTAACCTTTAGTAACTTAACTCTTTCTACTCTGGTAGGCAACCCCACATTCTTGTCATCATCCGGATGCATCGCCTCGCATCCGATCCTCCGCCAACGCATGTCGGGCGAGCCATGCGCGCTGGGTCGCACACCCGCCCACAGCATGGCCCTCCTCAAGGTCAAAGGGCGTTGCATCAAAGTCCCACCGTGCCAGATACGCTAACCTAGACAAAAAGGGCTCATGCAGGGGAGTGCACATGCCGAATGTCAAGATGGTGGCCGTCGACATGGACGGCACGTTCTGTAGAAGCGACACCACGATCGACGAGCATCGCTTCGGGCCCGTCCTTGCCCGCATGCAGGAGGTGGGCTGCCACTTCGTGGTGGCGAGCGGCAAACCAATATCGGCTGCTGAGGGACTTCTTTCCTGGCTATGACGAGGAGCTGGCCTTTGTGGCTGAGAACGGCTCCTTCGTCAAAGATGGTCCCGAGGTGGTCTTCATAGGAGAGGTCGATCCCAAGGCCACCAAGACGGTCATCGATTGGATTCACCACCATGACGAGACGCGCGGCGTCATGTGCGGAGTGAGGAGCGCCTACGTGGAGCGCGGGGCCGTGACGCAGGCGTGGCGCGACTACATGTGGACGTGGTACCACCACCTTGAGTGGGTCGATGACTTCCGCGCGGTGGACGACGCCATCATCAAGTTCTTCGTCGAGGTGCCCAACGAGAAGACCATGGCCTATCACGACCTGCTCAGCAGGGAGCTTGGCGGCCTTATGGTTCCCACCACGTCCGGACATGGCTCCATCGACATCATCATCCCTGGATGCCACAAGGCCTCGGGGGTGGAACGCCTTGCAACGCGTTGGGGCATCGATGCCAGCCAGGTTGTCGCCTTTGGGGACGGCGGCAATGATATCGAGATGCTTAGGTATGCCGGCGTTGGCTATGCCGTGGACAATGCCACGGACGACGTGAAGGCCGTCGCGAACAGAACCTGTCCCTCCAATGACGAGGATGGCGTGCTACAGGTGCTCGAGAGGCTCTTCCCAGGGTAAGCTGCAGGTGAGATTCCACCGTCGGGCGCTCAGATAGTCAAGAACGATATTGGTGTTCAGAAGCACCCTATCCAAGACGACTCATCCTCTCCTCACCCAGAAGGTCGCGATCCGAGAGTGGGGGATTCCACTCTGGCTCTGTCGCGATACCCTGGTCAATCGCATCAGTGAGCGCACGCAGTCGCGCCAAGCGTGCGCGTCTCTCGGCGCATACGGCATCTGCGGGCTGTATGGTCACCCATGGTCGGTTGTTCCTGAGCACGACGAGCGCATGACCCGACGCGTTCACCTGAGATGCCAGCTCGCTGAAGCGATTCTTTGCCTCCCGCACTCCCACGGGCTTCGGCGTGTCCCCCATGACAGCACCTTTCCTCTATCTATAAGTAGCTATGTAGTATCAAGTGTAGCTACTTTGGAAAAGTGTCTGTACTATGGATCTCGTCGCATTGAGCAGAAGGTCGTCGTGCTACTCGCACACCTACCTAGCTGCCCTCGTGCTTCCGGATAAGGGTCTCGATGGCACTGATGAGCTCGTCCATGCCCATGCCCGAGCGCTCTGACATCATCCCTACCGTCGCCTTGGGAATCACCACGCGAGCCAGCGGCGAGTTGAGCATAGCAAACTTGCCGTTCACCTTCGGGAGCTCCTGCTTGAGCCAGGGATGACTTGTGAGGAGGTCCTGGAGCCTCGTGTCTCCGTTGATGGCGGCGACGGACGCGGAGGGTGACGAGGGCGACGGCTCGGGTTCGGGCGCGGGTGCCTCCTCCCCCGTCTTGCCATGCTCCTCCTCGCTCCAGGTGAGCAGCGTCCGCGAGCCCTCGAGGCTGCGGATGTGCGTGCCGTCCTGCATCATCTCGAGGATGCCGCGGAAGTTTCCCTGCTCGTCCCTCACCGCGAGGTAGGTGATGTAGATGAACAGGTCGGGCTTGTTGATCCAGAACTCGGCCCTGTCCTGCTCGCCAGCGCGGAACTTGTCGATGATCTCGCGGACGACCTGCGCAGACTTGCGCGGGTGGCAGTTCATGACCTCACGGCCGATCACGTTCTTGCTGCGTGGGAAGACGCGGTGCTTGGTGTCGGTGTAGAAACACACGAGCTCGTCCTCGTCCACATAGGACAGGTCGACCGGCATGTGCCGGTAGATGAGGTTGATCTGCTCGAGCGTGAGCGAGCCCTCGGCCACATGGAGCTTGGACGTGGGTGTCACACCGCCCAGGCCATGCCTGCCAAGGAGCGCCAGCAGGTCCTGCGAGAGGTCGCCGCCGGTGGGCGTGTCGACAGCCTGAGCAGGACGTGCCGGCTCCGGGCTCTTCTCGCCTGCATCGATCCACGCAAAGCCGATCTCACGGTCACCGGAGTCCATCTGGGCGAGCTCATCCTCGCTGAGCATGATGAGCGAGGTGGGGTATAGGACGTTCTCCTCCTTGGAGATGAGGTCACGGAGGTCGGCCACGAGCGTCGGCTGCATCGCCACAAACGCGTCCTCGTCGCCGTCGTCTAGGAGCTCGCGTGCTTGGCCGATCTCGTCCCAGACAAAGTCGTCGAGCGTCCACATTGTGGTCGTGGGGCGGTCGAAGCCCTTGCGCTCGAGCACGGAGTAGAGCTGGTTCTGCTTGCGTGAGAGGTGGCGCTTGTACGCGCGCAGGCGGTCATAGATCTCGAGCCACTGGTTCTTGATGACGGGGTACTGGACGAGGTCCTCTATGGAGAGGCAGATCTTCTCGAGCTCGTCGTTCTCGGCGTAGTAGCGGGCGATGGGGTGGCCTGCCGGCAGATCTGGACGGGAGCGGTCGATGAGCCCCTCGAAGAGGTCGAGCATGCCCTGGATGTCCTCCTTCTGGCACTGCCCCTCCTCGAACTCCTCGAGCTCCTGCTCGGCGAGGGCAACCTCGTAGGGCTTGATGGAGTCGACCCTCTCGCGCAGACGACGGCGCCCCTCCTCGAGCGTTATGGATCCCTCGTTGTATGCCCGCTTGACCTCGAGGACAAACCTGAGCTTGTCCATGTCGGCGGTGGGCACGTGGCTGGCCATGCTCTCTGTGCGCTGCTTCATCCGTGGCTCCTTCCGTGGGGCGTTCTCGGACGAGTTTTGTTTGTCTTAACTTACTCTACCCAGAGGATGAAGCGCCTACGCATGCCGCGGATAAATTCCTATTAAAACAGTACCATTTATTCGGAGGAGCTTGCGTTGAGGTTGCGCAACGGGCGCCAGGGCACCGAGCCGGCTGCCCACCCGTACGGGCACATCAGGGGCAATGAGCGACGCTCAACGCTCCTTCTCGTGGTGTCCACGATGGTCATGCCCCTGTTCGTGCTCATGGTGATGCTCGTGGTGGATCTCGGCATCGTCGCGCCAGAGCGCCGGGACGAACACCTCGCGCAGACCGCTGCGGTAGAGGTCACGCCCGATGAAGACGCAGCGGGCCTCCTCGGCCTCGTCCGCCCCCGTGATTGCCCAGGCGCGCTCCACCAAATCGAAGCGCAGCCACTGATTGCCGCAGGGCAGGGCACCCTTGGCACGGTCGAGCCGTCCGAAGACGCCGGCTGACAAGGCGTCCAGAACCCATGCGAGGTGACCCAACGTGGGGAGACTCGCATGTTCGAGCGCCATGGTCTCCAGCTCGTCGGCCTCGGGGTCCTCCTTGCCGCCGGCACCCGCGTCCACGTTGGAGCTACAGCCTAAGCCTCGCGTCAGGAGGGATGCCCACCACTCGTCCGGCAGCTCGGACCAGGCGCTGGCCACAAGCTCCGCACTTGGGTTGAGCTCTGCCGCCAGCCCCATGGCGGCTCGCTCGGCACCGATGACGCCAAGCTTCGAAACGACGATGGTCGCGGCGCTCCCCACTTGGTCGTCAAAAACCTCGGGAGCGTTTCTGCGCTGCGCTTCCCAGGCACCGGCATCCACGATGGTGACGGGCGCCAGAAGCTCGATGCGCTCCCAGACCACCTGCACGAGGTTTTTCATCACGCGACCGAGCCGCGCCACGCCCGTAGGCTCCACGATGAGGTACTCGGGGTCGAGCGTGTTGGAGATCGTGAGCACAGAGGTGGCGAAGTCCTGCCTACCCGAGCAGCAGATGCAGTTCTCGGCCGACTCCCACACCTTGATGTCCGAGTCGGCCCTCAGGCGCCTGGCGTCGACATCGGCCTCACCGTACTCGTTCTCGTAGATAACGACGTCCTTGCCCGTGCGGTGCACGAGCTCCTGGATGAACGTCGTCTTGCCCGCGCCCAAAAATCCCGAGACGACAAGGACCCTCACTATGCGATACCCCCTGGGGACGCGAGCGGCATGAAGAAGGGGCCACCGCACGAGGCGATGGCCCCCGACAGGCGAGACGAGCTAGTCGATCACGACGACCGGCTTGATGAGATCGGCGGGCTTGTCCCTCATGAGGAAGAGCGCCTCCTCAAGGTGGTCCCAGCCGTGGAACGCATGCGTGACCTCGGGGTGCAGGTCGAGGCGGCCGGACGAGACGAGGCTGGCAAGCTTCTCCATGCGCAGGCGGCCGCCGGGCATGAGGCCACCACGGATGTCCTTGTGGCCCATGCCGACGCCCCACTCCACACGTGGGATGTTGATGTAATCGCCCGAGCCGAGGTAGTTGACGTTGCCGATCTTGCCGCCAGCCTTGAGGGCCTTGATGGCCGGCTCGAAGGTCTCCACGGTTCCGCCCGCGATGCAGACGCGGTCGACGCCCTTGCCGCCGGTGAGCTCCATGACCTGCTCGTCGATGGGCCCGTTCTTGTAGGAGACGAAGTCGGTGGCGCCATAGCCCTTGGCCGCCTCGATGCAGACGGGACGCGTGCCCACGGCGATGATGCGGGAGGCGCCGCGCAGGGCCGCGCCGGCGACGCTCATGAGGCCCACGGGGCCGATGCCGATGACGAGGACGACGTCGCCAAACTGCACGTCGGCGAGCTCGACGGCGTGAAAGCCGGTGGGGACCATGTCGGAGAGGATGCAGGCATCGGCGGGATCCATGCCCTCGGGCATGAGGGCGAGGTTGCCGTCGGCGTCGTTGACGTGGAAGTACTCGGAGAAGACACCATCCTTGAAGTTGGAGAACTTCCAGCCGGCCAGCATGCCGCCGGAGTGCATGGAATAGCCGGCCTGGGCCTCGAGGGAGTTCCAGTCGGGGGTGATGGCGGGAACGAGCACGCGGTCTCCGGGCTTGAAGTCCTTGACCTCGGAGCCCACCTCGACGACCTCGCCGGAGGCCTCGTGGCCGAGGATCATGTCGTGGCGGTCGCCGAGCGCGCCCTCCCACAGCGTGTGGACGTCGGAGGTACAGATGGCGACGGCGAGCGGCTTGACGATGGCATCGAGCGGGCCGCACTTGGGCGTCTCCTTCTCGATCCAACCGGACTCGCCGATCCTGAGCATTGCGTAACCTTTCATGAAACACCCTCTTTCTCTTTGAAAAGCACTGATTCCGCTTCCGAACGGTCGCAGGACGTCCCCTGAACGTGCTAAAAAACCGTTATGAGTCTACCATCCGAAACGGGTTGGAAACAACAGAAGGCCAAGGGCCGAGACGGAGCCTTCCATCCCTCACAGAGCCGCCACAAGCGCGTCCACGTCCTCGGGCGTCATCGCCCAGATGGTCGCGACGCGCACGATCGTGCGGCCATCTGGCAGGCGACTCAGGTCGGCGAGCGTCACGTCGTTCCCATCTGCGGCGAGCGCGTAGGCCAGGCGCGCACCGTCCACGAACAGCCTCATGTCATAACGGTGGCAGGTCTCGGAGAGCCCATCGAGTTCCGCAAGCCACCACACCCTGCCAGGGGACGAGCGCCGTGTCGATGATCGCGCTTTTCAAACAGCAGAACTGTCAATGAGGTTGGCTCGTATCGAAGGGTAGCAAGGAGGCATGCCGGATGGATGCCACGAAGTGTGAGGCTTACCTCAAGATTGCCCAGCGCACGAGCGAGGGGTGACGGACGCGCAGGCGCTTCCATGCTGCCGTCACACCTCGACGGAGACGGTCGTCTCCAAGGCACGCTAGGGTCACGACATGAAGCGATAGGGCATCTAGCCCTTCCACCTTCCTTCCAGCTTACGTACAGCATCGTGACCCGAAGGTGTTACCTGAGTCTTAAGCCGCTAAGGCGATCCCGGACAACGGTACAAGACCCTCATCGGCCACGCCCTGCCTCCAGGGTCGACCACGGCGAGGGGGGAGCCATGACAACAAAAAACAGCAACAGGGACTGCAACGATTTGGTCCGGCGTGCTGGTATGGCAGTCGTGACGGGAGCCCTTGTGCTTTCACTGATACCAACCGGCGCATTCGCAGCCGAGAGCGACACGTCGTCGTCTGCGTCAAGCAGTTCGCAAGGCACGACCTCCAGCAGCCCTGCACCCAACGGGGGGACGGCTCCCGGCGGTGCACCCCCCAGTGACGATGCAGGTTCCGGCGGCCCTGGCGGCGCCAACACCATGACCTTCGACTACAACGGCAGCTATTCGGGAGTGCTTACCGCAGACGGGGAGTCCGTCAGCTCTGAGGGCGAGTCCTCCTCGGCAACCGATGCCGGCCAGAACGTGGCGCTCGCACAGAACGGCGGCATACTCGCCATCACGAACGGGAGCCTGGAC
Organism: Olsenella profusa DSM 13989; assembly: GCF_030811115.1. NCBI lineage: Bacteria > Bacillati > Actinomycetota > Coriobacteriia > Coriobacteriales > Atopobiaceae > Olsenella > Olsenella profusa. Next base: position 2,105,882 of record NZ_JAUSQK010000001.1, on the reverse strand, counting down.
AAGTCGGGAGACGACACCAACGGGGACAGCTGCAACTTCTATGGGCTGAACTCCATCCTGCTGGGCGTTGGGACAGGCTCGCAGATAAACGTATCCTCGAGCAGACTCAACGCCAACTCCGAGGGTTCCAATGCCATCTTTGCGACCGATGGGGCGACCGTCTACGCGAACGATGACGCCATCACCACCAGCGCCGGAAACTCCCGCGGGCTGGACGCCACCTATGGGGGCACGATCGTCGCCAACAAGATGGACATCTCGACGCAGGGGGACCACAGCGCCTCCGTCGCGACCGACCGCGGCGGCGGTGACATCTCGCTTACAGACTCGAGCCTCCAGACGGCCGGGTCGGGCTCTCCCCTGCTCTACTCGACCGGAGACATCGAGGTCAATAACGTCACGGGAACCGCGACGGGCAGCCAGATCGCCGGCATGGAGGGGCTCAACACCATTCTGATCAACAACTCGACGCTCGAGTCTACGATCACCGATAAGACCGCCTCGGACCCCATTGCCGACGGCATCATCATCTATCAGTCCACCTCGGGCGACGCCGAGTCGACCACGGGCGAGGCGGCCTCGTTCCAGGCGGCGAACTCCACGCTCAGGAGCGCCATCAGCTCCGGTTCGATGTTCTACCTCACCAACACGACGGCGAGCATCGTCCTGTCCAACACTACGCTCGACTTCGATTCCAGCGCAGCAAACCTCCTGCAGGCCGAGGGCAACGATTCCAACGGCTGGGGAACGGCCGGTTCCAACGGCGCGACGGTCACCCTCACAGGCATCGGACAGACGCTGAGGGGCACCATCTCCGCTGATACCATCAGCTCCGTCACCGCATACCTGACCGAGGGCAGCATATGGACCGGTGCGGCGACGATCATAGAGAACGCGAGTGCGACAAGCACGAGCGACGCACCCATCAGCGTCGACGTCGACGGCACGTCCACATGGGTCGTCTCGGCCGACTCGACGCTCACCAACCTCACCGTGGCCGAGGGTGGCAAGGTGGTCGATGGCGATGGCAATGCCGTAACGATAGTCGATGCGTCAGGCAACGTCCTCGTCCGGGGTACGTCCGACGTCACCGTCACGGTCAGGGGCAGCTACTCCACGAGCTACGACGCGTCGGGCGCAGGCGCCCTCGCGACCGAGACGATCGACCGTTCCGACTTCGACGGCCAGTACGGGACCGACACCGACTTCTCCATGGGAGACGACAGCGCCCAGGCGGCTTCGCCCATCGGACCGGATGACGCCTCTAAGACGGACGGCGGCTCCTGGTGGGACGACATCGTAAGCTTCTTCAAGGAACTGCTTGGCATCGGCTAGGATCAGGCCATCACCACTCCGAGAGGCACGCGGCCAATCACACCCATATATCTATAACCGAGTCCTAAACTGGAAGTCAAAAGATGGGGGCGCATCCGGGGACAAAGTTCCGGCGGATGGCGAAAAGGTCCACACACATGGTACGCAAGCAGCATATCGAGAACGTGAGCGACTACGCCAACCAGATCGACAGGGCAATCCCCAAGGGCGTCCTTCTCACCAACAAAGCAGGCGACAAGGTCAACTCCATGACCATCGGTTGGGGCACGCTCGGCACCAACTGGAACAGGCCCGTCTTCGTGGCCTATGTCAGGACGCACCGTTCGACCGTCGCCCTTCTCGACAAAAGTCCCGAGTTCACGTCAACCCCCGTGGGTGACCTCGACCGCAGAGTCGTCGGCATCTGCGGCAGCAAGCGAGGCGACGAGGTCGCATTGGCCAGCCTCTCCCTCGTCGACTCCGACGTGGTCAGCGTCCCCGGCATCGCCGAGCTCCCCCTGACGCTCGAATGCAGGGTGGTCTACCGACAGCGGAAGGAGCTCTCGCTCTATCCGCCCGAGATTCTCGAGGAGTAAATGGACCTAGAGGTCGAGGCGCTCCTTGAGCTTGGTCTTGAGCTCCTCCTTGTCGAGGATGTTGCTGAGTACGATCTTCTGGTCGTCACCGACGCCCTCGATGAAGTCCCCGAGGTCACCACCGACCACAAAGAGGTCGGCCGCACCGGGATGGATGTCGGAGATCGTAGAGTGCACGACCTCGACGTCACTGACGCCCAGCTCCTTGAGGACCTCCTCGGTGTTCATGTGGACGATGAGGCTCGATCCGAGGCCGGATCCGCACGCACACATGATCTTGTTGATGTCTGGCATTGTTTGTTCCTCCTTGCCATGGATTGGGTGGTTGGACCGATACCTGAGGCCATCGGCCCCGTATGCAAACCTTGAGCAGCATGCCGTACCTCGGCTACTCCGCGACGGCATCCCTCTTGGGGATCGCGAGGTTGTAGACGATGGGTGCCAGGTAGACGAGGGCACAGAGGGCGAGCAGGAAGCCGCCTTGAGCAACGCTCACCACGTTTCCAAAGACGATGCCCATCCAAGAGAAGTCGGCGTCAGAGAAGGTCGTGCCGACATATCCGAGTGCGGAGAAGACCGGCATGCAGATGGCAGGCAGGAAGGTGATGAGCAGGCCGTGGGCAAAGGCACCGGCGACGCATCCCTTGATGCCGCCCTCCGCGTTGCCGAAGACGCCGGCCGTTGCCCCGCAGAAGAAGTGGGGTACGACGCCGGGTAGGATGAGGGCGACGGGCGCGATCGCGGCATCGATGCCGGCGAGGACGAAGAGGCCGACAAGGCCTCCGAGGAAGGAGACGATGAAGCCGATGATGACGGCGTTGGGGGCATAGGTGAAGGCGACGGGGCAGTCCAAGGCAGGCTTGGCGCCGGGGACGAGCTTGTCGGCTATCCCCTTGAACGCGGGGACGATCTCGCCGATGATCAGGCGCACGCCGGAGAGGATGATGTAGACCCCGCCTGCAAAGGACAGTCCGGAAGTGAGTGCCCAGACGATCCAGTTGGTCTTGGTCTCGGTGCCTATGTTGAGGAGGTTCCCCAGATACTGGAAGTCAGGGTAGTCGGTGGCGAGCTGGGTGGCGGTGGTTCCGGCCGGCACGGCCGCTAGGATGCCGCGGGCGACCGCGACGCCAGTGACGACCAGGAAGAACACGACCATCGTGATGCCAATGGACACGGTGGTGTCACGCAGGAAGACGAGCCGCTTGGAAAACCCCATCTCCTCGGTGCTTCTGCGCTTGGGGTCGTTGGCAAACAGCGAGCCCACGCGGCCGGCAAGCCAGTAGCCGACGCCTCCGAAGTGACCGAGCGCCACGCCCTCGGACTTGGTGACTTTCCTGAACGTCACCTGGCAGTAGGCCGGAGAGAGGGCCATGGCAAACCCAAGGAGGCAGCCGCCGGCGACCCACAGCATCCAGCCGGTGAGGTGACCCGCCCCGCCGAGGATGACCGCGAGCATGCACGCCATGTAGAGGGTGTGATGTCCGGTCAGGAAGATGTAGTTCCAACGCGAGAAGCGAGCGATGACGATGTTGAGCATCATGCCAAGGGCCATGATGATGGCGGAGTCGGTACCGAAGTTCTGGAGGGCGTCGGACACGACCGCCTCGTTGTTGGGCACGACCCCCTGCATGTTGAATGCGTAGTTGAAGACCTCGCCAAAGGCCAGCAGCGAGCCGGACTGGAGGAAGCTGGACCCAGCCGTCAGGACGAGGAAGCCGACGATCGTCTTGAGTGTCCCCTTGATGACGTCCTCGGGGGACTTCCTCTGCAGCACCAGGCCCACAAGGGCCAGCAGGCCGACGAGAATCGCCGGGGTTGACAGAATGTTGACGATGAACTCGAGAACTGGCATGTGCTCTCCCATCTTTGGGTCTTGTGCCTCGACGGCACGCAGGTCGTCGGAACGGTCTGCACCAGCGAATCGTGGGGTCAGATGTCCCTCGTGAACAGCTCGTATATCTCATCGGGCGTCTTGGCGTCGATGATGGCCCGGATGCTTGCTGGGTCGGAGAACATGGTCGCAAGCGTCCTCATCGCCTCGATGTGACCATCCGGGTCGGTCGCCGCAAGGGTGACGAGCAGATGCACGGGCTGGGCCCCCTCCTTGAAAACGATGCCGGCGCGCACCACGCTGACCGCAAGCTGACGCCTGATGACGCCCTGCTCGGGTCGGGCGTGAAGGAGCGCGAGCTCGGGTGCGATCACGAAATAGGGGCCATACTCCTCGGCGTTGGAGATGATCCCATCGATGTAGCCGGCCGTGACATACCCCTGGTCGACCAGGGGCTGGACGGCAACGTGCACGGCGTCCTTCCAGTCCTGGCAGGCATCGACGATCTGGACGTTCTCGCGCTTGAGCACCTCTGCCATGGCATTCATGGACATCCTCCCTTCATCCTTGGGAGTTCTGTGGGCGGGGAGCCACGACACGAACTCCCCTTGCGCTATCACAGTATTACTGTTTATTACTGATTACAAGATTTATTACCATTTACCGCTTTATTGCTACCACTTAATCCAGATTCCGCTTACTGTCTTAGCGACCCAGAGGCCATCCTGCGTCAAAAACGGGAGGAAAAGGTATGATTGGCATCATCCCATCACCCAGCAGCACCCAATCAGGAGGCACGCAGGAGACATGTTCCAACGGCAGCGACGCGCGGAGATACTCGCCACCATCGAGCGCGAGGGACACGTCGTCGTCGACGAGCTTGCCAGCCACTATGACGTGAGCGTGGAGAGCATCCGCAAGGACCTGCAGGCCCTCGTAAAGGCAGGCAAGTGCCAACGTGTGTACGGGGGGGCGGTGCGGCTGGACGGCTCTGTGACCGCCAACGGCAGCGACGGCGATACGACAAGGCAAGATCCCCGCTCCCTTGAGGACGCCTTCCCCACCAAACACATCCCTGACCTCGCGGGCAGCGGGGCCGGACGGCTTGCCGTGGCCAAGCGCGCCTTCATGGAGATCAACGACGGCGACTCGATCTTCCTCGACGTCTCCCGCACCAACGTCCTGCTCGCACGGCTCCTCGCCGAGAGCGACAAGCACGCCATCCTCACCACCAACATGATCGACGTCATGCGCGCGGTGGCCAACCACCCCAACATCACGGCGCTCTCCACGGGCGGCTTCCTCAACCAGGACCTCACCGGCTTCGTGGGGTCGGCCACCGTCAGCCTGCTCGAGCCCATACTGTTCTCCAAGGCCTTCGTAGGCGCCAACGGAATCGACCTCGGCCGCAACGCCGTTCTGGCGGAGAGCTTCGATGACGGTGCCGTGAAGTCGCGTGTCGTGCAGAACGCATCGTTCAAGTTCCTTCTGGCTGACGAGGAGAAGTTCGGACGCCAGGGACTCTATCGCTTTGCCTCGCTCAATGACTTCACCGGCATCATCACGGACACCCAGAACCCAGACGTGCTTGTGAAGCTCCAGCGCAGGGGGATTCCAACTCTACAGGCGTACCGTACCGACGATTCGAAGTAGCGCGGTCATGTCTGGCCCTTCCTCTCCTGAGCGATGTCTGCCAGGATCCCCACGACGTCCCCCTCTCGTCATCGCCCTCGGCCTCGATCTCGATGAGGTTGTCCTGTTTCCGCCAGACGTCACGCTCCTCAGGAACACGACGGAGGCAGAACACCTGGCCGCATCGACGAAGCGTGCGGCGGCCCAGGTATGGAGGCCGCCGGGAACCGTCACCGACAGGGCCATGGGATAAAGGGAGGCCACATGAACCCACCCATACTCGCATGGGGGCAGCTAGCCCCTCTCGACCTTCTCGACCTCGTCCCTGATGTCCTCGAGCTTGACGTAGTGCATGCCGCAGATGCCGCGAATCTCTCGGGCAACAAGACCATCTGTGGCTATGACCTTGAACTTCTTCCCGCGGGCTCTCAGGAGTTCCAGCGCCCTCTTGAAGTCGCCGTCGCCGCTCACCAGAACGGCCATGTCATATGTGTCAATCGTGGTGAACATGTCGAGCACGATCTCGACGTCGAGGTTGGCCTTTCGTATCGAGCTGTCGGTCTCGGAGTCATAGATCACCTTGACCGGCTTGGTTACCAGCGCATATCCCATATGTGTCAGGGCCGTCAGATACCCCTGCTGCGAGTCTGAGGAGGCGTCCGTCCCCGTGTAGTAGTAGGCGTCATCTATGGTCCCAAAGCGCGCACAGTAGTCCAAGAGCTTCCTGGTGTCGACATACCACCCAAGATTCCTCTGCATGTAGGTGTAGTTTGCCCCATCGACAAAAACGGCCACGCGCATGTGGGCTCCTCCCGTGGTGTCTCAGAACATTAAACTGTCAAAAAGGGGCCGGTACCGGAAATCCGTACCAAACGATGATGTTTGGAGGATGGCGTGTACTCCCTTGAGCAGAGGACAAGAGCGGTCGAGCTCTATATCAAGTATGGTTTTAAAGCCACGGCTACGATACGCGAGTTGGGATATCCAAGCCGGGCACAGCTTGTAGGATGGTATCGGGAATGGCAGGACAACGGAGGCGCGCTCAGGGGGCGCAACCTAGAACGCTACTCAGAAGGGCAAAGGCGGGCCGCCGTCAACCACTATCTGGAGCACGGCCGCTGCAACGCCTATACGAGACGCGAGCTGGGATACCCCGGAAGTACGCAAAAGCTCAGAGAGTGGATAGACGAGCTGGCACCTGGCGAGAGGCGGACAGCCGAGCCCAGGACGTTCACTCTCGAAGAGAAGCAGAAAGCCGTGACAGCGCTTGTCAGACGAGCCGGAAGCGCGCAACAGATCGCCGACGAGGTCGGCTCCACGCGTTGTACCCTCTACAAGTGGAAGCGAGAGCTATTGCCTGAGAAGGAGCCCCCGATGCCCGACACAAGCAACGCCGTCTCAAATGGCGCGTCCGACGCCGGAGCCGCCAGAGCGGCTCCCGTCACGCAGACAGAAATAGATGCCCTCGAGGCCAGGAAGGCCGAACTCGAGAAAGAGCTGCGCCAACTCGAGCTCAAGCGCGACATCCTGGAGGGCGCCCTCGAGATCCTGGGAAAAGGGACGGGCGCCGACCCGGCAAACGAGCTCACGAACAGGGAGAAGACTCTGCTGATTGAGTCGCTGCGCCCCAAATGGAGGCTGTGCGAGCTTCTCTCGGCGCTCGACATGGCCCGATCGAGCCACCAGTACCAACTCTCGGCCATCGCCGCCGGGGACAGGGACGCCGGGGCGCGGGAGCTGGTCTGCGCCGTCTTCAACGCCAACGACGGCGCCTACGGAAGGCGCCGCATCCACGACGAGCTCGAGGCACGAGGACATGTCATCGGCGAGCGCAGGATAGGGCGAATAATGGCTGAGGAGAAGCTCGAGGCGCACGGCAAGGCAAAGCCCGGGAAGGCCTACAGCTCCTACAAGGGCGAGGTCTCGGAACACCCCGGCAACAAGGTCTGCCAGGACTTCGAAGCCGGACTTCCCAACTTCCTATGGCTCACCGACGTCACGCAGCTCTCGATACCGGCCGGCAAGCTCTATCTGAGCCCGGTTTTGGACTGCTTCGACGGCGCCATCGTAAGCTGGACGACCTCGACCTCGCCCAACGCCGAGATGGCCAACTCCATGCTCAAGGCGGCTTTGGCCACTACGACAGACGAGGAGCGCCGCCATCTCGTGATCCATTCGGACTGCGGCTGCCACTACCGCTGGCCCGAGTGGATCTCCATCTGCGAGAAGGCCGGCATCATGCGCTCCATGTCGCGCAAGGGGTGCAGCCCTGACAACTCCCGCATGGAGGGCTTTTTCGGCACCATGAAGGTCGAGATGCTCTATGGCAGGGACTGGGCGGGCGTCACGTTGGATGAGCTCAAGGAGAGGATAGACGCCTATATAGAGCGTTACAACAAGACGAGGATCAAGCGCTCGCTGGGCTCGATGAGCCCCCTACAATACAGGCAGAGCTTGGGCCTCGCAGCCTAGCAGCAAGGTACGGAAAAGCGGTACCGGCCCTAAAGCGGCATGGCTTATACTCCGCCATGCCCAACCATAACCGACCATAACATACATATATGTCCTTTAGAGTCGACCCGTGTGACGGGCTTCGCGCGTCCGCACAACCCCTCCTCGCCGTTCACCATCATGTCACCACCCTTTCTACCAGGAACTTTCCACTCGCAAAAAATGCGTGCTGTTCACGCATTTCGCGTATGGGGCCCAGGGAAAGTGGGAATGGAATCGAGCAAAGTCCATGGGTGGCGCTTCTGGCCCAGAGGGTACCTGCCACCCGAGAGAGGTGCGACGGGGAGGCGCGTCTCATGAGGGTCGTCTTCATCACCCCGGCGTCGACGCTGAGAAGATCGCCCGTCTACCGGTGGGGGTCGTCCCTCTACGGCACACGCGATGCCATCACCGGCCCGCTCATCCTCGCCGGCATCGTCCGTCGGGCGGGCCATGAGGTGGAAGTCTACGAGGAGCTGCGTGGCACGGTCGACTACGAGCGGCTGTACGGGTGGGCGGACGTGGCCTGCCTCTACACGATGACATCCAATGCGCCCCGCGCCTATGACATCGCCGACCGCTTCCATGCACAGGGCCACGCCCGCGTCCTCATCGGAGGCCTGCACGCCTCGGCCCTGCCCGAGGAGGCGCTCGCACACGCCGACCAGGTGCTCGTCGGCGAGGGGAGCATACGATTCTCGACGTCGTCGAGGGCCGCCGCACCGAGCCCGTCGTCGAATGCGCGCCCGTGCTCGACCTCGATGCGGTTCCCTGGCCGGACTACTCGGTGCTCAAGACCCCCTGCGACGCGGCCGACGTCATGACCTCGCGCGGCTGCCCCTTCCGCTGTGCCTTCTGCACCACCACGCGGATGTTCCACCCCTACCGCAAGCGCAGCGTGGATTCCGTGATAGCCGAGATCAGGCACTACAAGGCCATGGGCTTCGAGTACATGAACTTCGAGGACGACAACTTCACGGCCGACAAGGGGCGCGCCAAGGAGATCTGCCGACGCATCGTCGCGGAGCACCTGCAGTTCAGGGAGACGTTCTTCTTCGGGCGCACCGACATGGCCAAAGACCCGGAGCTGCTCGACCTGCTCGCGGCCGCGAACCTCAACTGGGTGCTCATCGGCATCGAGTCGCTCAACCAGGCCTCCCTCGACGAGGTCGACAAGCACCAGAGCGTCGAAGACATCAGGCGGGCCGGCGCCGCCTGCCGCGACCACGGCATCCAACTCATCGCGAGCATCGTGCTGGGCATCGACACCGACACGCACAAGGACATCATGCGCTCGGTGGAGTTCGCGAGGGAGATCGGCGCGAGCAAGCTGCAGCCTGCCATCCTCACCCCGTTCCCCGGCACGGCGACCTACGACCAGTACCAGCGGGAGGGTCGCATGCTCGTGCGCGACGAGCGCGACTGGGAATCGTTCGACATGATGAACGCCACGTTCCAGCCCAAGCACCTCTCGCCGTGGGGCCTCGAGATGGAGTTCTTCGTCTGTGCCGACGCCTTCTACACCCTTGGGCACGCCATCGACGAGTGGCGACGCCACGGGCGCGACCAGGGAATCTCCATGCTCGGGCTGGCCGTGGTCGCGCGCCTGGGAGGCGTGGCCGTGCGCATCGCGAGCAGGGTGGCGCGGGGAAGCTACTACCACTTCCTCAGGCATGCGCCCTGGATGTTCGCCAGCGAGGGCGGGCGGGAGCCCAAGGCCGGGCCCGCGCGACATGGCCTCGGACCACTTGATGCCGCCGCCCTCGCCCTGGGGGTGGTCACGGGTGCCATCACGGGTGCCATCACCCTCGCGAGGGAGGCGCTGTCATAGACGTCGCATGGCGGCATGGGAGCGAAACGGCCCCAAGTGCGTGCTGACATCGGGGCTCAAAGGGGCTTGCGCGGTCAATCGGAGCCACTTCGACTCCCTTACGGACAAAAATCCTGGCTGTTTGCTGGCAATGGACGCTGCCGACACACCACGAGCACGCGCCCCAGCGCGCACTTGGGACCGTTTCGCTCCTTCAAGAGTCCTAACCACCCGCATGATGAGTGATCCTTGATGCCGCACGTCCCGCGCGGCACAGGGTTGGGTATCCTGAACGAAGAGGGTCCACCGCACGAGGAGATGACTCCGACAAGCGAGACAGCCAGTCGATCACGATGCCCGGCTCGAGGGCCTTGATAGCGGGGTCGAAGGCCTCCGTCTGCGCCGCCGGCGGCGCAGACGGAGGCCTACTCCTCCAGCGTGCGCACGACGCGCGCCGGCACACCCAGCGCCAGGGAGTTGGAGGGGATGTCGTGGGTGACCACGGCACCCGCCCCCACCACCACGTTGTCGCCAATCGTAACGCCGGGCATCACCGAGACGTTCCCGCCAAGCCAGACGTCGCTGCCCACATGCACGGGCTTGGAATAGGCCTCGCGGTCGCGACGGCCCGCCGCCGAGAGCGGATGCCCCGTCGTGGAGATGAGGCAGCCAGGTCCCACCATGCAGTTGTCGCCAAAGGTCACGGGTGCCCCATCGAGGATCGTCACGTTGAAGTTGAAGGTGCAGCGGTCACCGCAGCTGATGTTGGTGCCCACGTCGCACTGGAAGCCGGGCTGCACGTCGAGTCCGACGCCGCAGGGGCCGAGGAGGTCGCGCGCGGCGACGTCCCTGGCCTCGGCGTCAAGGGGGTCACAGGCGTTGAGTCTCGCGCAGGCCGCGCTTGCGCGATCCTTCCGCGCGGCAATCTCGGGCGCGTCGTAGTGGTAGATGTCCCCCGCCTCAAGCCGCTCGAGCTCGGTACGGGCATCCCTGTCAGTGCCCATGCTCTTCCCCTTCTCGGATTGTCCTCTTGTGAGGGGACAGGTTCACACCGGACTGGTGTGATTCTACACGTCGAACGCACCGTTCTCCGTAGGTGCGTTCGACGTGCCACGCCCTAACTGAAGAGCGAGCCGCTGTACCGCATGACCACGCGACACAGGAGGATGCCCTCGACCAGCATGGCCACGACAACCGCAACGGCGACGACGCTAAGCCACTCCATGGGGAGCCAGAGGACGAGCGGCATGAACAGGCAGGTCATGCTCATAGGCAGCATGCGCCGACCGGCCTGTCTCGCAAACTCGGGGCGCTTGCTCGTGGGAACGTTGCCGTAGTTGTAGTCGTGTATCAGGCTGACGTCCCCCGTCCTGACGAGCTTGAGGGAGACCCAGAGGAGATACGCACCGACCGACACACACACCACGAGACCCACGATGCGACCAAGGTCGACGGACATGAGGCGCCTCCATCACGAAGTTCCAAAGACCTGAGATAAACGAGCTCCCTACCCTCCATACCCACGTTCCCCCAGTGTTAGACGCTCCGAACGTCGCCATCCCATTTGCGGTTTGCGAGGCGCCGTTCGACTGTACGAGCCTGTCCTCCTGGACGATGTCGGGAAGGTACGCCTGACACGCGACATCGAAGAAGATGTTGCCGCTGCCCACCACAAATGCGACGTCGCATGGCTGGCCGAATGTCGGGAGGCCCAAACAACCAGGCCATGGACCTGACGAGGCCGACGGCTGCGCACTCATGTAGCATGTCACCAGCTCGTCTCACCTTGGCCGCACGGCAGATGGGAGCCCCCCATGCGACTCATGCGCTACCACTTCTTTGGCTGGGAGCAGGCGGACGTGGCGCCCACCAACCTGCGCTATGCGTCCATCCGCACCCCACGGGAGCTTTACGACCTGCTCGACGGCGTCTGGTGCGCGGAGACCTGCGCGCCCAGGATGCGCGACCGGTGGTCGCCCAGAAATCGGACGCTCGGCCAGTGCTCCATCACAGCCTTCCTTGCCCAGGACATCTTTGGCGGGAGGGTGCATGGCGTGCCGCTCGCAGACGGCAACTTCCACTGCTACAATGTGGTGCGCGGCCGCACGTTCGACCTCACGAGCGAGCAGTTCGCAGACCAAGTGCTCGATTACGCGGACAACCCCGAGCAGTCGCGCAAGGCCCACTTCTCCCAGGACGAGAAGCGCCTACGCTACGAGCTCCTCAAGGTACGCCTGGACGCGGCACTTGGGCTCTGAGCGATTTGCAAGCCGCTACAGCAGGCGCATGAGCGTGACAAGAGCCCACAGGCAGGCGATGACGACATAGGGGCTGTAGTGCTCCCGCGTGATGGCAACGAACTCACGGATGAATGCCGCGGGCCAGTACCACCTGCTCGTCCTGCTGCCGACGCCATCCGCGGCGATGCCCAGCCTGCGCGCGTACTCGACGCAGCGGAACACGTGGAAGTCGCTCGTGACCACGGCGCAGCGGTACGGGCGGCCCGACGAGCGCCCGTCCATCAGCTCCTTGGAGAGGCGCAGGTTCTCCATCGTGTTCGTCGAGCGATTCTCATCGAGGATGGCCGTCTCGGGAACCCCATGGCGCACGAGGTAGCCGTGCATGGCCTGGGCCTCCGAGACCACCTCGTCCGGCCCCTGCCCGCCCGAGACGACGATGACCCCATGCCCTCCCTGATCGTGCCAGAGCTCGATGGCCTTGTCGATGCGCCCGGCCAGAAGCGGGCTGGGCCTGTCGCCCACGAGTCCCGCGCCATGGATGACGATGTAGTCATAGAGGCGCCTCTTGGGCAGGCGTCGGTACAGCCACGAGTAGAGAAACAGTGCGACCAGGGTGAACGAGAACCACAGGCCCTCGAACACGAAGAGCTCGCCGAGGGTCACGAGCCACCCTGGCTCGCCCAGACCGCTCAGGATGGGAAAGGAGACATAGAGCACCAGGATGAACGCGGCCAGCATGAACGGCAGGGCGTTCGTCACGGAGCGGCCCTCCCTCCTCACCACGGTGACGCCGTTGATCGTCAGGAGGACGACTGCGACCAGGGGAAAGAGGAAGATGAGCAGAAAGATGACGAGGAGGAGCCAGGTCTGGTTCCTGAGCAGCACGATGCCCGCACCGAGCAGGCAGATGACAGCCGCAAGCAGGTAGAGCGCATTTCGGAACTGCCGCGGCTCGCGGGCGTACGACCGGACGAAGAGCACGGAGAACACAAGCGCTGGAAGACAGACGAACAGGATGGTGGACATGGGGGACCTCCTCTCAGGAGATGGTAGCGAAGGAGGCCACTCCGAGCCATGGGATAGGGTGACGGGGAGCTTACCCCTTTGTAAGGATGCACATGGAAAGTCCGTGCCAGCACGGTTGCACGGACAGACACCCGACAGCCGGGTACAATCGTGAGCGTTGCAAGCGAGAGAAGGAGGATCAGCATGACCGTTGCCGTCAGGTACTACTCCCGATCCGGGAAGACCAAGGCCGTTGCCGACACCATCGCGCGCGCTGCCGGCGTCGAGGCCATCTCCACCGATGCGCCCGACGCCGCACTCGCCGACCACGTCGATGTGCTCTTTGTGGGTGGCGCGCTCTACGCCTACGGGCTTGACAGGAACCTGTCCTCCTACCTCGGCACCCTCGACGCCAGCAAGGTGGGCAGGGCCGTGCTCTTCTCCACCTCGTGGCTGTCCAAGCACGCGCTCGACCTCATGCGCAAGGAGCTCGAGGCCAGGGGCATCACCGTGGAGGATACGACGCTCTACCTCAGGAGCGGCGCCGTCGACTCTGCCGAGGGCCAGGTCAGGGAGTTCGCCGCGCGATTCGTGGCCTAGCGGTTGGCGCAGCGGTGCCAGCCTACCCCGGCACCGCGATGGCCTGGGGCAGGATCGATGCGCATCGTCCCTAGCAGTTCCCCACGCACACGTGGGAGACGTACCGACGTGCCACATCAGCCAGCTCGTATACCTTCTCCACAGGTGTGGGTGGCACGTCCAGCAGGTGCCAGCAGGGAAAGAAGCGTGTCACGTGGTAGACGATGTCATCGCTGGTCCCATGCAGCCACTGCGCAATGGTCGCGATCTCTGCGGGCGTGTCGCTCCTTCCCGGTACGATGAGTGTGGTCACCTCGACGTGAACGCCCGCCGCGGCGAGTCGCGCTATCGTCTGACGCACGATGGCGGGGTCGAAGCCACACTCGTCGCAGAAGCGGGGCGTGATGCCCTTGAGGTCGATGTTGGCCGCGTCGATGAGGCCAACCAGCTGGTCTATCACCTCGGCATGCGCGTAGCCGTTCGACACGAGCACGTTGACGAGGCCGTGTTCATGGGCCAGCCGCGCACAGTCGCGCACGTACTCCCACCCCACCAGGGGCTCGTTGTAGGTGTAGGCGATGCCGATCACGCGCCCGTCGCGGTCCCGTTCCGCACACGCAAGCTCGACGAGCTGGCTGGGCGACACCTGCCGCCAGGGCACGTCATCCTCCCCCGCCTGTGCGATCTGATGGTTCTGGCAGAAGGGACACCTCAGGTTGCAGCCATAGCTCCCCACCGACAGCAGCAGGGAGCCGGGATGGAAGCGCGCCAGGGGCTTCTTCTCCACGGGATCGACGGCTAGCGAGGTGACGCGTCCGTAGTTGCCCGCCGTGATGGTCCCGTCGACGTTCCGTCGCGCACGGCAGAACCCCACGCCGCCCGTGGGGATGGAGCAGGAGCGCGGACAGGTGTGGCACACCGCGGTGGCGCGCAGGGCGCTCATGTGTGCCTCGCGACCTTGAAGCGCTCCAGCGACCAGTCATCATGATCCAGGTCGATGCCACCCTTGCGTGCGGCAATGCCCACCTGGTCCTCAACGGAGTCCACACCATCCAGGTCGGGCAGGAGCAGCCCCCGCCGCCCGTCGCACGTGGAGACGATCACGCCATAGCGCCTCACGTCGAGCTCATCCATGGACTCGATGGGCTCAGGCGTCGTGAGCACGTCCACGTCGTAGACAAGCTCGGACAGCTCCGAGGGCTGCACGGCCGAGAAGCGCGGGTCACGCGTGGCCGCACTGATCGCGTTGGCGCAGATCTCCTCTGCCAGGCTCGCCCGCGTGGGAAGGATCGTCCCAATGCAGCCGCGCAGCTCGCCGTCCTCCTTGAGCGAGACGAAGCATCCGGCTCGCGTCTTGTAGAGCTTGGCGGGCAGAGGGCCGCCCAGGGGCGCTACGTCGTTGGGGTCATGAGGGTCGATGCGCCTGCCATCCCGCACGTAGCTCTCGATGGAAAGGCGCGCGAGCCGCACCAGCAGGTCCTCGCGTGCCTTGTGGTCGGCCATCCTGTTCGCATGGAAGTCCTCGTACTGCTCGAGGAAGTCGCGCTCCTGGTCGGCGCCCACCGCGGACATGGGTGTGAACGCAGCCACCCCATAGCCCACGCCGAACGGCCCCTCGTAGCTCAACAGCTCCGCGGATACCGCCGTGCGATCAAGGGCACCGGCCATGATCTGAAAGCTCCTCAGCCCACATTCGGCAGCACGCTCCGCCAGGCTCGCGTCCATGGCAAGCAGTTCCAGGAAGTTGCCCGTGAGAAAGATGTCCTGCATCCTCTCGTCAAACTGGGGGCCCTCGGGTGCGAAGCCGTACGGGCCGTCGGGCGTGAGCTTGTGGCTCAGGTCACCCGAAGCGATGTAGACGACCCTCCTGTCCAGCGCGTCGGCCACCCTCTGGACGCATTGGCCCAAGCGATAGTGAACCGCTGGCGAGAGGCCCGAGATTCCCATGCGCACCACCTTGGGACGCGGCCGTCCCTCGGGCCATGCCCTCCAGACGAAGTGGAGCGGGATCATCGTCGCGTGATCGAGCGCGGGGTCCTGCTCCCCCTTCGTGCCGGCAGGGAGACCGGCATCCTCCGCCGCATCGCAGAGGCCGTCCACGAACTCCCGATCGTAGTCACACTGGTAGGCGGCCTCTGGCGCACCGAATCGTGCGAAGCTGCCCCGTGCATGGGCACCGGGAGAGATGTGGACGTAGTCTCGGTACATGATCGAGTGCGGCGACGAGATGACGAGCGTGTCGGGCGCACACGCGGCAACACGGCGCCCTACCTCCATATAGGCATCGATGGTGGCCTGGATGCCCCGCTCCTGTCCGCGACCCACGGCCGGGATGATCAAGGGCGGATGCGGAACTGCAAATGCAGCGACGATTGCCATGGCAACTCCCCTCTCACTATGATGAGCCTAGCACGCCGCATGGCGGGAGAGGGACGAACGACGCCAACGGTACCAATCAGGGGTGCGTCGTGCAGCCCTGTCCGTACGTGACGCTCTTCCAGCACCTCAGCGAGGGTCCGTCCGGCGCAGACCCCTGCCACCACATTGGCTGACATAAGCCGCCAGCGCATGCCAGCCGGCCCACAGGAGGCAGGACAGCAGCAGGTACGGCACGAGGTAGCCCGGATTGCCCCAGGTGTCCGACAACCACTCGAACGGCGTGCCCACAAGCGGGTGCGTCACAAAGAAGAAGTTGGTGCCAAAGGCGGCGTTGAACGGACGGAACAGCGCACCACCCACGATGGCGGCAACGAGCGGAATCCAGAGGTGGCACCTACGGGGCACGAAGTCCCCACCCAGAACAGGCGCCCAGACCATGACCAAGAGCAGCGTATGCTCGACAAATCCTCCCAGCGAGGCATAGGTCCACAGGGGGCAGTAGCTCCATCCCGGAAACAGTAGGGCAGCCAACGCGCCCGTCGCGCTCCATGCAAAGAAGAGCTCGCCCACCACGTGCGCAGCGGGGCGATCGCAGGTGAGGACAAAGGCAAGCGCCAAGTACTCGCAGAAGTTGCAGATGTGAAGCGGCCAGAAGATGGGTGACAGCAGCCCCAGGACCGCAGCTGCCACATCGCGTGAGGCCAGCAGGGCAAGGGGAATCACGGCCAATGCCAGAAGCATGCGCCGACGCGGGCGGCCCCATGCCAGCCCCTTGGGGAGGCACGTGTAGCGGTGCACCAGCAGTCCGGCGCAGACCAGACAGATGCCAAGCGCCATACGATGCTCCGGACCGAAGAGCGCAAAGCCGTGACCCCGCTCGAGCAGGACGGGTTCGGGCACGAAGAAGGCATCGAGCAACCCAGATGCCATCTGTGGCCTCCCCTCCACCCCGTCGCGAGCGCCTGTCGGGGTCCTCATCAGCTTCTCGGCGCGTTACGGTCGCTGTCTCGATGGCGGACCACTTCAAAGTGTACGTTTCCATTGATGCCAGAATCCGTCAACTGGGCAGACGTCGCGCGAATCGGCGGAGACGTACACGTTGAGGTATGTCGGGTAGCGATGCCCTTACAGGGTCGTATGCCCTCGCTGCGACGCGCGCCTGGGCCAGCTGCCCCTGCATCGGCAGCTAGGGGTCTGGCGGACGTCACCATCCGCCAGGCCCCACATGAGCCCGTAGAGCTCGTTGCCCAAAAGCCAGCCCGCCTCCGTGGGCACCAGCGCCCCATCGGAGGCGGCGCGGACGAGGTGACGGTCGAGGGCGACGCGCCGCACGTCCTGCCATGTCGTGCCAAAGGCGTCCTCTGCCGCGCACGCCAGCGCGGGGGCCATACCCGAGGAGCGCCGCGCGCCCAACATGAGATCCTCGGCGAGTGCCTGCCGTTCCCCCAGGAACTCGAGGTCGAAGGAGAGCGCGTCCAGAGCGGGATGAGCCGCCAACTCGCGTCGCCCCGTCGTGACGGTGAGCCGCGCGCGCACCGCGCCGGCAGGCGCCTCGGGCAGCTGGGGGCACCGCGTGCGCAGCAGCCCGTAGCCCTCGCGCGTGAGCATGGAGGCCGCGCTCGTACCAAGCCCCAGGTAGGGCCTTCCCGTCCAGTACATGCGGTTGTGGGCGCACGTCCTGCCGGGACGCGCATAGCTGGCAACCTCGTAGCGCACGAGCCCTGCCGCAGCGAGCCTGCGCGCCGCCTGCTCCATGCGGGACGCCTGCACGTCCGGGTCGTTCCATGCGGGCTCGCCCGCGCCCACGCGCCGTGCCAGGGCCGTGCCCTCCTCGATGGCGAGCGGGTACACGCTCACATGGTCCACACCCAGCTCGAGTGCGCCCCCGAGGGAGTCTCGCCAGCTGGCATCCGTCTGGTGTGGTATGGCGCACATGAGGTCGCACGAGACGTCAAGGCCCGCTTCCACGGCCGCGCCCACCCGCTCGCACGCCTGGCGGGCCGTGTGGATGCGGCCCAGCGCATGCAGCTCCTGGTCATGCAGGCTCTGAACGCCTATGGAGACACGCGTGGCGCCAGACCGTACCAGCGCCGCCAGCACCTCGTCGGAGAGCGAATCGGGGTTGGCCTCCACGCTGAGCTCGACGACGTGAGGGCAGAGCTCCCGTATGCCTGCCACGAGCGAGGCAAGTGCGCGCGCCCCCAACAGCGTGGGCGTACCGCCCCCGATGTAGGCCGTCCCAATGCCGTCCAGCATCCCCAGCCCGCCAAGCTCCGCAAGCTGGGCCCGCAGTGCACGCGCATAGGCATCCATGAGCGGATCGCCCTCAGGCATCGCCCACGAGGCGAAGTCGCAGTAGGCGCACTTGTTGGCACAGAAGGGCACGTGCAGGTAGAGGGCCTCGGCACGGCGCCGATGATAGCGCTCAGCCCACCTCATGTGCCACCTCGCGCAGCTCCTGGCACAGCTCGACGAACTCCTCGATCGACGTGCAGCCCATGAAGCGCCCGCGCCACGAGGTGGCATGGGGCAGGCCCTTGAGATACCAGCCGGCGATGCTGCGTCCCCGTGCCATGTGGGCACCTGTGGCATCAAGGAGCCTGAGCTGGAGCTCCAGCGCGGAAAGACGCTCGGCAAGCGTGGGCACGTGGTGCTCGCGCCGCGCAAGGATGTCACGGGCCTCGCCAAAGAGCCACGGGTTGCCATAGGAGCCGCGGGCCACCATCACGGCCGTGGCCCCCGTCTCCCGCAGCATGCGCACGGCGCGCTCGGCGCTCAGGACGTCCCCCGAACCAATGACCGGCACCCTCACGGCCTGCACGACACGGCCCACCACATCCCAGTCCGCCTGGCCCCGATAGAGCTGCGAGGCCGTCCGCCCGTGCACGGTAAGGGCCGAGACGCCCGCCGCCTCCATGGCACGGGCAAACTCGGGCGCCACCTCCTCGCCCGCCCGGCGTCCCCGTCTGATCTTGCAGGTGACGGGTACCGTTGTCTCGGCCAGGCAGGCCCGCACGATGTCCGTGGCACGCTTGGGGTCGTCCAGCAGCGCCGAGCCCTCGCCCTTGCGCGTGACCTTGGGTACGGGACAGGCCATGTTGACGTCGATGAGCACGAGGCGCTCCTTCAGGCGCTGCTGCACGGCGGCGGCGGCCTCGCGGAACTGCTCCGGCCTGCTGCCAAAGAGCTGCACCGCAATGTCAGGCTCGCCCTCGATGGGATATACGAGATCCCATGTCTTCTCCCCACCGTAGTGGATGCCTGCCACAGAGACCATCTCGGTGTAGGCGAGGGCCGCTCCGCCAGCGCGCGCCATCAGGCGGTACGCCCCGTCGGAGACGCCCGCCATGGGTGCCATGAGGAAGGGGTTGTGGGCAAGGCGCGCGCCCAGGGTGTCCCCGAGCGTGGACGCAAAGGGTGCGACCCCCGTGCTCAGGTCAGCGGCGGGGCCATAGGCCCGCAGCAGCTCCAGGGGCGTCACGCGTCATCCACCTTCAGCACGGCCAGGAAGGCCTCCTGCGGCACCTCCACCGAGCCGATGGCCTTCATGCGCCTCTTGCCCTCCTTCTGCTTCTCGAGCAGCTTGCGCTTACGCGAGATGTCGCCGCCGTAGCACTTGGCCAGCACGTCCTTGCGCACGGCGCGCACCGTGGAGCGGCTGATGATCTTGTTGCCGATGGCACCCTGGATGGGCACCTCGAACTGCTGGCGCGGGATGATGTCCTTGAGCCTGTCGCAGAGGCGACGGGCCATCCCGTAGGCCTTGTCCCTGTGCACGATGAACGAGAGGGCATCCACCTCGTCACCCGCCAAGAGGATGTCCAGCCTCACGAGGTCGCTCCTGCGATAGGAGCCGATCTCGTAGTCGAGCGAGGCATAGCCCTTTGTGCGGCTCTTGAGCTGGTCGAAGAAGTCCAATATGAGCTCGGCCAACGGTATGTCGAAGTGCATCTCAACGGACTTCTCGGAGAGGTAGACCATGTTGCCGCACTCGCCGCGATGCTCCACCACCAGCTGCATGACGGCACCCATGAAGGTGGGGGGCACGATGACCTTGGCCTTGAGGTAGGGCTCCTCGATGCGGTCGATGCGCGTGACGTCAGGCAGGTCCTGCGGGCTCGTGACCTCCGCCATGGTGCCATCCGTCCTGTACACGTGATAGTTGACGGAGGGCGAGGTGGCGATGAGGTCGAGCGCGAACTCGCGCTCGAGGCGCTCCTTGACGACCTCCATGTGGAGCAGCCCCAGAAAGCCCACGCGGAAGCCGAAGCCCAGCGCCACCGAAGTCTCGGGCGTCCACACGAGCGAGGGGTCGTTGACCTTGAGCTTCTCAAGCGCGTCGCGGAGGTTCTCGCACTGCTTGTTGTCCATGGGGAAGAGTCCCGTGTAGACCATGGGCTTGGCCTCCTGGTAGCCGGGGCAGGCCTCGGCACAGGGATGGCCCTCGGAAGTGATGGTGTCGCCCGTCTTCACGAGGGCCGTGTCCTTGAGGCCCGTGACCACGAAGCCCACCTCGCCCACGCCCAGCTCGTCGAGGGGCGTCTCGAGCAGACGCCTGCAGCCCACGCCGTCGCAGAGGAAGCTGTCGCCCAGCGCCATCATGCGCAGGTGGTCACCCCTGCGAACGTGCCCGTCAAACACGCGCACCGTGGCGATGACGCCGCGGTACTCATCGAAGTAGGAGTCCAGGATGAGGGCCTTGAGCGGGGCGTCCGCAGCGCCCGTGGGCGACGAGACCAGATAGACGATGGCCTCCAGGAGTTCGTGGATGCCCTCGCCCGTCTTGCCCGAGACGAGCACCGCATCGTCGGCGGGAATGGCCAGCTCGTCCTCGATCTCCCGCTTGACCTCCTCGGGATGGGCGCTGGGCAGGTCGATCTTGTTGATGCAGGGCACGATGTCCAGGTTGGCGTTCATGGCCAAGGCGGCGTTGGAGACGGTCTGGGCCTCCACGCCCTGGGTGGCATCCACCACGAGCACGGCGCCCTCACAGGCAGCCAGGGAGCGCGAGACCTCGTAGGTGAAGTCCACATGACCCGGCGTGTCGATGAGGTTGAACTGGTAGCGTTGGCCATCGTCCGCGTCGTACTCCACGCGCACGGCGTTGGACTTGATGGTGATGCCACGTTCCTGCTCGATGTCCATGGAGTCGAGCATCTGGCTCGTGAGCTCACGCTCCTCCACCGTGTGCGTGAGCTCGAGGATGCGGTCCGAGATGGTGGACTTGCCATGGTCTATATGCGCAACGATCGAGAAGTTGCGGATATGTGAGGTGTCGTTGTTGTTCATGGCGTTGATGATAGCGTAAGTCCCCAGGCCCATGCTATACTTCCGGAGCTGACCTCGCCGTGTCGGGTACGGGCACCCCACGTCCGTCCCCATCAGATAGAGGCCTCACGAGTCAGAATGCGAAAGGAACCGCACGTGGCAAACATCAAGTCTCAGAAGAAGCGCATCATCACTGCCGAGAAGGCACGCGTCCGCAACAAGGCCGTCCGTTCCGAGCTCAAGACTGCCGTGAAGAAGGTGCGCGTGGCCGTCGAGAACAGCGACGCCGAGCATGCGCAGCAGTATGCCAACCAGGCTAACCGCCTGCTTGACAAGGCTGCCTCCAGGGGCATCATCCACAAGAACCAGGCCGCCGGGCGCAAGAGCGGCGTCCAGAGGCTTGTGAACTCACTCAGGTAGATCGCCCACAACACACCGCAGTCGCAGGGTCTCCCGGACATCCGGGGGGCTCTTTTTAGGCTCTTCGTCACTTCTGGTGGGTAGCACTCCTGCGCCCCTTGAGGGCGTGGCCTCCGAATGGTAGGATTTCCCCCGACTGGAGGCTCCGTCCTGGAGGCGCGATGTGGATGCTCGTGCAGGCAAGGTCTGCGAGCTGTGCCGCAAACTCGAGCACGTCTTCTGGAAGCTCGCTCACCAGTCCCAAAGACTTGGGATCGATGCCGTAGAACGTGCGCTTGATGTCGAAGAGCGGAATCTCGCGCGGTATCGTGCCGAAGCTAGTGCCAAGCGCGATGAGCTCGTGCCCTTTGCCGTCGGCGCAGATGGCGGCATTGTTGTTGATGCTCTTGATGACGCGCATGGAGCTTTTCGGTCCGACAACGATGGCTCCTGCATTGTAGCGAAGGCCCTTGCGGGCGGAGAAAGAGCATTCTGCTGATGGTAGGCACAGAACAGACGCCCTCCCTGAGAGATGTCTGCAGAGAGGGCGCTGACGTGGACGTATATACAGGCTGTCAGGAGAGCTCGGCGCGGACCTTGTGCGCAGCAGCCACGAGGTTCCTGAGGCTTGCCACCGTCTCCTTTGTGCCTCTCGTCTTGAGGCCGCAGTCGGGGTTCACCCAGAGCTTCTCTTTCGGGATGTGCTCGAGCATGCGGTGGAGAGCATCGACGATCTCTTCCTTGGAGGGCACACGCGGCGAGTGGATGTCGTAGACGCCGGGGCCGACTTCGGTCCTGAAGCCTGCTTCTGTGAGGCTCTTGAGGATCGAGAGGTTCGACCGCGATGCCTCGAACGTGATCACGTCGGCATCCATCTCGTCAATCTCATGGATGATGTCAGAGAACTCGCTGTAGCACATGTGGGTGTGGATCTGTGTCTCAGGCTTCACGCCGCTATGGACGAGGCGGAAGGCGGGAATGGCCCAGTCGAGGTATTCCCTGTGCCAATCGCTCCTACGTAGCGGCAGCTTCTCGCGCAGGGCTGCCTCGTCGATCTGGATGATGCGGATGCCTGCACGCTCGAGGTCGAGGACCTCGTCGCGGATAGCAAGGGCGATCTGGAGCGTACTCTCGCGGCGCGGGATGTCCTCGCGCGGGAAGGACCAGTTCAGGATCGTGACGGGTCCGGTCAGCATGCCCTTCACGGGCTTGTCCGTGAGGCTCTGCGCATAGGTGCTCCAGCCGACCGTAATGGGATGGCTGCGCCAGATGTCTCCCCAGATGATGGGAGGCTTCACGCAGCGCGTGCCGTAGGACTGGACCCAGCCGTTGTTTGTGAAGAGAAAGCCTTCGAGATTGTCGCCGAAGTACTCGACCATATCGTTGCGCTCGTACTCGCCGTGCACGAGGACATCGAGACTGAGCTCTTCCTGGAGCTTGATACAGTCGGCAATCTTGCCCTTGATGAACTCGTCGTACTGCTCCTCGGAGATCTCACCTTTTCTTTTGGCCCTGCGGCTTGCGCGCACATCGCTCGTCTGGGGGAAGGAACCGATCGTCGTGGTCGGAAGAAGCGGCAGCCCCAGCTCTCGGTGCTGGATTTTCTCGCGCTCAGCGAAGGCGGGTGTGCGATGGAAGCTCTCCTCGGTGAGGGTGGCAAGGCGTTCGTGCACGGCCTTGTTCGGTGCTGCGTGCCCTTCATGGAAGAGTGCATCGTTGGCAGCGAGGGCAGGGTCGGATGCTGGACTGTCGAGTAGCCCTTCTACGCTCGTGCCGCTGCCTGCCGCACGGTCCAGGATAACGTGGAACTCATTCAGCTCTGCAAGCTTTTCCTCGGCGAAAGCGAGATGCTTCAAGCGGTCAGGTTCGAGCTGGGTTTCGGCGGATGTGGTGTAGGGCACATGCAGAAGCGAGCAGCTTGTGGAAAGCACGACCTTGCTGTCAGGTGCAAGGCTCTTCAGATGCGAGAGGGCTTGGCGGTAGTTCGTGCGCCAAATGTTCTTGCCGTTCACGATGCCGGCGAAGAGGACGGTATCTTTTGGGAAGCCGGACGAGACGAGCTCGTCGGTCTTCGTGCCTTCGACGAAGTCGAGGCCGATGCCGTCGAAGCCGAGCTTCGTGACAGTCCCATAGATATCGCGGATGTCGCCGAAATAGGTCTGAAGCAGGATCTTGCAGCTGTGCTTTTGGTTCAAGAGGGTGCGGGCGATCCTCACGAAGAGCATCTCATCCTCTTTGCTGATGTCATGTACGAGCCAGGGCTCGTCGAGCTCGAGCCAGGCACCTTCTGGTACGAGCGCCAGAAGCTCCGCATAGACAGAAGCAATCTTTTTTGCCCATACGTTCTCGTCGGCACCCTTGGGCAGCTGGGCAAGTTTCAGGAACGTGAAGGGGCCCGCGACGGAGATCTTGAGCTGTTCTGCTGCAAGCCCCGCAGCACATGCTTCCCCGATCTGGCCACGCAGGGCATCCGGCACGAGGTGGAGCTCCATGCTTTCTTCGAGTTCGGGTACGAGATAGTGATAGTTCGTGTTGAACCACTTCTTCATTGCGAGGGCATGCACATCGCCGTGCGTGCCCTGGTAGCCATGAGCCATAGCGAAATAGGTATCGAGGGCATCGAGGCCGAGCTTCTGGTAGCGCTCCGGCACGGCGCCGAGCATCATGGCAGCATCGAGGACGTTGTCGTAGAGCGAGAAGTCGCCTACCGGTACAAGGTCGAGCCCGCACTCGAGCTGCACGGTGCGGTTCTCGGCTCTGAGCCTGGCTGCCTCTGCGGCAAGCTTGTCCTTGCCGAGCTGCCCCTTGAAGTAGGCTTCTTCCGCACGCTTGAGTTCGCGTTTTTGTCCGATGCGGGGATATCCGACTATGGTCGTCTTCATGAGCTGCCTTTCACTCGATGTCCTTTCTTCGCATCAGAGTATAAGCATGCAGGTATCGTCTGAATAATATCTATTATCTATTCGCTGCCTCAAGATATAGCGTGAGACTATGGACGGAAGCTGCATTGTCAGGACGACAAGAGGCACGTTCCGCTGTCTGCAACGCCTGTATCCTCGCCGTTGCCGAACGAGAACATGAAGTCGCCGATTGCATTGCCGAGGACAGAGCCAATCGGAACAAGAGCGCAGAGGCCCACAGGGACCATCACGAACATCGTGAGGAAGGGCACAAAGGCCGTGGAAAGCATGTCGGGGATGACACGCTTGAAGAACTTCTCGACCTGCCAGAGCACCGGCATGCAGAGAAGAATCGGAAGCACGGTAGAGGAGTAGATGTTGAGCATCGCGGGGATGCCATAGATCGACGTGAAGGTCTGGCCGGTCTCGGCTGCTGCCGTGACGATGTTCACGAAGTCAGGAGCGATCAGGACGCCGCCCATCATCATGCCGAGCATCTTCGGGCAGCCGAGCTGCTGTGCTGCCGAGTATCCCAGATATATTGGCATGAAGTAGTAGCCTGCATCGTAGATCCAGTTGTAGAAGAGGTTGTAGATATCAGAATCTGCTGCCCAGAGATTGAGCATGCCGGGACCAGCGATGACAGCAATTGTGCGGAACATGGCAGCGCCCATCATGACAGGGATAGCAGCGACCATGGTCTTGGAAAGATAGTCAAGGATTGCCTGGCCGACGCGCTTGGCGCTCCAAGGCTTCTTCGGCAGATTGGTGTCGAGGTTCTCGTCTATTGCGCCGCCGGCAGAGACGCCGAGCTTCACGATCGCATCGTAGACCTTCGGGACGTTCTGGCCGATGATGACCTGGTACTGACCGCCGGACCACTGGCAGCCGAGGGCGCCCTTGATTGCCTTGATCTTGTCGTCGTCGGGGGCCGATTCGTCCTTGAGGTTGATCCTCAGCCTTGTCATGCAGTGCGCGATGCTTGTGACGTTGTCCTTGCCGCCGATTGCGGCGAGGACCTTTTTCGCGATTCTCTCGTTGTCTGCCATCTTTGCCTCCCGTATCAGAGCGTTGCTTCCCCTGCTGCTCTGATCGTTCCGAGGAGGTGCCATCCTTGGAAGCCGTGGCTCCAAGAGGTCGATGCCTAATAAAACCGGCTCTTCGTCACTTCTGGTGGGCAGCACTCCTGCGCCCCTTGAGGGCGTGGCCTCCGAACGGTAGGGCTTCCCCCGACTGGAGGCTCCGTCCCGGAGGCGCGATGTGGATGCTCGGGCAGGCATGCCGGCAAGGCCCTTCGAGAGGTCGACGGGGCCCGGGGACGAGCGGGAGGTCTCCGACGTCTGGCTCGGGGAGCGCGAGGGGGCGCAGGACGAGCCCCACGTGGGGGTGGCCCACAGGAGGGGCCAGGTGTGTTTGATAGCCTCTCAGTTGCGGGTTTGAGCACCGAAGTCTTTCGGGTCTGAGCACGAAAATCTTTCGCATGTGTGCATGGGCACGCCGACCACCCGTTGATGTGGCCTACCTTTGTCGATGCGTCCGTTTTCGACACGAGGAGGCCAAGAGAGGATGATCGGCGTGGACAAGATCGAGGACATCAGGAGGATGTGGAGGAGAGGCGTCTCGGTGGCTGACATCGCGCGAGCCGCCGGCGTGTCCGAGCCCACGGTGCGCAAGCACAGGGACATGGAGGACCTGTCGCCGGAGCCGCCCAGAAGGACGGGGGGCGAGAGCGAGCTGCTCGCGCCCTATGCCGGCACCATCGACAGGTGGCTCGCCGACGACGCCAGGCACTGGAGGAGGCAGCGCCACACGGCCGTGCGCGTGTACGTGCGTCTGAGGGACGAGGAGGGCTACGACGGGTCGTACTCGACTGTGCAGAGGTACGTGAGGAGGCGCCGCGGGGAGATGGCCCGCGAGGCGGACCAGAGGGACGCCCAGGGCTTCCTGCAGCTGGACTGGCTCGCCGGCGAGTGCCAGGTCGACTTCGGCCAGGCGGACTCCGGGGTGAGGGGCGCGCTCACGCGCGGCCACTGCCTCGCGGTGAGCTTCCCGCACCCCGACGTGGGCCTCACGCAGGTCTTCTGGGGCGAGGCCGCCGAGTGCGTGCGCGAGGGGCTCGCGGGCGTCCTCGCGTTCGTGGGCGGCGTGCCCGCGCGCGCGGTGCTCGACAACGCGACGGAGGTCGGCAGGAGGGTGTGCGGGGAGGTGCGCACCAGCGAGCTCTTCAGGCTGTTCGCCGCCCACTACGGGCTCGACCACGCCCTCGCCGACCCCTACTCGGGCAACGAGAAGGGCAACGTCGAGAACGAGGTCGGCTGCCACAGGCGCGACGCCTTCGTCCCGGTCCCGAGCTTCCACGACGTCAGGGCCTTCGACCGGCGCCTGCTCGCGGACTGCCTGGACATGAGCGACAAGCCCCACTACCGCCTCGGCACCCCCGAGCCCGAGCTGTTCGAGGAGGACAGGGCCGCCCTGCGCGAGCTGCCGCCCGCCGCCTTCTCGTGCGCGAGGTGGGAGGTCCGCAGGTGCAGCAGGCAGGGCGTGTTCACGATGGGCGGCGTCCACCGCTACTCCGCGGGCCCCGCCTACGCCCGCAGGGAGGCCAACGTCGCGCTCGGCGCCTTCGACGTCACGGTGGTCGACCAGGAGACCGGCGAGGTGGTCGCCACCTACGAGCGGGAGTGGGGCGACGCGCCAGCCGACTCGTCGGACCCCATGCTGCAGCTCAAGCTGCTGTGCATGAGGCCCGCCGGCTGGCGCGACGGCATCGTGAGGATGTCCCTGCCCGGCGAGCTCGTCGCACACCTGGACGGCGAGGACGCCCCGGGCCCGGGGCGCGACCTGCGCATCCTCAGGGACGAGGCCGGCGCCCACGGGTTCGCCAGCGCCGTCGAGGCCATGGCCGAGTCCCTGTCCGCGACGGGCGGCATAGACGCCGCGACCGTCGGCCTCTCCGCGGCGCGCATCGCCTCGGGGGAGGCGCGCCGCGAGTACGGCGAGGACGTCGACCTCGGGGCCTACGACCGCGCGTTCGGGCTGGTGGAGGGGGGCGCCGGCGATGCAGCCTGGCAGCAGGCAGAGGTCGGAGGCCGAGGGCCTCCTCCGCGCGTGCGCGCGTGCGCTCTTCATATCTTGCGACTCCATAGACGCGTTCCTCGGCAGGGCCACCCCGGGCCAGCTCGCCGCCTGCACGTCGCTGCTCGAGGACGAGCTGTCGCACAGGGAGCGCGCCAAGCGCGGGCGGCTCCTCAGGCAGGCGGGGTTCCCCGTCCCCGAGACGCTCGGGGGCTTCGACTGGCCCAACGTCAGGTTCCCAGACGGCTGGGGCGCCGACGAGATGCGCAGCCTCTCGTTCGTGGACGCAGCGGAGGACCTCGTGTTCTTCGGGAAGACGGGCAGGGGCAAGTCGCATGCCTCGATAGGCCTTGGCATGGCCGCCGTGGCCGCCGGCACCCCCGTGCGGTCCTACCAGACCGCGCGGCTGGTGCTCGCCCTCGGGAAGGCGAAGCGCGACGGCACGCTCGACAGGGTTCTCGCGGACGTCGCGAAGGCCCGGCTGGTGATCCTGGGCGAGTTCGGCCACGTGCCCTTCGACGTGGACGGCGCGCGGCCGCCCTGCCAGGTCATATCCGACAGCTACGAGTGCCGGAGCATCGTGTTCACCACCAACGTGGAGTTCTCCAGGTGGGGCACGGTCCTCGCGGGCGACGAGCTGGCCGCGGCGATCGTCGACAGGGTCGCGCGCCACGGCAGGCTCGTGGAGTTCGGCGGGCCCAGCCACAGGCTGGAGAACTCGCTGATGCTCGGGAAGGGAGGCGAGTGACGTGAGGGAGAAGCCCGGGGCGCGCCGCGCCTCGTGCCCCATCTGGGACCTCGACGAATGGGTGCTGGAGCACCACGACGTCGTGACGCTCTGCAGGGGCTTCGACTGCCCCGAGTGCGTCGCGGACCCGGAGGAGCTGGGGCCGACCGGGCCCCCTGCGCCGCCGGACCCCGGCGTCCGCGAGGTCCCGTTCTAGGAGGTTGCAAGGGTCGGCGGGTCCGTGCGCAAACCCGCAAAAGTTTCGTGCACGGACCCGAAAGAAATGCGTGCACATTCCCGAAACTGGGGCTTGACTAAACACACCAGGCGGCGGGGTGCCCCGTGTGCCACGGGAGGTGCGGCGCCTGCGACACGTGCGAGAGGGCCTGGAGGCACCCCGGCGTCTGGCAGCACGGGACGATCGCGCGCCGCGCCGCGCCCCGGGCCGCCCAGGCCGCGGGCAGGTCCCACGCGGTGCAGCTCCCGAACAGGGCGATCGACCACGTGAGGTGCCAGGGGAGGCGCGAGTCCGCCGAGAGGCGCCGGCAGCTCGCGGGGACGAAGTGCGTCTGGCCCGAGCGGAGGGAGAGCCTCACGGAGCGCCAGCTCGCGACGGGGGAGGAGCCCGACCCCGCGAGGACCCGCCCCAGGACGGCGAGGGCCTGCCAGATGGGAGAGGCGCTGCAGGACGTCTACCCGTGCCCCGACAGGGGGTCGGCGGCCAGGGCCCTGGAGCGCCTCTGCTCGTGGATGATGCACTCCAATGTCCGAAAGATGAAGACCGTGGCGAGGACGCTCGGGAAGGAGCGCGAGGGCATCCCCGACTGGTGGAAGAGGGGCTCGACCGACTCGTTCCTGGAAGGCCTCAGTTTTGTCGTCCAGTCGGTCCGCAGCGCCGCCAGGGGCTTCAGGAGCATCGCCCACTTCAGGACGATGATCCTCCTCAGGCTGGGCCGTCTGGACCTCACGGCCCAGAAGAAGCTGGCATGTGCTACCCACTAGAAACCGTAAAGAGCCTCTTTTTAGTGTCGAGGAACGTCGTCAGGCACAGACGACTGCCATGAGCTCCAGGAAGGCCGTCTTCTGGTCGAGCCCCCCCTTGAGGCGCCGTTCGCAGGCGGCGCATGCGGCAAGCGCCTGCTCGAGCTCGCCGGCACCAAAGCGACGCGACCAACCAAGGTGGTGCTTCACCATCCAGGGCGCGCGGCCCAGGGCCGTTGCCAGCGAGCCGCCCTCGCCGCGCCGGTCCAGGCTCCGGGCGCATATCAGCTCGCGCAGGCGCCCCTCCACGAGTGAGGTGAGTGCGACCTCGGAGGGATTGTCCATGAGCCCGTAGAGCTCGAGGGCGCGGGGAAGGTCGCGCTGGGAGAGCGCATCCAGGAAGTCCCAGGGCTTGACCTCGGCCACGCGCGCCACGTGGGCGCGCACGTCCTCAAGCGTGATCTCGCCGGCATCCCCCTTGAGGGCTGCAAGGCTCCTCACCTGCGTGTCCAACAGGGTAGTGGACTCCCCCACCCTGCCCACGAGCTCGCCTGCCGCAGCCTCGCCCATCCGCATGCCATGTGCGCGGGCGAGGCTCTGCACCAGGGGGGCCAGCTCCCAGCGTCTCTTGGGCGTGCAGTCTATGATGGCCTGCCTGCCCACGGCCGCGACGGCCTTGTAGAGGCGCGTGTTCTTGGCAAGTTTCGAGGCCACCAGGCACAGCACGCAGCCCTCGTTGGGATTCTTCAGATACGCGACGAGCGCCTCGCTCACGGACTTGGAAAGCCGCTCCGCGCGCTCGATGACCACGAGGCGAAAGCCATCTCCCACAGGCAGCGTGTTGAGCGAGATGAGCACGGCCTGCGCCTCGAGGGTTCCCGAAGCCGCATGCTCGTCCAGGTTGAAGGCGGCAAGCCCCTCGTCGAGCCTGCCCTTGAGCCGCGTGAGGGCGGTGCGGCTCTTGAGCTCGTCCTCGCCCACGATGAGGTATGCGGGAAGCAACGTGCGCTGTGCCATGGATCTCTCCTCTCCTCTCACCCGTCCACTATGACACATCGCCGCCCCTCTCCGCACCTCGCTCCGTGCGCACGAGGCAGCCCCTCTCCCGAGGCAGGAGCGTGACCGTGCCCACATCCTTGGTGCAGTAGAAGCTCGCCCCAGCCCTCTTGAGCAACGAGACACAGGTGGGGTCGGGATGCCCATACTCGTTACCCTCCCCGGCCGATGCCACGGCGACGCCAGGTGAAAGGCGCGATGCCAGCTCCTGCGAGAGCGAGACGCGTGAGCCGTGGTGGCCCACCTTGAGGAAGTCCAAGCTGCCCAGGTGCGCCGCCTGCAGGGCTGCGGCCGTCTCGTCCCGTTCCGCGTCCCCCGTGAGGAGTCCCGTGAAATCGATGACGCCATCGCGGTCCGCATCGTATGAAAGCGCAAGCTCGAGAGAGTCCCGGTTCTCGTTGCCCGAGACCCGCCCCCGTGGCCAGATGGCCACGAGCGTGAACCGTCCCACGTGGATGGCATCCCCCCAAGACACCTCGACGGGGTCGGCACCGCTGACGACATGCACGGCCTCCCGCAGCTCAGCCCCCATGGAGGGTGCCACACCGCGGGCGACCAGAACCTCAGGCCTCCCAAGCGGCACCGCAAGCTCGTCCAGCCCTCCCACATGGTCATCGTGCAGGTGGGTGAGGAGCACGCCATCGAGCCTGAGGACGCCCAGCCTCGCAAGGCCATGGGCGGCCGAGGCGTCGGATCCCGTATCCACCAGCAGCGCATGGGGGCCGTCCTGGATCAGGATGGCATCGCCCTGCCCCACGTCGAGCACACAGATGCGTGCGGGGGCCAACAGGCTGCCCTGCACCACGACGAACGTTGGGATGGCAAGCCCAAGCGCGAGTGCCCGAGCCACTGCGCGCCTCCTGACATGCGGCCAGGTGAGGTAGAGCCCCAATGCGCACGTCGCGACAACCACCGTGACTGCCAACGGATGAGGGGCCGCTGGGATGCTCGCACAGGGCATGCCCGCCAGCAGGCGTACGGCTCGCAGCACAGCCCGTGACACCCATCGCGCGGGAGCGAACGCCACCCCTTCCAGCGGGGGAACCGTCGCGGCGGCATATCCCAGGACGCCCGACCCGATCATGAGTGCAAAGGGTGGGCCCAGCACCAGGTTCGCAAGGGGCGCCACCAGCGAGACCTGGCCGAATGCCTGGATGGTGAGCGGCAGCGTGGCCACCTGGCAGCAGAGCGTCGCCGCCACCGTGTCACGCACGGCCTCGCCAGCTGTCGTGAGCGGAGCCCTCGCCGCACGGGGGAGATGGGCCACGGTTCGGCGCAACGCTCGGGGTACCAGCAGCTCCTCGAGCGCATAGGCCCCATAGCGCGCGAAGAGGCAGAGCGCGAGGACGGAGGCGAGCGACAGGAGGAAGGAGAGCTGGCCGGAGACGGCGGGGTCGAGCAGGGCGAGCGCCAGGCCCGCAAGGGCCGCGGCAGAGGTGCCATGCGACCTGCGTCCCACAAGCTGCGCCGCCCCGGCCACGCCACACATGGCCCAGGACCTCACCGCAGAGACGGGCAGCCCACAGAAGAGCACGAAGAGGCCGCAGGCAACCTGCAACAGCGCGATGCGCGGCGCAGGCTGCAGCCGGGTGTGCGAGAGCGCTGCCATGATCAGCCACGTGAGGATGACGAGATGACCGCCGGACACTGCAACAAGGTGCGATACGCCCGCACGGGCACAGTCCCCATCGATCCCAAAGGATGACAGTGCCGCAGCGTAGCCGCCCACGCTGCCCGCGACGAGCGCCCCCTCCCCACTCTCGCCTGCGCCCATCGCCCGCACCATCCGCTGCCTGAGACGCAGGATGAGGCCATAGGGTCCCGAGGGCATCTGGACGGATCGCACGCTCACGACGCGCACGCGGCCAATGATGCCCTGGGCTGCGGACGTCATGCCCCATGCGTCATCCTCATTGGGCGCAAAGCGTCCCACGCACGAGAGCGTGCTGCCACGCTGAGCCTCCTCGGGAAGGCCCAGCCACACGTCAGCGGTGGCGCCATCGGGCAGGTGCACCCTTCCGCGGGAGCTCAGGCCACCCGCGGCGCTGATGCGTGGGTCGCCGATGACCTCTATGCGACAGCTCGATATCGGAATGTCCCCAAGGCGCCTGGCCACCATGGCATCGGCCTCGGCCCGCATGCCGCCCAGCGCGCAGCCCATAACAAGAGCCCCCGTCAATGCGACCGCGCTGCGTGCCGTCCGCACCGCCGTCCCTCGGCGCCAGCCCCACAGCACGCATGCGCCGGCCGCCGGCAGCGCAAGGAGGCACAGCCCGAACGCAGGGACGACCATGTCCCGCAGCAGGAGCTGCTCGCCCGCGAGCACGCACGCGAGGGCTCCCAGGGCTGGTGGCACGGAGGGCCTGACGGGGCGTTCCATGCTAGACGCAGATGCGTGGACGGAGCTTCTCGAGCTTCTTCTGCCCTATGCCCGAGACGCGCATGAGATCATCGACGGATGCGAAGCGCCCGTGCTCCCGCCGATCCCTGACGATGGCCGCCGCCGTGGCATCCCCCACGCCGGGGAGCTGCTTGAGCTCCTCTTCGCCTGCCGTGTTGATGTTGATCGGGGCGGTCGAACCTGACGAGCCGGAGGGGGCGGCGTTCGT
The DNA here is from genome assembly GCF_030811115.1 of Olsenella profusa DSM 13989. Classification (NCBI taxonomy): domain Bacteria; kingdom Bacillati; phylum Actinomycetota; class Coriobacteriia; order Coriobacteriales; family Atopobiaceae; genus Olsenella; species Olsenella profusa. Next base: position 2,072,991 of record NZ_JAUSQK010000001.1, on the reverse strand, counting down.
CCGGCCTGCAGTGTCCGTGGTCGGGCTCGCAGACGGCGCCTCCCCCATGCGGGGGACATGCACCTTCTGGCCATCCTGGAGCAGGGTCGCGAGGTTGAGCTGTGTGGTGTCCGCGTCCTCTGCCAGGCCCCCGGCGGCCGCTATCGCATCGCGCACGCGGGCTCCCTCGGCAGCAAGTTCGTAGACGCCGGGCGACATGACGGCACCATCAACATCAACCACCAGCGTGGCGGGATCCTGTGTGGCACCGTTGTCGGTGCCCACCGGTGCGTCACGTGGCACCGTCGCCGCTTCCGCGTCGTCGAAAGACGCCTCGGCCCGGTGCTCGACAAGCTCTGCGCCATCCGTCATGCCACCCGCACGCCAGATGACGACCGCACCCACTGCCACGGCGGCGGCTACGGCGAGTGCCACCCCCGCACGCCATCCCCTTCGACGTGACCTTCCTCGTGTCCTCTGGGCCATACGAACACCTCCTCACACCATGGTGAGGCGAGAACACATCGAGATTCTCAGGTGGCGGCTTAAAATCGGGCCGATTCTGCGCCAGTCTGCGGCGTTCTGCCCTGCCATGGGCGCGGCGCAAGCGCAGGGTGGCGCTCCTTGAGCTCCTGTGGTGGCTTGTAGCTGGGGCATTGGTCAAAGTCGACATACTCTGTGGAGGCCACCAGACCGTCGATCATAGCATCGTGATCGAAGGAGTCCCACGCCTCGTGCACCTCGCGCAGGCGCGCGTGCGTCTCGGGGCGACGCGGCATGAAGAGCGTGCAGCAGTCATCCACCGACTGCGAACTCAGCTCAAAGGTCCCGATCTCCTGGGCACGGCGCATGATCTCCTGCTTGTCGGAGCCGATGAGCGGGCGGAGCACGGGCAGGGAGACCGTCTCGTTGACCGCGGCGATGTTGTCGAGCGTCTGCGAGGCGACCTGGCCCAACGACTCGCCCGTCACAAGTGCCTTTGCCCCCTCGAGCCGGGCGACGCGCTCGCCTACGGCAAACATCACGCGCCGATAGGTGATGATGCGCAGGCTCTGGGGCACGGCCAGGGATATCTGGCGCTGACGCTCGCCAAAGGGCACCACATAGAGACGACCGATCATACCGGAGGGCGCCAGTGCATTGATGATGTCCTGGCAGAGCCACTCACTCGTGTCGGGCGTCATGGGACGACCCGAGAAGTGGACGGGCACGCACACGGCGCCGCGGCGTCCCACCATCCAGGTGGCAACCGGAGAGTCGAAGCCACTGGAGAGCAGCGTGACCACCTTGCCGGCCGTGCCCACGGGAAGGCCGCCCACGCCCGGGCCGCTCGCGGCATATACGTACACGCTCGCGTTGATCACGTTCACGCAGACCGTGACGTCGGGCTTGTGCATCTGGACCCGCTTGGTGGGAAACTCCTGGCAGAGCACGTCTCCCACCAGTCGGTTGATCTCAAGCGTATGGCGGCCGTATGCGGTGGAGGAGCGACGGGCGTGGACCTTGAACGAGTCGAACTCCCCCGCCTCGTGCAGTGCCGTGACGGCCGCGGCGCAGTACTCCTCCTCGTCCAACGTGCATAGGTAGGCCAGAGAGACGCGCGCGACGCCGGGCACGCGGGATATCACGTGCGCCATCTCGGGCGTCGCCTGCCCCCCGTCGACGCTCACGAGCACATGGCCCGAGATGCGTCTGACGGCGCGTACAGGATGGTCTCTGAGCGCCCGGTGCAGGTTGGTGACGAGCCGACGCTCGAAGGTCGAACGGTTCTTTCCCTTGAGCCCGATCTCATGGTAGTGGACGAGGCAGACCCTGTCGCTCATCAGAGGTTGTGCTCGACACGCTCGTTGGAGCCCTTGATGTCACGGTCGAAGTCCTCGCGCACGAAGCTCAGCGTCCCCTCCTCGATCTCCTCCATGGCGACGGAGACGGTATCCTTGCCGGAGACGATCGGAGTGATGTCGTCGAACTCCTGAACGGCAGTCACCCGGAGGTGCTGGCCACGAATCATGCTGTTGATGTCACAGGCGCGCTTGGAGGCAATGGAGCAGAGAAGAAAGGGATTGTGCTCCGTATGCTCGAGAAGGTTGTCAATTTCAGGCTTGGTAACGGCCATGGGAGTCCCCTATCCTTCGTATGAGCGGATTATTTGAAGCAGCCTATCGGAGGCGGCATCGACGTCATCGTTCACGATACGTTCGTCGTACTTGTCGGCAAGCTCAAGCTCGCTGCGGGCGTTCCTGAGCCGAAGCCGCAGCTGGCCCTCGTCTTCGGTGCCGCGCTGGCGCAGCCGTCGCTCCAGCTCCTCGAGCGACGGCGGCTCGATGAAGATGAGGACCGCATCGGGCATGAGGCGCAGCACGTTGAGGGCGCCTTGGACATCGATCTCGAGGATGACCGACGTACCCGAGGCGAGCAGGGCGTCCACGTCGCCCTTGAGCGTACCATAGCGATGACCGTGCACGTTGGCCCACTCGAGGAACTCACCCGCGCGCACGCGACGGGAGAACTCCTCCTCGTCCAGGAAGTGGTACGAGACACCATCCACCTCGCCTGGGCGCGGCTCCCTCGTAGTAGCCGAAACCGCCAGGCCCAGGTTGGGATGACGCTTGCGCACGCGCGCAAGAAGCGTGCCCTTCCCGGCGCCTGACGGCCCAGAGATGACAAAGAGTCGAGGCGTCTGGCCCACTTACTTGGAGAGAACCCCAAGGAGCTGCTCGCGCTGGCGGGCGCCCAGACCCTTGACGCGACGCGTAGCAGAGATACCCAGCTCGTCCATGACCTTGGTGGCCTTGGCCTTGCCATAGCCAGGCAGGGACTCGATGAGGGCGGAAACCTTCATGCGGGCAGCAATGGGGTCATCGGAGTCGAGGACGTCCTCGAGGGAGGTCTCACCCTTCTTGATCTTCTCGCGAAGCTCAGCGCGAGCGTGACGCGCGGCCGCGGCCTTCTCGAGGGCTGCCTTACGCTGCTCATCAGTAAGCTGAGGTAGTGCCATGGTTCCTCCAAACATCGGGTTACACATACGCAGTTGCGCGTATCTGCCGTGACGAGAATAGCAGGTCAAGGCAGTACAAGCAAGCATTGTGCGTATTGACGGGCGCTTTTTCAATCGCCAGGCCCAAAAAGCCCGATGTGGGGCCCTAACTTCACAAAAATACCCTTAAAGTAAAATAAAAGGTCGGGACCTGAAGGTCCTATGCCACCCCCAGGAGCTCCTCGACGATGGCGCCAATGGCGCGGACGGGGTCCGCGCTCCGTGTGATGGGCCTGCCGATGACGAGCTTCGATGCCCCCGCCTCGATGGCGGCCGCCGGCGTCGCCACGCGCCGCTGGTCGCCCGTCGCAGCGCCCGCTGGCCTCACGCCCGGTGTCACGATGAGCGCCTCGGGGCCCAGGAGCGTGCGCATCGCCGCGGCCTCCTGCGGCGAGCAGACGATGCCATCGGACCCCGCCCCCACGGAGAGGCGTGCGAGACGTGCCACCTCCTCCTCGACCGAGCAGGCGATGCCTATCTCGGCCAGCGCCTGCGCACTCATGCTCGTGAGCACGGATATGGCCACGAGACGGGTGCGCTCCGCTCGCCCGGACGCCTCCTCCTCCACGCCCGCGCGCGCCTCGCTGACCATCGCAGGGCCGCCCAGGCCATGGATGGAGAGGAGGTCCGCGCCGGCACGCGAGGCGGCGCAGGCCGCACCATGGACCTGGAACGGGATGTCATGCAGCTTGAGGTCCAGGAAGACCTTGAACCCCACCTCGTGCAGGGCGGCGACGATGGAGGGCCCCTCGGCGTAGTAGAGGGTCATGCCCACCTTGACCCAGCCCACCCTGCCCGAAAGGCGCCCAGCGAGCTCTCTCGCCTCCTGGGCCCCACAATCAAGGGCGACGATGATGCTGTCGCGTGCCTGCCTCTCGTCTAGCATTCGAAGGCTCCAATCAGCTCGTTGATGTCACGGACGCCCTGCGAGGCCGCCCACTCCCTCAGCTCGTCCAGGATGCGGGGGGCGCACGTGGGGTCATAGAGGTTGGCGGTGCCCACCGAGACGGCCGTGGCGCCGGCCAGGATGAACTCGGCGGCATCCTCGCCCGACGCCACGCCACCGATGCCGCAGAGCGGTATGCTGACGGCACGGGAGGCCTCCCATACCATGCGCACGGCGATGGGGTGGACGCAGGGGCCCGAGAGCCCCGCCGTGGGACGTGCGAGCCTGCTTCTGCGCGTGTGGACGTCAATGGCCATGGCGGGGATGGTGTTGATGAGCGAGAGGGCGTCAGCACCGGCATCCTCGAGGGCACGGCCTATCTCGGCCACGTCGTGCGGGGCCATCTTGACGATGACGGGGCGTCTGGTGTGCGGCCGCACCGCGCGCATGGCCTCGGCCGCCGACCGGGGGGTCGACCCCATGGCGGCGCCGCCCGCCGAGACGTTGGGACAGCTGATGTTGAGCTCGAGCGCACTGGCAAAGGGGGCGAACTCCTCGTACAGCTCCACAGCCCGCACATACTCCTCGATGGAGTGGCCGATCACCTGGCAGATGACCTGCGTGCCTCTGGAACGGAGCTCGGAGAGGTAGGCTGCGCCCTCGTGCGCGAGGGCCGCTATGCCGGGGTTGGCGAGGCCGACGGAGTTCATCATGCCGCTCGGCACCTCGGCGAGGCGAGGCGCGGGATTGCCCTCCCACGGTACGGCCGAGCATCCCTTGCAGGTGATGGCCCCCAGGCACGAGACATCATAGAACCCCTCGAACTGATTGCCGAAGCCATAGGTGCCCGAGGCCGTGTTGAGGGGGTTTTTCATCCTGACACCGCCCAGGTTGACGGCCATGCTCACCGCACTCACAGCACCACCTCCCGGGCATCGAAGACGGGGCCGTCCGTGCAGCACGACTTGTAGCCGCCGTGCGCCGCACGCACGTTGCAGCAGGCACAGACCCCAAAGCCACAGCCCATGAGCTGTTCGCAGGAGACCTGGCAGGCAATGTCATGCACTGCCGCCAACCGTGCGACGCCCGCCATCATGGGGGCAGGGCCGCAGGTGTAGACCTGGGCATACGTCCTGGCCGCCAGCAGCTGCGCCATGGCGTCGGTCGTGAGGCCCCTGAGCCCCGCGGTGCCATCATCGGTGGTTGTCGTCACGGTGCCGGCACCCAGCTCCAGCAGGCACTCCCGTCCCCAGAGCCTGGAGGCGCTCTGGGCGCCCAGGATGGCATCAAATGCCGCGCCCTCCTTGGCAAGCATGCCCGCCGCCGCCACGAGGGGCGGTGCGCCCACACCTCCGGCAACGAGCAGGGCGCGGCCTGAGGCGCCCCCGCGCCAGCCGGTGCCGGCAGGGCCGATGAGGTCGGAGCGCTTGCCTGCGCGCATGAGGGACAGGCGCCCCGTGCCCTCCCCCACGACGGCGTAGACCACCTCCACCGTTCCCGCCTGCGCGTCCGCATGGGAGAACGAGAGCGGGATGCGCAGGATGTGGGATGCGTCTCCCGGCACCCTGAGGTTCATGAACTGCCCCGGCACGATGGAGCGCGCCACATCCGGGGACCGAAGGACGAGACGGAACACGCCCTCGGCCACCTCGCCGTTGGAGACGACCTCGAAGCCGTGGAGGCCAACGGCCGCGCTCCCTACTGACATACGGCACCGTCCGCCAGCGTGCGCCTACCGTCCACGAAGACGTCCGTTGCAACACCCATGAGCTCCCGCCCCAGGAAGGCGGAGTTCTTGGACTTGCTCTGGAAGTAGCCCGCCGTGATCGTGACCTTCCTCGTGGGATCGATGAGCGTGAGGTCCGCAGCGGAGCCGCGCTGCGCCTTGACCTCGTCCAGACGCAGGATGCGACGGGGATTGACCGCCATGACCTCGATGAGACGCTGCCAGCTCATGCGCCTGGGACCCACGAGGTGCGTGAGCATGAGGGGCAGCGAGGTCTCCAGGCCGATGATGCCGAAGGAGGCGATCTCCCACTCGCACTCCTTCTCGTGGCGGGCATGGGGCGCGTGGTCACTCACCAGGCAGTCGATGGAACCGTCGACGATGCCCTCGAGCAGGGCGTCCATGTCCTCGCACGTGCGCAGGGGCGGGTTCATCTTGAGATTGGTGTCGTAGCGATCCGTGATGTCGTCCTCGTTGAGGAAGAGATGGTGGGGCGTGACCTCGCAGGTTATGGCGAGGCCCTCCTCCTTGGCGCGCCGCACCGCCTCGAGCCCGCGGGCCGTGGAGATGTGGCACACATGGAAGGGGCAGCCCGTGAGGCGGGCCAGCTCGATGTCGCGCTCGATCTCCAGCTCCTCGCCCAGGGCCGGCCAGCCGAACATGCCGAGGCGCGTGGAGGCGCGCCCCTCGTTGACGACGCCGTTGGCGGTGAGCGAGTTGACCTCGCAGTGCGCCAGCACCGCGCGGTCGAACTGCGAGACGTACTCCATGCAGGTGCGCATCATGCCCGCACTCTGCACGCCATGGCCGTCATCGGAGAAGGCACAGGCGCCCTCCATGACCATGTCGCCGATCTCGGCCAGCGCCTCGCCCCGCTCCCCCACGGTGAGGGCGCCGATGGGGCGCACGTGGCAGAGGCCGGCCTGGCGGGCATGGTCCTTCTGATAGCGGACCTCGGCCCCGGAGTCGGTGACGGGGTCGGTGTTGGGCATCGTGGCGACATCGGTGAAGCCACCGTGCGTCGCCGCACGGCTGCCCGTCTCGATGGTCTCCTTGTACTCGAAGCCGGGGTCGCGGAAGTGCACGTGCATGTCCACGAGGCCCGGTACGAGGTACCGGCCCGCACAGTCCATGACCTCGGCGTCGGCGGGCGGCTCGAGGCCCTCGCCCACCTCCGCGATCCTGGTGCCGTCGATGAGGACGTCACAGGTGCCATCGAGGTCGAGCTGTGGGTCGACCACATGGGCACCCCTAAGCAGATACGCCACTGCCCTCTCCTCCCAGAAGCAGGTACATCTCGGCCATGCGCGTGAGGACGCCCGCGTTCACCTGCTCGAGGATGCGCGAGCGCGCACAGTCGGCGACATCGGCATTGATCTCCATCCCACGGTTGAGCGGGCCGGGATGGCAGATGATCGCGTCATCCCTCATGCGACCCACGCGCCTCATGTCCAAGCCATAGAGGCGGTTGTACTCGCGCTTGGAGGGAATCGTTGCGCCCTCCATGCGCTCGAGCTGCACGCGCAGCATATAGACCACGTCCATCCCCTCGATGACGCCATCGAGGCTGGCGGTCTGAGGGCAGTCGAACCAGTCTGGATCATCCACCTGAAACGCGGGGGGGCCGACGAGCGTGACCTCGGCGCCCATGGTCTTGAGTGCCGGGGCGAGCGAGCCACACACGCGGCTGTGCGCGAGGTCGCCCACGATGGCCACCTTCAGGCCATCCAGGTGGCCGAAGTGCTTGCGCATGGTGTAGAGGTCGAGCATGGCCTGCGTGGGATGCTGGTGCTTGCCGTCGCCGGCATTGATGACCACGGCGTCCGTGTTCTCGGTGATCTTCTGCGGCGTGCCCGCCAGGCGCGCACGGCACACGAACATGTCCACGCTCATGGCGTCGATGGTCTGGATGGTGTCGGCGAGGCTCTCGCCCTTCACCACGGAGCTCGTGGGGCCGCCCATGGAGAGGCTGTCTGCCGACAGGCGCTTCTCGGCCAGCTCGAAGGAGCTCTTGGTACGCGTGGAGGGCTCGAGGAAGAGGTTCACGATGGTGCGCCCGCGCAGTGCCGGCACCTTCTTGATGGCCCGGCTGTTGATGGATTCGAACGAGGCGGCCGTGTCCAGGATCTGCGTGATGTCATCGGCCGTGAGGCTGTAGGTGTCGACGAGGTTCCTGACGGAGAGCATCCTATGCCTCGCCCCCCTCGGCGCGCGCGCCACCCGTGACGTCGCCGGTCCAGATCTCGACGGCATCTCGACCGTCCAGCTCCCTCACGAGCACGCGCACGTCCTCCTCGTGTGAGGAGGGCACGTTCTTGCCCACGTAGTCGGCACGTATGGGCAGCTCGCGATGGCCCCGATCCACCATCACGGCCAGCTGCACGCTCTGGGGGCGGCCATAGTCCATGAGGGCGTTGAGGGCGGAGCGCACGGTGCGCCCCGTGAAGAGCACGTCATCCACGAGGATGATGTCGCGCTTGTCTATGTCGAAGGGGATGTTGGTGGCATGCAGCACCGGCGCGATGGCGCGCTGCACGTCATCGCGGTAGAAGCTGATGTCCAGGGAGCCGATGGGGGGACGTGCGCCCTCGATGCGCTCGATGTCATCCGCCAGGCGGCGCGCGAGGGTCTCCCCCCTGCGGATGATGCCGACCAGGGCGATGGTGGAGGAGCCCTCGTTGCGCTCTATCACCTCATGGGCGATGCGCACCTCCACGCGAGCCATGGTGGCCCCGTCCATGATGGTTGCCTTACACCTGCCGTGTTCCATGAGCGTCCCCTCTCAAGAAGAAGTGCCCAGCCGCGCGATGACGCGATACCAGACACCGGCATGAGCGAGGGTTCGCTCTGTGAGGGGCAGTGCTCCTCTGGCCTTGCGGGCATCTCGTACCACGCTTAAAGGACACCACGACTATACACGAGCGGGAGCCTCGCGCGGCAAGAAATCGCATGTGGCGAAGAAACGTGGCTGGCGTGGGGGTGCCTAGGTGCGGACGCGCATCCAGACACGCTCGAGGCAGCGCACGAGCCCACGGCGCATGAGGTAGAAGACGGGCAGGTCAAGGCGGGAGAAGACGCGGGCGCTGGAGGCGGGGTCCACCGACGCCCGCTCGATGCGGCGGGCGCAGGTGCGCGACGGGGCCCGCACGAGGCACGAGGCGACGTCCTCGCGCCCGAGGTAGGACCTGAGGTCCTCCACGAGACGGGCGTAGGTGCGGTGCTGGTCGACGGGGGGGAGCTTGCTCACGTCCAGCATGAGCAGGTCCAAGATCCACTCCACGAGCTCCGCATCCCACCTGCCGGCAAGGCCGCGATCCGTCCACTCGCGCAGAATGGCCTCCACCATACGCAGGTGCTGGTCGAGCTTGGCCAGCAGACGTTCGCGCCCCGCCTGGGACTCGTGCGTCTTGGACCGCTCGTTCATGGTGTAGAGGTAGAGCTCGTCGGGCATGAGAACGGTCTTGGCGGACAGTGGATAGGCCACGAAGTAGAAGACCTGGTCCTCGCCCAGGGCCAGCCCCGGCTCGAAGCCGATGCGGCACCTTCGCACGAACGAGGCGCTCACGGCCGTCCGGCACGCATAGGGACGCGCATGCTCCTTGAAGAGCAGGGCGGGCCCAAAGCCGTCGTACGTGATGGCGCGCGGGGAGAGCTCCCTGCGCAGGCTGAGCGGTGCCGCCTCTGCGGGCACACAGCGCAGGCCAAAGGTGAGCACCTCGGGACGCTCGCGGTCGAAGACGGCGCTCACGCGCGCACAGGCCTCGCTCACCAGCTCGTCATCCGCGTCGACGAACATCAGGATCTGGCCCCGTGCCAGCCGCATGCCCACGTTGCGCGCCACGGAGACACCAGCGTTCTCCTGGTGATGCACGCGCACGCGGCCCTCGCGCCTGGCACGGTCTCGCAGCAGCGCCAGCGAGGCGTCCTGCGAGCCATCGTCGACGCAGATGACCTCGATGTCCCCAAAGGTCTGCGCCAGCAGGGAGTCGAGGCAGCTCCCCAGCGTGCGCTCGGCGTTGTGGACGGGGACGATGATGGAGATGCGTGGCCCGCTCATGCGCCCCGCCTTGCCCTCAGGACCTCGACCAGGGCGGGAAGGCCCCCGAGGCGCAGGCAGAAGCGAAGCTTGTCCGCCGTCCCCGCATCCGTCGAGCGGTTGCGGACGGCAACATAGCCTGCGGGGTCGGCCATGAGGCGCTCGAGGTTGAGGCGCTTCCAGCCGTCGAGACGCGAGAGGTCGAGCGTGCCGTCCTTGCGGCTGCGCGCGAACTCCTGGGCGGCCTGCTCGGCAAACCCCACCCGCAGGCCGGCGTCAAGACGGTCGAGGTTCCAGAGGTAGGCGTTCAGGCGCGAGACCTGGAACTCGGTCCAGAGCGTGTCCGTATGCCCGTCAGCAGGCCGCTCGCCCAACCAGCGCTCGAGATGCGCGTACTCGCCGCAGATGGCGTAGGCCTTGCCCGTGGAGTTGACGGAGGACGCCTCACGGTCCTGGCGGTAGTGGATGATGGGCCGCTCTATGAACGTGGCGGCGTCCGCACAGCTCCACACCTTGAAGGCAAAGGATGTGTCCTGGAAGGACGCACCGGGGGACTCCTGGAAGCGGATGTCGTGCCCATCCAGGAAGTCACGCCGATAGAGGCCGCTCCAGATGGAGGCCTTCTGCCGGAAGATGCGCGTGTCGATGCGCGTGTCCACCAGCCTGTCGCACAGGTCGGACGGGATGCCATCCCAAGGGACATCCCTGCCGCCATCCTGGGACCAATAGAACGTGAAGCTCCCCTTGGCCACCTCGGCACCGTGACCATCGAGCGCACCCGTCAGCTCTCCCAGTGCCATGGGATACATGATGTCGTCGGACTCGAGGATGGCGATGAGCTCGCCGGCCGCCTCGGCAAGGCCTCGGTTCATGGAGGCACCATAGCCGGAGTTGGGCTTGTCCACCAGGCGGAAGCGCCGATCCTCCCCACAGAAGCGCTCGATGATGGCACGCGAGGAGTCGGTGGAGCCGTCGTTGATGCACAGCGCCTCGAAGTCGCCAAAGCTCTGCCTCCGGAGTGACCATAGGCACTCCTCAAGGTAGTCCTCGACGTTGTAGATGGGGATGAGGACGGAGATGCGCGGCATGGCCTACTCCCCTAGGCTCCGGTATGCCGCGCAGACCTCATCGGTGGGGCCGAGCATGCGCTCGTGGCCCTTCTCGATCCAGCAGACACGGTCGCACATGCGCTCCACGAGCTCGATGTCGTGGCTCACAAGCAGCACCGTCACGTTGTCGGCATCGACGAGCTCCTTGATGCGACGCTCGCACTTCTGTTGGAAGAGGAAGTCGCCCACCGAGAGCGTCTCGTCCACGATGAGGATGTCCGGCTCGGTGATGGTGGCGATGGCGAAGGCGATGCGGGCGACCATGCCGCTGGAGTAGTTCTTGAGCGGCATGTCCATGAAGTCCTGAAGCTCGGCGAAGTCCACGATGTCCTGGAAGTGCGCATCAATGAACTCCCTACGATAGCCCAGGAGCGCCCCGTTGAGGTAGATGTTCTCCTTGGCCGTGAGCTCCATGTCGAAGCCAGCGCCCAGCTCGATGAGTGGTGCGATGGTCCCCTTGACCGTGCAGCTGCCCCTTGAGGCCTCAAGCACCCCCGCGATGATCTTGAGCATGGTGGACTTGCCGGATCCGTTGGTGCCCACGAGGCCAAAGGCCTCTCCCCGCTTGACCTGGAAGCTGATGTGGTCAAGCGCGCGGAACTCCTTGAACTTGAGCTCGTGGCGCATGAGGGCGATGAAGTACTCCTTGAGGGAGTTGAACTGTTCGGAGGCGATGTTGAAGATCATCGAGACGCCGTCGACGTCGATGATGGTCTCGGCGCCGGGCGAGGGAATCTCTGGCTTGGGATGGACGCTCTGATCGGACACGAAGGCCCCCTTGGGCGCTAGATGAACAGGATGAACTTGTGCTCGTGGCGGTGGAACACCAGATAGCCGACGAGCAGGAAGAAGCCGGCGAACACGAGGCAGGCAAGATGCAGGCCGAGGGAGGGAACCCGCTGGTAGAGCACGGCCTCACGGATGTAGGTCACATAGACGTACATGGGGTTGAAGGTCTCCAGGCGCTGCAGCCAGTCGGGCAGGATGGTGATGGAGTAGAACAGCGGCGTGAGGTACATCCAGGCCGTGATGACCACGCCCCACAGATGGATGACATCACGGAAGAAGACCGACAGCGCGGAGAGGAGCAGTGAGACGCCGATGCTGAAGATCATGAGGGTAGCGAGCGCGAAGGGCCACAGCAGGACGGTGATGCCGATGGGCGTGCGCTCCACGACCATGACGAGCGCGATGGCGATGATGGAGAATGCGTAGTTGACGCCCGCGAAGAGGACCTTCTGCACGGGAAACACGTAGCGGTTGACCTTGACCTTCTTGAGCAGCGGTGCCGCCGTGATGATGGATGTCATGCCCTGTGTCGTGGAGTCGCTCATGAGCTGGAAGGCTGTGTTGCCCAGGATGAGGTAGACGGCGAAGTTACCGATGCCGGGGTCGCGGTTGGCCATGAAGGAGCCGAACACCGCCACGAGCACGAGCATCATGAGCAGCGGGTTGAGCACGCTCCACACGACGCCCAGGGCGCTGCGGCGATACTTGAGCTTGAAGTCCTTGGCAACGAGCTGCCTGAGGATGAACCAGTCCTTCTTACCCGACGAATACCAGGCATCCTTGGCGGAGATCTGCGCTGTAGCTTCCAAAGTCCCTCCGTGGGCCTCTCGGCGAGAACGCTCGCATGGTGAAACACTTCGAATCATGGTAGCACAGCGCCTCTTGCCCGCCCGTGCCCTCGCGTGCGGCCTGTGAAATCAGATGGTGGGAAAGAGGTCATTGACGCTGGACAGGCCACGTCTTAGCAACCATATCGTCGAGAGGGCGATCGCCATCGACAAGGGGATCGGCTTCATGCCTTGAGCGAAATATGTACAGAGCATCTGCATCAAACCAACAGCCGCCCCGCTGTACTTCCAAAAGGAATGTGATACCAACCCGGACCAGGAGATCATGAACAGCCCCAGCAGGATGTCGCACGCATGCCATAGTGCATAGATTTCGGCCAAAGTCGTTTTGAGACTGTCGCCTGTGACGACAGGCAGACCGTTGATGGGATAGACGAGCCTGCCGGTCTTCACCACTATGGCCAGCCATGCCATCGACAGGAGCGCAAGGCTCACCACGAGAAGCCCTGTCGGCACCCTTTCGTTCTGGAAATATAGTTTACGCACGTTGTAGAACGTGCATCCACAGAGAATGGTCGAAAGCATGAGCAACTCGCCCATGACCATCAGCAAGCTCCCATGGTGGTCTATGGTTTGCTGCACGGAGCCTGTCGACTCTAGTTGGAGACTGAGGCACAAAAAGTAAAACCGGACCATCATATACAATAAAATTCCGGTAAGAAGCATCCCCGAGATGAGGAGGCGCTTTCTGTTTTGCCTCGAGGCCTGATCTGCCATGCTTCTTCTCCCTCACTGTTGGGGCAATGGTAGCAATCGTCAGAGCAGGGGGCGGTGACTACGCGTGGGCCATGTGGCGCATGGAGACATAGAGACACCCGACATGACTGGCCACGGGTCCGTGCCCTCACATGCGACTCGTGGATGTTTTAAGGGCGCACGCTGGAGCCGAATTTCTCCTTGCAAGAATCCGGCGAACCGCTATAGTTATTGCTCGTGCGATGCACAACCACACACATTCCCCGGTGGCGCAGCGGTAGCGCAGCTGACTGTTAATCAGCGTGTCGCAGGTTCGAATCCTGCCCGGGGAGCCAGAGACTTCAAGACGGCTTCGGCCGTCTTTTTTCATTCCAAACGCTCCATGCATGTCTCTCACGTGGGTCTCCCGTATAAGTCGTTCGCATTATCTTGTTTGAATTCTAACGATATAATCATACGGATTTCTCTCAACAAGTCTTTTACCTGCACATTTGTAAAAAGGGAGTCGTATGCAATTGCATACGACTCCTCATGGTGTACGACTTCCTCGTGGCATCTGCATGTGAGGGCGGCACTAGTCCTCCATGAAGTCCTTGAGGCGGCCGGAGCGGGACGGGTGACGCAGCTTTGCGAGCGTCTTGCTCTCGATCTGGCGAATGCGCTCGCGCGTGACGCCAAACTCGCGACCGACCTCCTCGAGCGTGCGCGGATGGCCGTCCTCAAGCCCAAAGCGGAACCTGATGACCTTGCGCTCGCGATCCGCCAGGCCATCGAGCACCTGCTCAAGCTGTTCGCGCAGCATGGAGTCGCTCGCCGCCTCTGGGGGGGCCACGGCCGTGGAGTCCTCGATGAAGTCACCCAGCTGGGAGTCCTCCTCCTCGCCGATGGGCGTCTCGAGCGAGACGGGCTCTTGGCTGATCTTCTGGATCTCGCGCACGCGATCGGCCGTGATGCCCATCTCCTCACCGATCTCCTCGGGCGTGGGGTCGCGACCCAGCTCCTGGAGGAGCTGGCGCTGGACGCGCACGAGCTTGTTGATGGTCTCCACCATGTGCACGGGGATGCGGATGGTGCGTGCCTGGTCGGCGATGGCACGCGTGATGGCCTGGCGAATCCACCACGTGGCATACGTCGAGAACTTGAAGCCCTTGGTGTAGTCGAACTTCTCGACCGCGCGGATGAGACCGAGGTTGCCCTCTTGGATGAGGTCGAGGAAGAGCATGCCACGGCCAACATAGCGCTTGGCAATGGAGACGGTCAGACGCAGGTTGGCGCTGATGAGGGCCTGCTTGGCCTCGAGGCCCACCTGTTCGATGCGCATGAGGCGCCGCTGCTCGGCACGGGTGAGCTCGATCTCGCCATCCTCGGCGGCCTCGAGCTTGTCGGCGGCCTCGGTGCCCGCCTCGATCTTCATGGCCAGATGGACCTCCTCGGAGGCGGTCAGCAGGTCGACCTTGCCGATCTCCTTGAGGTACATGCGCACGGGGTCGCCCGTGAGCATGACGGTGGAGGCGTCCGTGCGACGGGCACGGGCACGGCTGGAGCGCTTGCGCTGCTTGTTCTTGGATGTGCTGCGCAGGATCTCGTTGGCCGCGCGGGCCTCCTCGCGCGCCTCGTTGCGACGGACGTCCTCCTCGTCGTCAGCGAGCCCCTGATCGTCATCGAGGTCGTCCGAACCTTCGAGGTCATCCTCGTCTGAGGGGCCTGTGGCATCGTCTTGGCTCTCGACCTCGCTGGTGATCTCCACGCCCTTGGCACGGACCTGGTCGTAGAGAGCGGACAGCTCCTCGTCATCGACATCGATGTCGGCAAGGGCGATCTGGATGTCATCCTCACTCACCTTGTGGCCGTTGGATGCGGATTGCTGTATCAGCGTATCGGCGACGCCCTGGAGCCTGTCGGGGAGGGTGGATGCTGCGGAGGCGGATTTCTTGGCCACGAGTTTCCTTTCTATGGGTCAGAGCCTATCCATGATACCCGTTTTCCCGACGTTACACACGCACGGGAAGCTGCGTCACGAGCTCGTTGATGCGCCGTTGGATCGTGGTGGCCTCGGCGAAGAGGTCGCGGGCCTCCTGTCTCGGCTCACCGGCACCCAGTGCCTTGAGCTGTGCCTGAATCTGCCGCACCCTGCGACGGTCCGCCCAGAGTTCGATGACGTCCACCAGAAAGGCGGCCTTCTGCTGGGTCGACATGTCAGACGTGACGTCGAGCGTCCCGGAGGAGAGTATCTGCGGGGCCTCCGGCACCACGCCCTCGGCGGCGCGCACCACGTCGTGCGGTGCGGCATCCATCGGCGTGGCAAGCATGGCCCAGGCCATGGACTCATGGCGCCCGTCCGCCCATGAGAGCGAGCCGATGCGTTCCCCCAGCGGTCGCACGACGGCAAGGTCCGTGGTCATGAGCGACAACAGCTCGCGCTCGGCATCGAGTTGGCGGCGCTCCTCATCGGAGAACGTGACGGCAGGCTCCATCGCGGGAGGGACACCGGCGGGGGCGGTCCCCTCTCCACCCAGCTCGTCCCCCTCGTAGACATACGGCCCATAGGCATTCGCCGGGGGCTCGTCCTCGGCGGACCGCCCCTGTCCCAGGGATGCCTGCGTGCGCGAGCGGGCCTTGGCACCCGCCGAGCGAATGCGACGGCGCGTCTCCTCCATATTGGCGCCTACGAGACCCGCGAGCTGCGTCGCATACTCGTTCAGGAGGATGGAGTCGGAAAGCGGGGACAGGAGCGCCGCAAGGTCATCCAGTGCCGCGACGCGCTGACCCGGTACCGAGAGGTCATACCGCTCGAGGTGCCGCTCGAAGACGAAGCTCATGAGCGGTCGTGCGGCATCCAGGCGCCCCCTGAGGGCGTCGGCGCCCTCGGCGGCAAGGTACTCCGCCGGATCCATGTTGCCCGGAAGCACCACGCACAGAAGCTCAAGGTTCGTCTTGTCCACATACTGCACGGTGCGCTCGGCCGCGCGCTGCCCCGCCGCATCGCCATCGAACATGCAGATGATGCGGCTCTTGGCGAAGCGCGAGATCATCTTCACGTGATCGAGCGTGAGCGCCGTGCCCAGCGCCGCCACCACGTTGGTGAGGCCCGCCTCGTGCATGGAGATGACGTCCGTATAGCCCTCGCAGACGATGGCCGTGCCCGTGGACACCATGGCGTCGCGCGCGCGATCGAAGGCAAAGAGGTGCTTGCCCTTATGGAACACGGCCGTGTCCTTGGTGTTGAGGTACTTGGGCTTGGCATCGGTGAGCACGCGCCCACCAAAGCCGATGCACTTGCCCTGCTCGTCGTGGATGGGAAACATCGCCCGGTCGAAGAAGCGGTCGCGCAGCCGTCCGGATCCTGAGAGGGCGAGGTCGGCTGCGAGGATCTCCTGGGGCGTGAAGCCCTGGGCCGTCAGGTGCGCCACGAGCATGCCATGCCCCGGCGCATAGCCCAGGCCCCAGCGCCTGCACACGGCAGAGCCAAAGCCCCTGCCCGCCAGGTAGTGCCGGGCGGCAGCGGCGCCCTCCCCCCTGCCTCGCATGAGGTAGGTGCCAAAGAAGCGCTCCGCATCGGCGAGACACTCCATGAGACGGTTGCGGCGGGGACCCCTGCGCTGGCTCCCCCGTTCCTCCGTGAGCTCGATGCCGGCACGCTCTGCCAGGTAGCGGATGGAATCGGGGAAGTCGAGGCTCTCGCGCTTCATGACATAGGCAAAGACGTCGCCCCCCGCGCCGCAGCCAAAGCACTTCCACAGGCCCGTCTGGGGGTTCACGTGAAAGGAGGGACTCTTCTCATGGTGGAAGGGGCAGCAGCCCCAGAAGTCCTGCCCACGCTGGCGCAGCTCCACCGTCTCGCCCACCAGCTGCAGGATGTCGGTGGCCTGGCGCACGCGCTCCTTGTCCTCGTCGGTTATCATCCGCGCACCTCCAGCCCATCATCACCTAGGTTGGTACGTACCCAATCGATGTTGGAGCGCACCGTACGTTCCAGCTTCACGGTGGAATCGAAGGGGCGAGAGGGCCGCAGCCACGAGACGAACGCCACATCCACCTCACGCCCATAGAGCTTACCCGCAAAGCCGATGAGGTTGGCCTCCAGAAATGACGCCCGCGGTGTCGAGAACGTGGGCGACGCGCCCACGTTGATGGCGGCGGGCCATGCCGTGGGACCGCAGATGACGAAGCCCGCATACACCCCCTCGGCCGGCAGGCACAGTCGGGCATCGACATGCACGTTCGCCGTGGGAAAGCCAAGGGTGGTCCCCTCCCCCCGTCCGTGCTCGACGACCCCATGCACGACATGGGGGCGACCCAACAGGCGTGCGGCATCCTCGACGCTACCCTGGGCGAGCAGTGCGCGCGTACGCGTGGACGAGACGGGTGCTGCACCCTGCGCCAGCAGGTCGTGGATGTGGACGGAGAACCCCCGCGCCTGGCCCAGCCGCGCGAGCGCCGCTGGCGTGCCCGCCCCCTCGAAGCCGAAGCGAAAGTTGGCGCCCACGTGAAGGGACTCGACATGGGCAACCTTCGGCAGCAGGCCATCGACGAAGTCGGCATAGGGGGTATGCGCAAGGGTCTTGTCAAACGCCAGCACGCAGACGGCATCCATGCCCGCATCCAGCAGGAGCCGGACACGCCGCTCGGTGGAGAGCAGGCAGTGTCCATGCGCCCGCCCCTCGAGGACGAGCGAGGGCAAAGGGTCAAAGGTGATGGCGAGCGCGATGACGCCCCTCAGCCGCGCCTCGTCATGACAGGCGCGCACAAGCTCCCTGTGCCCCCGATGGACGCCATCGAAGCCCCCCATGCACGCGCAGACTGGTGCCTGAGGCCCGACTTCCGTCCCCCCGCGCCCATAGAGCGTATAGAAGCCATGGTCATGCCGTAGGCATGCGTCCGCCAAGGGGGACGGGGTCGCACGCGCAGCCAACTCGCGCACATCCGCGCAGCCAAGGTCGACCAGAAGCCTCCGGACGTCAGCCATGGTCTACCGAACCCCTTCGATGCCCTGGGGGAAGTTGAGCCGTGGGCGCAGCCTGCCGTCCCTTATCTCGGCCAGGCCGACCAGCAGCCCCCCATGAACGAGGGCGCATGTCGCGCCCGAGGCGGCGTCGGACGACGCCGCAAGCGCCTGGCCGCATGATGCCAGGCGCGCCTCCGCCTCCGTGACGTCACGGCGCAACGCCCCCAGGACGCTGATGGGGTCGACCGTACACGCATCGAGCGCCGACAGGCCGCCCGTCTCGAGGGCGGGGAGCGCCCCGCACTGCGAGAGCGCCACCACACCCGCGCTCGTCCTCCTCAGGCCAGCGAGATGTGCGGCGCTGCCCACGGCGCGCCCGAGGTCACGCGCGAGGCTCCGCACGTAGGTGCCCTTCGAGACCTCGAAGTGGACGTCCCACGCGACACCCTGCGACCCGTCAATGCCCAGAAGCGTCGCCTCGAAGACCTCGATGCCGCGAGGCGCGAGGTCGACGTGTCCGCCGCTGCGCGCCACCTCGTAGGCGCGCCTGCCCCTGACGGAGATGGCCGAGTATGCGGGAGGCACCTGACTTTGGGGTCCCATCATGCGGTCGAGCGCCGAGCGGGCGCACGCCTCGTCGCGCAGCTCGTATGGGACGGGCGCCGTATGCGTGACCTCCCCTTCGGCATCCTCCGTCGCAGTCTCCGACCCGAAGAGGATGCGGGCGTCATACCCCTTGCGGTCGAGCGCCAGCCTGCCCAGGAGGCGCGTGGCCTGACCGATGCCCACCACAAGCACGCCCGTGGCAGCGGGGTCGAGCGTGCCCGCATGGCCCACGCGGCGCTCTCCCACGGCACGGCGCATGCGTGCCACGACGTCGTGGCTGGTCATGCCCAGGGGCTTGTCGAGCGCAATGATGCGGTTGATCTTCGCGGGACCTCTGCGCACCCTATGCCTCGGCCTTCGTGGCACGGGAGGGCCCCTCGTCATCGAAGAGCGAGCGCAGTAGCGGCAGCACGGCCGAGAGGGCCTCCCCCAGCTCGCCGTCGAAGGTGAAGCCCGCGGCGGCCTTGTGACCGCCACCGCCCAGCTCGGCGGCAACGAGCGAGACGTCGAGGTCGTTCTTGGAGCGGAGGTTGCCGCGCACATGGCCGCCCGGCACCTCCTTGAGGAAGAGCGCCACCTCGCCCCCGGCAACGCTCCGCACGACGTCAATGAGGCCGTCGCACTCGTCCAGCTGGGCGTTCGTGCGCTCGAAGTCCTCCTCCGTGGCATAGCTGTAGGCGATGCGACCCTGGGCGAACGTCGTGATGCGCGCCATGACAGCGGCCTCGAGGTGCAGGTAGGACAGGGAGAAGCTCTGATACACGTTGAGCGACACCTCGGACGGGCGGGCACCGGCGTCCACCAGGAGCGATGCCACCTGAAAGGCCTCGGGGTCGGCGTTCTGGTACTGGAAGCGCCCCGTATCCGTCGTGATGGCACAGAAGAGGCACTGCGCCATGGCGGGGGTGAGCGTCACGCCCAGTTGCTGCGCGAACTCCGTCACCAGGACGCCTGCGGCGGCGGCATCCGGACGGATGAGGGCGACATCCCCCGTATGCGACGTGCAGGGATGATGGTCGATGATGGCGTGGTGGGCGGAGCGCCCGAGGACGACCTCCGCCTCGTTCAGGCGGCTGTCCCTGGAGAGGTCCACACTGATGAAGAGGTCGGGGTCCTCGTGGTAGTCCCGGGCGCGCACGAAGCCGTCCGCGCCCGGCAGGAAGCGGTAGATGCGCGGCACCGGCGCATCATCGGCCAGGAGGTTGGTCACCTGGGAGTGGGGGCAGTGCGCGCGGATGATCATCGCAAGCGCAAGCCCCGACCCTATGGCATCGCCATCGGGCGAGGTGTGTGCGCAGATGGCGATGGTCGGGCTGTCCTCGATGAGGGCGGCCATGCGTCCGAGCACCTTCGTCTGCCGTGGGGTGACGCGAAGTGTCATACGGGCTGCTCATCCCCCTTCGGGTTCCCGTCCGCCTCACCCGAGGGCACAGGCTCGTCCCTGTGGGTGGTGATGGGGTAGCCCGCCTCGTCCTTCTCCACCGCCAGCGTGGCGGGGGCATGCTCGAGCGCACGGGCGATGCGCTCCGCCTCGTCCGCCGTCGTGTCGATCTCGAAGATGAGCTCGGGCGTCACGCGCCACCCCAAGGCATGGCCCAACAGGCTGCGGACGCGGCCCCGGGCTCGCTCGAGTGCCTGCCTGACGGGCTCGTAGCGGTCGTGGTCGCAGCTGACGTACGCCTTGAGCACGCTCTTGTCGACCGAGACCTCCACGCCCGTGAGCGTCACGAGCGCGAGGTCGGGGTCTGACACCTCAAGGAGGAGGATGCTGGCGAGCTTCTCGCGGGCGATCTGGTTGACCCTGCGCGAGTTCCTGTTCTGTTTCATGGCTACTCCGTACGGGCTACCTCTTCGATGCGGTAGCTCTCGATGACGTCACCCACGTGGATGTCCTGGAAGCTCTCGAGGCTGATGCCGCATTCGAAGCCGGCCTTGACGCTCTTGACATCGTCCTTGTAGCGCCTGAGGGAGGCGAGCCTGCCCTCGAAGACCACGATGCCGTCGCGCACGAGGCGGCAGAGGTCGTCACGGGAGACCTCGCCATCCTGCACCATGCAGCCGGCGGCGATGCCCACCTTGGGCACCTTGAAGGTGTTGCGCACCTCCACGGTGGCCGTCTGGTGCTCCTCCTCGGTGGGCTTGAGCATGCCGATGCGGGCGGCGTCGATGTCCTCGATGGCCTTGTAGATGACGCTGTAGGTGCGGATCTCCACGCCCTGGCGCTCGGCTGCGGCACGGGCCTTGGCCTCGGGACGCACGCCGAAGCCGATGATGATGGCGTTGGAGGCATCGGCGAGGGTGACGTCGGTCTCGGTGATGGCGCCCACGGCGGAGTGGATGGTGTTGATGCGCACCTCGCTCTGGTCCATCTTGTCCAGCGAGTCCTTGAGGGCCTCGATGGAGCCCTGGACGTCGGCCTTGATGATGAGGTTGAGCTCCTTGACGTCGGCATCCGCCATCGTGGAGAAGAGGTTCTCGAGCGTGACGTGCCTGACCTTGTTCTGCTCCTCGATGCGGGCCTTGAGGGCTCGCTCGTCGGCGAGCGAGCGGGCGTCGCGCTCGTCCTGGAACACGCGGAACTCGTCGCCCGCCATGGGGACGCTCGAGAGGCCCAGCACCTCGACGGGGTCGGAGGGCTTGGCCTCGCTCACGCTGGCACCGTGTGGGTCGACCATGGCACGGACCTTGCCAAAGCACATGCCGGCCACGATGGCATCGCCCACGTGTAGCGTGCCGCGGTTCACGAGCAGCGTCGCCACGGAGCCACGACCCCGGTCGAGCTTGGCCTCGAGGACGTTGCCCGAGGCGAAGGTGTCGGGGTTGGCCTTGAGCTCGAGCACGTCGGCCTCGAGCAGGACGGCCTCGAGCAGGGCATCGATGTTCTGATGCTTCTTGGCTGAGATGTCGACGAACATGTTCTGTCCGCCCCACTCCTCGGGGATGACGCCGTGTCCGGTGAGCTCCTGGCGCACGCGGGTGGGGTCCGCGCCGGGCTTGTCGATCTTGTTGACGGCCACGATGATGGGCACGTCGGCGGCCTTGGCATGGTTGATGGACTCGATGGTCTGGGGCATCACGCCGTCATCCGCCGCCACGATCAGGATGACGATGTCGGTCACCCTGGCGCCGCGGGCGCGCATGGCCGTGAAGGTCTCATGGCCGGGGGTGTCAATGAACGTGATGGTGCGGCCGTTGATCTGGACCTGGGAGGCGCCGATGGCCTGCGTGATGCCACCGGCCTCGCCCTCCGCCACGCCGGTGTGGCGGATGGCATCCAGAAGCGACGTCTTGCCGTGGTCGACGTGGCCCATGACGGTAACCACGGGTGGGCGGGGCTTGAGGTCGGCCGGGTCATCGTAGAAGGTGAAGGAGTTCTCCTCCTCCTTGCTCATGATCTTGACGTTCGCGCCGAGGTCATCGGCCACGAGCTCGATGAGCTCGTCGGACATGGACTCCGTGACGGTGAGCGGGGTGCCCAGCAGGAACAGCCGCTTGATGATGTCGTTGGCGGGCACGCCCAACAGCTTGGCGAGATCGGCGACCGTAGCACCCTGGGGAACCTTCGCCGTGTCGAGCTGCGAGAGGTCCTGGTCGTTCTTGAGGGCCTCTTGGATGCGCTCCTCCTCGCGGGCCTCCTCCTGCTGCCTCTGGCGGCGCTCCTTGCGCTTCCTACGCCTGCCGGTGGACTCGCGCGACGCCTCCTCGACGGCCTCGCGGGCCTCCTCGAAGACATGACGCTGCTCGCGCGTGTACTCCTCGGCCTCACGGGCCATACGGCTGTAGCGATCCTCGCCCTTGCCGCGCTTGCCCCCCTTGCGACCGCGACCGCGACCCTCGCCGTCGCCATCGGACGGGGGGGTGGGGATGGCCTCGCCGGAACCATGGGAGCGGTAGTTGTCCGACCTGCCGCGACGTCTGCCCCTGCCCTCGCGCGCAGGCCGCTCCCTCTTCTTGGCCGACTTCTCAGCAGCCTGCTCCTTGAGGACCTTCTCCTGCTGGGCGATCTGATCGAGGAGGCTCGAGAACGAGGGGGCGGAGGTCGGCGCGTTGTCATGCACGCGGTTACGCTCCTCTTCCCCCTTGCGCAGGCGCTCCTCTTCGGCGCGCTTGGCCTCGGCCTCCCTGCGGACGCGCTCGGCCTCCAGGCGGCGGCGCTCCTCCTCGGCACGCTCGGCCTCGCGGCGACGCTCGGCCTCCAGGCGCTCGGCCTCGGCCTTCTTGCGGGCGGCCTCCTCCTCGGCGCGTCTGGCCTCCTCGGCCGCCTTCTTCTGGGCCTCGATCTCTGCGGCGCGCGCCTCGAGGATGGGCTTGAGCTTCTTGCGCACGATGGAGACGTAGGCATCCTCGAGGGTGGATGATGCCGACTTGGCCGGGATCATCATGTCGGAGAGGTGCGCGAGCATCTCCTTGCTCGTCATGCCATATTCCTTGGCGAGGTCATGTACACGGGTCTTTGCCATGTGGTTTTGCCTTTCCCTAGCTTCTCTGCGGATACGCTCAGTCGAAGCTCTAGATCAGAGAGTCGGGGTCGCTGGAGACGGGGGCGTCTCCCATCTGTGCAAGCTTCTCGTGGATGCCGCAGAAGCGAGAGCCGGGGCGTGCCATGTTGCGGCACTGGATGCCCGTGGGCCCCACGTACTCACAGCGCTGCTCGCCCTCCTCGCCCTCCTCGACGACCTCCTGGGGCATCTCACGCAGGATGTCGGCCGCGAGGGTCTCGTTCTTGATGTCGATGTGCATGCCCGTGAGACGGGCGGCCAGGCGGGCGTTCTGGCCCTCCTTGCCGATGGCCAGGGAGAGCTGGTCGTCCGGTACGATGACCGTGGCATGATTGTCCTCGTCGCTCACGATGACGCGACTCACCCTCGCCGGGGAGAGGGCATTGGCGACGCACGTGGCGAGGTCGTCGCTCCACAGGACGACGTCCACACGCTCGCCACGCAGCTCGGAGACCACGGTGCGCACGCGGCTGCCCTTGGGTCCCACGCAGGCGCCCACGGGGTCCAGGCGATCGTCAATGGAGGAGACGGCCACCTTGGAGCGGACGCCCGGCTCGCGGGCAATGGAGCGAATCTCCACGACGCCCTCGTAGACCTCCGGGACCTCGAGCTCGAAGAGCCTGCGGATGAGGTCGGGATGCGTACGCGACACCACGATCGTGGGGCGCTGACGCGAGCCCGAGACGGGCTGCTCCTTGCTGTTGGGGTCGCGCACGTCGATGATGATGGCGCGAATGCGCTGGTTGTGCATGTAGCGCTCACCCTGGGGGCGCTCGTTGCGCTCGTTGGGGAAGCGGTTGAGGTCGAAGTAGGGCAGCTCGGCCTCCACGCCCTCACGGATCTTGATGATGGCGAAGTCGGGCGTGGTCTGCAGCACGGTGCCGGTGATGATGTCTCCGATGCGCTCGGAGAACTCCTCGAAGATCTGCTCGCGGGCTGAGTTGCGCACCATCTCGCTGATGACGTTCTTGGCGTGCTGGGCGGCGATGCGGCTCGTGTCCCGAGGTGTCACGTCCTTCTCGAAGAAGTGGGTGTAGTTGCCCTCCTCGTCCATGGAGTCGTCATCGGGCTCGAGCTCGTAGACGTAGACCTTGCCCGTGGCGCGGTCGATGGTGACGCGCGCGCCAAAGGGAAGCTTGAGCACCTTGGCGTAGCTCTCGGCGAGCGAGGCCTCGAGGCGATCGATGAGCTCGAGCTGGTCGATGTGCTTCTCTTCGCAGAGCGCCATGAGCGCTTCCATCATCTCTGATGCCATATGTGTTCCTTTCCCTGGGGCCGACCTGCGACCCCGCTCTCTGTGCGACATGCCGTGCGGGCTATTCGAAGCTCGGCTTGATCTTGCAGGACCTCACCTCGGCAAAGGGGATGGCGACTTCGTCGCCATCCACCGTGAGGATGACGCTGCCGTCGCGCATCCCCCCGAGCATGCCCGTAAAGCGGCGCCGCCCCTCGGTGGCCGTGGTGGTGAGGCTCACGGTCTGGCCGGCAAAGCGCGCGAAGTCGCGCTCCTTGCGCAGCGGGCGAGCCATGCCGGGAGAGGAGACCTCGAGCGTGAAGGGCCCCTCGATGGGATCCACCTCGTCGATGGCGTCCGAGATCCAGCTGGTCTCGGCCGAGATCTCGTCCAGCGTGATCGTGGGGGCACCCTCGTCGGCATGGTCGATGCGCACGCGCACGACCGGCGCCCTCCTGGATCCCACGACCTCGAGGTCGACGATGTCCACGCCATGCTCGGGCGCCCTCTTCTCGAGGACGCCGAGCAGCTCTCTCA
Organism: Olsenella profusa DSM 13989; assembly: GCF_030811115.1. NCBI lineage: Bacteria > Bacillati > Actinomycetota > Coriobacteriia > Coriobacteriales > Atopobiaceae > Olsenella > Olsenella profusa. The sequence goes on along the minus strand of NZ_JAUSQK010000001.1, from coordinate 2,048,064 downwards.
CGAGCGATTCTGGTGCCACAGTCCCTCCAACACGCGCTTCATACAAAAGGAAGCGGGGCAAGCGTTCTGCCCCACTTCCTACGACTACGATCCTGCTATGTGACTACTGTAGCATCCGCCCAGCTCAAGTCAAGCGCTCACAGCTTGCACACGACCCGGTGCGTCACGTGCCCCTCCTGGCCACCCCCGCTCGTACCGACATATTCGGCGAACAGGTGCCCTGAGCTCTCCCACCGGGCACTGCCTCCTGATGATGTGCGCTTCGATCTCGCCGCCAAAGAGGTCCAGCGCCTGCAGGGGCCACCCAGCGCTCAGGACCCCGCAAGGGGTCCCAGGCCAACGGGACGGAGGTTGACGATGGGCATCCCAAGCGCGCCACGTGACAGGTCGCCCTCATCTCCTCGCACGCGCCCACATGCCTCCCATCGTCCTGTTCCAAGCACCCCCTAGCGTACACGGCAAGGCCGCTGACGAAAGCGCGTGAGCCGCCCCATGAGAACCATGACAGGACCATGACTCATCTGCCAGAACCCACCCGCGCCCGCGCAAAGGCCACCCCATGGGAGCGATAAGGCCCGAAGTGCGCGGTGTCTTCGCCCTGAGCACCAGGATTCCGCGCCTCACAAACCAAAAAACCGGTCAATGGCACCCTAGACAAGGGCATGAGCGGTACGGACGCCATAGGACGAGTCGAGGCAGCACGCACTTGGGGCCCAAACGCGCACCCAGACGCGCACGGGACGGACGGGGACGGTGGCATCGGATCCGTCACCAGCTTAGCAGGCATCGCGAACGGGTAGAACCCCCACATCCCAACCCACGAGAAGGAGGGTCATGCGTAGAGTCATTCCCCTCGACGACGTCATCGATCTCAAGAAGTCCCTGGCGGGAACGTTTCCTGCCGTTACCGTGCACCTGCATGATGCCTGTGGTGGGCAGACCTTCTCCCTCGAGGCTGGCCCCGAGGACCTCTCAGGGGCAAAGGAGAGGATCAAGGCGTTCTTTGCCGCACGTCACGTGCAGGTGGCCTTCGATACGCTGGGCACGACGTTCTGGGTGATGGACCCATAAGACCTGGCGAGAGGCGCACGGGACGCCCCACGGCCCCTCAGCCCTCGCTGGCATAGTGGAGACGCAGGAAGGTCACGAAGTCCTGGGCGTGCTCGTCAAAGAGCGAGTTCTTGCGATAGGCCAGATAGAGCATGCGCTCCGCGGCGGGACACGGAATCTCGAACTGGAGGAGCCGCCCTGCGGCCACACGGTCGCGCACGGCGCGCGACGATACCACGGTGATGCCAAAGCCGCTCTCGACCAGGTTCTTGATGGTCTCCTGGTCGTTCACGCGCGCCACGATGTCGAGCGCCTCGTCTGTGATGCCCATGCCGTCGAGGATGCTGTCCATGGTTGCGCGGCTGCCGCTCCCCTCATTGCGAATGACCATGTGCTCCGTGGTCAGAAGCCTCTGGGCGACTTCCATCGGGGCGCCCTGCGACGCTGAGAAGCGCTCGTCGGGAGGGGTGACGATGACCATGTGATCCTTGCAGAAGGCGACGCATTCGAGCGATGGCTCGTCCGCTGGCATGCCCGTGAGGCCCACGTCGTACACGCCCTCGGTCAGCCCACTGACGATGTCCTGGCTGTCATGCTGGTATATCAGGAAGCGGATCTCTGGGTGCAGGCGCGCGTACTCCGGCAGCGCCTCCGGCAGGATGTATGCCGAGGGAATGGAGGAGGTGCCCAGATAGATGGCATTGCGCTCGCGGCTCTGCATGACCTCGAGCATGCGGTCGCGCATGGCGAGCATCGTGACGGCCTGCTCGAACACGCGATTGCCCTGGGGGGTAAGCTCCACATGCTTGGCCGTCCGAAGCACCAAGGGGGTTCCCAGCTCCTCCTCAAGGGCACGGACATGGGTGGAGATGGTGGGTTGCGAGATGGAGAGGCTTTCCGCCGCCTTCGTAAAGCTCCCGTACCGGATGACCGTCACGAAGGACTGGAGCTGCTTGAAATCCATGGATGCCTATACCCTTCCGCCGACGGTTATGGGGGCCCAGGCCATGCAGGGCCGTCAATCAACTGGATATGGATAAGTATAGACACAGCTCGTCCGATATGCTGCCATCGTTGTGGCACCACCTGAGAACCAGCCCCTCCACGCGCTTCGCACCTATGCTCCATGCCCCTGGGCATAGGGGGTGAAGTCTCCCCCAAAGCCCACCCTGAGCACGATCCACTCGGGGCGAAGCTCCCACAGCCCCGCCTGGAGGTACTCGTCCTCACAGTGCTGCGCGGACGTGAAGAGGCGCTCCCAGCTGGATTCGACCTTGCGCCTGAGGAACGGGTACATGGGCGTCTGGAACACCTTGTTCATGTTGGTGATGCCCTGCTCCTTGAGCTCATGCCGCCAGCGGTGCTCGTCCTCGCCGTCCAGGGGGATGTACTGAAGGTTGAGGATCCGGTTCCAGCTCCTGAGGTCGAAGAGCACCACCTGGTCACGTGGGACCTCAAGCTGCAGGAGCGTGCAGTTTTCGTCCATCGTCGCCCAACGCGCGTTGCGGTAGCACCAGATAGCCGACTCGCTGCCCTCGGGACGCGGCACGAGTCGCTCTGCGCCATGCACGTAGAACTGGTACGCCTTCCTGAAGATCCACGCCGTGTCGCCGAACTTCTGGTCCACGAAGCGCATCTTCACGCGATAGACACCCTCGCGCTCGAGCGTGTCAAGCACGACCTGCGCCTGGGCGGTCCAGAGGCGTATGGTGTCAGCCTTCGTGGCAGAGGCGCCATGCGCCTCGCTACCCATGCCATCGCTCGACATCGATGACCCACTCCTTCCGCATCTCCCAGATCGTTCCCACGTTCTTTTCCATGTCCTCGTTCGCGGAGGAGAACACCCGCTGCCAGCTTGCCTCGATCTTCCGCTTGAGCGCAGGATAGAAGTTGCCCTTGTCGCTGGTGAAGAGCAGCGACTCGTTGGTGACGCCCACGCGGGCGAGCTCCTCGTTGTGGCGCTGCTCGTCGGCTTCGTCCAACGGCACGTACCAGTCGTTCACACGATAGCCCCACTTGTCATAGTCCAGGACGAAGAGGTGGTCGCGTGGCACCGCAAGCGTAAGGGACACGGTTCCCTCCACCATGCCCAGACGTCCCGATGGGGTGAGCGCCAGCCAGATGGGGAGGTCCGCGTCGGCGGGAATGTCGACGAGGCGCCGGCACCCGTGGGTGTACCACCGATATAGCCCCAGGTAATAGTCGGATATGGTGTCGTTCTTGGCACGCACGTACTCCTCGCGCACCACATAGCGGCCCGTCCTCTCGATCTCCTCCACCACCTGGGGCACCTGACGCGTCCAGCAGGTGACGACGTCCGGAGTCTGGTGTGAGGACATCGTTGGGGTCGTAGTCATAGGCCAGCTCCCTCTTGCTCACGCGCCACCAGAGCGGTGGGCGCCCAATCGCGCTCTCACGGACCACAAACATGCTTATGATATAGAGTGGCCGGTAGTTCGTGGCATCAAAGTGTGTGGATGGTCGAAACGGAGAGGTCATGAGCCCCGGTTGCATTATATTTTTCTATAACGATTACAATTAACATACATGACGACATAAGAAGCTAGCGAAGTACCTTGAACCTACGACCGGACATCCCGAGAAACGTACAGGCAGACGAATCATGGGCAGAACAAGCTACACCGAAGAGGAGCGTCGCGCCATCATCGCGTCGTTCATCAGCGCGACGCGCAAGGCCATAGACCAAGACGGCATCGCCAACGTCTCCATACGGAAGATCTCCAATGGCACCGGCTATAGCAGCGCCACGCTCTACCTCTATTTCCAGAACCTGGACGAGCTCGTGCAGCTCTCGCTCGTGGGATATCTCGAGAGCTACTGCCGGTCGCTGGTTGACAACGACATCCCCCATGACACGCCCCTCGAGACCTACCTCTGGAGCTGGCGCCAGTTCTGCCTCTTCACCTTCCGCAAGCCTGAGATCTTCAACAGCCTCTTCTTCGGGGCCAGCAGCTCGATGTTGGACGAGGTGGTCAAGCGCTACTACTCCATCTATCCCAACCAGCTCGACCACCTCAGCGGAGCCGTCCTCTCAATGGTCCTCTCGGGGAACCTCCATGAGCGCAACCTGAGCGTGCTCGAGCCCTGCGCGAGCGATCTGGGCATCAGCCAGGAGCGCATCGAGCTCATGAACGACATCACGGTGAGCTACTACCATGATGTCCTCACGGGCCTGATGGGGACAGAGCCAACCGACCAGCGCATCCAGAGCCTCACGGAGCGAGTCCTGGATGCGGTCGTGCTCATCCTGGGGCTGGACCGGCGCCCGGCATCCTGACGTAGGGCGCCTCCGCCTGCGGGCCTATCCCGCGATCTCCGCGACCGCCTGCACGGCCGCCTCGACCTCGTCGGAGGAGTTGAACCAGGAGAAGCTGAAGCGCACGATGCCCTGCTCCACGGTACCGAGGGCCTCGTGCATGAGGGGGGCGCAGTGTGCGCCGGGGCGCGTGGCGATGTCATAGTCCTGGGCCAGGGCGTCCGAGACCTCGCCGGACTCGTAGTCGCCCACGTTGAGGGCCACCACGGCACAGCGCGGCCCATGGTCGGGCAGCACGATGTCCCCGTACACCCGGACGCCCTCGATGGCGCGCACGCCCTCATAGAACGACTCCGCAAGGGCGCGCTCGTGGCGCGCGATGGTGTCGGGCCCCACCTCCTCGAGGTAGTCCAGGGCTGCCGAGAGGCCCGCCAACCCATGGCTGTTGAGGGTGCCGGCCTCCAGGCGGGTGGGATACTCCCTGGGCTGGATCTTGGAGTAGGACTGCACGCCCGTGCCACCCACCTTGAGGGGTTCGATCTCCACGCCCTCCCTCACGCAGAGGCCACCGGTGCCCTGGGGGCCCATGAGCCCCTTGTGGCCCGTGAAGCAGAGGATGTCGATGCCGATGGCATCCATGTCGATGGGGATGACGCCGGCCGTCTGGGAGGCGTCGACGATGAGGAGGAGTCCGTGCTCGCGGGCCACCCGGCCCACGGGTGCGAGGTCGAGCAGGTTACCCGTCACGTTGGAGGCGTGATTGCACACGATGGCGCGCGTGTTGGGACGCACGAGCCGCTCGAACTCCTCCAGCCGCACCCGCCCCAACTCGTCGACGCCCACAAAGGAGAGCTCGACCGCGCGCTCCGCCTGCAGGCGGTAGAGGGGCCTCAGGACCGAGTTGTGCTCCGTCACCGTGGTGATCACGTGATCGCCCGGCCTCAGCGTGCCCATGAGCGCCACGTTGAGGGCCTCGGTGGAGTTGGGGGCGAAGGCCACGTGGTCGGGACGGGGACAGCCGAACAGGCGCGCAAGCTGCTGGCGGCAGGCAAAGTCAACCCGCGAGGCGGCGAGGGCCTCGCCGTGCGACCCGCGCGAAGCATTTCCCATGGTGGTGAGCGCCCTGGTCACGGCCTCAACCACGCAATCGGGCTTGCGCATCGTGGTCGCGGCGTTGTCGAGATAGATCATGGGATCCACCTTTCAGGTTGGGTGAGAGCACCAGCGCGCCCGATGGCACGAGGGACGTGCCGGCTGCCTGCAAAGACCGCAGGCAGCCGGCACCATGGGCGAGCTAGATGGTGACGTGGTGCACGCCGGAGAAGGCGATGCCCGCAACATCGAGCGCCTCGGTGAGCGTGGCCTCGTCGGCGAGGTCGGCCTTCCAGGAGAGGCCACAGCCTGCGGACACCTCGCGGGGAAGCGGGATGATCCGCCCCGGCAGCCCCTGCTCCTTGAAGTACGCCTCGGCGGCCATGGCGGCCGTCGTGGTCGCGAACGAGATCACCAGCTGGGGCCTTCTCCGTATCGCCATGCGGCGGCCGCCTAGGGGCGGATGATGAGGCTCGCCTGGGCGAGCTTCTCGGTGATGGTGTACATGTTGGTCACGCCACCCACCTTGAGCTTGTCCGCGATGCCGTAGTGGTCGAGGCAGGTGCCGCAGGTGAGGATCTCGGTACCACGATCCTCGAGGGCCTTGAGGTCCTCGAGGGAGTCGGAGCCCTCGCAGGAGACGTGAGCGCCGCCGTTGTACAGCAGGACGGTCGCGGGAGGATCATCGAGCTGGGCGAGGGCGTAGATGAAGCCCTTGAGCAGCTGCTTGCCCAGGTCATCGGCGCCGATGCCCATGGTGTCGGAGGCGATCTGCACCACGACGTTCTTGCGTTGGGGGGTGCAGGAGGCCACGAAGGCCTGGTCGTCGCCCTCGCTGATGCCGCCCTCGGGCACCTCGATGCTCACGGTGAAGGCGCCATCGTCCCCCTCGACCGAGCAGGTGCAGCCCTTCTCCTCGGCGAGGCGCTGCAGGTTCCCCACCGCCGTCCTGTTGTCGACCATCGTCTCGACCGTCGTGGCCTCGGTGAGCCCCTTCATGGCCTTGAGGGTCATGACGACGGGAATCGGGCACTCCTTCCCCATCGCGTCAACCGAAATCTTCTGTGCCATACCATTCTCCTCTCGTTATGCTGCCCGCAGGCAGCCTATGACACGCTAGCACCTATGAGCCCAACAGGACGCGGGCGTCCCCCACGAGCTTGGAGATGCGCGCCTTGTCGAAGGAGTCCAAGAGCAGCTGCGCGAACTTGCGCGAGATGCCCAGGCGATCCCTGAACTGGGCGATGGTGACCCGATCATCGGACTCGAACATCGAGCGGAACGTCTGGAGCGCCCGGCGATAGGCATCGCCACCCACCGAGGAGTCGCTCGTCACGGCAACGATGGTCCCATCGGCCAGCAACCGGGCGAACACCTCGGCAAAGGGCTGCGCGTCAACGCCCAGCGCGACCCTGACCTCGTCGTTGCCCCGCGCCTCGTACCCCGTCTCGTCAAAGGCCGCCTTCACACGCTCGTAGAGCCTGCTCTGCTCCGCACTGAAGCTCGGCGCGAAGCCCGCCAGCCACACGCAGCCACCGCCCATCTCGATGAGGCCCTCGTCCCTGAACCGGGCGATGAGGGCATCCGCGGATTCGGGACAGCTCGAGAACGCACGCTCGCGCAGCTCGCCCAGGCGGATGCCCCTCTCGAGGGTGTGGGCGGCATGGTAGCCACGCAGGACGTCGAGCACGTTGTCCCTCAGGCGATCGAACCAGACGGCCGAGATGAGCCCCTCTCCCACCGCAAGGATGCGGCCCTCGTCGAGCAGGGGCGAAAGGACCTGGTCGGTCTCGGCCGCAGAGAGGTTCTCCATCACCGACAGCGCCTGCCGTGGCAGGGGCGCGAGACGGGCGTCGATCACCCGCTGTTCGACCCGCTGCGTGGCGCTTCCCGCAAGGGAGCGCAGGCGTGCGATGACATCCTCGTTGTTGCGCTTCAGCCTCCCGGAGGCCATGTCCAGGATGCTGCCGCCTCCCACGGTCACCATGGGCGAGAAGAAGCGCACGATGAAGCGGTCATGGTTGCGAGCCGAGACGTCCTCGTCGAACGAGAGCTGGGCAAAGCCCGTCTCACCCGGTTGCATCTCGTCCGTCTCCAGCAGGCGCACCCTGCCCACGACCTCCTGCGTGCCCGTGAAGAAGTGCAGGGACGAGGAGTTCTTGACCGAGAAGGGGGCATCGCTCGTAAGCTGCAGCTGGACGGTGACACGCCTGGTGACCTCAACGGTGCCAGGCTGTGCGATGATGCGTCCGCGACGCACGTCGGCACGCTCGACCCCCGTGAGGTTTGCCGCGACGCGCATCCCCGCATACATCTCTCGGGCGGACTCGTTGTGGTTCTGCAGGTCGCGCACGCGCGTCATCACATGGGTGGGATAGACCTCGAGCTTGTCGCCAACCCGCAGCGTGCCATCCACGAGCGTGCCCGTCACGACCGTACCGAAGCCCTTCTTCGAGAAGCTCCGGTCGATGGGCAGGCGGTAGGCGCGCTCCGTGTTCTTGGGGACGGCGTGCTCCACCATCTGGGCGATGAGCTGCCTGAGGTCATCGATGCCCTCCCCCGTGAGCGCGGAGACGCGGGCGATGGGCGCCCCCTCAAGGAAGGTCCCCTCGACATGGTCGCGAACGTCGGCCTCCACGACCTCGAGCCACTCCCCGTCCACGGCGTCGCACTTCGTGAGCACGACGATGCCCGTCTCCACGCCAAGGAGCTGCAGGATCTCCAGGTGTTCCTGCGTCTGGGGCATGAAGCCCTCGTCGGCGGCCACCACGAGGAGCACAAGGTCCATGCCCGTGGCGCCCACGATCATGTTGCGCACGAGTCCCTCGTGCCCCGGCACGTCGATGATGCTTGCGCTCTGGTTGTTGGGGAGCATGAGCTGGGCAAAGCCGATGTCGATGGTGATGCCCCGCTCCTGCTCCTCCTTGAGCCTGTCGGTGTTGGTGCCCGTCAGCGCCTTCGTGAGCCAGGTCTTGCCGTGGTCCACGTGGCCCGCCGTGCCGATGATGACGTGCTTCATGGCCGCTCCACCCCCTGGGCGATGTCGGCGAGCACGGGGATGACCTCCTCCACGTCGCCCGAAAGGAGGGTGCGCGCCGACAGGCACACGCGCCCATCCTTCACGCGTACGATGATGGGCGTGGCGCTCCCGCGCAGACGCAGCTCGAGCTCGCGGGCGGAGAGGCCCGGGAGGCTCACGGCCACACCAGCCCCGGGCAGCTCCACGCCCGGGAGCGACCCGCCACCCGCCTCGTCCTCGAGCTCGACCTCCTCTACCTCGGCGGTAGGGACCCCCGTCTCAAGCGCCTCGGCGAGGGCGCGCGCCCGCCGGTGACAGTCCTCGCGCGTCATCGCGAGCATCCTGAGGGTGGGCACCTGCTCCTTGGCGCTGCGCTCGCTGCGGCTCAGCTGCAGCGTCATCTCAAGCGCGGCCAGCGAGAGCTTGTCGATCCTGAGCATGCGCGTGAGGGGGTTTTTCTTGATCCTCTCGATGAGCGCGCGGCGGCCGACGATGAGGCCGCCCTGGGCAGAGCCCAACAGCTTGTCGCCCGAGAAGCTCACCAGGTCGGCCCCCTCGGAGAGGGCGCCGCGCACCGTCTGGGCGCCCGGGATGCCGAAGGCCTCGCCCGGGAAGAGGAAGGTGGACCCCACGTCGTAGAGGACGAGGGCGCCGGAGGGCCGTGCCAGGTCCGCGAGCTCGGTCACGGAGACGCTCTCGGTGAAGCCACGCATCACGAAGTTCGAGGTGTGAACCTTGAGCAGGGTGGTGACGCCCTGCTCGGCCATCGCGTGCTCGTAGTCCGTCGGGTGCGTCTTGTTGGTGGTGCCCACCTCCACGAGACGGGCGCCACTGCGAGCCATGATGTCGGGCACGCGGAAGGAGCCGCCGATCTCCACGAGCTCGCCCCTGGAGACGGCCACGCCCTCCCCCTTGCAGAGGGTGTCGAGCATGAGGAAGACGCCACCGGCGTTGTTGTTGACGACCATCGCATCCTCGGCACCTGTGAGCTCGCAGATGAGGCGCTCGAGGTGGGTGTAGCGCGAGCCGCGCTCGCCGGCGTCGAGGTCGTACTCGAGGTTTGAGTAGCCCGAGGCGACATCCGCCACGTGCTCGGCCACCTCGCGGCCGAGGGGAGCGCGACCGAGGTTGGTGTGCAGCACGATGCCGGTGGCGTTGATGACGCGACGCAGGTGATAGGGTCCCCTGCGCTTGAAGTCACGGGCGATGACCTCGCAGAGGTCGTCGGGCTCGGACACGGAGGTGACCTCACCTGCGAGCACTCGCCTGCGCAGACCCTCGAGCTCGTCACGTACGAAGGCCTTGACCTGCTCCGGGGAGGCCTCCGTAAGGAGCTGGGCGATGCACTCCTGCCCCAACACCACGTCCATCTTGGGAATCCTGCGCAATAGGTTGTGGTCCACCATCCGTGTACCCCTCATCTCGTGACGGACGTGTCGGGATAGAGCAAGGGACGCCGAACCCCAGGCGTTCAGCGTCCCCTTCGCATATGGCGGGAGCATGTGGGAATCGAACCCACCCGAGCAGTTTCCTGCCCATACTGGTTTTGAAGACCAGAGGGCACACCAGTCACCCATCTACTCCCAGTCAGCCTTGCTGCCTTAGGCCATGGCGAAATGGTAGTTCACGCTCTTTGACACTGTCAATCCACCAATGGCCCAAAGAAAGGGGAACGAATGGAACCAGGTTCGCCGACGGTCAACCTCTTCATGACGTGGCCAGCGGCACGCCCCTACGGTTTCCCTTCCGAACTGTTCTGAAATCCATCCGTCATAATAATATTACCATGGTCATCATAAGCCCTGCGACGACAATCGAGCAGATTCTTCGCCGGTGGCGTGAGCACTTCCATGCGTATCGATCACATCAGGCACGAGCGTGCTTCCGGCGACAAAGTTGACAAAAGGTAATGCATAAGGTGGCGTCTAAGTCAACTCCCTCTCTACAAAACCGACCATCACTTCCATTCCCCTGTGGAATAGGCTCTCGTCGAGGGCAAAGTGGCAGCTGTGCTGCGGCCAGAGTCTTCCATTCACCTCCAGAGGATTCGCAAGGAGGAAAAACGCGCCCGGCTTCCTCTCTAGATACCACGCGAAGTCTTCGCCACCCATGACTGGGCGGGACATGATGCGCGTATCATCGGGATAGAGATCCCTAGAGACGTCGATCAGCTTCTGGGCGACTTCCGGTCATTGATGACGGGAGGCGGCTGACGAAAGAACGTGTATTCAATCCGGGCACGAAGGGCCTTCGCAACCTCCTCCGCGACTTCGCCTATCCTCCTCCACTCTTCCGCAGCAACAAATCCTGAATAGAGCGCAGGACACCTACTCCAAGCAGCCCGGATGGGCTTTACTTTTTTGTCAAGTTTATAGAATGTTATGCGCGTTGTATTGTGTTGTATGTGCTAATATATGGGGTGGCCTTCGAGAGCGGAGGGGCGGAAGATGTTTCTGAAGAGGACCCCACAGAGGAACGGACGGGTGAAGCTCTCTGTATGTGAGAGCTACCGGGTCGGCAAGAAGACCAAGCAGCGCCAAGTGAGGTCTTTGGGCTATATCGACGAGCTCGAGGAGGAGCATCAAGACCCCATCGAGTGGGGACGGGCCCAGGCCCTTGAGATGACTCGCGAGAAGAAAGAGGGCGAGCAGGCTCTTCCCCTCGAGATCCACCCCCTGGAGAAGATCGACAGGAGGGGGACCAACAGGAAGAACCTGGGGTGCGCGATCGCGCTTGCCGTCTACAGCGCCCTGGGGATCGAGCAAGTGCTGCGCAACTACCTGCGCGGCAGGAGCGTGGCATACGACCTCAACAGCGTAACGAGGCTGCTCGTGACAGAGCGGATCCTAGGGCCAGGGTCCAAGCGCGCAGCCTGGCAGAACAGGGAGAGGTACTTCTTCAAGAGCGACTTCACGGACGATGATCTCTACAGGGCCTTAGACGAGCTCGCGAGGGCCAAGGACAAGGTCGTCTCCTCCATGAACAGGCGGATAGCGGCCGCGGGCATGAGGGACATGTCCTGCGTCTACTACGACGTCACCAACTACTACTTCGAAAGCGACGCCCAGGACGAGCTGAGGAAGCGCGGGGTCTCCAAGGAGAACAGGAGGAGCCCGATCGTGCAGATGGGGCTCCTGCAGGACGAGAGGGGCATCCCCATCTGCTACAGGAAGTTTTCGGGCAACACCCCAGACGCCCAGACCATGATCCCCGTGCTCTCCGACCTCAAGCGCGACTACGGGATGGACAGGCTCATAGCCGTCGCCGACAAGGGCCTCAACTCGTCGGACAACATAGCGGCGGCCGTGGCCAGGGGGGACGGCTTCGTCTTCTCCCAGTCGGCACGCGGCACCAAGTCGGACGCCGCCCTGAAGAGGTGGCTCACGGACGACCAGGGCTACCGCCACATGGGAGACGACTTCAAGATCAAGAGCAAGCAGGGCTTCAAGGCCTGCCACATCAAGGCAGGGGATACGAAGGGCGGAAAGCCCAAGGACATAAGGATTCCCGTGAAGTACGTCGGCTTCTGGTCAAGGAAGTACCAGGAGCGTGCCCGCCACGACAGGGCCAAGGTGATCGAGAGGGCACGCACGCTCATTAAAAGCCCCGCCGCCTTCAGCGCCCATGAGGCCCATGGGGCGGCAAAGTACGTGAGGGGCCTCACCTTCGACAGGGACACGGGCACTATTGCCGATGCCCGCAAGCTCTCCCTGGATGAGGATGCCATCAGGGAGGCAGAGGACTTGGACGGCTACTACCTCGTCGTCACAAGCGAGACAGACTGGCAGGACGAGAAGATACTCGATGCCTACCGGGAGCTCTGGCGGATAGAGGAGTCCTTCAAACTCACCAAGTCAGAGCTCAGGACCAGGCCCGTCTACGTCTGGACGGACGCCCATATAGAGGCCCACTTCCTCACGTGCTTCGTGGCCCTCACGATCCTTCGGATCCTGCAGTGCCAGACGGGTGTCCCCGCGGCCCACATAAGACGTGAGATCAAGGCCATGTCAGCCACGAACTTCGATTCCAACTGGTGGGTGTTCGACCACAGGACGGACGAGTCTGACGCCCTGGCCGCCTCCTGTGGCCTCGAGGAGCTCAAGCTCAAGTTCCTCACAACCAAGCAGGCCAAACAGGTCTTAGCTAAGGCAAATAGGCTAACGCTCCAACACAGAGGATAGTCAGCCACCCATCAACAGAACCGCAGCTAACCAGTACTGTCTTTGCTATCTAGCTGCGGAAAATGGGTTACCATGGTCATCATAAGCCCTGCGACGACAATCGAGCAGATTCTTCGCCGGTGGCGTGAGCACTTCCATGCGTATCGATCACATCAGGCACGAGCGTGCTTCCGGCGACAAAGTTGACAAAAGGTAATGCATAAGGTGGCGTCTAAGTCAACTCCCTCTCTACAAAACCGACCATCACTTCCATTCCCCTGTGGAATAGGCTCTCGTCGAGGGCAAAGTGGCAGCTGTGCTGCGGCCAGAGTCTTCCATTCACCTCCAGAGGATTCGCAAGGAGGAAAAACGCGCCCGGCTTCCTCTCTAGATACCACGCGAAGTCTTCGCCACCCATGACTGGGCGGGACATGATGCGCGTATCATCGGGATAGAGATCCCTAGAGACGTCGATCAGCTTCTGGGCGACTTCCGGTCATTGATGACGGGAGGCGGCTGACGAAAGAACGTGTATTCAATCCGGGCACGAAGGGCCTTCGCAACCTCCTCCGCGACTTCGCCTATCCTCCTCTCGATGAAGTCGCGGTCCTCGTTTGTGAGCGTACGTGCCGTGCCCTCGATCTCCACGATGTCGGGAATGATGTTGAACGCAGTGCCGCCGTTGATGACGCCAAGCGAGATGACTGCGGGGTTGCGTGGGTCCTTCTCGCGGCTGATGACTACCTGCAAGGACATGATGATGTGCGCAGAAACCACGATGGGGTCGACAGAGTCCTGTGGAGTGGATCCATGCGCGCCCCTACCCATCACCTTGATGGTAAAGCGATCCATCGTCGCCATCATGGGACCCGTGGAGAAAACCAGGTCACCGGGAGCGGCCTCCTCGCTTATATTGCCGCCATGCAGGCCGATGATCTCGTCCACATCATCCACGACGCCATCCTCGCAAAGGACCTTGGCCCCAGTGCCCAGCTCCTCTGCTGGTTGGAAGATCAGCTTGACACGACCATCGAGCTCGTTCCTGTGCATATTGAGCACCTTGGAGACACCGAGCAGCATTGCAGTGTGGGAGTCATGCCCACATGCATGCATCTTGCCGGCCACCTTGGAGGCAAAGGGGAGCCCCGTGTCCTCCTGCACGGGCAAGGCATCCATATCGGCCCTGAGCCCTACGGTCTTACCCTGTTTATCCTTGTTTATCCAACCTATGACATACGAATGCCCCGCGTTCACCGCGTTCTCTATGCCCATGTCGTCCAACTGCTCATGCACGTATCGTAGGGTGCTCTGCAGATCGAACCCCGTCTCGGGATGCTCGTGGAGGTGGCGTCTCCAGCTGACGACCTCGCTCATCACGTCCCGTACCTCTGACTTGACATCCATGCCATATCATCTCCCCGAGGCCTATTGCAGTTCCCTCATGATGAAGCCGGCCATGACGCCCAAAGGCCTATCGAGGTACTGCTCGTCGATGGCAAACTTCGAGCTATGATGCGGCCAACACTTACCCTCAATCGACAGCGGATTGCAGAGGAAGAAGAACGACCCCCTCACCTTCTGCAGGTACCAGGCGAAGTCCTCTCCCGCCATGCAGAGTCTCTGCATGGTGAGGGTATTATCCGGATACAGCTCGCGTGATACCTCGATGAGCCTGTCTGAAACCCCCTTGTCATTGACGAGGGGAGGCGGCTGGCGGAAGAACCTGTACTCGACATCTGCCCGATATGCCCTGGCTACCGTCTCGGCCACTTCGCCGATCCTTCTTTCGACGTAGTCGCGTATCTCGTTCGTGAAGACGCGGGTGGTACCTGCCAACTCGCAGCAATCGGGAATGACATTGAACGTCTTCCCGGCATGTATCGAGCACACCGAGATGACAGCCGGATCGCGCGGGTCAATCTCGCGCGAGACGATCTCCTGCAGCCCCGCGATGACATACGAGGTGATAGTGATGGGATCAACCGAGTGCTGGGGCGTCGACCCGTGGGCACCCTGCCCCTTGACGGTCAGAGTGAACTTGTCCATCGTCGCCATCATTGGGCCATCCGAGAAGATCATGTCACCCGGTGTCGCCCCATCACCGAGATTCCCGTTGTGCATGCCAATGATCTCATCGGCGTCATCAAGAACGCCATCCTCGATGAGGACGGGAGAGCCTGTGCCCAGCTCTTCGGCAGGCTGGAACAGAAGCTTGACGCACCCATTCAGGTTGTCCTTGTGCTTGTTGAGGAGCTTTGCCAGCCCTAGCAGGCACGCGGTGTGCGCATCATGGCCACAGGCATGCATCCTGCCGGCCACCTTGGACGCAAAGGCCAGCCCCGTTTCCTCCTGCACGGGGAGGGCGTCCATGTCGGCACGGACAGCAACCACCTTGCCCTTGCCGCTTCTGTTGACGTAGGCAACGACGTACGAGCGTTCTGGGCATGCATCGTACTCAATGCCATTGTCATCGAGCACCGAGCAGACGAATCTGATGGTACCCTGCAGATCAAACCCCACCTCCGGGCGTTCATGCAGATGTCTGCGCCACCTGATGACCTCCTTCATCACATCCTTGGCCTCTTGCCTGATCTCCTCGGCCCGAAGCATTATACTGCCCCCTTCCCCACGCTCTCCCCTTTTCTGTTGTCGGTAAGCATCGCAAAGGCAACCGTCCCAAAAACCAGGAGAGGAACTGCGACGTAAGCTGGTACGTTAAGAATCCCAAGCGCCACGACGGCGACAATGGCGGCAAAGGCGGCATACTTGATGTTCTTCGCGGCCTGCATGCCGAACATCGCGCCAAAAATCGCCGGTGCCACATAGCCAAGCGCCTCGATGATGACGGACGGGAGCACTGACATTATGGCTGCGCCCGCAATCGCGGCAAGCGTCGTGAGGAGCAGATTCGTGATAATCGACCCCGCGATGCCCAAGGTGGACACCAACTCGGCCTTACGCGTCCCCGGCGTGGTGCCGAGGACCTTCTGTGCCATGGCCGCACAGGGGATCCGCACGTTGGCTATGTTGCCCGAGAGACACACCATGTACACACCGGAGAGACCGACGACCGGATAGTACGATATGGGCTCGATGAATGAGAACACCAGATAAATTGATGCGATAAGACCCCAGCCCGAGAGTATGTCATTGAGGGGCGGAAGATAGCCGTAGTATAACCATATGACTATGGCAGGTATGAAGCATAGCGCGATGGCTATGAGGTTCGTCGCACGGCCATACCGAATGATTGACCGCGTGTACTGCTCGTCGAACGTACTCCCCACAGAATCGTCGGCACCGCCCGCTTGGGTGGTCACACTCTTCTCGTCCATATCTAAGCTCCCATCACGAGATGCTTGAAGATGACGGCGATGGCCATGCCGGAGAACATGGCTATGCCAAGCGTCCACTCTCCGAGCTTGGGATGGTTCTTGGCGATCCTCTCCAGCACTATCATGATGAAGAAGCTTGCAACCGCCGAGGCAAGGACCTCGCGCTTCGCCGGATCCAGACCGGTAATAACCTGGCTGAAGCACATGTAACTGAAGGCACCCGTCGTTGCGGCGATAGTAAAGATGCCAAGTGTCTTGGCATTGTTGCCCATAGCCCTCTTGGAGACCTTGTCCAGCTTGTCAGCAAAGAGCCCGGAGGTGAGAAGCCATGCGCTCCCGTTAAGTGCCATGACCCAGGCGGCATTTGCGAAGTTGATGGCGCTGTAGCCCTCACTGCCAAGCTCGACGCCCTGGGCCTTTGCGGCCATCGTTGCGGCGGCAAGCTCGGTCGGTGCGGCACCTATGATCGACAGGCGTTGCCATGCAAGCGGCACACCGATGGCGGCCATGAGACCAAGCATGACCGCAAAGACACCCAGTGCAGGCCCGATGGCAGAACGCATGCCGACCTTGAACGCCTCGTCGGCCTCCTTCTTCGAGAGTCCCACTGCCGGACCCGCCTCGCGCGACCTCTTCGCAAACATATATGCCTGATAGATCTCTATGAGCGCAACAGGAATCACGGCAAGCCATAGTGGCCATGAGTTTGCAAGCACCTTATAGTCCATTGATTCCTCCTCCTGACTCTCTCCATAGGCTGCATGCTCAAAGGATGCATCTCGATAGCGTCTGGATTGGCCGCGCCCCCCTTCCGTCTCTCTCGACACGACAGACAATCGGATGCTGACCTCTCTCGCCTTTTGGCGGACAGGTGCGCCTGGGGTTTCCGTCAGATCCGTCTCGTGGCGCCCGTCGACCGAACGGGCCGCTGGCGAGTCAGAGCTGATGTGCCCGACGCCCTCTCATTGCGGAAACCCGCCCAGGGCCAAGACGGACAGATAGCTTTTTCGAATCGTCATAGATACTCTAAATCAACTTGCCAAAGCTCTGTCCTGTGAGCTGGAGCTTCGCGCCAAGCGTGGGTGAAATCTCACCTCAACGGTGCCTGAATGATGACTGCTCTCCACACGATATACATTTATAGCTGTTGTTTTATAATCCAAACCATTACATACCTAGCAGTAGCCACATCAAGCGACCCGGACCCTGCGCCCCCGGAGTCGCGGGACCGGATGGCAGAGCCATTATGGGTATGGCAGCAGGGGCGATAATGTCAGTAGTCCCAGAAGCCCTCAACATCGAAAATGACCAGGATAGAATTCAGATAGCAGTAGTTTGGGCAGCGAGAAGAAGAATGTGACTAGATCTGTTCTTTGTTCTTGTTTTACGGACCCGCAAAGAAGGGACCGACCACAGCTCGTGTGGCCGGTCCCTACATCAGGGTTGAGGGTGTTCCCCGCTCGGAATCGCCCCCCTACGTGTCGCTCCTGACCTCCTTGCCCGAGGTCATCTCGGACCACTTGGCCAGGATGTCGTCGCGCTGTGACCCAAAGAGCGAGAGGTCCTCCCGCATGAGCTGCTCGGAGCTGTAGTCCGCCTCGATGCCCGAGGTCTTGGGCAGCACCGAGAGGATGGTACTCTTCTGGTCGATCGCCACGAGGGTCTGGAGGTTCTCGTCACTCGAGAAGAGCCACTCGATGAAGAGCTTGGCATCGTCCAGGTCGTCGGCACCCGCGAAGGCCGCCACGCCGTCGGGCATGTATGGGAGCCCCTCGCTGGGATAGACGAGCTCGAGGCTGCCGCTCGCAAGGGTCTCATCGAGCGTGTGATCGATATAGGTGATGCCCACCGCGGCCTCGCCGGCAGCGACGCGCGTGGAGGGATCGGAGCCACGCTTGGTGTAGTAGGGGATGTTCTCGTTGAGGGCAGCGAGATACCTCCATCCCGCATCCTCGCCCATGTTCTGCAGGAGGGCGTTAACCGCCGCGTAGTTGGTGCCCGAGACGGCCGGGGTGGACATGAGGATCTCATCCTTGAGGCTCGTGTCGGTGAGGTCCGCCCATGAGCTGAGCTTGTCCATGCCCTTCTCGGCGAGGATGTCATCGTTCACGATGAAGCCTACGATGGTGAGGCCCTTGGAGAACCAATGGTTGCCCTCGTCCTTGAAGCCCGTGGCGAAGTCGGCTGCCGCGTCGAAGTCCACCTTCTCGAGAAGGCCCTGGTCCTTGGCACTCATGAAGGAGTCGATGCCACCGCCAAACCAGAGGTCGGCCGTGGGAGCGCCGCCTTCGGCCTTGATCTTGGAGAGCACCTCGCCCGAGGACATGGAGACGAACTCCACGGCCGGGCCCACCTCGGCGGTGAACTTGTCGAAGAGCTTCTTGTACGTCTCGTTGGTGCAAACCACCTTGAGGGTCTTGCCCGAGTCGGAATGCAGACCGAGGGGGTTGCCACCCGTATCCTCGCTGCCCTGCTCCCCCTTGGGGCTTGTCGTCGTGGCGCCACCGCAGGCAGCCAGTCCCAGGGTGGGGACAAGCGCCACGGCACCAGCAACGAGCGCCCTCCTGGAGATGTCAGTCCTCATGCGTCCCATCCTTCCATGTCGTTTCCCGTACTATGTCGAAGGAGATGCCATTTCCCACAACAGGCGCTAGGTCCTTGTCCGTACGCAGCATGACGAGCGACCCCGCCACGTCCACCGTGCACTCGCGCCGGTCGCCCAGAAAGACGCTGGAGACGACCGTCCCCGTAAGGGAGCCACCCGTCCGCACGCACACGTCCTCGGGGCGGAAGTGGACGGCCTCTCCCTGCCATACCAGCGAGTTGAGCGCTCCGAGGAAGCGGGCGCAGTACTCGGTGGCTGGATGATTGTAGACCTCCTCGGGAGACGCGACCTGCTCGAGCCTACCATCGTGCAGGATGGCCACCCTATCTCCCAAGGTCATGGCCTCCTTTTGGTCATGGGTCACGAAGAGCATGGCCACGCCGAAGGAGCGCTGGATGCCCTTGATCTCGGCGCGCATGCGGGTGCGCAGGGCGGCATCCAGGTTGGAGAGGGGCTCATCCAAAAGGAGGAGCTTGGGATTGAGCACCAGGGAGCGGGCCAGGGCCACGCGCTGCTGCTGACCGCCGGAGATCTCGCTCACGCGCGCCTCGGCATAGGCTGCCATGTCCACCGCCTCGAGCATCCCCAGGGCACGCCTGCGCGCCTCCGCCTTCCCCAGCCTCTGGAACTTGAGGCCATAGGCGACGTTCTCCACCACGTTGAGGTGAGGGAAGAGTGCGTAGGACTGGAAGACGGTGGACACCGGGCGCGCCTCCGGGGGCAGACGGGTGATGTCCTGCCCATCGAGGCGGATGGACCCCGCATCCGCGTCCAGGTAGCCGCCCACCATGCGCAGGGTGGTCGTCTTGCCACAGCCCGACGAGCCCAGCAGGCACACGAGCTCGCCCCGCTCGACGGAGAGGTCCAGGTCCCTGATGACGGTGCGCTCGCCGAAGCCCTTCCTGAGGCCGCGTATCTCCAAGAGCATGCTAGTTCCTCCTTGTGCCGACGGAAAGCGTGAGGCCCGCGTTCACGGCAAGGGTCACGGCCAGGATGGCCACCGACATCATGGCCGCGGCACCGTACTTGCCCCCGCTCAGGGCATCGAAGAGCTCGAACACGGCGATCTTGTGGCCAGCGCTCACCAGGAAGAGCACCGCCCCGTAGGCGACCATGGACGAGGAGAACACGTTCACGAGGCTCACCAGGGTGGCGCCGCTCAGGTTGGGGGCGATCACGTCCGCAAAGACCCCCAGGCGCGAGGCTCCCAGGTCGCGTGCGGCCATGTCGAGCTCGGGGCTGATCTGCGCCATGGACTGGGAGAAGGTCTGTTCCGAGATGGCAAGCTGCTTGAAGACGAGCACGAGCACGATGATGGCCGCCGTGCCCGTGAGCTTGAGCGGCAGCGAGTTGAAGGCGAGCAGGTAGCCCAGGCCAAAGCAGGTGCCTGGGATGAGGTAGGGGAGGGTGACGAGGAACTCCAGCACACCCCCGCCCACCACCTTGCGGCGGTGCACGAAGTAGGCGATCACCATGGCGAGCAGGGTGGCAAGGGCGGCCGCAAGGCCCGCATAGGCGAGGCTGCGCCACAGGCTTGCGAGGTTGAAGCTCGCCAGGTGCTCCAGGTTGGCCAGGGAGGGCTGCGCAGCCCAGCCTATGCCGCTCGAGAAGGCAGTGCGGACGATCGTCGCATAGAGCACGGCCATGAAGGCGAGGAAGAGGAGGGCCAGCACGTAGGCGAGGACGCCCAGGGGGCCACCCAGGCGCAGGGGTCGCCCCTCCCCTGCCGAGCGGGCGCCCGCCGGCGCGACCAGCCGCTCGGAGCGCACGCCCAGCCTGCCGTAGCCCATGAAGACGATGATGGCGATGACCATGAGCAGGAGGTTGAGCAGAGCCGAGGTGCCGAGGTCGGAGTAGCCCACGACCTGCAGGTAGATCTCGGACGAGATCGTCTCGAAGCTGCCACCGATGACCACCGGGGTGCCGTAGTCCGAGAGCGACCGCACGAAGGTGAGCAGGGCGCAGGAGAGCATCGTGGGAGCCAGAAGCGGCAGCACGACGTCCATCAGCACTCGTCCCGCCGACGCACCGAGGTCGCGGGCGGCATCGAGCAGGCGGCCGTCGAGGCGCCGCAGGACGCTCGCCAGCATGAGGACGTTGATCGCCGAGAAGAAGAGCACCTGCATGACGACGACGCCCTGCCAGCCATAGGGGGAGACGTCGAGGCCGAGGATGCCGTGGGTGACGAGGCCGCGCCGCCCGAAGAGCATGATGTAGGCGAGCGATGCCACGAAGGGCGGTGAGATGATGCTCATGGTGGCAACGCCCACCATGAGGCGGCCGAGCATGCGGTTGCCAAAGGCAATGACCAGGGCGATTGCCAAGGCAAGCACCGTGGAGGCACAGGCGGCAAGCGCCGCCACGCCCACGCTCCCCCCTATCACGCCTAACTGGGAGGAGAGGACCTCGCCACAGTCCGCAAGGCTGAGGCCCCCCGCAAACACCTGCGCAACCATGCGCAGGAGCGGGTAGGCGACGAAGAGGAGCACGCTGCCGACGGCAACCAGGCAGGCGAGGACCGAGAGCAGACGCGAGGGGATCCGTCGCTCCCTCATGAGGACTGCCCCTCTCCCACGATGCCCAGCAGGCGCTCGCAGACGCTCTCCCACGAGAGGGCCGTGGTGTCACAGGGCGTGGATGGTGTCGCCAGAGCCGCGAGGAGCGCTGCCTTGAGCCTTCCCGCAAAGGCAGGAAGGTCCTCGGGCACGGGCTCGTCCACGCTGGCCATGCGCGGTGGCTTCACCCACCAGATGGGCGCATCCACAAGGTTCTCCGCGACCCAGGGCCTGATGCCGGGAAGGTCGGTCATGACCACCTTGCAGCCGCAAGCCAGAGCCTCGATGGTCACCAGAGGCAGGCCCTCGAAGAAGGAGGGTAGCACGAAGACCTCGGCCTCGCGATAGCGCCGGGCCAGGTCCCGCTGGCTCAGCCGTCCGACGAGCTCGATGGGCCAGGGTGCCACCGCGGCGGCGCGCACGATGCCCTCGTACTCCCCCTCGTTGTTGCTGCGGCCACCGCAGAGCGTCAGCGAGAGCGGCGCCGCAGGCTCGTGGGGAGCGATGTGGGAGCAGGCCTCGATCAGGGAGGCCACGCCCTTCTTCCGCCAGATCTTGCCCGCATACACCACGGCACCGGCTCGGCGTTCGACGGACGCGTCCGGCGAGAATATGTGGGCGTTGTAGCCCGTGCCGATCACGTACACCCGGCCTGCCTCGCAGTCGAAGGCGGCCTGGATCTGGTTCGCCTGCTCCTGGTGCAGGGCGCAGATGGCGTCGAGCGCAGCGACGTCGCGGCGGATGCGCCCCTCGAGCGCCTCGCCCCAGGGGCCCCGTGAGGCGAGGGCGTGGTGGGCCAGCTGCCTGAGGCCCGTGGAGTGACAGATGCCCACCACCGGGCAGGAGCGCACCTCCTCGCGCACGAGCGAGGTCACGAGGAAGAGGTGGTGGCAGACGATGAGGTCCGGCCGGAAGGAGCCCACGACCCTGCGGATCGCCCTGCGAAACGCCTGCTCAAGGCATTCGGCCTGCCCCTCGGTGAGGTCGCGGTAGCGCGTCGAGGAATAGGGCATGGTGTCCGACATGCCACAGACGGAAAAGGGCAGCCCCTCGGTCTCGAAGCGCACGCAGGAGAGCGCCGTCCGTGTGGGCAGCGAGGTCACCTCGTCGGTGGCGGCGACGCCACAGAGCACGGCCGTCTCATGGCCCAAGGCGACCTCGGCTCGCACCAGCTCGGAGAGGTAGACACCACTTCCCGTGCTGTCCGGCTTCTGGGCCGTCACGTTGAGTATGCGCATGGGCCTCCTACCCCCTGAGCGTCGCCCGCATCCTGTCGACGTTGAGCAGAAGATCGAGCGCTTCCGCTGCGCTGCGCGCCAGGATGTCGGCATGGGGCAGAAGCGCCGCAGACGTCCCCTCCGCATCCATGACGGCAATCGAGAGCGCCGCCGCGTCGAACATGAGCCTGTCATTATAGCCATTGCCCATGCAGCAGACTTCGCCGCCCAGGGATTGCACGATGCGAGCCTTCTCGCCCGCAGCCTCCCCAGATGGGAAGGTGACGACGCGTACCGGGAGCTCCGCACATACGCGCGCAACCGTACCATAGGTGTCAGCGGTCACGACGACGATGTCCCCAATGGCACGAGACAGGCGATGGATCCTCTCGCTCACGCCACGCGCAAGGGCACCATCCATGGCAATCGTGCCGTTGTAGTCGAGGACCAGCTTGGAAATCCTCAGCGTCCCTCGTGCGGGGACCTCTATCGTGATCACTCCCTCACCTTCCTAGCCACGTCCCCCCGAAATAGGAAGCGTCACGGGTCCCCGGGCGTTGTCAGCGCCCGGGGACCCCCATGCAACGCAAGCAGGCCTTTCCACCTGCTCAAGACATGCTACGCGCTACCGCACCACACGCACGAAGGGAGCGCCCTCCTCGCGCGGCGCGAACTCGCCCACGATGGCGCCGCGGATGCCTTGCAGGCCCAGGCGGTCCACCAGCAGGTTGGCATCGATCTCGGGAAGGGCGAAGAGCAGGCCACCCGAGGTCTGCGGGTCGTACATGAGGTCCGCACGCGCCTGGTCGACACCCTCGTCGAACGTCACGCGGTCCATGAAGTAGCCACGGTTGTTATAGGTGCCCTGGGGGTGCATGCCCATACGCGACATGTCGAGGGCACGCGGCAGCAGGGGCACCCTGTTCGCATGGAGCGTGGCCGTGAGCCCCGCTCCCTCGGCCATCTCACAGAGGTGACCGGCTAGGCCAAAGCCCGTGATGTCCGTGCAGGCGTGGAGCTTGAGCCCACGAGCCGCCTCCGCACCGTACTTGTTGAGTGTGCGCATGTTGTCGACCACGTGGCGCTCCAGGCGCTCGTCGGTGATCTCGCCGCCCTTGATGGCCGTCGTGAGGACGCCCGTACCGATCTCCTTGGTGAGCACGAGGAGGTCACCCTCATGGGCGCCGGCGTTGGCGAGGATCTCCTCGGGCTTGGCGAAGCCCGTGACGCACATGCCATACTTGGGCTCGTCATCCGATATGGTGTGCCCTCCGGCGATGGTGCAGCCCGCCTCCATGGCCTTGTCGGAGCCGCCAGCGAGGATCTCGCCCGCCACCTCCACGTCAAGGCAGTTGGGGAAGCAGAGGAGGTTCATGGCCATGGTGGGCGTGCCGCCCATGGCCCACACGTCGGAGAGGGCGTTGGCCGCCGCGATCTGGCCGAAGGTGAACGGGTCATCCACCATGGGCGGGAAGAAGTCGACGGTGTTGATGAGGACGAGGTCATCGCTCACCTGATACACACAGGCGTCATCCGCCGTGTCGTAGCCGATGAGCATGCGGTCATCACGCAGGTTGGGCAGGTTGCGCAAAACTTGCGCAAGGGCACCAGGTGCCAGCTTGGCGGCTCAACCGGCCGCCTTGGTCAGCTCGGTGAGCCTGACTTCCTTTGTGGACATACCTGTCCCCACCTCCCTCTATAAATACTACTAATCACATTTATAATACCCGATACATTCTGAACCCTACCCCTACCCCCAATCCCACACAGCTCCCCCACGAGGGGCCACCGTCTACCTGCCCTGATCCCGACAGCACGCCTCGAGCGCAGCGAGGGCGGCATCCACGTCGTCCTCGTCGTTGGCGAAGCCGAAGGAGAAGCGGATGGTCCCCGCGGGGTAGGTGCCACAGGTCCTGTGCGCCGAAGGGGCGCAGTGGAGACCCACCCGCGTGAGGATGCCAAAGCGCTCCTCCATGAGACCCGCCACCTCGGCCGCGTCCGCCTGGGGCGTCGCCACGGAGACGACGCCCACCCTGCCCTCGCAGTCGTGCCTGCCCACAAGACGCACGAGGCCCTTCGCCTCAAGTGCCCGGACGCCCTCGAGGAAGCGTCCCACCAGCGCAAGCTCGTGCCCGCGCACGGAGTCGATGCCCCGCGTGCGCAGCCAGCCCAGCGAGGCGTGCAGGCCGGCGATGCCCGGGAGGTTGGGTGTGCCGGCCTCCATGCGATCGGGCATGAAGCTGGGTGTCTCCTCCCTGTGGCTCATGCTCCCCGTGCCACCCGTCACGAGCAGCTCGAGCTGGCCCACCAGGTCCTCGGCGAGCACGAGGCCGCCTATCCCCTGGGGACCCAGCAGCGCCTTGTGGCCCGTGAAGGCAACGGCATCGACGCCCATGGAGCCCATGTCCACGGGAATGACCCCCGCCGACTGTGCCGTATCCAGGAAGAAGCGCAGCCCATGGGCATGGCAGAAGGCGCCTACCTCGGCGGCGGGCATGACCGTGCCCGTCACGTTGCTCGCGTGCAGCATGATGACGGCCACTGTGTTGGGACGCAGGCAGCCCTCCAGCTCATCCAGGATGAGGGCACCCGTCCCGTCACAGGGCGCCCGTGTGAACGAGACGCCCCAGCGCCCCACCTGGACGAGGGGCCTCATGACGGCGTTGTGCTCCATGGAGGAGACGATCACGTGATCCCCCGCGTGGAGATAGCCCTTGATGAGGGCGTTGAGGCCCTCCGTCACGTTGCGCGTGAAGGCCACGTTGCGACAGTCGGACGCGTCAAAGAGCCCTGCGATGAGCTCGCGCGTCTCGTAGACCATCGACTCGACCCTATAGGCCTCCCCATATGACCCGCGTCCCACGTTGGCGCCCATCCGCGTCATGTAGTCCACGACCGCCTGGGGCACCACCTCGGGCTTGGGAAATGTTGTGCTAGCATTGTCAAGATAGATGCTCATGGGCACTCCACCCCCGCTTCTCCCCCACTCACCGCCTGCGGACACGAAAAGTAATCATATCCATAATAAAGGTATAGAATTGATACAAGGTTGAAATTCTTCGATCGAAGGAGGGAACGGTGGAAACGGCAAAGAGGGAGAGGTATGCGATCGTCGGCGCGGGCATCGTGATTGGCATCATCGCGGCGCTGCTCGTCCTGTTCGGGAACCCCCGCAACATGGGCTTCTGCATCGCCTGCTTCCTGCGCGACACGGCAGGTGCGGTGGGCCTGCACCAGGCTGCCGCCGTGCAGTACATCCGGCCCGAGATCATCGGCCTCATCCTGGGCAGCCTGGCCATGGCCTGCGCGCACAGGGAGTTCGCCCCGCGCGGCGGCTCCGCGCCCATCACGAGGTTCGCGCTTGGCTTCTTCGCCATGGTGGGCTGCCTGATGTTCCTTGGCTGCCCCTTCCGCATGATCCTGCGCCTCGCAGGTGGCGACCTCAACGCCATCCTCGGCCTCGTCGGCTTCGTCTGCGGCATCCTCTGTGGCGTGTTCTTCCTCAACAAGGGGTACTCGCTCGGACGCAGCCACAGGATGCCCCAGCTGGAGGGCGGTCTTCTGCCGATCGCCGTCATCGCCCTCCTCGTCCTGCTCGTGGTTGCCCCCGACTTCATCCACTTCACCGCGACCGGTGAGGGCCCGGGTGCCCTCCACGCCGCCATCGCCATCAGCCTCGTCGCCGGCCTCGTCGTGGGCGCGCTCGCGCAGCGTACGCGCCTGTGCATGGTGGGCGGCATCAGGGACCTCGTCCTCTTCCGCGAGACCAAGCTCATCCTCGGCTTCGTGGCCATCCTCGTGAGCGCCCTCGTGTGCAACCTCATCATCGGCGCTGCGACGGGAACGCCCCTCTTCAACCCCGGCTTTGCCGACCAGCCCGTCGCCCACACCGACGGTCTCTGGAACGCCCTCGGCATGTTCCTCGCCGGCTTCGCCTGCGTCCTGCTCGGCGGCTGCCCTCTGCGCCAGCTCGTCCTCTCCGGCGAGGGCAACACCGACAGCGCCACGGCGATCCTCGGCCTCTTCGTGGGCGCCGCCTTCGCGCACAACTTTGGCCTCGCCGCCAGCGGCAAGGGTCCCACCCCCAACGGCATGGTGGCGGTCATCATCGGAATCGTCGTCGTCGCGCTCATCGGCGTGGCGAACACCTACGGCAAAGCCAAGGAGTAGCCCCATGGATGTCATCGATGCACGCGGCCTGTCCTGCCCCGAGCCCGTCGTCCTCACGAGGAACGCCCTCAAGTCCTCCCCCGCCCAGCTCACCGTCCTGGTCGATGCCGTGGCGGCCAAGGAGAACGTGACACGCTTCGCCACGAGCCAGGGCTATGCGGTCGAGGCCACCGAGGAGGACGGCTCGACCACCCTCACCCTCACCAAGTAGCGCCCATGCGCTACGTCGCCCTCTTCTACTCCCACTTCGGGGCAATCCGCTTTCATGGCCTGTGCCAGAAGGCTGGGTGGTCGGCGAGGATGGGCCCCGTCCCTCGGGCGCTCAGCAGCAGCTGTGGCACCTGCGTGCGCTATGAGGGGGAGAGGCCCTGTCCCGTGCCCACCATGCCCGAGGAGGTGGAGGGCATCTTCGAGGAGGAAGAGGAGGGCTACCGCAAGGTCTTCGCCCGCGAGGACTAGCAAGGCCCAGCCCCCGCAAGGACCCACGAGCGCCGCTCCTGGAGGCATCCGAAAGCGGCGCCTCTGGTCACCAACGGACAGAGGGAGCCCCCGCCATCGAGTGATGACGGGGGCTCCAAGCGAACTGCGATACGGTGAGCCTAGCCCACGTAGCCCGCCTGCTTCAGCAGGTCATAGGCCTTGTCGTGGTTGGCCTCGGCCATCATGACCACCGGACCGGTGCAGCCCATGCCGCTCTCGGCATAGATGCCGTTCTTCCAGAGGACCTTGACGGCATCCTCGAGATCCATGACCTCGACGCCCAGGATGGAGGCGCCGCAGGGCTCCTTCTCGGGGGCCTTGACCTCCTCTTCCTCGGCCTTGGGCTTGGCGGCCTCGCGGCGCTTGGCAAGGATGTCGTTGAGGCCCGCCTTGTCAGCCGCCTCGAACTCCTTTGCCACCACGCTGAAGACCTTGTTGCGCACGAGCTGCGCGGCGAAGACCAGGGCGTTGGCGAGAACGGGGGCACCGGATGCACGCGAGACGATCATCACGAGCTTGTCGTAGCCGCGGCCGATGCCCGGGCCATAGCCATAGCCCGTGGACTCGAACGAGCCACCTGTCGTGAAGGCGGAGATCATCTTGTTGAGGACGTTGCCCGTGAGAGAGTCCGTCACCATGATGTCGGGGGTACCACGCAGGACGTCGTTGCCGCGCATCACGGCACCGCCGTCGGCGCGGGAGGACTCGGCGAAGGTGATGCCATAGCCCCCGTCCCGGAGCTCCTTGAGCGCCATCTCGGTCTGGCGGGCACCGTCCACGTTGAGGATGCCCACGGTGGGATCCTCGATGCCGGTCGCCTTGGCGGTCGCGATGCCGGCGATGGCGTTGAGGATCATGCCCTCGATGCGGTCGGCGCTCGAGGTGCCTGTGGTGTTGGCCACGAACATCTCCTTGCCGAAGCCCGGGGTCACGACACGGCCGACGGTGGACACGCCGATGGGGAACGGGTAGTGCATGGTGACGCCACCATCCACCTCGCCAGAGGCGAGCAGCTCGTCCATCTTCTCGTGGCCCTCGTCGTCGTTGGCCACGTGCACGGTGGTGACGCCCTCGTGCTCGAGGCTCCCGATGTAGTACACGTCCACGCCCTTGCCCGCGGCCTCGACGGCGGCGGCCATGGCGTTCTCTTCGCCGTGCTCGCTGCCCATGCCGGTCAGGGCGATCTTTGGCCTCTTGCCGAACTGGCCGCTCTCGAGGCCATTGGCCATCTCGAGGAAGGCCTCGGCGACCTGCTTCTCAAGCTTGCTCATCTGATCACCTACTCAGCATCGGAGGCGGCCATGAGCTGGGCGGCGAAGTCCTTCATGGCCTTCGCGACGAGCTGCTTGACCTCGTCCTCGGAGACGGCACCGCTCTCCTCGGCCTGGCCGTCGTTGGCACAGATCATGTAGGAGACGCCATCGAAGAGGTTGGTCAGGCGACCGAGGAACAGCGAGCCCTTGCCGATGAGCATGAGGCGCTTCCAGTTGCCGGCCATGATCTCGTCGCGGGCGACGCCGATGGCAGGCACGCCGGAGGGGATGTGGCCCTGCGTGGGGGCCCAGCCGATGAAGCCGTGGTCGGTGGCAAAGCTGGGGATGTCCTTGCGCTCGAGCTGCTGCTTCTTGACGCCCAGGGCCGCGATCATCTTGTAGTTGGCCAGGGGCACGTCACCCGCGCCACCAGCCTTGGTGATGTCGGGGTTCTGCATCTCGGGCGCGTACTTGTCCACGTCCGTGACGGAGAGGCCGGCAGCATCCAGGGGGTCGTAGACCAGGGACTGCATGACGCTCTGGGGGGCGGAGCCGGTGCCCACGGTGTGGCGGCCGAGGTGCTCGAGGTCGATGTAGGGGCTCACGCCATCGTCCTGGGTGAGGACGACCGCAAAGCCACCGAGCATGTCCTCGAGGATGGGCAGGCCCTTCTCGACGTGTGCCTTGCCGTTCATGCCGAGCTTGGCGGTGCAGCCACCGGCGGAGACCATGACGGTCCTGTAGGCACCGGAGGCAACGAGGGCGGCAGCCTCGATCATGGCGTGGGTGGGACCAGCGCAGAAGCCACGGGCGTCGGAGCCGGTGGCGTTGTTGAACTCGCAGATCTCGGCCGCGGCCTTGGCGAAGTTGCCGCCGCCGCGCTGGTTCTCGTCGCCGCAGGCCTCCTCGCAGCAGTCGATGACGTACTCGACGTCATCCTTGGAGATGCCGGCGTTCTTGATGGCGGTGAGCATGGCGAGGACATCGCTGGCCTTGGTGGCGAGGTTCTCGAGCATGTACTCGGCGGAGAGGTTGTTGTCGATGTCGTGGGCGCGCCTCACGCAGCCGACGAGCGTGTCATCGATGTAGAGGCCCTCGCCCTCGCCGTTGCCCACGATCTCCTGGACCTTGGAGAGCTCGACGCCCTCCTTGACGCGCCTCATGACGCCCTCGTCGATGACCTGGTTGGCAGCGAGCTCGTCCTTGTGGGCGGCAACGAAGTCGCGGTCGAGCTCGATGAGGTCAAACATGTCCACGGACTGCATGAGGAGATAGAACTCGGCCTCGGGCATCATCTGGCCGTACTTGCCGTAGCGGTCCGTGACGTCGCAGCGCTTGTCATAGTAGGGGAACTCGACGCCTTCGAGCTCCTTGGGGTTCTTGTTGCCGATGTAGACCTGATTGGGCCAGTAACTCAGGTTGTCCTCGAAGGATCGCAGGTGGCTGGGCAGCTCCTTGAGATACTCGCTCTCCGGGTTGACCACACGCTCGGTCGTCTGCGTGGTGCCGTTGTGGACAACCATGCCAGGCGTGTGGGCCAAGACATAGCTCACTCCCTTGATGACGCTCTTCATCTACTCCTCCGCTCCCCTCTCCCGCCGTGGGCCCCATGCCCGCACGCGAGACTCAGGACTTGACTTCCAATGCGAACAGAACCGTCGTGCCAAACGTGCAAAGGCCCCCGCGTCGTGCGAGCCCTGGGGAGCCTGAAACACCTAATACGAGGGGGCGGCGGCACGCACCGCCACCCCCCTCAGACCTCGGATGACAAGCACACGCCCATCCCTGCTTAATCCAGAGGATACTTGCAGAACTCAGAGCGAATGTCGGTCATCTCGCTGACGATATCGTCAACATCGAGGACCATCTCCATCATGGAGACCTGTTCGTCGTAGACATCGGCGTCAAACCATGCCTTGACGTTCGGCTCAACCACGTGGTAGCAAGCGAGTCCCAACTGGACTCCCGTCAATGGACCTGCGAACGTGGGGTCGCCATTCTCAACCGTCTCTGCGGCGAGTCCGGCAGCTTCGCCATCTGCGGCACCAACGAGAACGACAACGTTCTCGGGACCGTACTTCTCTGCGAACTCCTTGACCCTCTTCTGGTTCTCAAGATCCATTGCGCCAGCGGAAGTTCAAACGAAGCACTCCGTCGAGGAAAACACAATCTCGCCACCAGCGGTCTCGGCGCAGGCAGAAATTGCCTCGCCGGGAACGCCATCGCGATCGCCAATGACAACGACCTTCTTACCATCGAGTTTGCCCATCTTTTCCTCCTCTCATAGACCAAGCCTGCTGTTAACTATGCCTAAGCCAGCCCAGGCAGACCGGCTAGAGCCCAAACTGAGCGGAGAACCTGCCCATCTTGGACACAAATCGCAGTCCTCTGGCACATGTGTCCGTCCCGTTGTCTCATGCGCCCCATGCACCAAAAAACCTGCGAAAACTCCCCCTCCTCTGCTTTGCGCACATTCTATCCCAAAAAATACCTATCGCGATTATAAAACCTTTTGCCACCGGCTCAAGAAACATGATTGGCGGCGAACGGTACTACGGCTTTGCGTCCCTGTCGTGGGCGATCTTCGTCACGATTCCCGAAAGCGCAAGCAGGGCCAGGAGGTTGGGGAAGACCATGAGGCCATTGAAGAGGTCCGCGAGGTTCCACACCAGCTCAACCTTGAGCAGCGAGCCCACAAAGATGAGGACGGTGACGATGGCGGCATAGATCTTGACCATCTTGTTACCAAACAGCCACCTGATGTTCTGCTCGCCGAAGAAGTACCAGCCGATGATCGTCGAGAAGGCAAAGAAGAAGAGGCACACCGCAATGAAGATGTTGCCAAAGCTCCCGAAGGTGTTGTCGAAGGCGCCCTGCGCCACGGCGACGCCAGTCACGCCGCTTGCGATCATGGAGTCGAGTACGCCGGACGACAGGATGACAAGCGCCGTGAGGGTAAGGACCACGAAGGTGTCGATGAACACGCCGACCATGGCGACCTCGCCCTGGTCTTGTGGCCTGTCAACCTTTGCGATGGCGTGCGAGTGAGGGGTGGAGCCCATGCCGGCCTCGTTGGAGAAGAGGCCGCGTGCGACGCCGTAGCGGATGGCCTGGCGAACCGTGATGCCCGCAACGGCACCGCCGGCGGCCTGGGGGTCAAAGGCACAGACGAATATGGAACCAAAGGCACCGGGCAGGGCCTGCCAGTTGAGGGCCAGGACCACGACGCAACCCAGAATGTAGAGTCCCGCCATGAGGGGGACTGCCTTCTCGGTGAACGACGCGATGCGGCCGATGCCGCCGACGAAGATGAACGCGGCGATGGCGGCCACGATGACGCCCACGATCCACGTGGGGACGTCGAGCGCGGAGTTGAACGCCGCGCTGATGGAGTTGGACTGAACCATGTTGCCCATGAAGCCAAGAGCAAGGATGATGGCCACCGCAAAGAACGTCGCAAGGAACTTTCCGAACCCGCCCTTGAAGGCCTTCTCTATGTAATAGACCGGTCCGCCGATGACGCTTCCGCTGGCATCGCGCGTCTTGGTCCTTTGTGCGAGGACCGCCTCACCAAAGATCGTCGCCATGCCAAAGAACGCGGCAATCCACATCCAGAAGATGGCGCCTGGGCCGCCGGAGACGAGCGCCGTGGCGCATCCCGCTATGTTGCCAGTCCCCACCTGGGCGGCAATGGCCGTCGCAAGCGCCTGGAACGAGCTCATGCCCTCGCTTCCCGCCTTCTCGCCGTGGAGGTTGAGGTCGCCAAACGCCCTCTTCATGGAGGCCCCAAAGCGCCGCACCTGGACGAACCTGGTGCGGATGGAGTAGAAGACGCCCGTTCCGACAAGCAGCCAGAGCAGAAGGCCGTTCCAGATCACATCGGAAATCTGAAGCACCGTGCTGTTAAGTGCATCCATGTGGGTTCCTTCCTAGGTCTGTGCCTCCCATGCCAGGACATGGCTGAGCTTTGGGGGCACGCGTCAGGGTCAGCCCAGAGCTTGCGGGCGGTGCACCAGGCTGTCCGATGCGCCGCCCGTAGGCCCTGTTAGTCCTCGAAGATCGTCTGCTTGTCGATGGGGGTCCCAAGCGCCCCCAGGGCCTTCTCGACGAGCTCGCGACGGAGCTTCTTCTCGTCGTCGGCATCCAGGGAGGGGTCGCCCAAAGGATGGGGAATCGCAATCGTCGGGACGATGCGATTTGCCCCAACCGTCATCGAGATTGGCGTGACCGTGCACATATGAGCCACGGGGAAGCCCGCACGCTCGATTTCCTTGACCATCGTTGCGCCGCAACGAGTGCAGGTGCCTCAAGTGCTGGTGAGTATGACGGCCTGGACACCGTCCTCCTTGAGCCTCTGGGCTATCTCCCCACCAAACTTCTTTGCGGATGCGACGGCGGTGCCGTTACCGACCGTAGTGTAGAACTTGTTGTGAAGAGAGCCGATGACCCCCTCGCGCTCGAGGTCGCGCATGACGTCGACAGGCAAGACGCGGTCGGCGTCCTCGTTGGCGCAGACCGGATCGTATCCGCCGTGGGCGGTCTCATAGGCATCGGACGTGAGGTCCATGACGCCCGTGATATCGTATTCACCAAAGTGGGAGGCGTTTGAGCTCTCGATGTGGTCGGGGTTGCCCTTGGGCACGATGCCACCCGAGGTCACGAGGGCCACCTTTGTGTGCGAGAGGTCCGTGACGGGAGAGACAGGATTCACCCTGTCAAAGGAGGGCATGGGATACTCCGTGACGAACGGACGCCCGCCCAGCTTCTTGATGAGCATGTCGACAGCGCGCCTTGCGCCACGCTCTCTCTCGAAGAAGTTGACGCGTTGCCCGCGGGGGATGTAGCCCTCCTCCACCGAGGCGCCGATCCTCTCGTGACGGGCAAGCTTGAGCGCGAGCGGCGCCATGACCTTGACGGCGCCGCGCATGCCGGCGGCACTATTCTTGGTAGAGACGATGTAGATCTTGTCGCGGAACATGTCGACGCCAGGGTTCTCCACGTAGAGGCCCGTGAGCGTGGGGATGCCCAGCCGCTCTTCGACGGCGGCGCAGGCCGTGGCGCAGGCTACGCCGTAGCGTCCGGCATTGAAGCCGGGACCAGCCAGAAACAGGTCGGGCTTGGCCTTTCTGACGATCTCCACGACCTCGGACGTCGCCTTGTCGATGTTCTCGCCGAAGTAGCTGTCGCCACATACGATGGTGCCGACGATCTGGGCCTCGTTACCCCATGCCTGCATGAACGCCAGTCCCGGACCCACGTACTTGCCATCGCGGTATTCCAGGGGGTAGTCAGCCTTCTCCTCACCGCCAATCTGGGCAAAGAACTGGTTGATGTAGTGAACTATCCTCAACTTTGCCATGCCTACCTCCTATCGGGCGCTCAGGTAGCCGAAGCCCGTCTCGTTGGTTGCGCCGGTGATGACCTGTAGTTCGACCTCAAGGCTCCCATCCTCGCGCAGCGTGCTCTCCGAGGCGCCGGCGATCTTGTTGATGTAAGCGAGGGTCCCGATGACCTTGTCCATCTTTGGCAGGACGATCACCTCGTTGGCGTTTCCGCCCGTCACCACGGCGTCAGCCGCCGGGTCGGCGTCGGCAAGGGACTGTGACTTGCCGTCGCGGCCTGCGTACTCGTCGGTGATGATGACGGTCTTGATGCCCTCGGCCTCGATCTTCTTGCAGTTCATGATGAGGTCGGTGTCGGGATTGCCGAAGCCCTCCTGCGAGATGACCACACCATCCAGGCCCAGCATGTGGCACAGTTTGGCGGTCTGGTTGGACGAGCGCTCCTTGTCGGCAAGGTAGACGTTCTCGTTCGTGACGATCTGGCACACGAAGTTGATGGTCTTGCCGTGCTGCTTGTAAAGCTCCTCCACGACGCCGTTGTTCTCGTGGACATAGGTGGGGTTCTTGTCGCACGCGCTCACGCAGTTGCCCGAGACGATGGCACCATCCATGACCTCGGTGGGATACAGCATGGTGGGAAGGACCTTCTTGGCGTCCACCCCATAGACGTAGGTGTCGTGGAGGAGACCCTGGCTCTGGAGCATCTGGACGTAGCCGACGCGTGGGAGATCCGGGTAGGCCTTCATGCCCTCCACGATGTCGGGCGTCTCGTAGGTCTCGGTCTCGTCGGGCGTGAGCTCGCGCGCAAGCTCACCGATGAAGGTGGCCACCCTGAGGCCGGCAAAGCGCACTGCCTGCTCGTACTCGTGCCGCTCGATGTTCTTGACCGGCTGGCAGACCATGACCAGGTTGAGCGTCTTGGAGAACGGTGTGTAGTCGGCACCAGGGCCGCTCATGTCGATGACGCCCTCCTGGAATCCTACGATGGGGCCTGCCGTCACGACCGCCATGCCCTTGAGGGCGTAGGTCTTGCCACTTCCCACGGTGTCGACCTTTGCGATGACCCCAGGGAAGATACCACCGGAACCTTCGACCTTGACGCGAGGCTCGATGACGTCCTTTACGGGAGTGACGCGCACGGACTCGCCGGGCTTTGCTATGTCGAACTCGACGGCCTCAAGGTGCTCGTCCGAAAGCACGATAGGCGTAAGCTCATCCTTCGAGACGTACAGCACACCCGCGTCAATCCTTGACTTGTCTGCGAAGACCACGTCTTCGACGTGTATCCTTCCCAACTCTAACTTCACTCTGACTACCTCCTCCTTTATGGGAGCCTATGGGCACATGCGAAAAAAGGTGGGCCGGTTGGCTCGTGGCCGCGCGAGCGGGTGGGATGGCCAGGCGCACGCTTCCTACATGGCATCGGCCGACTCGATTCCGCTTCTGATGAGCGCAAGGTCAACAACCTGGAAATCCCTGCTCACGCCCTCCTTGTAGAGTGGCGTCTTGTTCTGGAACTTGCGCGTCGCGGCTATGGCCGACTCGATCAGCTTGAGCGAGTCCACATCCACCGGGCCATGCACCGGTTGGACAAGGATGGAGCGATACGGGGTCTCTCCGGACTGAACGCCTCCCGCCTGGGGATGGCTCAGGATCCTTGAGCCCTCGTGCACCATGCTACGTACCCGCTCAAGCAGCTCGAGGTAGGTCTGCTCAGCAAAGTCAACCGTATGGTCTCCCGAAAGCTCCAACAAGACCAGTGGATTGTTCGTGACCACGACATATCCCATCTGCCTGCAGTGCGCTCCTTGGATATTAGAAATCTTCACTGTCATTAGAATAGAAAATGTATAGAAGCATTTCTAATCGATTGCCACCATATTTCCATTTGAGTCGACGAGCGGTAGCGCCGCATGGCCGAGTGGGTGCGCAAACCCCCGCCAAAGCGGGGGCCACACGACAGGGCACGAAGTCGGGCACGGTGGTAGGCCTTGCACATCTCACGCCGTCACGAAGCCGACCCGTCAGGCAACGTGCTTGTCGCGGCGGGCATCCTTGATCACCATGTCCTTGACCTTCATGAGGCGCACCTGGGTGCTGCGCTCGCTCTCATCGAGGTGCATGCCGATCGTGCGAATGTTCTTTTGCGCCTCTGGGATGATGACGTGCTCCAAGGCGTTCACGCGACGGCGCGTCTTCTCGATCTCGGCAGCCATGAGCTGGCACGACTTCTCCACCTCGGCGAGCTTGAGCAGGTCGGGCAGGATCTCTGCGAGCATGCGCACCGAGCCGTCAAGGTCGCTCGAGGTGAACGCATAACCGTACGAGTAGATGTCATTCTCGTCCGAGGTCCTCGTCTGCACCGAGAACACCGGCACGTTCACACTCATGATGTTGCGTGTGCTCGACGTGAGATAGACCTCCTGCCTAGGGGCCATCAAGGCCTCCTTGAGGACCTCCTCCGACATGGTGCACTTGGCCAAGGCGAGATTGCGGTTGGCATCGGCGATCTTGTCCTCCACCCTCCGCCGCAGCTCCATGTTCACACGCACCAGATCGAGGAATTCGCGCATCAGCTCGTCACGCTTGTCCTTGAGCAGACGATGGCCCTTGACGGCCGTCGCCAGTCGCCCCTTCTGGCGCGAGAGCTCCATGCGCGTCTGGTTGACCTGTGCTCCGGGCATCCTCCACCTCCTTCATGCCTCGTGAGACTCCCGGTACCGCCCCTCGGTGGTCGGTACGCGAGGGCCTAGTCCTTCTAGTCCTTCTCGTAGTACTCGTCGAGCATGGCATCGGGAATGCGCTTGAGCTCGGAGCGAGGAAGTATGCGCAGGAGATCCCAGCCGAGGTCGAGGGTCTCCTGGATGCCGCGATCCGTCTCGTTGCCCTGCGAGACGTAGCGCGCCTCGAACTCCTCGGAGAACTTGGCATAGATGAGGTCGATGTCGGTCAGGGCGGCCTCACCCAAGATTACCATGAGCTCCTTGGCCTCCTTGCCGCGCGCATAGGCGGCGAAGAGCTGGTTCATGGTCGCAGCATGATCGGCACGGGTCTTCCCCCCGCCGATGCCCTTGTCCTTCAGGCGCGAGAGCGAGGGCAGGACGTCGATGGGCGGCGTCACGCCCGAGCGGTAGAGCTCGCGGCTCAGGATGATCTGACCCTCGGTGATATAGCCCGTCAGATCGGGAATCGGGTGCGTCTTGTCATCCTCGGGCATGGACAGGATGGGGATCATCGTGATTGACCCCCTCTTGCCATGCTGACGTCCCGCCCGCTCATACATCTGCGCAAGGTCAGTGTACATATAGCCGGGATAGCCACGCCTTCCCGGAACCTCCTTGCGCGCCGCGGAGATCTCACGCAGGGCGTCGGCATAGTTCGTGATGTCGGTCATGATGACCAAGACGTGCATGTCCTTCTCGAACGCAAGGTACTCCGCGGCCGTCAGGGCCATGCGCGGCGTGGAGATGCGCTCGACCGCGGGGTCGTTGGCAAGGTTCACGAACAGGACCGTGCGATCGATAGCGCCCGTCTCCTTGAAGGACTCCTCGAAGTAGTGTGCCTCCTCGTAGGTGATGCCCATGGCGGCAAAGACGACGGCGAATTCCTCTTCGGTGCCAAGTACCTTGGCCTGTCGCGCGATCTGTGCGGCAAGCTGCGCATGGGGCAGGCCCGAGGCCGAGAAGATCGGCAGCTTCTGGCCACGGACCAGCGTGTTCAGGCCATCGATGGCAGAGATGCCCGTCTGGATGAACTCGGAGGGATACGAGCGCGCATAGGGGTTCATGGGTCGACCATTGATGTCCATGCGTGTCTCCGGAAGGATCTCCGGACCCCCGTCGATGACCCCGCCCACGCCATCGAAGACGCGTCCGAGCATGTCGCCGGAGACGCCCAACTCCATTGCCCTGCCCAGGAAGTGCACCTTGCTGTCGGAGAGGTTGATGCCCGTAGAAGACTCGAAGAGCTGCACGAGAACGTTCGTGCCATCGACCTCAAGGACCTTGCAACGGCGCGTCTGGCCGTCGGCGAGCGTGATCTCGCCCAGCTCGTTGTAGGTGACGCCCTCGACGCCGCTCACCAGGACGAGTGGGCCGGCAACCTCTTGGATGGTGCGATACTCCGTGGCCATGGCTAATCCTCCTGCTCGTTGGCGATGCTCTGAATCTCCGTGGAGAGGGCATCCCTGACGGCCTCGAACTCCAGCTCGCAATCCTTCTCGGGCGTGTACTTGTAGCGCCCGATGCGTTCGCGCACATCCATGTGCACCAGCCGCTCGATGTCCATGCCACCCTCAAGGGCACGAACGCCCTCCTCGTAGAATGCCAGGACCAGCTTCATCATGTAGTACTGCTTCGGAAGCGAGGTGTAGGTGTCGACCTCGTCAAAGGAGTTCTGGTGCAGGAAGTCCTCGCGCGTGCTGCGGGCGGCCTCCATCTTGAGGCGGTCCTGGGGTGACAGGGCATCCATGCCCACCATCTTGACGATCTCGTTGAGGGAGGACTCGTCCTGCAGCAGGCTCATGAGCCTCTGCCGGATGTCCATCCAGTCCTCCGCGATGTTCTTCGAGAACCAGGGCCCGATGTTGTCAAGGTAGAGGCTGTAGCTGCTCAGCCAGTTGATGGCCGGAAAGTGGCGCTGATAGGCAAGCTCGCTGTCGAGGCACCAGAACACCTTGACGATGCGCAGGGTGGCCTGGGAGACGGGTTCGGAGATGTCACCGCCCGGGGGCGAGACGGCGCCGATGATAGAGAGCTGCCCCTCACGTCCCTCGGAACCGAGCGAGATGACACGGCCGGCGCGCTCATAGAACTGTGCCAGGCGACTGCCCAGGTAGGCGGGATAGCCCTCCTCGCCTGGCATCTCCTCGAGGCGGCCACTCATCTCGCGCAGGGCCTCGGCCCAACGCGAGGTGGAGTCGGCCATGAGGGCA
Organism: Olsenella profusa DSM 13989; assembly: GCF_030811115.1. Taxonomy (NCBI): domain Bacteria; kingdom Bacillati; phylum Actinomycetota; class Coriobacteriia; order Coriobacteriales; family Atopobiaceae; genus Olsenella; species Olsenella profusa. Next base: position 2,009,576 of record NZ_JAUSQK010000001.1, on the reverse strand, counting down.
ACGGAGTAGCCCATGTCACGAAAGTACTCGGCGATGGTGACGCCCGTGTAGACGCTCGCCTCGCGCGCCGCCACGGGCATGTCCGAGGTGTTGGCGATGAGCACGGTGCGCTCCATGAGCGACTCGCCCGTCTTGGGATCCTTGAGCTCGGGAAACTCGTTGAGGACGTCCGTCATCTCGTTGCCGCGCTCCCCGCAGCCGATGTAGACGACGATGTCCGCCTCGGCCCACTTTGCCAGCTGGTGCTGGATGACCGTCTTGCCCGACCCGAAGGGGCCGGGAACCGCGGCCACGCCGCCCTTGGCGATGGGAAAGAACGCGTCAATGACGCGCTGGCCGGTAATGAGGGGCATGTTCGGCGGGAGCTTCGTGGCGTAGGGCCTCCCCTGCCTCACAGGCCAGTGTTGGGCCATCGTCAGGCCCTCCTGCACGCCATCGCGCGAAAGGGTGCAAACGACGTCACGCACGGTGAACGATCCAGCCTGGATCTCGGTAACCGTGCCCCGCCTTCCAGTAGGGACCATTATCTTATGAGAGACCACCTTGGTCTCCTGGACGGTGCCGATGACGTCGCCCTCCTGAACCTCATCGCCCACCTTGGCGGTGGGCACGAACTCCCAGAGCCTCTCCTCGTCGATGGCCGGCACGCTCACGCCACGTCCCAGGAGGTTGCTGCCGGTGGTCTCCATGAGCTTGTCCAAGGGGCGCTGGATGCCGTCGTAGATGGAGCCGATGAGCCCGGGACCGAGCTCGACGGAGAGTGGGCGCTCCGTCGAGACGACGGGCTCGCCGGGACCCAGCCCCTGCGTCTCCTCATACACCTGGATGGACGCCTCGTCGCCGTGCATCTCGATGACCTCGCCGATGAGCTTCTCCTCGCTCACGCGCACGACATCGAACATGTTCGCGTCGCGCATGCCCGACGCGACGACGAGGGGGCCCGCAACCTTCTTGATTACACCCGTGCTACCCATAGGGTGGCCGCCTTCCTCTTACTTGCTGCCAAACAGAATGTCACTGCCAACCGACTGCTCGACGCTGTGCCGAACGGCCTCGACGCCGCTGCCGGTATTGTTCTTGATGCCAGGAATGGACACGATTGCCGGGAGCGGCCGCTCCCGATAGGCCGCGATCGTCGAAGACAGCACCTGTGCCAGTTCCTCGGTCACATAGATGATGCCGTAGCCAGCCTCCACGAGGCCCTCGAGCTTCGATGAGGCGTCAGGGTCGTCCGGAGAGACGGGAATGACCTCCAGCCCAAGGGCGCCGAAGCCATAGATGCTGTCGTAGTCACCTAGCACGGCAATCCTATCCATTCGCTATGCACATCCTCTCGAGAACCGCGTCATCCCCAAAGCCATTCGCCTTCGCCGTCAACAGGATGCGCACGTTGCGAATCTCCGCATGTCTCCTCAGGACGAACGCGAGGATGGGACCGGGCGACATGATGTTGGAGCCTTGCCCTTTCAGCACGTCCAGGAGGCGCGACTCGCACCACTGCTCGAACGAGGCCGAGGATTTCCTGATGGCCGATGCGGCGGCGTCAAGATCGGAATCGTCGAGATAGTCCAACAGCTCCTGCTCCCCTGTCAGGGCATGGCGGATGAGGGCGCTCGTGTCCATGCCCTCGACGGGACAGGTCGCCTCCTCGAGGAAGCGCCGCCCCTTGCCGGTGCGTGCCCCCCTCAGGACGATCTTGAGGTCTGCGTTCTGCACAAACATCTGCACATATGAGACGAGCAGATCGCTTCCCGAGGAGGCCGCGGCGGCAGCCATCGCCTGGAGGCAGGCCTTGTCCAGGATGACGTCACACCACTGGGCGTCCGATGACGCAGCCATGACATCCAGGGCCCGGCGCGCAGCGCGCGCCATGTCATCCGGCAGCAGCGAGAACTCCTGCGCGGAGATCGCATGCGTGAGCTCGCCCCTCCCAAACCCGTCGAGGGAATAGTAGGCCTCCGGGACGACGGTGCCAAACGAGAGCTCCTTGATGGCAACCTTGAGGTTGTGGTAGCGCTCGGGCAGGTCGAGGACCTCCAGAAGGCGCTGGTCGAGACCGAGGTCTTGTATAGAGGCGTCCACCTTGGCCTCCTCGGTCCTCAGCATGTGGGCGCCATCGGCATCCTGTGAGCCGTCCCCCCAGCCGCGGCCCCTCAGGAACGAGAGCACCGCGCTCGTGTCCTTGAGTGCCACCAGCTGCCGGATGTCCTCCGGAGACAGCAGCCCCTTCTCCAGGACGCGAATCCTGGCGACCGCGAATATGTAGTCAGAGTCCCTCATGGCCTCACTCCTGAAAGAGCAGCTGCGCCACACGATCGCGTAGCTCGTCCGCACGCTCGGCAAAGAGGGCGTCCAGCGTGCAGCTCACGTCGACGAGTCCGTAGCGCAGTATGAATCCGCCGCCAAGGTCCTCGTCCACGCCCTCCACCTTGAGGGAGCCGCCCCTCTCACGCACGAGGGCGTTCGCGCGCTCCTCGAAGTCGGGTGGCATGCGCGCCTCATCGGCGACCGAGAGCAGCAGCGTGCCGGTCCCCGACGTCGCATAGCGCCCAACCAACTGCAACAGCATGGGAAAGTAGGCGTCTGGTTCCAGGGAGCGCAGCTCGTCCTTGGCCCTCTCCAGAACGGACTGGACGAGGGCCTGCTTGTTGGCAAGGCGACGCTGCCCCACGATCATGTCGCACTTGGACTTCGTCCTTCGCCGTGCCAGCTCGGCATCATCGGCAAGCCTGGCACGCTCGGCCTCCAGCTCCCCCTTGGCAGAGGCATGGGCGGCATCGAGCGTCTTTTGCGCGGCATCCTCGGCGTCAGCCACGATGTGCAGAGCGGACTCATCCGCCTCTTGGGCGATAGCCGCGACAATCGCTTCAATTCCTGCCATGTATAAACCTTCTTCTCCTGCGTAGGCCTTGTCAGAAACCACGGATGGGGACGCCGTGCCGGCGCGCTCCAGCACGCTGGCTAGATGACGGCAATGTTCGAGATCGCGAGGATGCTCACGAGGAGGGCCAGGATGGCGTACGTCTCGACCATGGCGGGGAACAGCATGGCCTTACCGAACTGGTCGGGGCGCTTGGCCACGATGCCGATGGCGGCGACGGAGGTCCTGCCCTGGTGATAGGCGGAGATGAGGCCCACGATGGCGATGGGCAGGCAGGCCAGCATGAGCAGCAGGCCCGTGTTGGTGTCGGTGACGGCAGTGCCACCCAGGACGCCGATCTTGGTGAGCGTCACGAACGTGATGAGCAGGCCGTAGATGCCCTGGGTGCCCGGCAGCAGCTGCAGGATCAGGACCTTGGCGAACTGCTCGGGATCCTCCGCCGTCACGCCCGAGGCGGCCTGTCCGGCCAGCCCGACGCCCCAAGCGGAGCCGATGCCGCCTCCCACCGTCGCCAGCACGGCGCCAAGCAAAGCGAGAACCATTCCCAGACTCATGTTATGACTCCTCTCGAATCTCTACATACCTATGGCTGGTGCCGAAGGGCGCGAACGCCTCACCGCCACCGTCATAGAACTTGCCAAAGAACTCGACGAACTGCAGTCGGTTGGTGTGCACGTACGCACCGAGCATGTTGATGCCGATGTTGAGCGTGTGCCCCAGGACGAAGATGAGCACGAAGGCCACGATGCCCAGGGGGGTGGGCCCCATCATCGCCGCCATCATGTTGACGACGTTGGCGATGACGCCCGTCGCAAGGCCCAGGGCCAGAAGGCGCGAGTAGGACAGCAGGTCGGAGAGCCAGCCGGTGACCCCATAGAGGTCGTAGAGGCCCGACGCGATCCTCACGCCCCAGTTGGCAGAGTCGCGGCTGCCCAGGAGGACCACCAGGATGGCACCCACGGCCGCACACGCGTTGGACAGCGTGGCCACCCAGCCGGGAAGCGCCACCGAGAACCCCGCGATCGAGGCAAAGAGGTCGGTGGGCAGCAGCATGAAGATGAGGCCGACGAGCAGGAGGTACCACGAGAGGACCTCGCCCACGAACCCCAGCCCGTCCCCATCCTTGAGCAGTTCGTACCCCTTGATGCCCAGGCCCACAAACAGGTGGATGACACCAAAGAGCAGGCACCACATGAGCAGCGCCATGGGGTTGGCCATGGGCTCGAACCAGAGGGGCCTGACGATCTGGGGGCCCTCATAGCCAAAGAACGTGGTCGCGATGGTGTCTATGGCATTGCCGAAGATGCCGCCATACATCAGCCCCCAGAAGGTGGTCGACAAGCCGCACCAGAAGAAGAGGCGCAGCATGCGGTTAGTCCCCTCGCTCATGTCGTGGTGACGCGCCAGGACGATGCCGCAACCCAGGGCCACGACGATGCCATAGCCCGCATCGGAGAGCATCATGCCGAAGAAGATCACGTAGAAGATGGACATGATGAACGAGGGGTCCACCTTGCCGTGACGTGGCAGGCCATAGGACTCGAGGACGGGCTCGACGGCGGCAGAGAAGCGGTTGTTGTGGAGCAGCGTGGGCTCCTGTTCGCCCTCGCGCGCCTCCTCGAACTCCACGCAAGCCTCATAGCGCTCCTCAAGCAGCTTCTTGACCGCCGGGGCCTGCTGGGCCGTCACCCAGCCCTCGAGAAAGAAGACGCTCTTCGTCTCGGGCACGGAGGCCAGGAGCTCGTAACGTGCGGCCCGATCGCGGAAGTAGTCGGCACAGGTCTCGAGACGCGCACGCAGGGGGGCATAGGAGACGATCTTGCGCTCCGCCTCGTCGATCCGATCGTGCTGGCGTTCTATGTCCGATGCATGGCCCGCCATGAGCTCGGCGGGGGTGCCGTCAAGCGACGAGGACGGTCGTGCAAAGCCCAACCTGCGCAGGTTCTCCTCGACCTTCTCGGAGACGTCGCGCAGGTACAGCACGCACGCATAGGTGAGGCCCGCCTCGCACGTGAGGACCCGTACCTCGACGGGGGGGTTGTCCCCCAGACCGTCCGCCAGTTCCTGCGCAATCTCCTCGGCCGTGGCGTCACCCTGGAAGGTGCCGGCGACGAATGCCATGTCGCGGGTTCCCGTGTAGTCGAAGGGGACGTCGAGGTCCATCCAGGGCCTGAGGGCCGCCTGCGCCACCTCGTCCCTGCCGATGGCGTTCTGGGCCTCACGGATGTCGTGCTCCCGGTCGACGATGTCACGTCCGGCGTCCAGAAGCTCGTCCGCCTCGGCCTTGCTCCTGTCGAACTCCGTGCGCGTGACGCTCTGCTTGCCCTCGAACAGCGAGAGCCCGCGGCGCCCCTCGGGAGCGTACAGCGAGAGCACCTTGACGGCGCTGTCGAGCTGCGCCGCATAGCGATTGAACTGCACGGCGGTGTCGTGGGTGTCGGGGCACGCCATGCCGTGGGCATCAAAGCCCTGCTCCATCTGCATGACGCCCATGGACTGCAGGGTGCCCAGTATGTCGCCACGACGGCTGGTCATGGCACAGATGCCAAGCTTCTGCATCTTTACCACCGCCATGTGACCACTCCCCTCTCTCTTCGCAACCTATGATGTCCTACGATGTCGCTCCTAGGACAGCGCAAGCTCCTTGGCCGCAGCGACCGCAGCTGACACGCGCTCATCGGAGGGCTTGCCGGTTCCATCCGCATCCTCGAGCGAGGTGTCCCGTGCGGCGCTGAGCGCCTCCGCCTCGTCGCGGCGCCACTGCAGCTCGGCCGCGGCGCGCAGGGAGCGAGCCTCGTCGTGCGCCTGCGCCTTGATGTCCTGCGCCTGCAGCTCGGCCTCGTGCCTGATCCGCTTCGCACGCTCCTGTGCCTCGGCGACAACGGTCGCGGCACGCGCCTCGGCCTCCTGCACCACGCCTATGCTTTCCTCAATCATCCCATCACCCCCCGAGTCCTCAGGTGCGTCCCCATGGTGGGAAGGGTGCCATCGTCCATGGCCTGGGCGGTGGCACCCCAGAACCAACCTGTCAAGCCGTCAGAAGAAGAGCGGACCTATGCGACCTCCTTCGCGGGCCGTGTCTCGATAGGACGATCATCGTACCAGGTCTGGTCGGCAGCGATCGTCTCCTCGAGCGAACGCCGCGCGCCCGACTCTGGGTCGAACTCGTTCTTGAGGGCCTTCACCACCGCCACGATAACACCCAGGCAGATGAAGCCGAAGGGGAAGGCGCCAATGACGGAGATGGTCTGGACCGAGGAGAGGCCACCGGCAAGCAGCAGGCCCACGGCAGTCGCACCGAGGACGAGGGACCAGAAGACGATGATGCGCTTGGGAGGGTTCTGCACACCACGAGAGGTCATCATCGAGCATACGAGCGTGGCTCCATTGGCCGAGGTGATGAAGAAGACGAGCAGCAGCACCATGCAGAGCACGGACAGCAGACCGGAGAGCGGCATCTGGTTGAGCATCGCGAAGAGGCCCAGGGAGACGTCCTTCGTGATCGCCTCGGAGATTGCCGTGACCCCACCGTTGAGCGTCAGGTCGATGGCGTTGCCACCCAGGACGGTCATGAAGAAGAACGACAGAATGCTGGGGAAGATCAGGGCACCGATGACGAACTCGCGGATGGTGCGACCCTTGGAGATGCGCGCAATGAAGCCGCCCACGAAGGGTGCCCACGCAATCCACCAGGCCCAGAAGAAGATGGTCCACCCGTCAATCCAGCCATTGGTCTGGGAGAACGCGTCGACCCAGAAGCTGTCCTTCACGATGTTGGTGAGGTAGTTGCCCAGGCTCTCGGTGAAGTAGTCCATGAGGAACGTGGTGTTGCCCGCAATGAACAGGAACACCATGACGCCGATCATGATCCACAGGTTGACGTTGGCGCAGAGGCTGATGCCCTTGTCGACGCCGGAGACGGAGGCGACGGTATAGATGATGGTCGCGATGACGACCACGGCGAGCATCGTGGGGATGCCCGAAGGCAGGCCAAACTCATAGCCCAGGCCACCGGAGATCTGAATGGCGCCCATGCCCAGTGAGGTCGTCACGCCAAACACCGTCACGATGACCGCGAGGGCGTCGACGATCTTTCCAAACAGGCCGTTGCAGGCCTTCTCGCCAAAGAGTGGGACGAACACGGAGCTCAGCAGGGCCGGCTTGCCCATGCGATGCTGGAAGTAGCCAAGCCCCGCACCAATCACCACGTACGCCGCCCACGGGTGGAGGCCCCAGTGCAGGAACGTATAGTGCATGGCGTCCTGTGCCGCCTGGATGGTGCCCGGCTCGGCGGTGGGCGGCTGAATGAAGAAGCTCATGGGGGCGGCAACGGAGTAGAAGACCAGACCGATGCCCATGCCCGCAGAGAAGAGCATGAAGAACCACGAGGTGAAGGAGAACTCGGGCTTGTCGTCATCCTTGCCCAGCTTGACGTTGCCATAGCGACTGAAGGCAAGGAACAGCGCAAACGCCACGAATATCGCCATGAGCAGCATATAGAACCAGCCAAAGTTCGTCGTCATGCCTGAGAACAGGCCGGCGATGACGTCGGCGGCCTGGGCAGGGAAAAGAAGCGTCGAAATGATGACGAGAAGGCAGACGACGCCGGCGATGACAAAGACCTGCTTGTCGACCATTTGCCAACTGCTCTGCTTTTCGGACGCACTCGAATCAGCCATGCTTCTCTCCTTTCTTTTCACGAAAACACACGTTGTATATGTAGCCAGAAGGGCGTGCCGCGCGAGTACGCGGCGACACGCCCCAGATAGAGCCGCATCAAGGACACAGCACCAGGCATTGCGTTTGGAACAAGGGATCCAGAAGCTAGGCGATGGCCTTCTTGATCATGGCCTCGATGCTCTCGACGGTGGCGTCATCCTTGACGACCTCATCGATGATCTCGCCGTTCTCGTAGATGCGCATGACGGGAAGGCCGAGTATCTTCTGTGCGATAGCCAGGCGACGGGCCTTGGTGGTGTTGAGCGCGCAGAACTTCAGCTTGTCGCCGTACTGCTCGGCGTACTCCTCCACATGCGGCTTCAGCGCGGCGCACGGCACGCAGCCGTCACCATAGAAGTCGACGAACACCTTGCCATCGGCCTTGAGAACCTCGTCATCAAACGTCTTCTTGTCCAGCTCCAGCATTGTCGCTCTCCTCACTTCATCTCACTGATGTAACCGTTGGCCTGCATGGCAGCGATAGCACCGTCCGCGCAGGCCGTAACTACCTGTTTCAAACTCTTGTGGCGGAGGTCACCGGCGGCATAGACGCCCTCGATGTTGGTGTGCATGTCATCATCGGTCACGATGTAGCCACGCTCATCCATGTCCACCTGACCAGCAAAGAGATCTGTCGTCGGAATCATGCCGATGAATCCGAACAGGCCGAAGATACCATCGTCGGGATCAGCCTCAACGGTGGTGAGCTCACCGGTCTTGACGTTGCGGACGACCATCTTCTGAAGGATGTCGTCGCCATCGACCTCGTCGACGACGCTATCCCACATGAAGTCGAGGCCCTTGCACCTGAAGGCACGCTCCTGGATGGACTTGACAGCACGGAGCTCGTTGCGACGGTGGATAAGCGTGACGCTACGAGCGAACTTCGTGAGGTACATGGCCTCCTCGACAGCCGCGTCACCGCCGCCGACCACATACACGGGAAGGTCCTCGAAGAAGTCGGCGTCGCAGGTGGCGCAGAAGGAGATGCCCCTGCCCACGAACCTCTCCTCGTTCTTGCAGCCGATGGGACGATGGTTGGCACCGGTCGCCAGAATGACGACCTTTGCGTGATACTCGCCGTTGGCACAGACGACCTTCTTGGGCTGACCCTCCAGCTCGACGCTCTTCACAAGATCGCTCACGCGTTCGCAGCCAAACTTCTCCGCCTGCTTGGTCATACGAGCAACCAGGGACGGGCCACTCTCTCCCTCGAGCTGCTGCCCAGGATAGTTCTCAATCTCATCCGTGATGGCAATCTGGCCACCATCCTGCGCTTTCTCGATGATGAGCGTAGAGAGGCGCGCACGGCCGGAATACAGACCCGCTGCCAGGCCCGCAGGGCCAGCGCCAAGAATGATTACGTCGTATACCTTGTCCATAACTGCCAAGTCCTCCGATCCTTTGCCCTTAGATCTTTACCTTGAACACGGTCTGCTCGGTAATCGGAGTCGCCAAGGCATCAAGCGCTACGCCGACTCGGTGATACCGGAGCTTCCACTGCTCTTCCTTCGGCGTAGAGGGATCGCCGAGAGGATACGGAATGGAGATGGTCGGCACGATGCGATTGGCGCCCACCGTCGTGGAGACGGGGACGAGGTTGCACATGTGCACGACAGGGAAACCAGCGCGCTCGAAGACCTTTACCATCGTTGCACCGCAACGAGTGCAGGTGCCTCAAGTGCTGCCGACGATGATGCCGTTGACGCCATCCTCCTTGAGGAAGGGGATCATCTCGGACGCCATGCGGGCAGCCTCGGACTCGGTGGTACCGGTGCCGACGGTGGAGTAGAAGTACGGGTGGAGCTTGCCGATCTTGCCTTCCTTCTCATAGGCGCGCATGGCGTCCACGGGGACGCAGACGTTGGGGTCTGCATCGGCGGCGGCAGGGTCGTAGCCGGCGTGGATGGTCTTGTAGCCATTGGACGCACGGTTGGGAAGGGCATCCAAGCTCGAGATGTCGTAGCGACCCCAGCGCGTCGCGGAGGCGGACTGGATGCGGTCGGGGTTGTCCACGGGCACGATGCCGCCGCTGGTCACCAGGGCGATGTTGGCCTTGGAGAGGTCGACGATGGGATCGGCGATGGGCACGACGTCCTTCTTGGGGATGACCAGCTCCGTCTGATAGGGCTGACCCTTGATCTTCTTGATGAGCATGTCCACGCCGCGGAAGGCCGCAGTGTTCTCGTACTTGTCCTCAAGGAAGATCTCGTGACGGATGCCACGGGGGAAATACCCCTCGGCCACGGCACCCATGAGGGGCGCACCGGACAGGACCTTGTTGGCAAAGCCGATCATCTTCTTGAGGTCCTTGCGCATCTTGGCGGCCGCGTTGGCACCGCTCATGATGTAGCAGTCCTTCTTGAACATGTCGACGCCCGGGTTCTCCACGTTCATGGACGTGATCGTGGGAACCCCGAACTTCTCATGCACGGCCTTGCAGACGTTGCCACAGGCGACGCCATAGCGGCCGGCCTGGAAGGCGGGGCCGGCGATGAGCATGTCAAACTCGAGGCCATCGAGGAAGCCCAGAATCCGGGAGATCGCCTCATCGGTGTTGGAACCCATGAAGTTGTCGCCGCAGATGATGGTGTGCGTGACCTCGGCATCAACCAGCTGCTGGTTGGCGGCCATGGCCGGACCGACGACGCCCTCGCGAATCTCGGGCTCGAAGTCGGCCTTGTCCTCGCCGCCGATGCCGCCGAAGAACTGGTTGACGTAGTAGATGACTTTCTTCATTTGCTTACCTCCTTTACCTGTATCGAATGCCTACACTTCTGCCATGGTCTTGACGGAGAATCCAGAGATGTGGTCCCCGCAGAACCAGTTGTTGTCCTCCATGATGATGGAGCCATCGTCACGGGCGGACTTGCCCAGGATCTCATCGTAGCCCCAGGAACCGGACATGCCATCGCGATTCATGGCCTCAAGGTTGCCGATGACGGTCTTGCAGGCGGGAAGCTCGGTAAGCTCGCCCACGTTGCCCGTAGAGACCAGGGCGGTAAGCTTCTCGTTGAGCACGACGAGCGGCTGGCCCTCGCCATCGCGGCCATCGGACTCGTTGGAGACGCCCACGACGGGGATGCCGGCATCCTCCAGGATGACCTGGCAGCGCACGTAGTCGGTGTCGGGGTTGCCGTAGCCCTCCTCGGTGACGAGCGCGTAGTCAACGCCCAGGTTGAGGGCGATGTTGCGCACCATGACCGCCGAGCGCTCCTTCTGGTTGAGGGCGACGTTCAGGTTGGACATGATGACGCCCACGAAGTTGTAGTCGATCCCGTCGTGCTTGAAGAGCTCCTTGATAAGCGGGAAGTTCTGGAACTCGTACGTCGACCACTTGGAGGAGGCGGGCATGAACGAGCCAGAGATGATGCACCCATCAAACACCTCGGTGGGGCTCAAGAAGGTCGGCAGGAAGTGGTTCATGTCCCAGCCATACAGCAGGTCGTTGTAGCCCATGGCCTCCATCTGGGACTGGGGCTGCAGGACGATGGCGACGTTCGGGAGGTCCTTGCGAGCCTCGTCGCGCTTCAGCACGGGGTCGAACACGTAGGTCTCGGTTTCGTCTGCGTCGACGTCCTTGATGATCTTGCCCACGTACTCGGCCAGGCGGTGTCCAGCCCAGCGAAGGGCGTGGTTGCACTTCTGCTGCTCGTGACGCTCGAACTCCTCGTCGGTATCGCCTACGAGGCAGATGTTGATGAGCTTTGACCAATAGGTGTGCTTGGCTCCCTCGCCACCCATGTCGATGACGCCGTCGCCGAACGACCCCCACTCCTTGCCAACGACCGTGACGCACGTGCCCTTCGCGGCCTTGAGCTCGCCATCACCGGCCGGCACGACCTCGTCGGTCACACCGGGGAACACGCAGCGGCCATCCATGCGGACACGCGGCTCGATCGTCTCGATGACGGGGACGATGCGGGTGTCGTCGCCAGGATGCGCGATGACGATGTCAAGCTCGGTGATGTGATCGTCCTCGCCCTTGAGGTAATCGATCGCGCCCTGCTTGTCGATCGTCAGGATGCCGTCCTTGAACGAGTTCTCGCTGCCGAGAAGCACGTCCTTGACGTTGACGTTTCCAATCTCCAGTTTCATACGGCTCTTGCTCCTTTCTTCTTCCTTTGCTGTTCTTCCTACAGATGCCTTACCGTAGAGCGCCGACAGGCTGTGGACGCACACAGCCCGCTGTGGCCAAGGTTTAGGATACATAATCGCGATTATGTATCCTAATGACCAGAGGCCAGTCCAAAGCTGGGTCATGGCCGTCGGTGAAGGGTAGCCTCTCGGCTCCCAACGGGCGCGGCCACACTCGGCTCACGGCCAAGCAGGCAGGACCATCAAGCGTTTGGTGCACAGGTAAAACGAACCGCAAAAGAGGAATCGTAAGACATGGAGTAGGGCCGCACCTCCCTTCCGGCTGGAAATGGCTTCGCTAGGACTGGCTCTATATATAATAGTAATCGCAGTAAGTCAAATTCAATAGCAAACGGTCAACGGTAGTAATTCCTAGCGAACGAAAGGGTGATGCTCCATGGGAAGGCGCGGGCATGACGTCGACGAGTGCCTGATCTGCCATGCGGAGCTCGAGTACCTCGAGCACGAGGAAGCCATGGAGTGCGCGATCTGCCACCGCACCTTCCCCAGCAACACCCGTTGCGTCCATGGGCACTTCGTATGCGACGACTGCCACCGTCGGGGCCTGGACGCCATCGTGGGCGTGTGCAGGGCCGAGACCACAAGCGATCCCATCGCCATCATGGAGGACCTCATGGGCCAGCCCTTCTGTCACATGAACGGTCCCGAGCACCACACGATGGTGGGGGCGGCACTCCTTACCGCCTACCATAACGCCGGCGGTGAGCTGGACCTCGGGGAGGCGCTCAAGGAGATGCTCTCCCGTGGCAAGCAGGTGCCGGGTGGGATCTGTGGCATGTGGGGCTGCTGCGGGGCTGCGGTGAGCTGTGGCATCTTCATGTCCATCGTCACCGGCACCAACCCCTTCTCGGAGCGGACCTTTGGCCTGTGCAACCACATGACCTCGGAGGCCCTCGCCGCCGTGGCCAAGGTCGGAGGCCCGCGCTGCTGCAAGCGGGAGTCCTACCTCTGTCTGCTCGTTGCCGCGCGCATCGTGCGCGAGGAGCTGGGCGTGACGCTCACCCCCTCGCGCCCCGTGTGCACCCGGGCCGCCCAAAACCGCCTGTGCACGGGACTCGACTGCCCCTTCAGCCCTCTCCACGCCCAGAAGGAGGCCGGCGCCACCCTTCAGGGATGACGCCGGCCGGGGGCTGCGTTCTGTGAGACAGAGCCCAGGCGGGGCCTAGGCCTCCTTCTGGGCGAGCGATGCGCAGAAGCGGACACACACGTACACGCAGAGCACCACGGCGATGACCGTCTCGACGAGCACCACGGGCCCCAGCCATGGCAGGGGCGCACCCATCTTGGCCGCCATGGTCATGACCTGCTTGGAGGCGATGGCGCTGATGACAAAGGGGAAGGTGAAGGACGCCCAACTGGGGAAGAACTTGGCACCCAGCAGCGGGATGGCCCTCACGAGCGCAATGACGTAGATGACGGTCGCGATGGCGAGCAGCACCAGGGCGAAGGGCAGGGACTTGGGCTGGCCGGACTGGATGTAGCCGGCCACGCAGAGGCTCGTGGGGGCCGCATAGATGCAGAACACCGGACGGGCGGGCTCGGGCACCTCGGGCAGGCGCACGTAGCGCACCGTCACCAGCACGAGCAGGGCGACGAGGCACACCAGGCCGAACCAGAAGGCGATGTTACCGAAGGCCTCCATGCCGAAGGCGGGGGCCGTCACCGAGGCCACCACGATGCCCACGTAGACGATGTAGTAGCTCGCAAAGACGGTCTTGAGCTCCAGCCTGCGGAGGAACTTGAGGCTGAACCACACGATGAGCACCAGGTGCAGGGCCACGGCACAGACCCACAGCGCGAAGGCGAAGCCGTGGACGGCAGGGGCGATGTAGGTGCTCAGGAGCATGAGGGCCATGGGGAAGGTGCCCGCGACGCTGGCCTGGATGGGGTTGTCGAGCGCCTTGCGCACGCCGGCGGCATCGACGACGAGCTTGCCGACGAGCAGCACGATGAAGACGAGGGAGAGCACGCCGCAGATGCCGCGTAGCACCTCGGAGTAGCTCTGAAGCAGGTTGCCGAGGGCAGCAAAGCCCAGGGCCACGCCCGCGAAGGGGATGGAGACACGCTTGAGCAGGCTCATGGAGGCCTATCCTTTCGTCGTGAAAAGGGCCACCACACCTTAGCGCGTGGTGGCCCCGCAGGGACGCTATGAGGTGCTAGGCGGCAGCCTGCTCGTCGAGGTTGGTGAGCTCCATCTCACGGCAGATGATCTCGGCCGTCTTCCTGGCGCAGAGGCCGGTGAAGTGGATGCACTGGGCCTTGTGCTCGCCGGAGGCCATGTCCATGCCACGGGTGAGGACGCGGCAGCACAGAGCATGCTTGCCGTTGTTGTCACGGAACCAGTCGTGCAGCTCATGGGTGAGCTCCATGACCTTGACGGAGCGCGGATCCTTGGGACCGTTCTGCTCGTGGCGACCGAAGAACATGCCCAGAGCCATGACGCCGCCGTTGGCAGCCCCGCACATGCAGCCCGAGCGGCCGACGCCCACGGCCATGCCGGAGGACATCTCGATGATGGAATCGGGCAGATCCAGGCCAAAGCCGTCGCGTATGGCGGACATGACAGCCTCGCAGCAGTAGAAGCCACCGGCGTAGAGCTCCTCGGCAGCCTTGCCGATCGCGGATGGGCTGATCTCGTTCTTGGTCACCTTCACGTTGCTCTCGAGTGCCATCTCTCTCCCTCTCCTCTCGGATGAGCCCTGTCCCCCTCGTGGACTCCTGTGAACAGGGTTGCCAGCAGGTCAAAAAAACCCGCATAATACGTGTATTATGCTATCAGATTTTATCTGAAATTGGAAATAAAATAATCGAGGAGTTGTTCCCGTGCACGAACGGGGGCACCACGAGAAAGGCAGCGAGACATGGCCCAATGGTTCGTAGGCGTGGACATCGGCTCGACGGCCACCAAGGTGGCGGTACTGGATGAGGCACTGGACACCCATAAGCTCCTGCTCATGCCCACTGGCTACAGCAGCAGGGAGACGGCCGAAACCGTACAGAGGCAGCTCCGTGAGGCGCGCATCGACGTTGAGTCCCCGGACGTCATCACCGTGGCAACCGGCTATGGGCGCATTGCCGTCCCCTATGCGGAGACGGCAGTGACGGAGATCACCTGTCATGGCCGTGGAGCGGCAACCCTCTTTGGCGAGGAGGGCACCGTCATCGACGTAGGCGGCCAGGACACCAAGGTCATCTGCCTCAAGCATGGGCGCGTGACGAAGTTTGCCATGAACGACAAGTGCGCCGCGGGAACGGGGCGCTTCCTCGAGGTGATGGCCAACCGCCTGGGCGTCACGCAGCAGGAGATGTCCGACATGGCACGTACGGGGCGTGACACGAAGATCAGCAGCATGTGCACCGTCTTTGCGGAGTCCGAGGTCATCTCCCTGGTGGGACGTGGCGAGCCGCGCGAGAACATCGCCCGTGGCGTCATCGACTCCGTGGTGGGTCGCATCGCCACGCTGGCGGCGCAGGGCCAGGGTGCCCCCTACTTCCTCACGGGCGGCCTGTGCGAGAACGCATATATCATCGAGGTCCTCTCGCACAAGCTGGACTCCCCCGTCTCCAGCTGCCCCGAGGCGCGCTACGCCGGTGCGCTGGGCGCGGCCCTGGAGGCGGAGCGCCGCGCCGCCGTGAGCGCGTAGCGCGAGGGTCCGAATGCCGTCGCTTGCAGGGCGGCCCTGACCACAACGGGGCCCAAGACGCAACGAATAGGGGGAGGGGTGCGCGAGTCGAGCTCGCATGCCCCTCCCCTTGCTCCGAGGCCCTCGCCACCGGACGCATGCCGAGGGCCTCTGCGCTAGGCCAGGGAGATCACGAACTGCACGGTGGTGCCAGCGACGGGAAGCTGGGAGTTGGCCTCGAACTTGATGGGCTCCTGGAAGGCGTAGGAGGCATTGCTGATGATGCCGAGCGGGCAGCTCTCAAGGCAGAAGATGCAGCCCGTACCGGCCTTCTCGTTGGCCTTCTTGTTGCCACCGAAGCGGACCTGGAGCGGACGCGTGTCGGAGGCGGAGATGAAGTCCATGGGGTCGTAGTCATTGCCGTCGAGCCTGATGACCACCTTGAGGTCAGACCCCTCGATGGTGCCCGTCTCGTCCTCGAGCTTGATGTTGTTGCCAGGCGTGGCCCCGATCTGTTCGAGGGCGTCGTGCACCTGTGTGGGCGTCGCCTCGGTTATGAAGCGCAAGGAGCGAGCGCTCGCTCGCCAGACAGAGGCAGCGAATGGCAGACTCGAGGCGATCCTTCCCTCCCTGTGCAGGCAGTAGGCTCAACCGCGCCTTCCCCGCATGTGAGAGGCCGAGTTCCGCCGCAGTCTCAGGAACTCCCGAGTCCCCCTGCAGGAGCAGGCCGAGGGTCACATCGTCCGCAGAGACGACCATGGCCCGAACCCTCCCGGGAGCCACGTGCAGGCGATAGGTTAGGGAAGGCACGCAGAGGTCCAGCGCATCCACGAGCAGACGACGCAGGAGGGTCCGCCTGGGCGCTAGGCCCTCGGGCGGGCAGACGAGACGCTCCTCGGGCCCACCACCATAGGCAAGCAGCGGGTTAGGCAATGCCGCCACATGCAGGGCGTGCCCGTGCGCAAGATCGACGAGGGCACAGAGCAGCTCCTCGGCACCCAGGGCGAAGGCAAACCCGTACGTGCGCGCCGGGGCAGGGTCGTGTTCGACGTCGCTAAGCTGGAGGTCGACGCCCTTGGGGCGCTCGACGAGATGCGTCAGGACCTCGATGTCATCAGCGACCTCCTGTTGGCAGGCGAGCACGTCCTGCCCCGCTTCGTCCGCCAGGCTCGTCCCCTGCGCCGCGACGGTGACCGTACACTTGCCGCAGACGCCTCGGCCCCGGCAGGGCGCATCCATGAGCCCATGCCCGGAGAGCAGCTCGTAGAGGTTCTCCCCCTCTGCGCACTCGAGCACCCTGTTCTCGCGAACCAGACGTACGCGCGCCATCTCTCCCCTTTCTCGGCATGCGGAGCCACCCTACCATTCGACGAGGCTACGAGCAGCGCTCGTCGGAAGAAAAGATCATGGTAGAGGAGAAATGCTCGGGATCGTAGAACCAGCCGCCCTTGAGGACGTCGGCGGGGTTGGCGGAGCAGTTTGCTGCGATACCGACAGACACACCCACAACAGTACTGATTGTGGGTTGACTAGTGACTGAGCCCTCCCCCGCCGCAGAGACGACAAAGGTCACAGTCGCCAGGACAGCGGCGAGGGCACCGGCAGCGTAGTGGATAGGCAGAGTCCGGACTTTCAATCCTGTGATGAGCGGCAACAGCCACGCAGCCAAGCGGTAGTGGGTCCATGGGAGGAGTTCCCTCTCACACAAGACAGACGCCGGGGAGTCCCGGCGGCTGCCAACAGCAAAGCATACGTTGGTTGACTTGCTATCCGACCGTAGTCACTTCCGCATGTTCGAACACATAGGGGCTGAGCTCGTTGCCCAGACCCGGCAGGTCCGGAATCGAGAAGTAGCCGTCCTCAGGCTGGTAGTCGTGGACGCACAGGCGACGGTTGTAGTCGTAACGGTTGTACACGTGGTGCTCGTGGATGGTGAAGTTGGGCAGCGTGCACTCTAGCTGCAGCGCCGCGGCGGTGAGCAGGGGGCTGGAGCACACGTGCACCTGAACGCCCACATCGTAGGCCTCGGCCATGTCCGCGACCTTCCTGACTTCGGTGATGCCACCGCAGTTGCCCAGGTCCGGCTGGATGAGCTGCACAGAGCCATCCTCGAAGTACGGTGCGTACTGCCAGCGGGTGTACACGCGCTCGCCCTGGGCGATGGGAATGTTGAGCTTGCCGCCGATGAGCTTGGTCACCTTGGGCGTTGGCGTGCAGGGCTCCTCGAAGTAGTAGATGCCGTAGGGCTTCACCGCCTCACCTAGCTGGACGGCGGACTGCGCATCGACGTTGGAGTGGTTCTCCATGATGATGTCCACGTCCGGACCCACCTCCTCGCGCACGGCGGCAACGCGGTCGCGCACGAGGTTCACGAGGCGCGGGCTCAAAAGGCGCGTGGTGTCCTCGTAGCCGAAGCGGTGCCCGTCCACCTCATCGAAGGTGAGGAAGTCGATCTTGATGGCGTCGTAACCCTCGTCGACCGCCTTACGGGCGTTGCGGCGGTAGTCCTCAAGGGAGACGGCAGGCGTCTTCCTGTCATCCCAGCCGAACTGCAGCTGGCTCGCATAGCAGCGCAGCTGGTTGCGCATCTTGCCACCCAATAGCTGGTGGACGGGGACGCCAAAGTGCTTGCCCTTGATGTCCCAGAGGGCCACGTCGATGGCCGACATGGCCGCGAAGATGACGGGCCCACCGTTCTGCCCCCAGAAGGTGGTGCGATAGAGGTCCTGCCAGATGAGCTGGCTCTGGAGCGGATCACGGCCGATGATGAGGCGGGAGAACTCCTCGAGGGCCGCGCGAGCCGCGGTGGAGGGACAGCCGTAGGCCATGCCACACTCGCCGTCCCCAAAGATGCCCGCATCAGTGTGGATGCGGCACAGCACCGGAGACCATGCGGGGTTGTCGGTGGGCCTCTCCTGCAAATGCATGATGTCTATCTTGGTGATTCGCATAACGCCTCCAATGAGCTCAGAGTTCCACCTAGTCCATGGACCACTCGAGCGCACGATTCTTGAGATGCTCGAAAATCTGCATGACGATCACGAGAACAACAACCAGGAAAATGAAGCCGGCCCACGTTTCGGGGTAGAGGCCGTAGTCCGCATACTTCTTGACAAAGAAACCCATACCGTACTTTGCACCGTACATCTCTGCATAAACAAGCATGACAAACGAGCCACGCAGAGAGGTGACGAAGCCAGAGAGAATGGAAGGACTGGCTGCTGGGAGAATCACCTTGAAGAATTTCTTGACTCCCCGCAACTCGAGGGCAGCAGCATTATCGAGATAGGTCTTGTTGATGGTCTGGATACCTGTGATGGTTGCAAAGAGCGTCGCCCATATGGTCTGATAAATAATTAAGAAGAGCGACGCACTCCAAAAGTTAGGGGCTAGCAACAGGGCAAAGGGAGAGAGCAGAATCGAGGGAACCACGCTGATAGTGTAGATAACCGGATGAAGCACCTCGCGGGCGCGTCTGTTCATACCTAGAATCGACCCAACTGTCAAGGCGATGGTGCTAGCGATGACTAGGGCCGGAACGAGAAGGCCAAACGAGGAGAACATGTTGATGACCATCGTTTGGCTATATTCTTTGAACGCCTCCGCAACCTGCCCCGCAGGCGGGAAAAGGAAGGCATTGATGAGCTTGTTGTTTGCTATGAAGACATACAGGGCGACGAGCCCAGCAAAGATCAAAAAGGTAATCCAATATTTCTTGATGAAAGCGCCGACCCTGTCCATGCTACGCCCTCTCTGTCCTCTTCCGTCGCCAGTGTTCTACTTGTTTTGATTCTCAAAGAACTCCTTGCGGCTCGCCCACCACTCGGGATACTCATCCGCATGCTCCTCGGAGATCTCCTTAAGGGCGTTCTCATAGAAGCTCGTGTCGATATGATCCTCAAGTTTGAAGTTGGCCGCTTCCTCGTCACTGACAAGGTCAATCTTCTGCATGACCTCGTAGGTATCCTCAATCTTGTGCTTGACTGGATCGGTATCGGGTCTGTAGTGCTCGTTCTTGAGATAGGCAGCCACATACTCCTCGTTGGTGTTGAGCTCCTTGGCAAGAATGGTGACACACTCGTCAATATTGGCCTGGAAGTAGGCATTGGCACGTACCATGGCGCGCATGAGAGCGCGCATGGTCTTGGGATTGCTCTTGACGAAGTCGGTACGCATATCCATACGGCAGCAACCGTACTCGGACATGAGTTCATCCGCATACACGACGATGTCCACGTCATCAGAATTGTTAACGGTGTAGAGCATATCGCCCGACATATAGCCATAGTCGGCCTCACCCGCAACGACGGCAGCCAAGCGATCAGCAGAGGTGTTGGTACTTACCCAGGTAACCACCTCGTTGGGATCGTAGCCAGCCTGGATTAGGGCGTAGCAGACAGGAATCTGGGGGGCTTTGTGAGCAACGCGCTTGCCCACGAGGTCATCGATTCCGTTCCACGTGGTACCCTTCTTGGCAATGAGGTACATGCCCTGCAACATGTAGCCGCCCACGAAAGTGAAGTCCTGGCCAGTCACCATCTGCTTCAAGGGGCCGGAGGTACCCTGGTTCGACGTAATATCAATGGCACCGGAACCCAAAGCGGTCATGGCATCGGTATCGTTCTGCACGGGATCTTCAACGACGGTCAAGCCCTCGTCAGCGAAGTACCCCTTCTGCTGGGCAAGGGTCACGAAGATGTTGCCAGAGTTGGCGCGGCCCCAGTGAATAGTATCCACTTCAAGGTCGTGCGCAGCCGAGTTCGCAGGAGTTGGCGCATTGGCCTCGGAGTTGTTGCAGGCACCGAGAGCCAGACCAGCTCCAACGGCGGCGAGGTCGCCAAAGAAGGACCTACGAGTAAGGCTTCCAGAGAGATCGTGCGGCATGCTCTTTCCTTTCTTCGTACTGGTCGCGTAATCCATTGCAGGCCATAGAGGACCACGGGAGCGTGATTGGACAACCCCACCTCATTCGACGTGAGCGGTGATATCCATGTTCATGCGCTTCACGAGGTCGTTCCTGAGGCTGAGGATCCACGGATCATCGAACTGCGTCTCGCGAGCCGGACGATGCTCCGATGGAATCGAAACATCGAGGATGACTTGGCTCGGAGATTGCCCCAGCATGCAGATGCGCGTGGCAAGTAGCAGGGCCTCATCGACGTCATGGGTCACAAAGAAAACAGTCTTTTTCTCCTCCTCCTTCTGCCAGAGATCCATGACAAGATCTTGCAGACGGACCCGTGTGACGGCATCAAGCGCACCAAATGGCTCGTCCATAAGAAGTGTCGGGGGATCAATGCCAAAGGCGCGAGCTATCGCACAACGCTGCTTCATGCCACCAGATAACTCCCTCGGGAGCTTCCGATAGATGGAAGGATCCAGTCCCACCTCTATGAGCAGCTGTTCCACGCGCTCCCTAAGTGCGGCCTTGCCTATCTCTGGAAACTCTTGATGAAGACCTAAAGAGATGTTCTCCCCTGCGCTCATCCAAGGAAAGAGACCATAGTCCTGAAAGACGATTCCCCTGCTTAGGCTCGCTTCCGAAATCGGCTGGCCGCCGGAGAGAATCTCACCTGTGCTTGGCGTCTCCAAGCCAGCAATGAGCCTGAGGAGTGTAGACTTTCCACAACCGGACTGCCCCAAAAGACAAACGAACTCACCGTCTTGAACATCCAGATCAAGATGCTCGAGGATTAGTCGGTCAGTACCCTTGTACGCAAACGACAGGTCCTTGATGTGGACTCCCATGACTTCCCCTCGACCTTGACTGCTGCAAAGATTCCCGCACCCCACTACATAGAGGACAGTTCATCTGACAAATGAGGCTCAACTATAAAGAGGCACCCTCAACAGTGAGAGCGTCGAGCAAATAAGCCCGTGCTATAGCATCTCGATGAAGGCGGCGATACGCGTGGAGAGCTGGCCCGAGTCGCCATCGGAGTAGTCGGTCTCGAGCTTCATGTAGGGCATGCCCATCCCATCGCAGAGGCGCTCGACGAGCGAACCCTCCACGTTGAAGGGGTGGCAGCCTGTGAGCACGTTGTCGATCACGCCGGCAACGCGGTACTTCTCGCAGAGGTCCCTCACCGAATCCAGACGCCCCTCGTTGGGGGTCATCACGGCGCAGTTGATCTTGAGGTAGCGATCAGACAGGGCCCGCAGGATGTCCGGCGCCTCCGGATCAATCATCATGCGACTCGTGCGCTCGCCGTTGCAGGAGTCGTTGCAGACGATGACGCCACCGCTCTTCTCGATGACCTCGCCAATCTTCTTGATGACGCCACCGGTGGGGCAGCCCGTGATCATGATGCGCTTGGCGGTAGAGGGCACGGGGCGCTCGCCCGCCTCATAGGCGGCCTTGTGCTCGGCCACGCTGCGCTCAAGGCTCGCGGCGTACTCCCCGCAGTCAAAGTAGAAGGTGCCAGCAAGGGCGGAGCTCATGATCTCGCAGCCCCAGGTCATCGGAGGCTCGCTCACCTGAAGCTCCGCTTGATCGATGACGGCCTGCCGCAGGCGGTTGCGCTTGCGGGCGGCGTCGCGCAGCTTCTCCTCCGTCACCTCCACGCCCAACAGCTCCTCGATGTGCTCCTTGAAGAGCTTGACCTCGTCGTACCATGCGTCGAACTCGTAGGCACGGTCGTGACCATTGGGCAGGCGCAGCACGTAGGTGTGCTTGATGTCATCCAGAAGCTCGTACATCTTCTTCTTGCCGTCGCAGGTGGTCTCGCCAATGATGAGGTCGGAGAAGTAGGTGTAGGGGCACTTGTCCGTGAGGGCGAAGCCGTAGGTGGACTTGATGAGCGGGCAGAGGCCACGCGGGAGCACCGTCTCGGCGGCCTCCACCGTCTCGTCACTGGTGCCACAGAGTCCCACGCTGGAGACGCCCGCCGCGTCCAGCACCTCGAGTGGTGCGTAGGAGCAGAGGTAGCCCGCGAGGCGACCACCACCCTCCTTGAACTCCTTCACGCGCATGAAGTTTGCCTTGCGCGTGTCGTTGTACTCATCGAAGGTCTTGGGCAGCGTGACGGTATCCGGCATGGCCTGCGCTTCCTCTCCCGCACCGTACCTCGTACAAGCTGGGGTGTGGCACGATCCCGTGCATCTGTCTATTTGGACAATAGTATAATACTAATCGCGATTAATTTACACGATTCTACCGTACGTATTTGTCGTTATTTCATGAAACTGATCTCACGGATGAATAGTGGACCACTGCACGGTTTCCAGAACTGGAAACTCTCGCTCGTGCCGCCCGTCTTCTCCACCAGGTGGACGTCGCGGACCACCATGCGCTCGTCAATGGCCTTGCATATGTCGTAGACGATGAGCAGTGCCACAGAGACTCCCGTGAGCGCCTCCATCTCCACGTCCGTCTTGTCGCTCGTCCGCACGCGACAGCATGCCCTGATGCTGTGATGCTCGGGACACAGCTCGAAGGAGAGGGTGGCGTTGGTGAGGCTGAGCAGGTGGCAGAGGGGAATGAGCTCCGAGGTGCGCTTGCAGCCCACGATGCCGGCCATCTGGACCATGTCCAGCACGTCGCCCTTGCGCACCTGCCTGCCCTCGATGGCGTCGAACACCTCCGGAGAGACCTCGATGATCCCTGTGGCGAGCGCCATGCGGGAGGTGAACGCCTTCTCGGAGACGTCCACCATGCGGGCGTTGCCCCTGGCATCGAAAGTGCATGAACTCCTGGGGAGCGTCGTGCGCCCCCTCCTCGTGCCGATCCATCAAAACCTCCTCGATCGCTGGTCCCTGGGGCCAGGTGAGTGACTACCCCTCCAGGAGGAGGAGGTCATCCTCGTCGAACCGCAGGTAGTCCGGCAGGCCCCGAGCATCGAGGTCCGACCAGCCGGAGCGCTGCACGAGCCAGGTGATCCTCTGGTCGCGCGCGGGTGCCTCCAGCTCCGGCAGCAGGTAGTAGTTTCGCTCAAATTGGAGCTGGGTGCGTGCGACGAGCCGAAGGCGCAGACAGTTCTCCTGGCGAGGCCCCCACACGGGACGGAACTGGTGGGCACGGTAGCCCACATGAGAGACCCTCCGGGATGGTTCGACTTCGCCTGCCCCATGATATCGGGGATGCCGATCAGGAGGGCGAAGACGGTCGAGACCACGGTGAGCTGCAAGGTTACCGACAGGCCACCCATGACCTTGGGGATGACCCGCACGAAGTAGTCAAAGTCGAACATGATCGCATCCTATCGGCAGGGGTGATGGCCGACGCCGCGATTACCCACGTCATATATTCCTCTGCATTATAAGTTGATTGCTGTACGAAAATCGACCGGAAGACGAACCGATCGAGCTTCCGGTCGAAGGCGCACGGAATGACGCGGGTGGGACATACGGCTACTGGACGTCATCCAGGACGGGTGCCCAGACCTTCGCCAGAACCTCATCCGCACTCTGCTCGCTATCGATGACGCCGTACTTCTGGTAGTCGGCAATGATGTCGAGCAGGGAGTCCTTGGTGCGCTGCTCCGTGATCGTGTAGTCGAACGCCTGCATGAGGGCGAGGTCGTCATCGCGGTCCCCGGAGGCCCAGGAGTTCTGCAGGAGGATGTCGAGCGCCTGCTCCGTGTTCTGCTCGATGAACACGCCGGCCTTCTGGAAGGCGCGCGTGTAGCGCTTGACGTGCACGGGGTTCTCCTTCGCGAAGTCGCTGTTGAATGCGAGGATGCAGCAGGGTTCGACCTTGAAGTCGTCATCGTAGGTGAGCGACCGGATGTAGGTGATGGTCCCATCGCTGACGAAGGGCATGGCGTACTGGTCCTCGAGGACCGCCGCCGCTATCTCGCCATTCTGCATCCCCTGTATGCAGGCCTCCTTGGCGACCTGCTTCCACTCGACGTCGGTCTTGGGATCCACCTCGTCGCGGCCCAGGAAGCGCATGGCGATGTTCTGGTCCGCGCTGCCCATGCCCTCGGGAACGCCGATGGTCTGGCCCTTAAGGTCCTGGGTCGACCGCACGCTCCCGTCCGTCAGAACGTAGAGCGACTTGCACCCCGAGTGGATGCCCAGCGTGAAGGTCATGCCGATGCCATTGTAGGCGGGCACCAGGAGCGAGGCGATGTGGGTGCCCACGACCTGCACCTGCCCCGACCCGACCGCATCGATCTTGGATTGGACGTTCATGAGCTCGCAGTCGAGGCCCTCGTCTGCGCTGTAGCCTTGGTCCTCGGTGATGCCAAAGGCACCCAGGCAGAGGCCTCCACCGTAGCCCACGGTGAGCTTCTTGCCATAGAAGGGCTCCTTCTTGATGGCCTCCTCTTCCTCCTCCCTCGACATCTCGTAGACGGCCTTGGTGGCGTCTGCGGCAGACGTGTCGTTCTCGTTGGCACCGACCTGCGTGTTGCCGCATCCGACAAGGGCAAGCCCCACCAAGGCCGCCCCGCCCACGAACCCCCTGCGCGTCACCATGCTGCTCATCTTGCTCTCCCCTCTCATGACCATGACCGATCCTGCTCGCCAGGCGCTCGCACGCCGACGGGCGTGCCGACGCTACGAGGAGACCCTCCCGAAGTTCAAAAGTGACAGAATCTGGTTGCGATATGCCGTAAACTCCCCACCCGCCCTGTTGCGCGGATAGTCGAGGTCGATCCTGATGGCCTTCGCCACATGGGTTGGGGCGGGAGACATCACGATGACATGCGTACCCATGTAGATGGCCTCATCAACGTCATGGGTCACCATGAGGATCACGTCGTTCTTGTCCTGCCACATGGCGAGGATCGTATCCTGCATCCCCATGCGGGTGAAGGCGTCGAGCGCCCCCAGCGGCTCGTCGAGGAGCATGACCTCTGGATCGTTGATGATGGCGCGAACGAGGGCGATGCGCTGCGCCATGCCCCCTGACAGCTGATGGGGATAGACGTCCGCGAAGTCTCTGAGGCCCGCGAGCTCAAGCATCCGGTCGACGCGTCGTTCGAGGTCGCCGTCCTCTCCGCACATGCGCGGGCCAAAGGCGATGTTCTTGCGCACCGTCAGCCACGGGAAGAGCGTGGGCCTCTGGAAGACCATGCCGCGACGCGGGCTGGGGCCCTCCACCTTGGTGCCGTCCAGCAGGACGGATCCCTTGGTGGGCACCTCGAGGCCGGCGACGAGGCGCAGGAGCGTGGACTTGCCGCAGCCAGACGGCCCTACGATGCACACGAACTCGCCGGCGGACGCTATAAGGCTCACGTCGTCGAGCACGTCGACCACGTCGTGGGGTCCCACCCCCGCGAAGCTCTTGCTCACGTGGTTGACCTCGAGCCTCATCGCTCCTCCACCATCCCCTCCTGCCAGACGAGCACCCGGCGCCTGATCCTCTCAAGCAGGAAGTTGACGGCCACGAAGATGAGGCATATGACGATGATCGCCCCGTACATCTTGTCGTACTCCGCCCAGTTCTTCTGCCAGGTGATGTACCAGCCCAGCCCGGACTGCACGCCTATCATCTCCGCCACGATGAGCGCGGTGCAGGCGGAGCTCATGGCCTGCGTCATGCCCTGGAAGATGCTCGGCAGGGCCGAGGGGATGGAGACGTGCGTCACCAGCTGGCGGGAGCTCGCGCCCAGGATGCGCGCCGCCTCGTAGTACGACCTGTCGATGGTGCGGATCCCCGTGATGGTGGAGACCGTGATGGCGAACCACACGCCCAGGGCGATGATGAACACCGCCCCCTGGAAGAGCGACATGGCCAGCACCATGACGACGGGAATCCACGTCGTTGACGGGATCGCACCCAGCAACCGTGTGAAGGGAGAGATCCAGTAGTTGATGCGCCTGCTGTAGCCGCAGGCGATGCCCGTCGCAAGCCCCACCACCAGGCCGATCGCATAGCCCGTGAACAGGAGGATGAGGGAGTGCCAGGTACAGTCGAAGAGGTATGCCCCATCGGAGAGGATGGCGTTCAGCACCTGGTCGACCGAGGGGAAGAAGGGCATCATGAGGCTGGCTGACTTGTCGGTGAGCAGGTCATAGCCAATGAAGAGCAGGTAGATGAGGACGTGGAAGGGCGCCTTGTGGCGTATGTGCCGCATGGTGCGCCCGGAGCAGAAGGTCAGGAGGGCGCCCGCCAGCGAGAGGGCCACGAGCGCGCTCAGGAACCACACGTACACGAAGGTGGTGCGGTAGCCGGGCCTGTTGGGAACGTAGAGGTACTCGAGGATGCCGCCCATCCCCACCAGCACGGGAAGCAGGCAGACGGCATGGTCGACCGCTCTCTCCCGGGGCGTCTTGCGAGCGTTCTCGAGGTCGAGCAGTTCCTCCCTGCTCAAGTTTCCAGTCTCCATAGGCCTCCGCCATAGCCAGGTTCTCATGTCTCCCGCTCATATGAGGACCCATTATAGAATTATCATGGTCAATAAAACGTAGGCTTTCACTGGGCATCCGCCAGCGGCGGCAGACGAGGGCGTCCCGAGACGGGCGGGCGTGGACGAAGGCAGGCCATGGATCCCGCCCGCGGCCGTAGCTCCCCCGTTCGCACGACAGCACGACCGCTGGCGGAAACACGTCCCACACAGAGGGGGGGACGGACCCTGCGCCTCGCACTTCCCCGTACGGGCATTCTACAATGGGTGTATCTCATCGCTGGAGCAGGGGTGCCCCGGACGCCCAGGGAGGCGATACCATGCGGTACGAAGGCCAGATCTGTCGCACGCCACGTGAGCGCGCATCATTCATGCTGCCCATCAGCGTCGGATGCCCCTACAACCGCTGCAAGTTCTGCGACCTCTTCAAGCACCTCAGCTACCGCACCCTGCCCTTCGAGCAGGTGAAGGCCGAGGTGGGGCGCATCGCGGCCACCGGGAGGTCCCCGCGCGGCGTCATGCTGGGAGACGGCAACGCCTTTGGCGTGAGGACGGAGGATCTGCTCGCCGTCCTCGAGCTCATACACCGGCAGCTTCCCGGCTGCGCCAGCGTGAGCGCCGATGCCACCATCTCGAGCATCGCCGCCAAGAGCAACGAGGAGCTCGCCAAGATCGCCACAGGTGGCCTGCGCACCCTCTACATCGGCATCGAGAGCGGCCTGGACGACGTGCTCGCCTTCATGCACAAGGAGCACGACAACACGACCGCCCGCAGGCAGATCGCCCGCCTGCACGCCGCTGGCATGGAGTACGGAGCCCACATCATGACGGGCATCGCCGGCCACGGGCGCGGCATCGAGAACGCCCGGGCGACGGCGGCCTTCCTCAACGGAACCAAGCCCCTCTACATCTGCAACTTCAGCCTCTTCCTGCATCGGGACGTGGAGCTGGGCCGGGAGGTGGAGCGTGACAGCTTCGTGCCCGCCAGCGAGCAGGAGAACCTGCACGAGGACCGCGAGCTGGTCTCCCTCCTGGAGGGACCGGTCGACTTCGACGGCTTCCATGACTACGTGGAGCTGCGCGTGCACGGCAGCCTGCCCGAGGATCGCGAGCGGATGCTGCGCCAGCTGGACGCCGCCATCAAGGAGTTCGAGGTGGAGGAGCCCCTCTTCTCGATGGTGGGGTCCATCGCCAGGCAGAGGGAGCCCAAGGACGAGGAGGATCCCGAGGAGACCCGCGTGGCCTCGTAGGCGCCCGCGTGGCGGGGCTCCATCGCGCCTGCCACACGCGGCGCGGGGTATCGCAGCAGCTGCGGCACCCCCTTCCTCGCAACGATGGCCTCATGGGAGCGAAACGGCCCCAAGTGCGTGCCCGGCCGTGTGCTTGCGGCGCGTCGGCGGCGTCCACTGCCGGCAAACGCCCAGGATTTCTGTTCGTGAGAGGCTGGGATTGCTCCGGTTGACCACGCGAGCCCCCTTTGGGCCTCGATGCCAGCACGCACTTGGGGCCGTTTCGCTCCCTCAAGAACCATGGGGCTGTATCAAAGGCACCTCCCTTTAGAGCGGGACCCAAAGCAGACTCCGCTCTCCTTTGACGGAAAAGGACTGGCAACGGCGGCTCTGCAGTTGCAAAGTATAGCCATTCATCAGTGGAAACGTTGGCATTTGGTATCATTGTCCCGACATCGGCGACCTTGTTCCCGAGAACTCCCTTCCCCGCGTGGTGGATATGGTCGTGGAGTCCATCGACAGATCCATCCTCACGGCGCTCTATCCCGGAGGAGGATGTCCCGCCCACGACCCACAGGTTATGCTCAAAGTGGTGCTGCTGGCCTACGCCCAAGGCATCTGCTCCTCCCACAGGATCGCCCAGGCGACGTGTGAGAACGTTGAATTCCTTTGGATCTGTGTCATGCAGCCCCTCGACCACAGCACCGTCAACCGTTTCCGTTCCGAGCACATCTGCCCCGTCTCCGAAGAGGTGTTCTCAGGTTCATGTCCCTCTTGGCCGACATGGGCCTCGTCACCCTTGACGGCACCAAGATCGAGGCGAATGCGAACAGGCTCAGAGGAGGAGAGGCTCGCGGCCGAGGGACCCAGCGACGTCGACTCCGAGACCATCGCCGAGGCCGCACGGCACATCAACAAGCGTATCAGGGAGAAAGGCGTGGGCAAGTGTCTCAAAGACGACGCAGGCAAGGCGCTTCGCCGCGTCGAGCGCATGCTCGAGGGCGAGTGGAGAGAGAAGATGGTACACAACGAGAGAAACGCCACCGACCTCGCAGGCCGTGGCTTCCTCTCCAAGACCGACCGCGATGCCACCTTCATGCGCGCGGAGGATGACCACATGGGAAACGGTCAGCTCAAGGCCGACTACCGCGTGCAAGTGGGGAGAGGGGAGCCGTCGGCTCGGGGGCCCATCCTCTGCCAGTGGCTCCCTACATGGGCTCAATGATGGCCGAGTTGGCGACCACCTTGAGGGCGCCACCACTCAGCGTGTTGCTCACGGGGCAGCTTGCTTCCACGTCCTTCACGAGGGCATCGCAACTCTCCTGCGACGACTCCATCTGGAAGTGGAGGGTTATGCGAATCTCCTTGAAGCCGTGGTAGTCCGAGAGAGCAGAGCAGCAGCTCGACCGGGTTCATCCCCTTGCCGGTGCCCTTGGAGGCGACGGGCTCGTCGATGGGGGTGTCGTGGTTGCTGCCGGCGGGGCAAGGACGAAGACCGTCCCGACCCCAACGGTCACCTTGATGAGCGTGCAACGCGTGAGCATCTCCCTCATGAACCTCCTCCCTGTCGCACCCGGCGCGCGAGTCGCTGCGCGGCCCGCCTCATGCATGGTTCCGTGCCAGGCCTAGATCATCTCGATGAAGGCCTGGATGCGGGTCGTCAGCTGGCCCGTGTCCTCGTTGGAGTAGTCGGTCGAGATGTGCATGTAGGGGATGCCCGCCTCTTCGGCCGCCTTCCGCATCGTGAACGACTCCATGTCGTAGAGCGTGCAGAACTGGAGCGAGCAGTCGACGATGCCGTCGGCATGCAGGTTCTTGGCCATGCCGATGACGTCCTTCATGCGGCCCTCGTTGGGCGTGAAGATGGCGCAGTTGATGTCGTAGTAGCGCTCCGCTATCCGGTCGAGCATCTCGTCGACCGTCTCGCCGGACTCATCGACGAGATCCTTGTAGTAGCGCGAGCCCGTGCAGCACTCCTCGCCCACCACGAC
Organism: Olsenella profusa DSM 13989; assembly: GCF_030811115.1. Taxonomy (NCBI): domain Bacteria; kingdom Bacillati; phylum Actinomycetota; class Coriobacteriia; order Coriobacteriales; family Atopobiaceae; genus Olsenella; species Olsenella profusa. The sequence continues at coordinate 1,979,681 of NZ_JAUSQK010000001.1, read as the reverse complement.
GGCGCCGGCCTGCTCGATGAGGGTAAAGAGCTTCCAGAACGGGACGGGCATGGGCGTTCCGGTATATAGGACGCGCTTGGTGCCCTTGGGGGCCACGCCTACGCCGTCCCTCACGCGCCGCTCGCACTCGTCGGCCATGGCGTTGATGGCTGCCGTCAGGCGCACCGGGTCGTCCATGAAGGCGGCCTGCACGGTGAGGAGGCAGTCCAGCCCAGAGATGGGGGCGGGGTCCGCCGCCCGCGTTGCGGACAGGCGCTGGAGCGCGCGGCGCTTCTCGTTGACGAGCCTGATGGCCGCCCTCAGGCCCTCTTCCGTGATCTTGACCCCAGTCTCCTGTTCCACGCGCTGGGCCAGGAGACGTACCTGCTCCCTATAGGAGGCAAGGGCGGTATCGGTCTTGACGTTGGGAACATCCATGATGTGCATGGGCTTCTGCGTGCCGAAGAACTCGTAGGCCTTCTTCTTGCCGTCGCAGGTGTTCTCGCCCACCACCAGGTCGCTCGACTCGATGTAGGGGCAGACGCGCCCCAGCTTGAAGCCGTTGAAGCTCTTGATGAGCGGACAGGTGTTGTGGGGGATGTGCTTCTCCACCTTGTCCGTGGCCCAGTCGGCGCCGGAGCAGAGTCCCACAGAGATGCCTCGGGCGGCCATGATGACTTCCTCGGGCACGTAGAGGCAGAACGAACCCACGATCTTTGTGGCGGTACCGGCCTCCTTCTGGTCGAGCATCTCCTGGATGCGCCCGGAGTGGATGTTGGCGACCACGCTGTCGAGGTAGTCGGTGCTCGCCGGGCGGTTCTCCTGCACAAGGAACGAGTCCTGGAACATCTGCCCCACCGCTGCCAGTAGCCCATCATGGGCCTCGACGTCCATGCCTAGGCTCTCCCACATGGGATGATAGTCGACCTCTGCCATAGCCTCTCCTCTCCTTTGGTGGCCTTGGGCCACGCCCCTCCCTTGGCAATCCCGGGCCTTGCTCCCCCTCGTGCAGTCCGTATGCATGAACCCAGTATTTCATGAATTTGATCATATTTTCTGCCCGAGGCTACCCCACTGGAGGCGCAATCACGTAAGCGGTGGCAGTCGCTACGGCAAAGGCGAGGGACATCGAGAAAGCGCGCGTTGAACCGAGGTCACCTCGCGTTTGCCCAGTTGGGAATTTTCAACGTGAATCCAACGCACACTTGGCCTGGCTCCTAGTGGGCGAGTACCTCCTCGATGATGCTGCGGGGATCCCCGACGCGCGACTCGTCGAGCTGGCGATAGTCCGCGCCCATCAGACGGGCAGGGTCACGGCAGCTCCACCACGCGCAGGTCGCCACCCATGAGTGCGGGCAGCGCGCGGACGGCCGTCGTCTTGCCCGTGCCCTTCTCCCCCTGGATGAGGACGCCGCCGATGGTGGGGTCGACCAGGTTGAGGACGAGGGCGCGCCGCAGGTCGTCCTGGCCGACGAGGGCGCTGAAGGGATAGCTCGCCATGACGAGCCCCTACACCGCTACGATGTTCACGAGGCGCCCGGGCACGACGATGACCTTCCTCACGTCCCTGCCGGCAATCTGCTCGGCCACGGCCTCGCGGGCCGCCGTCTCGAGCTCGTCCTTCGGCGCGTCCACCGCCACCTCGATGTGGGCACGGTTCTTACCCTTGACCTGCACCACGATCTCGACCATGTCGCTCTTGGCCTGCTCGGCGTCGAACGCGGGCCAGGGCTCGTCGTAGACGGAGCCTGTCTGGCCCAGCGCCTCATGGAAGAGCTCCTCGGCCCAGTGCGGGCAGATGGGCGCCAGCATGGCCACCAGGTCGTGTGCCACGCGCCAGCACACGGAGGCGGCGCGCTCGCCCTCGGCGGTCTCCAGCAGGTACTTGCTCGCGGCGTTCGTGAGCTCCATGCATGCGGAGATGGCCGTGTTGAACTGCCCGCGGTCGAAGTCGGCCGTGCAGCGCAGGCCGAGCTCGTGCAGGGTGCGGTTGAGCTCCTTGGCCCTGGCGTCCAGCGTCGTCACGTCAAGCGGCGCCGCAGCGTCACCGGCGTTGGCAAGCTCCCACACCACGCGCCACGCGCGCCTGATGAAGCGGTTCGCGCCCGCGACGGCATCCTCGTCCCAGTCGAAGTCCTTCTCGGGCGGGGCAATGAAGAGGATGGCCAGGCGCATCGTATCCGCGCCATACGGCCCGATGACGCTCGAGGGCGGCACCACGTTGCCCTTGGACTTGCTCATGGTGTCGCCGTTGGCATCCTTGACCATGCCCTGGCAGAGCAGGTTGGTGAAGGGTTCGTCCGTGCCCACGAGGCCGAGGTCGCGCATGACCTTGGTCCAGAAGCGCGAGTAGAGCAGGTGCAGGATGGCGTGCTCGATGCCACCGATGTAGTTGTCGACGGGCATCCAGCGGTCCACGGCCTCGCGCGAGAACGGTGACGCATCGTTGTGCGGGTCGCAGTAGCGCAGGTAGTACCAGCTGGAGCAGGTGAAGGTATCCATGGTGTCGGTGATGCGGCGGGCCGGCTTGCCGCACTTCGGGCAGGTGGTCTCAAAGAAGGGTGCGTACTCGGCAAGCGTCTCGCCCGCACCGAGGTCGAGCCCCTCGGGCAGGCGCACCGGCAGCTGGTCCTCGGGCACGGGGACGTCGCCGCAGTCGTCGCAGTGGATCATGGGGATGGGGTTGCCCCAGTAGCGCTGGCGGCTGATGAGCCAGTCGCGCAGGCGGAACTGCACCTTCGCGCGACCGCAGCCATGCTCCTCGAGCCAGCCGAGGATGGCCGCGACGCCCTCCGAGTGCTTGCCGCCCTTGAGGCCCGTGAACGCACCGGACTGCACGAGATATCCCTCGATGGCCATGGCGCCGTCCCAGTCGACGTCGCGAACCACGATGTCCCTCTGATCCTTGAGGCGCTCGTACAGCGGACCATCCTTCTCGCAGATGATGGGGACGATGTCCAGGCCATACTTCTTGGCGAACTCGAAGTCGCGCTGGTCGCCGCAGGGCACGCCCATGACGGCGCCGGTGCCATAGTCCATGAGCACGTAGTCCGCCACCCAGATGGGAAACGGCTCGCCCGTGATGGGATTGATGACGAAGCGGCCGGTGGGCACGCCGTGCTTCTCGCGATCGGAGCCCTGACGCTCCACGCTGGAGACCCTCTCGGTGGCAGCGCGCAGCTCGCGATAGGCGGCCTCGTGCTCGGTGCCCACGACCAACTCCTCGGCAAGCTCGCTCTCGGGCGGCAGCACCATGAAGGTGGTGCCGAAGAGCGTGTCCGCGCGCGTCGTGAACACGGTAATGGTGCGATCCGTGGGCGTCACACCGTCCTCGTCCGCCAGCCTGAAGTCGATCTCGGCACCCTCGGAGCGGCCGATCCAGTTGCGCTGCTGGGCCTTCACGTTCTCGGGCCAGCCCGTGAGCGTGTCGAGGTCGTCCAGGAGCTCCTGGGCGTAGTCGGTGATCTTGAGGTACCACTGCGAGAGGTTGCGCCTCTCGGGGATGGAGCCGCACCTCCAGCAGCGGCCGTCCACGATCTGCTCGTTGGCGAGCACCGTCTTGCAGCCGGGGCACCAGTTGACCGGCGAGGTGGCGCGGTAGGCCAGGCCCCTCTTCCACATCTGGATGAACATCCACTGGCCCCAGCGGTAATACTCGGGGTCGCAGGTGTTGAACATGCGGTCGTAGTCAAAGGAGAAGCCCATGCGCCTCATGGTGCGCACGGCCCGGTCGATGTTCTGGTAGGTCCACTTGGCCGCCTGCGTGTGGTGCTTGATGGCGGCGTTCTCCGCCGGCAGGCCGAAGGCGTCGAAGCCCATGGGGTGCAGCACGTCAAAGCCGCGCATGTGCGCCTGGCGGGCCATGGCGTCGCCGATGGTGTAGTTGCGCGCATGACCCATGTGCAGGTCGCCGGAGGGGTACGGGAACATCTCGAGCACATACCGCTTGGGCTTGGCGGGGTCCTCGTCGGTCCTGTAGAGGCCCTCGTCCTCCCACCTCTGCTGCCACTTGGTCTCTATGGTCTGGGCGTCATACGACGGGTAACTCGTGTTTTCGCTTGCGCTCTCGCTCATGGGGAAGACCTTTCCTGCATGCGGACATACGATGAACGATTCTAGCAGGTATTCGACTTGTCCCGGCACAACGGGGACAAGATGAAGCTAATGGCGCCATCGCCAGTCGTGGCTCGCAGAGACATCCCCATATCACGCGCAAGGGAGTGTGCAATAGAAAGACCCAAGCCCATGCCAGACGCACGGCGCGAGGCATCTGCCTTCCAAAAGCGATCGAAGAGATGAGTCATATCCACCGCTTCCCCCTCCTTCAAGTCGTTTGTAATGCTAAGGCTCCATTGGTTTGCATCGCCCTGCTGGAAAAGGGAGGGCGGGGACACCCCATGACGCAAGGCATTAACAACGAGATTGTCAAGGACTCTCCGAAGGGCCTCTCGATCGGCAACAACTCGAAGCGCTTCGTTTTCGAAGCTGACACGCGGCTCCCATCCCCGTTGGCGAAACTCGATCTCATGATCGTCAAGAACTTCAATCAGTAATGTCAGCACTCCCACCTGCTCATATATGTAGCTGCGATCGGGATCATTCGCCCGCGCGTATACCTGCAGCCTGTCAAGCATGCCCTCAGCCGCATCTATTCTTTCGACTGCGGCATCAAGGCGCGCTTGTATCCCAGGATCGTCTACTGTCCTTCTTGCAAGCTGCACGTATCCCTTCACACCGGTAAGAGGGGTACGCATATCATGACCAAGAGCAGACAAGCCCCGCCTGAAGGATCTCTGCTCCGCAAGGCTTGCACTCAATTGCTGCTGCATGAGAGCGAGGTGGGCATTCACTATCCGGGCAAATCTTCTCCATCCTCGGCTAGCAAGCATTGCCCCCATGTGAATGCTTCCCAAAGAGGTCTTGTCCTCGAATATTCGTCCCTGTCGACGAATCTCACCCTCATAGATAAGGCTCGCAAAAAGAAAGCCGAGTGCCACTCCAACTATCAGGCCAATCAATGTCTGCTCCAGCGTCCAAGCGCACATATGCCTACCAACACCAGCAGAAGGACGGCAACGTCCACAAGCAAGATGTGCCACAGCGGATCGATTCCCGCATTCCCCAAGATCGTAAGCACCCTGTTGGCAACGTCCGATTCGGTACTCCCATATATGTCAAAGAAAATCTGAGAACCTTGTCCCAACAGCTGGCCATTGCAATAGGGAAGCAATGTTGCAATCCGCGAAAGAGCGGGCCATTGCCGCGCAGCCATCATGAAAGACGCCCATACGGCCATGCCAATAATCCCCGATCCCATTGCTGCACCGACCACCATTCCCTTCGTTCGACTTTTGAGAACGGCAGTCAACAGCAACGAAAGCGCAGCATAAGCGGTGAGATGCAGCCATGCAAGTACAAGCCACCCGGTAAGCATCCAAGCCTCTTCCGAAAAAGAGAACGAGAATCCTCTCGCGATAAGCGTCAACCGAGATGCGCCCGCAGAAAGCAGCAACACCAAGGCAGATGCCATTGTGCAAAGGACGACCTTTTCAAGGAGATAGAGGCGCCTGGAGCAGCCCGTTCCCAGTAGATTGCACTCATAGCCCCATACGAAGTCGGATGACATGAGGCCCGCACCAAAAAGCGAGATAACAAGCGTCAATGAGCCACCCGCAAGAAAGGCCTGCCCCCACGCTTGCGTCAGAAACTTTGCGCTTTCGGATGCGGGCACACTTGCGCCATACCACCCATGCACGCCAAAGACGAGTGATGCAGATACACCAAGACCCAAGCCCGACTCCGACACAACGAGTGCTGACCAAGCACCTAAGGCAACAACGATGACAGCCAGAATCCAACACGGCCTAGTCCGCGATATGCGATAAAAATCTGATAATAACAGATTTGTCATGATGAGTCCCTTGCACCATCCAAAAGCACCTCTTCAGGACTCCTCCTTGACCTGTACATCTCAAGTACCTCTGCGTCCATATCGTGCAGCAACCCAGACAGCAGGTACTCATCGGTATCCCTTATGCAAAGATAGTCCTCTCCTGTCATCATATCGCGACACGATTCGATGCAGTCGGGTCCCAAGGATTCCTCAAGTAGAACCATAACCCTCGGCAAATCAACAGTGCGAAGCCTAATTGAGCCATCGCATTCGACCAGCAGGCGTGTCGTGGAAACCTCACGCTGTAAGCGCCCCTGTTTCAGGACACCATAATGTGTCGCCATTGACTGGAGCCAGCCTATTCGTCGCGAGGCCATGACGATGGTAATCCCCGTTTCCTCGTTAAGTGTAAGAAGGGTTGAGCTAAGTTCAAGGGACGAACGAGAGTCAAGCCCCACAAATGGCTCATCCAATAAGAGCAAATCGGGCCTATTGACAAGGGCGAGCGCGATTCTGATGCGTACACGCTGGTCGACTGAAGAATATCTAACACGAACCTTAATATCGTTCACACCAAGGGTATCCAGAACCTCAATACAGCGAGCTCGGGCGTCAACCAATCCACTGGCCAAGGCCTTGATCATGAGATTATCAAGCGCAGTGAGATATCCAATGGTGGATTGTGGCCCAAGCATCGCCCCAACACGAGTTCGGGAATATCGCGTCGAACGGTTACCGAACAAGATGACTTCACCCGTATCAGCAGCCATCAGCCCAGAAGCTAGGCTCAGCAGCGTTGTTTTTCCAGACCCCGCATCACCGACAAGCCCATAGATCGCGCCATTCTCTACATGCATCGACACCGCATTGACGGCCTTCACCCTACCCCACACCTTCGTTAAGGATGCTGTCTCGAGGGCGTTCACGCGGGGATTTCCCCATCATCTTGTGGAACAACGAGCCTGAATCCTACACCCCAAACGGTATCAATGTAGGAATCGGTCCCCGTCGGCCTCAGCTTTGTTCGAATGTTCGATATATGGACATTCACCGTCCCTGCATCATTGGAAAAACGTTCGCCCCAGGCAATTTCGAATAGCTCTGGACGCGTAAAAACCCTTTTGGGATGGCTGACGAGCGCCTCGACGAGATTGAACTCTATGCATGTCAGAGACAACGAAACCTTGTCGATCTCAAGCGTCCTGCAATCCCGGTCCAGCACCCACCTACCCACTGAGACCCAACTACGGCCGATCTTCTCGGAATCCTCATGTCTCGTGTGACGCAGTTGGACGCCGACGCGTGCTATCAGCTCCGCTATGTCAAAGGGCTTGGCCAGATAGTCATCTGCGCCAAGCGACAAGAGATCTACCTTGTCCGAAGTACTTCCACGGGCAGATATAATGAGTATGGGTATAGTGCTATCTCTTGACCTTATGGCACTCACGACCCGCTCTCCCGGACACCCCGGCAACATGAGGTCGCAGATGACCAGATCATAGGGCTGGGCCCCAAACTCTCTCAGTGCATCGTTGCCAGCATAGCTTGCATGGCACTCATATCCCTCGGCACTCAAGCAGTCCATCACGATGGTCGAAATGTCCCGGTCGTCCTCTACCACCAATACCTTTTCGTGCATGAGAACCGACATCTCCCGGGACATCCTGCCACAATTTGGATTATAGCCATTCAGCTCATACGTTATTTTTCCATGGCGCATCTTATGACTTTCTTAGTATCTGCTTTATTTGACCTTAAGACTGATCGAGCACAATGCAAAGCATGGTCGACCAGCATGCAATCGCATTCAGAACGAGAGGAAGAGTTGAGGATTGCCATGGATAACCAAGATCCGCGCCAGACCATAGATGATTTCATTGTCGAAAACCCCATGGAACAGAAAGAACTCGAGAAGGAACTTGAGACATGCAGGCTCGAGGATGTCCTTAGCCCTGTATATCTCTTCCAGAACGTAAACGCCACTTTCATTGGCTGGTAGACCAACGAGGGGCCCGTGGCCTCCATGGAGTCCACGGGCCTTTCCGTGTACCATTTTGGACAATCATCATGAAGCTAATTGATTACTCGGTCGGATTTAGAAACAGAACGGTACTGAGTCATGCGGATGTCTCGTTTCCCGCAGGTCGTATCAACCATCTTCTAGGCAAAAACGGCAGTGGCAAGTCTACCTTCGCCAAGTCGCTCGCGGGGCTCATACCACACGGGGGGATCGTGTCCACCCAAGGTGGAGAAGTGAGCGTAATCGGAAGCTACAGCGGTCTGCCACTCGATCTCCACGTATCTGATGTCATCAGAGCCGCAGAAGCACACTCTGATGGCAATGCCTGCCGTAGGCTGTATCAGGGCCTGAACATAGCCTCAATCCAGGAAGGTCTAAGGCTTAGGAGACTCAGCGACGGCCAGAGGCAGAAACTCAAGATTCTCTTCTTTCTCTCCAAGAACCCAAAAGTCATCGTGCTCGACGAATGCACTTCCGCACTCGATCAGACAAGCACGCGAACGATACGGTCGTTCTTTAACAAGTACCTTAATCGCCCGGAAATAACCTCTATCAACATTACCCATGATCTGTCTGATCTCACAGAAATGCCAGGAGCCAACTATCTCCTTGAGGATGGGCACATAGAGAAGGACCTTCCGACGAAAACCATAGTAAGGCGCTATATAGGAGGTGGCGTTCCATGCTAGTCGAACTTCGACGCTTCTCTCATGGCGTGTATCTCCCCATCACGGTCGCGCTGTCCATGGGCCTGTTCGCTCTTGGGTATGTCATGCAGATTCCCGCCTATCCTGACGGAGTCGACCTTGAGGGGACGTTGCTCGGGACCTACGTCGTTCTTACACAACTGGGTGTCTTCATACTTCCTGCCTTGGCGGCGTCCTACGTCTGTCTCGACTTCAGCGAGAAATCCATCCTCTTCTATCGAGACCTAGGAATGGGCTCGGTCCGCTACTTCGTTGCGAAGGACCTATGTCTCATACTGTTCTTCACGCTAGGAGCTACCATCGGGCTGTCCGTTACCTGCCTTCACTTTGGCGATTTCCGACCTTTCCTCAGCATGTTGCTGCACTTTGTAGCAGTCATAGTCACATACTTTTCCTTCTATACGATGCTTGCTTGTATCCTTGGAACCTTCATCAGGTCGTACTTTGTCAGTTTCATCTACTCGCTCGTTGCACTCTATGTCGCCCTCTCAAACGAATCCCTGAGGTTCCTACAGTTCTTTGAGCAAAATGGCTTCGTCTACAAGGATCTTGAAAGGAACATCACCGATCTCTCGACCTTCACGGCAAACGAGATGCCTCATATCCCCCTCTGTCTTGCCTATGCCCTTGGGATCGCAGTACTCAACATTCTTGTAATTCTCTTATTGAAAAAGAGGTGGCTTGAAAATGGTATTCGATAGCGTGGGACTCGTGCTAACCGATGACTGCAACGCACGATGCAAGATGTGTTGCGCTGGTAAGCCGGAGCTTCAGGAGCAACATCACACTCTTACGCATCAAGAACTCACGGCAGTGCTCAGTCAGATAAAAGAGGTAAGGTCGATCACATATGTTGGTATCACAGGTGGTGAGCCAATGATGCATCCAGATCTCGTACAAGCTGTGTGTGACTACGACTTCGGCCGCCCTATGAGAATATCACTCAAAACAAATGGCTTTTGGGGAAGAGACCCAAAAAAAGCAAGCTCGTTTCTTACCAGGAATAGTCAGCGAATCAAATATATATCGTTTAGCTATGACGAATTCCATTGCAAATACGTCGACCTAAATAGCATCAAAACGCTCATCGATCTCGCTTGGAACAAAGGAATACCCACAGATATCGTAGGATGCTTCCTGAAAGACTCCATGAGTGCGGGAACCGTCTTAGATATGCTTGGCGAATATGCCTATCGTTGTAATTTCCTTTATCAGCCCGTTATGAGAACGGGTCTGGCAACTAATTTCGATGAAGAACGCTTCATTCGCCCTTATCGATTTGGAAAAGAGAAGCTGCCTTGTTCAGTGGCCCTCAAGCATACGCTGCTCATCAACACCGCACTTCAAGTCTATCCATGCTGTTCACAAGTGGTTGAAGGTACGATTCTGAGAATCGGAGATTTGACAGTAGAGCCTCTCTCTAAGGTTATCAGTCGGACGAAACACAATAAACTGCTTGTCTCATTGTTCACAAAAGGGCTGACTCCATTCCTAGATGTCATCTCAGATGAGGCTGACTGTCCAAGTGAGTTTTCAACCCCATGCGAAGCATGTGAATATCTATTCCGTGACACTCGATTTTTCAACCAGTTCCGCAATGAAGTCCTCAACTAAAATCATTAGGGGGCGAAGAGCTCTCTATATTGAAGATTCGCCGTCAAAGCTGCAATTAATAAGGGTGGATGGTAAGTATTACCATCCAGACACAAAAACATATGAGCAGATTCGAGACAATGACATACTTTGGGGCAAGCTAGTGATTTCGGATGATGCTCTCCCTCTATGCATTGAAATCGCCCTCATATTTGCTGGACTTTTGCTTTCTCTGCTATCTTCTCCACATGCAAGTCTATGTCCCCTACCACTGTCAATCATATTTATTGTAGGAAATGTAGCGATGCATGAGCTAGCTCATGCATTAGTGCTGCATTTTTTCTATTCTGCGGCCAAGATAGGCATTGGATTCAAGTTCACTTTTATTTTTCCCACATTCTATGTAGACACATCAGATAGCTATTTACTACCTACCTACAAACGTATGGCCGTATATCTCGCTGGCAATGCTGCTAATGCAGCACTCTTGCTCATAGTTTGCTTGGGAAAGCTCAGACTTGGGGGCGCATCAGATTTTGTTTTGCTCACGATGATTACGAATCTTGCACCAATCATGAAGAGCGACGGTTACTATGCAATAGCTGCAGCAACCAAACGCTACAATCTCTGTCAGGAAACTCCAAGGAGAATCCTTGAAGATTGCATCCGAGGCTTGGCGATCTTGTTGATCTCCTGTGTAGTCCTAAGGTTCCTTATCGGATAGAACCGCATGCTAGATAAGTTACATTCATCTTGATCAACGACCTAACGTACGGGTATACGAGTGTACATCTGATGGCATTTTGGACTAGGAATTCAGCTCGATGTGTCATCAGACGACACATCGCCCCTGGTTTTCAGCTATATGCCCAAAACAAGGGCACACTTGTGACAGGGCAGACCGTGTCCAAGCCATCCTTCGAAGACTTCAAGCAACAGGTTGCTGCAGGCCGGAACAGCATAGTATCAGCCATTTTCTACGGAAGCCCCATAGGACACTCGATGTGTGCACAAGGCTATGCAATCGCCACCAAGAAGGCAACCGGCCAAGCCATCAATACCCTTGTAGTCGCTGATGGATGGTATGATTCAGTGATGTACCTCTCATACGTTCCATCGGACTACAGTACGACCTACGGAGCTTTTGTCTATGCGTAGCGCACTCAAGTGGATCGTGTTGCTATCGGTTGCCCTCGCCGCTCTGGGGCTGGTAGCCTACACCCTCTATGAGCAGCCCCCCGACAAAGGGTTGGTGGGAGGCAACGTGTGGGTGCTCTACGAGTGCAGGGGGACAGTCCTCTCGATCGATCAGGAGAGGGGTCTCGTCACAGTGCACGTGGAAGAGACGAGTATGAGTTCCGAGGAAGACTTCGGGGTGGGTGACACCGTACTCTTCGACGTGGCTGCCTGGGGGATAGAGGATCAGCTGGATGACGTGGTAGTCGGCGACACAATCGCGATTGATTTCTTCAGATATAAGGATGAGCAGGGAGCCTACCAGGCTAGTAGAATCACCCTCGCTGCACAGGAAGAGGGCGAGGACACCCCGCGCTAACCCCCAGCTATATCACATCCCACGACGCCACCCCTTAGCCAAGCGTGCGTCTCAGCGACAGAACTGGCACTGAGACGCACGCTTTTGTCATACGCACGCCCGACCAAGGTAGGGGAGACCGCCGTCTCGTGAACAACCGATACGATGGTACCGGCCCTACAGCATGACGACGTTGGTGCGGCTCACGAGGATCTGCGCGATGTTGTACGGCTGGATGATGTCACCGACCTCCACCTGCTCCGTCAGGCCATATCCGTCAAGGCTCACGGCCTCGGAGTGGATGTCCGCCCCCAGTGCCTCGATCATCTTGAGCTGGTCGATGATGTTGCTACCCGTAGTGGTGAGCTTGACACCGCTGTTGACGAAGACGAGCTCCCGTGGTGCCACCTCCTGCAAGGCCATGTCGTAGATGATCTCGCCCATGAGAATGCGGCCGAGCTCCTTGTCGCCACAACCGACGGCCTCCGACCCAATGATGACCGTCGGCTGCTGATCGATCACATCCATGAGGGCAACGGCCCGCTCGATGGGCTTGTTCGTGACGATGGGCTCCGTGGGGGCAAGCGTGATCACCGTGTAGTCGCCCTCGTCTTCGCGCATAAACTTGCAGTGCTGCTCGTCGGCAAGCCTCACCAGGCTCTCAACCGCCATGCCGTCATTGACGGAGACGGCGAGCGTCTCGCCCTCCCTGAGCTCCGACAGCGCCTCGAGTGCCATGATGACCGGCTTGGGGTTGAAAAGATCGCGTGCATCGACTTGCATGGCTCCTCCATCTCCGGCTTGGATGTTGCCGTTCCCCTCCTCTGACATTCACATGTGACTTGTACCTTAGTGCAGATGCGGCACAGCCATTGTTAACACTTACGAACGGCCCCGTTTTCGCTGTTTGCGGTCGGCCAGCGGAGCTGCGGGGCACGCGGGACCTAGACGAGAGCCCCCTTCTCCCGGCGCGAGAGGTCGATGGGACGGATGGCCTTCGCGGGGCACACCTCGATGCAGCTGCCACAGCCCGTGCAGCATGCGTCGTTGATCCGGGCGACGTGGTCCATGACCGTGATGCATCCCTCGGGGCAGGCCCCCACGCAGCGTCCGCAGCCGATGCAGGCGTTGGCACAGGCCTCCTGGGCGCGCTTGCCCATCATGGTGTTGCAGCACAGGACGACGGAGGGACTGTCCGTCTGCGAGCGCTCGTGAATGGCGATGACATGGCGCGGGCATACGTCCACGCAGATTCCACAGGCCATGCAGCGCCCGACGTCGATCGCGGCGACATGGTTCCCGTTGATGCGGATGGCGTCGAAGGGACACGACGCCACACAGTCGCCGAGCCCCAGGCAGCCATAGGTGCACGACTCCGTCATGTACCCCATGAGGTCGAAGACGCGGCAGCTGGGGTCGCCCTCGTAGGCCTCCACGGAGCGCAGGCGGTCGGCGGCGCCGTTGCAGGTGACGACGGCCTTCCTTACCGTGGTGTGACCGGGATCCCTGCCGAGGTAGAGCGCGATGGCGTTGGCCGTGGCCTCCCCTCCCGGCCCGCAGAGGTCGCAGGGGGCGCCCGCGAGGATGGCGCTGGCGTAGCCCGCACAGCCCGGGTTGCCGCACGAGCCACAGTTGAGGCCGGGCAGCATGTCTATGACGTGCCACAGCCGCGAGTCCACCTCCACGGAGAAGAGCCTGGACCCTATCACGAGGATGACGCCGCCCACGAGACCGATGACGACGATGAGGAGGACGGAGTGGATTATCGTCTGCATGCCCTCCCCCTAGACGCCGAAGAGGTTCTCGATGACGCCCGCGAAGCCCATGAAGGCCATCGCCACGATGGCGGCGGCCATGAGTGTGATGGGCATGCCCTTGAAGGCCTCAGGAGGGTCGGCCTCCTCCACCCGCCGCCGCACGCCACAGAAGAGGATCATGGCAAAGAGGAACCCCAGCCCCCCCGCCGAGCGCCGCCACGAGCGACTCCAGGTAGGTGTAGCCGTCCTCGATGGCAAGGATGGTGACGCCCAAGACGGCGCAGTTGGTGGTGATGAGCGGCAGGTACACACCGAGCGACGTGTAGAGCGGCGGGAACTGCTTGCGGATGGCCATCTCCAGCAGCTGCACGAGGATGGCGATGACGAGGATGAAGGCGACGGTCTGCAGGTAGCCGATGCCCCAGAGGTCCAGGAGCTGCTGGATGGGCCAGGTGACCGACATGGCGACGACCATCACCAGCGTGACGGCCGCCCCCATGCCCACGGCGGAGTCAAGCCGCTTCGAGACGCCCAGGAAGGGGCACATGCCCATGAACTTCGCGAGCACGAGGTTGTCCGAGAGGATCATGCCGAAGAGAATCGCCGCGTAGGTCGCCATCAGGCCTCGCCCCCCTCCCCACTTCCGGCGAGCGCTCCCTCGGTCCGCACGAGGGAGACCCCCACGTCAGGCCCGACGCACTCGCTGCCAGCCGTCATGCAGCCCAGGTCGCATGACGCGCAGACCTCCTCCGCCGTGCGGGACGGACGGGCGGCCAGGCCCGCCCGGCGCTGCCGGGCCTGCTCCAGCCAGATGGAGGCCGCCATCACGACGGAGAGGGTGGCGAAGCCCCCCGCCGGCGTGACCATGATGAGCAGGGGCTCCACGGTGGGAGGCAGCAGACGCACCCCCAGGAGGGTGCCCGCGCCCAGAAGCTCGCGGATGGCCGAGACGAGCACCAGGGCAAGCGTGTAGCCCACCCCCATGCCCAGGCCGTCCGCTGCCGCCCTCACGGGCGTGCCCTTGGAGGCGAAGGCCTCGGCACGCCCGAGGACGATGCAGTTGACGACGATGAGCGGCAGGTAGATGCCCAGGCTCTCGTCGAGGGCGGGCGCATGGGCCCTGACAAGCATCTGCACGAGGGTGACGAAGCTCGCGACGATGGTGATGTAGGCCGGCAGGCGCACCGTGGTGGGGATCACCCGCCTGAGGAGCGACACCACGACCCCGGAGCACACGAGCACGAAGGTGGTGGCCGCCCCCATGCCGATGCCGTTCGTGACCGCCGTGGTGATGGCCAGCGTCGAACAGAGCCCGAGCATCTGGCGCAGGACGGGGTTGTCCTTGAGGATCCCCTGGGAGAACACCCCTGACAGGGCCGGTGTCCGCCCGTCTTTGGCCCCCTCGTTCCTCTCGCTCATCCCTGCACCTCCTGGTATGCCTCGATCGCCCGGTTGAACGCCAGGACGTATGCCTTCGAGGAGATAGTCGCCCCACTGATGGTGTCAACGTCCGCGAGGGCGACCTCCTCGGCGGGACGTCCCACGAACTGGTCAGAGAAGTCGGGCTCTGCGACCCGCTTGCCCAAGCCCGGCGTCTCCTCGTTGTCCATGGCAACGATACTCCCGACGCTGCCATCGAGGAAGAAGGAGACGGCGATGGGAAGCTCCCCACCATAGCCCTGAGCCTCGGCCACCACCACATAGCCGATGGGCGCGCCCGTCGCATCGAGCGCGCGCAGCGCCGTGGTGACGCCCTCGACCTCGCAGGGGACCTCCTCGAAGCGCGCAGCGTCGGGCATGAGGGAGCGGTAGGTGGCCTGGGCGCGCTCCCGCGCCGCATCGGCGATGACAGGAGCCGTCAGGGCATTGACGAGGGCGAGCGGCGCGCTCGCCACGAGACAGATGGCAACGAGCACGAAGACAGGCCGGCCCGCCTTGAGGACGAGGGGGAGGATCGCCCCCTCCCGTGGCCTACTCATGGGTCTCACCTCCCCGGTCCCGCAGCCGCACGCGCAGGCTGGGCCTGGTGCCGCCGAGGGGCGTGTCCACCGTGAGCTCGTTGATGTAGGGGGCGAGGAGGTTCATGAAGAGGATCGCGTAGGCGCAGCCCTCGTTCATGTTGCCCCAGAAGCGGATGAGGCAGGTGATGAGGGCGAGGCCGATGGCATAGGCCACCTTGCCCTGGGGCGTGATCGTGGCAGTGGGATAGTCCGGCGCCATGAAGACGGCGCCCAGCATGAGGCCGCCCGAGAGCACCTGGGCCGGGGCGTCCAACCCCATGAGGGCCGAGAGGACGAAGACGAGGCCCACGTAGACGACGGGGATATGCCAGGTGATGGTGTGGGTGGCCAGGAGGTAGGCGAGTCCCACCAGGATGGCCAGGGCGCTCGTCTCTCCGAGGGTGCCCATCTCGGTACCCACGAACATGTCCCAGAGGGGGATCCTGGTCGCCGAGGGGGCGAGCATGGTGGCCGAGCTCACCGCGTCGACGGAGGAGAGCGTGACGCGCGGGACCACCCAGGTGGTCATGGCCGCGGGGAAGGCTATGGACAGCACGATGCGCCCCATGATGGCTGGGTTGGCGAAGTTGCAGCCGATGCCTCCGAAGAGCTCCTTGATGAGGATGATGGCCACGAAGGCACCGACCACGACCATGTAGGTGGGCATGCCCGCTGGTATGTTGAAGGCCAGAAGGACACCCGTGACCGCGGCCGAGAGGTCGCCCACGGTGCTCGGGACCTTCCTGAGACGGCACCACAGCCACTCGAGGAGCACGCACGCGACGACGGAGGTCGCCGTGACGCGCAGGGCATCGAGGCCGAAGAGGACGAGGGACGCCACGAGGCAGGGTGCCAGGGCGATGAGGACGTTCCGCATGATGGTGCGCGTGGTGACGGGCGTCACGAGCTGGGGTGCCGGCCCCAGCGAGAGCGTTACGTTGGGTTCCCTCGACATGTCAGCCCCTCCCTTCCCTGCGACGCTCCGCCTTGAGCATCCTGCGGGCGAGCCCCACGGAGGGGATGAGCGGCTGGTGGGAGGGGCACACATAGGAGCAGGTGCCGCACTCCACGCAGAGGTCCACCATGAGCGCGTCGAGGGCGGCCACGTCCCTGCGCCGATAGGCTCGTTGTATCTCCATGGGCGAGAGCATCATGGGACACGAGTTGGTGCAGGTCCCGCAGCGGATGCAGGCGGCCGTACGGGCGCTCGTGGGCGTGTGGTCCCCAAAGGCCAGAAGGCCACTCTCCTGGCGCACGATGGGGGCATCGAGGTTCACCTGGGCCTTGCCCATCATGGGTCCACCGATGATGACCTTCGTGGGCTCGCGTGCGATGCCACAGTGCGCGAGCACCTCGCGGATGGGCGCACCGATGCACACCTCGAGGTTCTGGGGACGCGCGACGGCATCGCCCGTCACCGTGATGCGCCTCCGTATGAGGGGCATGCCCGTCTGGAGGAACCCGCCGATGGCCGACATGGTCGTCACGTTGAAGAGCATGACGCCCACGTCGGTGAGATGGCCACCGCGCGGCACGGCACGGCCCGTGACCGTGCGCACCAGCACGCGACTGGCCCCCTGTGGGTAGCGGGA